>CAVZTA010000014.1:0-21184 GCA_963778025.1 uncultured Chloroflexia bacterium | reverse complement strand
CTCGACCTGCGATGAGTCGTCCTGGTCCAGGGTCAGCGACGCCGAGTTCATGCAGTAGCGCAGGCCGGTCGGCCGCGGGCCGTCCTCGAACACGTGACCGAGGTGCCCGCCGCAGGACGCGCACATCGCCTCGGTCCTCGTCATCAGCCACGAGCGGTCGGTCTCGGTCGCCACGGCGTCGTCGGCCGCCGGGGCGAAGAAGCTCGGCCAGCCGGTGCCCGACTCGAACTTCGTCTCGGAGCGGAACAGCTCCGCGCCACAGCCGGCACAGCGGTAGGTGCCGGACGCGTGCTCGTCCCACAGGTCGCCCGTGAACGCGCGCTCGGTCCCCTTCTCGCGGAGGACGTGGTACTGGATCGGGGTCAGGTTGGCGCGCCACTCGGCGTCCGACTTCTGGATCTTCGGGGCAGGGTTCCGGGTGTCTGTCATGGACACATCCTGCCAGCGCGTGATGACGGCACGATGACCGAGGCTCAGCCGAGGCCGGCGCCGCCAACGTGGGACGCGAGGAGGGTGGATTGCCCGCCGGCGCCGTCATACTCCGTCGATGCCCGAGATCGAGATCGTCCCCCGAGGCCCCTTCAGCCTTGCCGCCGCCCGTGGCTTCGCCGACGGCTTCCCCGCCGGGATCGGCGGTGGGGGCGTCGGTGCGGAGTCGATCACGCTCGCATTCCCGGTGGAGGGCACGGACCAGAGTGCCGCGCTGGAGCTGTGGCAGGACGCCGACGGGGTCGTCCGCGGTCGCACCGATGCCCCGCCCGAGATCCGCGCGGCGGCGCTCCAACAGGCTGCCCGCTCGCTGTCGCTCGATCACGACGGCGCCGGCTGGCCTGCAGTCGGTGCCCGGGACCCGATCGTGGGCGCCGCCCAGCGCGAGCTCGACAACCTGCGGCCCGTGTGCTTCTACTCGGCGTACGAGGCCGTGACGTCGTTCGTGATCGGCCAGCGGATCGCGCGCCGCCAGGCCGCCGTGATCAAGCGTGACCTGGCAGACCGCCTCGGTGACCGCCCGACCGTGGGTGGCACGGCCGTTCCGGCCTTCCCGCGGCCGGAGCGGCTCCTCGAGCTGCGTGAAGCGCGCGGCCTCAATCCGACCAAGGTCGAGCGCCTCCACGGGCTCGCGCGGGCCGCGCTCGACGGCCGACTCGATACGGAGGTCCTGCGGACGCTGCCGCCCGAAACGGCGTTGCCGCAACTGCAGGAGCTTCCGGGCGTCGGGCCGTTCACGGCCCAGGGCGTCTACTACCGCGGCTGCGGCGTGGCCGACGGCATCCCCGATGCCGACGAGCTCGGCCGCGAGGTCGTCCGCGACCTCTACGAGATCCCCGACGCCGGCGCGGCCGACGTCGCCCGCCTCGCCGAGGCGTGGGTGCCGTACCGGATGTGGGCCGTGGTCCTGCTGCGGGTCGCGTGGGGCCGCCGCCAGGTCGGACCGGTCAGCTATCGACGCGACACCCCGCGCTCGACCGGCGATCTGTCCGCCTAGGCGATCGTGCCTTCCTGACCGTCCTCGAGGGGCTGGGGGCCTCCGCCTGGTCCAGAATGGCGTCGATGCCCCGCCTCCGATCGCGCCCCTTCGCGACACCCGACGAGCTCCGGACGTTTGCGCACGGCAGTGCCGAGGTGGTCAGGCTCGACGAGACCCTGGTGGGTCGCGCGACCTACGCAGCCCGGCTGGCGATGGACGACGGACATGCCCGATGTCGCCGGCACCTCGACCTGCCAGCTCCACCACCTCGGGTACTCGATCTCCGGGCTCATGCACGTCGTGACCGACGACGGGCAGGAGCTGGACATCCTCCCCGAGTCGGTCTACGAGATCCCGTCGGGCCACGACGCCTGGGTCGTCGGCGACGAGCCGTGGGTGACCGTGGAGTGGACGAGCGCAAGGTCGTTCGGCGTCCCGCCGGAGGGGCCCGGCGAGCGGGTCCTCGCGACCGTCCTGTTCACGGACATCGTCGACTCCACCGCGACGCTGGAGCGGATCGGCGATGCCGCGTGGCGCGAGCTGCTGTTCACGCACAACCGCCTCCTGCGCGAGGAGCTCAACGTCTTCCGGGGACGCGAGGTCACCACGACGGGCGACGGGTTCCTGGCCGTCTTCGATGGCGCCACGCGGGCCGTTCGCTGCGGCGTCGCGATGGCCCGCTCCGCGGAACGGCTCGGGATCGCGATCCGCGTCGGCGTGCACACGGGCGAGGTCGAGTTCGTCGGGCCCGATGCTCGCGGGCTGGCCGTGCACGCGGCCGCTCGCGTGATGTCGTTCGCGGGCGCGGGCGAGGTTGTCGTCTCGTCGACGACGAAGGACCTCCTCGATGGCTCCGGCCTCGTCCTCGAAGATGCGGGAGCCCACGAGCTGAAGGGGATCGCCGGGGAGCGCCACCTGTTCAGGCTGGCCCGGCCCTCCGACTGATCCCGCGACCTGCACCAGGAGCCCTCGACCATGACATCGCCTGACAAGCCCACCAAACCTGCAGCGGCGCAGAGCGAGGTCCTGACGAACCTGCCGGCCGCCATGACCGGCAGGGCAAGCCCCGCGAAGGCCGCGGTCGGCGACAAGCCGGTCTTTGCCTACATCAGCAGCCTGCCGCAGCCGCAGCGATCGATCGCCGAACGCGTCGATGCCCTGGCCGCCAGGACCCTGCCGGCCCTCGAGCGCTCCGTGAAGTGGGGCATGGCGTGGTATGGCGTCGGCGACGGCTGGTGCTTCTCGTGCGGCGGCTTCGCCGGCCACGTCAAGCTCGCCTTCGGGCGCGGCACGTCACTCACGCCCCAACCACCGGTGACGCCGATCGGGATGGGCAAGGACACGCGTGGCGTGGACCTCACATCCCTCGACGACATCGACGAACGCCAGCTCGCGTCGTGGATGGAACAGGCCGCAGCCCTGCCCGGTTTCGGGGGCAAGAAGCGATGAGCGCCGCAGCGGCGTAGAAGCCGCTGCCGATGCCGATCCGTTCGGGCTCAGGCGTCGGTGGCCCGTACCGGGAGCCCGGCATTCAGGGGCGATGCGCCAGGAAGTCCAGCACCTCGCGGTCGAACCTGTCCGAACGTTCCCACATCGGGTTGTGCGCCGCTCCCTCCACCACGACGAGCCGCGACCCGGGCACGGCGGCTGCGATCTGCTCCCCGATGGCGAGCGGGCAGATCCTGTCGTGCTCGCCCCAGATCACGAGCGTCGGTGCCTCGATCCTCGGCAGCTTCTCGCGCCAATCGGCTCGCAGCAGCTGCAACGACGCATCGGTGAGCCGCACCGGGCCCGAGCGCAGGCCGTCCGCGACCAGCACGGGCAGCAGGCTCGGCGCCGTCCACCGGAGCGTCGTCGCCGGACCGGTCACCGATCGGACGCTGCCCCTGGCCAGCGACAGGAAGGCCGCGTTGACGAGGATCAGCCGCTCGACCCGGTCCGGTCGCTCCGCCGCCAGGCCTCCGGCGATCAGCCCACCCATCGAGTGTCCGATCACGCTCGCCCGTTCGATCCCGAGGTCGTCCATCGTCCCGGCGAGCTGGTCGACGATCCCCTCGAGGGCCAGGCGCTGGCCGCGGGGTGAGGCCCCGAACCCGGGAAGATCGATGGTGATGACGCGGAACGACTGCGAGAGCGCGGGGACGTTGCGCGACCACCAGCGGGCGGAGCCAGCGAGGCCGTGGAGCAGGATCAGGGGCGGCCCCGTCCCGACGTCCTCCTTGACCACGGGCAGGCCGCGGCGTGCGCTCTTCGGCTGCGGTCCGGAACCGTCGTGCGCTCCTGGGGACATCTAGGACTCGACCGGCGTCTGGAAGACGCGGACCCCGCCCTTGGCGGACGCATCGGCCGTGACGGGGCGACCCTCGAGGAAGCAGCGCACGACATTCGCGAGCTGGTCCGGATGCGAGAAGTTGATGGCGTGTGCCGCCCCGTCGATCACGGCGGCGGTCACATGCGGAAGCTCGATCGCGCGCTCGCTCACGACCGCCTCGCTGACGAGCGGATCCCGTGAGCCGATCACGACGAGCGTTGGCACGACGAGCTCCCGGAGGCGCCGCAGGGTCGGATAGTGGAGCATCGAGTTGAGCAGGTGGATCGAGGGCATCAGCCCGTAGCGGGCATAGTCAGCCAAAGCGATCGGGAACATCCGCGGTGGCTCCCGCAGGGCGGCCAACGCCATCTGCGCGATCCCTCGACGGATCGGCAGGTTGTACAGGCCGCCGGCGGGCGAGACGAAGACGATGGCCTCGATGCGATCGAGGTGCTGGTCGAGCAGCGACGCGATGATGGGACACCCGAGCGAGTTGCCGAGCAGGACTGCCCGTTCGATGCCCTGCTGGTCCATGAACCGGACGACGGCGTCGCCAAGCTCGTCGATCGTCAGCGGACGGTGCGGACGGTGGCTCTGGCCGAAGCCCGGCAGGTCGGGGACGTACGTCGAATACTCGGTCGCGAGGCGCGATGCCGTCGGCAGCAGGTAGCGCCCCGAGATCGCGAAGCCGTGGATGTGAACGACGGTGCTCGAGCCGGCGGGCGCGGGGCTCGCGTTGGTGCGGTACAGCAGCGGCAGGCCATCGAAGATCGTCCACACGTCCTTGAGCGTCTTCGGTCCGGATCGCGTCGCCGTCGTCCCCATCGGAAGGAGGATATCGGGGCCTACGCGGCCGAGGAGGCACCGCGCTCGCCGTTCGTCACCAGGCCGATGGGCTGCACATCACCCGGCGCCACCCGCACGTCGCTTCCCGGTTGCGACCTTGCCATCCTCGGGGGCCTGCGTCTCCGCCTCCGTCTCGCGCCGGATCTCGCCGCGCCGCCACGGCAGGACGATGTCGTCGATGATCACGCTGAGGATCGCGACGGCCGGCACCGCGACGATCGCCCCGATAGGGCCGGCAAGGCTGCCCCCGACCAGGACAGCGAGGATCGCCACGACGGGCGAGATGGCGATGAGTCGGCCCTGCACCAGCGGCAGCAGGACGCTGCCCGTGAGCTGCTGCAGCCCGATCACGAGCACCAGGGTGAGGAGGCCCTGTGCCGGGGACTGCATGAAGGCCACGATGATCATCGCGGCGCCCCCGATGAACGGCCCCACGACGGGGATGATCTGGGTGAGGAACGCGAAGGTTCCGAGGGCGAGCGCGAACGGCACGCCGATCAGCGTCAGGCCGACGGTCGCCCCGATCCCGGTGACGGCCATGATCAGCAGCTGGGACTCGACGTAGGCGGCCAGCCGAAGGGCCGCCTTGTCCACGAGCCGGACGAACACCGCCCGGTCGTCCGGCGCGAGGAACCTGGAGATCCAGCGCCGGGCCCGCCGACGCTCGAGGACGATGAACGCGCCGAGGGTGAGGATCATCAGCACGTCGCCGATCGCACCCATGAGCCCCAGCGGGACGCCCGCGAGGACGCTCGTCGCGCCGCGCAAGGTGTCGATGGCCGTCCCGGTCATGGCGCTCAGGTCGGGCTGGAGGCCCAAGGTTCCGGTCAGGCTCTCGAGCTGGTCGAGGACGGAGGTCGCCATGGCGGGCAGGCTGTTCAGCAGCTGGGTCAGCTGCTCCAGGAGCGGCGGGGCGACGAGGAACAGGAGGAGGCCGAGCACCAACGCCACGACGAGGTAGATCGCCAGCACGGCGAGGCCGCCCGGGACGCCGCGATGCTCGAGCCAGGAGACCGGACCGGCGATCGCCGCCGCGAGGATCACGGCGATGAATGCGAGCAGCAGTACCGAGGACACCTGGAAGAGGAACCAGACCCCGAGCACGAGCGCGAGCACCACGACGCCCGCGCGGAGCGCGATCCACGGCGCGGCCGCAACCGCGCGCTCGACGATGTCGTCGGTCGGCGTTGCAGGCGGCTCGCTCCCGGCACCGCTGGCGCTCACGGTCGTGATCGTACGACCTCCCGAGCCGTCGAGATCGCCCCGCGCGTCTCGCTCAGCTGCCGCCAGCCCTGCGCAGGCGCTCGAGCTCGCGGCGCAGGCGCTTGCTCGGTCGGCCCTCTCCACGTACGAGGGTGACCCCCGACGCGACCTCTGGCACGACGGGCGGGCTGTGGTCCACGTAGCAGGTCGCCGCAACGGCGGCCCCGACGCGCGACTCGATTGGCAGCACGACCTCGACGACGCGCTCGCGCTCGGCGATGAACGCCTCCACCCGATCGCCCGCCCGAACCTTCGTCGACGCCTTCGCCGGCGATCCATTCACGACGACATGGCCGGCCTCGCACAACCGTGTCGCGAGCGGACGGGTCTTCACGAGGCGCACGGCGCACAGCCAGCGATCGATCCGCGTCGTGTCGGCAGACGGGGCAGCAGGCACGATCAGAGCCGCCAGGTGATGGGTGCGCGCGGGTCCGGCGTGTAGGAACAGAACGTGCCGGTGTGGATGGTGGCCTCGAGGTGCGCGCTCAATCCGTCGCTGTGCTCGCCGATCCTGGTCAGCGATGAGCGGATCGCCCTCGTGACGCTGATCCGGGCGCGCTCGGCCGCCGACGACGCGACGCGGTCGCGACCCCCGAGCCCCAGGGCCGCGGCCAGCTCGTGGGTCAACGCGTCGGATTCGTCCTGGAGGCGCGACGCGCGCTCGGGATCGTTCCACTCCTCGGCCTGGGCCAGCTCCTGCTGCAGGTCACGGAGCCGCTCCCGGTAGGCGGCCTTCGCCTCGGCGTCGAGGAGCGGACCGGCGTCGTCCGATCCGCCGACGTCGGTCATCGACGGATCCACGACGCCGCGCTGCTCGGTGACCGGCGCCTCGAACCGCGCGAGCTCGAGGGCGTGGACGTCGCGACCCGGCGACTCGAGCAGGCGTGCGAGGTGGCGCATCCCCTTGGCATCCCGGACGCGGAACGTGTCGGCGCCGAACTCGAGGGTCCAGTACTCCCCCTCGCGGCGGAACGTCGCCGACTCGATCGAGCCGACGGTGATCGGGCTTGGCGCCGTGGTCGGGACCGTCGTCTCGTCCGCGACCGGGGCGATCCGCTCGGCGAGCGCCATCCCGAGCGCTACCGCCGTCTCGCGGGCGGCGCGGTCCAGGGCATCGGCCCGAGCAGGATCCCCCTGGCCGCCACGCCGTCGCAGCAACACGGCGAGGTCGTGCTGCGCATGGGCAGTCCATGGTCGAGCACCCAGTGCCGTGTTCAGCTCGACCGAGGCGGCCAGGTGTCGCTCGGCGTCATCGAGTCGACCCAGGGTCGCGGCAAGCAGGCCGAGGTAGCGATCGACGGCCGCGACGCTCCCCTCCGCATGGCCGATCGCGTGCCGCCCGGCATACGGCTCGAGCTGTCCATAGAGGGTCGCAGCCGCTCCGACGTCATTCAGCAGCGCGCACGCCTCGGCGGCGATGCAGATCCCGAACAGCCACTCACTGTCGCGATAGAACATCCGGAACTCGTCTCGCGACATCTCTTCGAAGACCTCGCGTGCCTCCACGTCACGCCCGATGTCGACGAGGAGACAGGCCAATGCCGCCCGGTGGAGCGGATACCACGGGAACTCGTCGACCGACGCCCGGACGGTCTCCAGCTCCTCGCCGACCCGACCCTGCTCGCGCCGGAGCAGGAACCGCTGCATCCGGCCGGCGGACTCGTCGTCGCGCGCCGACGGCATCAGGCGCCTGGCGAGCATCTTCGGGATGAGCTCCTCCGCGAGCGCGAAGTCGCCGTCGAGTAGCGCCAGCAGCGACCGGGGCGCGACGCCGAGCCACCGTTGGGCCGGCTGGCGCAGCTCCTCGGCCATGCGGGTGACCGCGTCGACGGCGAGCCGGCCCTCGGTCATCCGGCTGGCCTCGCTGTAGTCCATGAACAGGAGCAGGTGCGCGTCGACCAGCCGTTCGCCGTCGCCCAATGCCTCGACGATGGCGAGCATCTCGGCTGCGATCGGATTGCGCTCCGCGGGGTTCTCCGGCCACCAGATGGCCCAATAGCGAGCGGCAAGGGCGTAGCTCAGCGTCGCCAGGTCGTCCAGCCCACGAGCGATCTCCAGTGCCTGGAGGCTGAGCGCCGCGCTGTCATCGCGTCGGTCAGGGGAGCTCCGCCACGCGCACGCGAGCCGGCCGAGCAGGAAGACCCGCAGGCGCCGGTCGCCACCGCCGAGCATCACCAGCGCGTCCTGGAGCAGCGGGATCAGCCGCGTGTCCCGGCCGGGCCGGGCCCACGCCAGGCGGCCGCCGTACCCGAGGGCGGCTTGCGCCAGGTGCTCGCCCACCCCGGTCCGGCGCGCGGCGTCGGCGGCCAGGAGGAAGGTGACCCGGGCGCCCTCGAAGTCGCCGGCGCGCGCCTGGACCTCGCCGAGTGCGAGCAGGATCTCCGTGCGCGGTCGCTCATCCGTCTCGTCGGTCAGATCCAGCCCGGCGAGCGCCATGCGGTACAGGCGATCGGCCTCTTCGTATGCGAGGGAGCGCGCCGCCTGGTCGCCGGCGCGTCGCGAATAGTCGATCGCCCTCGGTCCGATCGGCTCGCCGGCATCGGTGGCGACACCGCCGCCTTCGACCGCCTTGACGTAGTGGAACGCCAGCTCGGCCAGGTGCGCGTCGATGGCTGTCGGGAAGAGCGCCTCGATGACCTCGGCGACGCGTTGATGGAGACGTGCCCGGCGTTTCGGAGACAGCTCGCCGTAGAGCGTCTCACGCACGAGGTCATGCGAGAACCGGTAGCGACCGTGCGCGCCGGCGACCGGCAGGAGGAGCCCGGCCTGAACGGCTTCGTCGACGAGATCCATCGCCGAGTCGACGTCGAGGTCGGCGATCCGGCGCAGGACCACCAGGCTGAACTCGGGACCAAGGGCGGCGCCAAGCCCGAGGAGGTCGCCGCAGCCCTTGCTGAGGTTCTCGATCCGGCGCGCGATGACGGCCCGGACCCCGGCCGGGACCACGAGCGTCAACGACGGCAGGTCGGCGACGTCGTTGAGCCGCCCCTCGGCCGCGAGCAGCCGGACGGCTTCGCCGACGAACAGCGGGTTGCCGTTCGTCTCCCGCCAGACCGCGGCAACCAGGTGATCGTGCGGCACGGACTCCGTGCTCGAGCGGATCATCGCCTCGACCGCATCGGGCTGCAGGCCGGACAGCAGCAACGACCGGGTGATCGGCTCGCGGGCGACCTCGGCGACGGCAGCGGTCAGCGGATGATCGGGGGTCAGCACGACGTCGCGATAGGTCCCGACCAGGAGCATCGGGATGTCCGCCATCTGGCTCGCCACGAAGCGGAGCAGCAGGATCGATGGCGTGTCGGCCGCGTGGAGGTCGTCGAGGATGACGAGCAGCGGGTGCGCGGCGGCCGCATTGCGCAGGAAGGCAACCGTCGAGTCGAACAGCTGGAAGCGCGCCGACGCCGACTCCGCTTCGGCAGGAGCCGGAAGGTCCGGGTAGCGGTCCCGCAGCTCCGGGAGCATCTGGGCGATGTCCCGTGCGCCCGATCCAAGCTGTCGTCGGAGCTCGTCGGGGTCCGCGGAGCGCAGGTGGGCTCGCAGGGCCTGCACCCAGGGCCAGTAGGCGGGTGCCCCGGCGCCATCCCAGCCGCGACCCCACAGCACCTCGTGCCCGTTCGCTCGGGCACGCGTCGCGAGCTCGTCCGCGAGGCGGCTCTTCCCGATGCCGGGCTCCCCGCCGACCAGGAAGACCCGACCTCGTCCGGACCCGGATGCATCGAGCGCTTCGAGCATCTCCGCGAGCTCGCGGTCGCGACCGACGAACAGGGCCCCTTCGTGCATCGCGCTCCGATCCTTGGTGCTGCGTGCGGCCTCGAAGCATAACGACGCGCGTCGGCGCCGGATCGTTGGTCCGGTGTCGTGACATCGGGCCGCACAGTCGTTCCGTCGGTTCTCACGCCTGAGGGGCAGAAGCACCCGCCGCACGGTCCGCCTTCCCGGGCCGGAACCATCGGCGGGGCGGAACCGGAGGATCGTGATGGACCTGGCACAGAGCACCACCAGCGCAGTCGAGATCGGCCATGCGAGTGCGACCCGGACCGGCCGGGCGAAGTTCGCGGCGGGCGTCATGACCGGCGTCGTCATCACGGCGCTCCTCGCGGCGGTGCTGGTCGACCAGTCCCGTGGCACCCTCGGCGCAGCGACCCAGGCCGATCCGCTCGCGGGAGCCGCGGCGATCGAGTTCCGGGCCGGCGAGCGCGTCGGGACCAGCGCCCAGGCCGATCCGCTCGTCGGACCCGCGGCGATCGAGTTCCGGGCCGGCGAGCGCGTCGGGACCAGCGCCCAGGCCGACCCGCTCGTCGGACCCGCGGCCATCGAGTTCCGGGCCGGCGAGCGCGAGAGCGCCGGCGAGTAGGACGACCGTCGACGAACCACTCCCCGTCAGCGCCCGAGGATGCGAGTCCTCGGGCGTTGTCACGTTCCCCGCGCGATCGCCGCGGACCTCAGGGTCGCTTGCCGCCGGCGATCCAGCGCTCGAAGAGGTCCACCTCTGCCGGCGTCCACTCGCCGTCGCACGGCATGCTGCCGTCGCGGACGCGCTCGAGGATGTCGTCGGCATGCTCGCTGACGTCATCGAAGGCTGACAGGTCGAACATGAACGCCATCGATCGCTGGTCACGCTCGCGGAACAGCGGCTTGACGTCGGCCTCGAAGCTCACCGGCTCGTTCGACCCCATGGATGCACTCCCTTTGCTTCACGTCCCGGTCCGTCTCGCGGATGCGCCACCGCACCCTCCTCGCGGAGCGCCGCCGTCAGGAAGCCCGGTCGCTCGACCGGCTTCCCTTCCTGCAGCCATCGCACGCCGACAGGAACCACGACGTACGCCGTCCTCCTGAGACGGTGACCTCTCGCGGCACGTCCATGCCGTATCCCGATGCCATGCCTGACATGTCGAGATACCACGTGTCGTCGCCCGGCTTCCCGTCCACTCGTGCGGCGGAAAGTCGTCGATAATCGAGGTCTCATCCGTACAGGCCGTTTGCATACGAACGGCGTCGTCGGCGTTGAAACCCTCTAGGAACTCGCGCACTGCCACCATGGCCCTGTCTCGGCGCCGTCTCGCGCTGTCGGTGGATCGGTGCTGCGAAGGGTAGTGCCTTATGCCGCGACGTCAGTCGCGCCTCGACATGGACGTTGGTCGACCACGATTGGGGATACCCGTGGGCATCGGAATAAGGCTCCCGCCCGATGGCTCGCCGCCGCCTTAGGCCCATCGTTCTGGTCATCAGATCCCCCCTGACGGGATCCAGGGAGAACCTCGAGATGACCAGATACGAGCGGAAGCTCTACTTCGAACGACTGATGGCCCTGCGCGACGCCTATCGCGGCGAGGTGCGCGAGTCCACCGGCATGACCGTCGAGCAGGCGATGACCTTCGCGGAGCAGGCGTTCAACGACGCCGTCGCGGCCGACACCGCCTCCGTCGTGACCGCGCTGGCGAAGAGCGCCCCGAAGGCCGACTGACGCCTGGCGGGTCGGCGCGCGCCGTCCTACTGGAGCAGCCGGCCGGCCCCGACGTATTACCGGCCCTTGGATGACGACTACGCGCGGTACGCCACTGCGCACGTGCGAGACCTCATCGACCGCTACCGGCCCTCCGTGATCTGGAATGACATCAACTGGCCCGACGCGGGCAAAGCGGATGGTTCGCTCGTGGAGCTCCTGCGCTATTACCGGGAGGTCGTACCCGAGGGGATCGTGAACGACCGATGGGGGATGGATGTCGGGGACTATCGCACCAGTGAGTACTCGGCGGGCACGCAGAATGAGGCCGGCATCGGCTGGGAGAACAATCGCGGTCTGGGCTTCTCCTTCGGCTACAACCAGCTCGAAGATGCGGAGCTGACGCTCACTGCCCGGGAACTGGCGAAGCTCTACGCCGACATCGTCTCGCGTGGCGGACGGCTGCTGCTGAACGTCGGCCCCGAGGCATCCGGAGAGATCCCCGCACTCCAGCGCCGCACCCTGGAAGGCATCGCGCCCTGGATGACGCAGCTCAAGCCGCTCACCCACCATCGACGGCCCGCGACAGCGGAGGAACTCGCACCGTCTCCCCGCGGGTGACGCGTGGGTGCGGTGCTGGGTGAGCGACGGCCGACTCGTCGTCGTGACCGACCGGTCCGCACAGCTGGCTGCCTTTGACGAGGACGCAGATGTCCGGGTGATCGGTCTCCCGGACTGATCTCGAACGCCCACTCCGGTTCGCGCCCGCCGTGGGCTACGCGGGATTCTGGATGATTCCCGTGAGGAACGTGGGGCCGGTGAGCACGCCCTCGGCGAAGGTGACGTCCGTGCCCGTGATCGCACCCGTCACCAGGATCCTGTTGCGGGTCGCGGTGCCCTGCCAGTACCAGAGGAACGTCCCGGTGTTCATGCCCGGTGCCGGTCATCGGGTTGGGCCAGCGCAGCACCACCTGCGTCGCGGAGAGCGACATCACCAGCCAGGTCGCGCAGAATCGTCGGCGGGGCGGCGCCGATGCTGTCGAGCGCGATACCCGCCCCGGGCAGTGTCCTGATCGTGACCTCGATGTAGTGCCCGTCGGCGGGATCGAAGCCCTGGGGGAACGAGCCCATCCGCGGGTTGCCCTGCACATTGTTCGGGATAGATCCCGATGTTGGCGTTCAGCGTGATGTTCTGCGGAGGCGATGCCGCGAACGCCGGAGCGGGTGCGGCGACCATGATCGCGGGTGCGGCCCATCCCCACTTCATCACCGTCCGGCGGGATACGCGGCGCCCCAGCGGGCTCTTCGTGGCCGTGCTCGGTATCGGTCATGTTCCCCCCCGGGATCGCGGTCCTGGTGCCCAACGCTAGTCGCGCCGAGCATCCATCCGTCGCGCCGCGCGCAGGAGTCGGGAGACCCGCCCGCCCGGCTACCAGCCCACGAGGGCATCGGCGGGCGTTCGCCCGACGGCGACCGGACGCTCCCGCGACCGCGACCAGTGACTCCAGGAGCCCGTGTAGATGCGCGTCTCGACTCCGGCGTGCGCGAAGGCGAGCGCCGAGTGCGTCGACGCGATCCCCGCGCCGCAGTACAGCGTGATCTCGCGGTGGACATCCACCCCGGCCGCCTCGACCGTGTACGAGGATCGCCTCGGGGGACTTGAGCGTGCCGTCCGGCGCGATGTGCGTCACCGTGGGGATGTTGACGGCGCCCGGAATGTGGCCGGCGGCGGGATCGAGCCCGGGCGTGAGCCCGCGATAGTGCTCCGGGGCTCGGACGTCGATGAGGTATCCGTCGATCGGAGCACGGGCGGCGTCGTCGATCGTCGCGACCCCTGGGTCGATGTCGAGCAGACGCACCGTGCCGGGCTCGGACACCCGGTCACCGACCTCCAGCGGCAGTCCGGCAGCCACCCACGCCCGGATGCCGCCATCGAGGACGCGGATGTCGACCCCCCGGCGTCGCAGGAGCCACCACGCGCGCGCCGCCGCGACGGCGTCGTTGTCGTCATACGCGACGACGAGGTCGCCGTCGTCGATCCCCCAGCCGCGCGCGGACTCCTCGAGGCGCTCCACCGACGGCAGCGGGTAGCGTCCGCCCTCGGGGTAGCCGCGGACGGCCAGATCGGACTCCAGATCGACGTAGACCGCCCCGGGCAGATGGCCTGCGACGTACGCGGGCCGGCCCTCCGGAGTGTCCAGGCGCCAGCGCACGTCCAGGACGCGCACCGGCCGCTCAGCGGAGAGTTCTGCGGCGAGTTCGTTCGGGTGGATCAGGTGGGGCACTGGACGAGTGTCTCGCCGCGAGTGGGCGCGCTCCCACAACGGACGACATACGGCGCAACCTGGGCGAGATGAGACGTCGATTCACGACGCATGCCGACACATTCCGATGCCCGGCGGCCGCTTTCCGCGCGCATGTTACGCCGCGTGAACGGTCATTGCGCCATGTGATGACGCGGATCGCGCGCCGGGTGGCCGGTTCATAACGTTGCGGAGCATCCGCGGTCATCGCGGCTCCCTCCAAGCGAAGAGGACACCACCCCATGAGCACGACAACCACGACGGCGCCCGTCGCAGTCAGCGACCCACCCCCACTCACCGCGCCGGCGGTGGGCTCGGAGCGCGCCGACCTGGGGAGCATGCAGGTCGTCCACACGCGCCACTGGTTCCGGTGGACGCTCAGCGCGATCCTCATCTTCGCGATCGCCCAGTTCGTCTGGTCGCTGGTCACGAACGCGAACTACGAGTGGGACGTCTTCGCGAGCTACTTCTTCTCGACGCCCGTGCTCATCGGGATCGGGTACACGCTGTCGCTGACCGCGATCGCCGCAACGGTCGGCTTCACCCTGGGCACCGTGCTCGCGCTCGGCCGGCTGTCGAAGTCGGTGCTGCTGAACTCGATCGCCTGGACCTACATCTGGTTCTTCCGCTCGGTGCCCCTCGTCGTGCAGATCATCGTCTGGTACAACCTCGGCTACCTCTACCCCACCCTGGGGCTCGGCACTCCGTTCACGACCGACTTCTGGATCGTGGAGTTCCCGACCGTCCAGCTGATCAGCGCCTTCGCCGCCGCGATCCTCGGGCTCGGGCTGCACCAGGCCGCCTACTCCGCGGAGATCATCCGCGGCGGCCTCATCTCCGTCGACCAGGGCCAGCAGGAGGCGGCCGCCGCCCTCGGCATCCCGGCCCGCAAGCGGCTCCTGCGCATCATCCTGCCGCAGGCCATGCGCTCGATCGTCCCGAACGCCACCAACGAGGTGATCGGTCTCGTCAAGGGCGCATCGGTCGTGTTCGTCATCGCGATCCCCGAGCTGTTCTACGCCGTGCAGGTGATCTACAACCGCAACAGCCGCGTGATCCCGCTGCTGCTGGTCGCGGTGGTCTGGTACACGCTCATCACCACGATCCTGAGCGTCCTGCAGTACTACATCGAGCGCCACTACGCCCGCGGCTCCGTCCGCACGCTCCCGCCGACCCCGTTCCAGCGATTCCGCCGCTGGTCCGGCGCGCAATGGGCTCGCCTCGGTGACGACAGCAGCGCGAAGGCGCCGCCGGCGGGCCGCGGCATCCCGTCCCCTTCACCTGACTCCGGATGCCGGAATCGACGCGAACGAGGAAACCCGATGAGCACGATCACTGCCACGAGCGCCACCGCCACCACCAGGGGCCTCGTCGAGATCCACAACGTCCACAAGTCGTACAGCGGCGTCGAGGTGCTTCGGGGTGTCGATCTGACGGTCCAGCCCGGCGAGGTCGTGGCGATCCTCGGTCCCAGCGGCTCGGGCAAGTCCACGCTCCTGCGCACGATCAACCACCTCGAGTCCGTCGACCGGGGCTCGGTCACCGTCGACGGTCAGCTGATCGGCTACGAGCGCCGCGGCGACAAGCTCTACGAGCTGCGCGAGAAGGAGATCCTCAAGCGCCGCACGCAGATCGGCATCGTGTTCCAGAACTTCAACCTGTTCCCGCACCTGACCGCGCTGGAGAACATCACCGAAGCGCCGATCGACCTCGGGCTCGCCACCAAAGACGAGGCCCGCGAGCAGGCGCTCGCGCTCCTGGAGCGCGTCGACCTGAGCGACAAGGCCGGGCACTATCCGCGCCAGCTCTCCGGCGGCCAGCAGCAGCGGGTCGCGATCGCCCGCGCGCTCGCGCTGAACCCGAAGGTGCTGCTCTTCGACGAGCCCACCAGCGCCCTCGATCCTGAGCTGGTCGGCGAAGTCCTCGACGTCATCCGCGGCCTCGCCCGCAGCGGAACGACGCTCATCATCGTCACGCACGAGATCGGCTTCGCCCGCGAAGTCGCCGATCGTGTCGTGTTCGTCGACGGCGGGGTCATCGTCGAGCAGGGCACCCCCGACGTCGTCCTCACCCACCCGGAGCACCCGCGCACGCGGGAGTTCCTCGCCAAGGTACTGGCCTGACGCGCCGCGTCAGACCCCACCTGCATCACCGCAAGAGAGAGACAACCGCACCATGGCAATCAGCAAGAAGCAGGGCATCGCGATCGGCGTCGGCGTCGTCGCGGTGGCCGCGATCGTCGGCGGCGTGTTCGCCGCGATCAACCTCAACAGCGGCTCCGCAGAGGCCGCGGCTCCCGCGCCCACCGAGACCAACACGGCGACCGACGAGGTCACCTGGTTCCACACCGATCCCGTGCCCGAGGCGGTCGACGCGCTGGCGGCGAGCGGCTTCGAGCCGATCAACGCGGGCCAGCTCACCGTCGCGGTCGGCGCCTTCACGCCGCCGCTGAGCTACCAGCCGGAAGGCACGACCGCGGCCACCGACGTCGCCGGCACCGAGCCGAACCTCGGCTCGCTCATCGCCGAAGGCCTCGGCCTCGAGTACAACCCGCAGGTCGTGGCATGGGCGGACTGGCCGCTGGGCATCCAGTCCGGCAAGTACGACCTCATCACGGCGAACGTCACCGTGACCGAGGAGCGCAAGGAGCTCTACGACTTCGCGAGCTACCGCGACGACCTCCTGGGCTTCTACGTGCAGGCCGACAGCGACATCACCTCGATCACCGAGGCCGCGGACATCTCGGGCCTGAAGATCACGGTCGGCTCCGGCACCAACCAGGAGCAGGTGCTCCTGGCGTGGAACGCGGAGCTCGAGGCGGATGGCAAGGCACCCGCTGAGCTCAGCTACTACGACGACGCTGCCGCCGCGACCCTGGCCCTGCAGTCCGGTCGTGTCGACGCCTCGTTCGGCCCGAACGCCACCGCGGCGTGGTCGGCGCTCGAGACCGGCGACACGAAGCTCGTCGGCATCGTCCCCGGCGGCTGGCCGAACACGGCGAACATCGCCGCCGGCACGGCGAAGGGCAACGGCCTGATCGAGCCCGTCAGCATCGTGCTGAACGCGCTCATCGAGGACGGCACCTACACCGAGCTGCTGACCTTCTGGGGCCTGGACTCCGAGGGCATCGACTCCTCCGAGATCAACCCTCCCGGACTGCCCAAGTCGTAGTCCTCAGCGTGGCGGGGCCGGTTCGCCGGCCCCGCCACGTCATTTCCCGCCCGCATCCCTTCGAGAACGAGACGCCGATGACCACTCCCCTCGCCATCCTCGACCTGTCTCCGTTCGGAGAAGGCCAGACCCCCGCCGACGGCCTCCGGGCGAGCATCGCCCTCGCGCAGCACGCGGAACGACTGGGGTACGCGCGCTACTGGGTGGCCGAGCATCACCTGAACCCTGGTGTCTCAGGGGCGGCGCCGCACGTGCTCCTCGGCGTTGGTCGCCGCGGCCACCTCCCGCATCCGCGTCGGCACGGCCGCCACGATCATCGGCAACTACTCCGCCCTGCAGGTCGTCGAGGCCGCTGGTGTGGTCGCCGCCCTGCACCCCGGCCGCTTCGACCTCGGCATCGGCCGCTCCGGCGCGACCAGCTCCGCGCAGACGCCTCCGCCGAGCCAGCCGGAGGATCGCGTGGTCGACGGCCTCCTCCTTCCCGGCCTCGCGGCCCTTCGCCTTCGACGCCGCCCGCTTCACCGCCCAGGCGCGGCTGCTCGGCCGCACGGCCGGCGACGCCGACCGCTTCGAGCAGGACGTCCGCGACATCCTCGCCCTCATCGACGGCACGTACGTCGCCCCCGAAGGCGTTCCGATCCACGCCACCCCCGCGGAGGGTCAGGACATCCGGGTGTGGCTGCACGGCAGCACCGCCGGCCCGAGCGCCGAGCTCGCCGGCCGGCTCGGGACTCCCGTTCGGCGCCAACTACCACGTCGCCCCGACCTTCGTCCTGGACGCCGTCGCCGCCTATCGCGCGGCCTTCCGTCCCAGCAGCACGCTCGCCGAGCCGTACGTCACCGTGTCGGTGGACGTGCTCGTCGCCGACACGGATGCCGAGGCCGGGCGTCTGTCCGCGGGCTACGCTCACTGGGTGCACAGCATCCGCGCCGGCAACGGGGCGATCCCCTTCCCCTCCCCCGACGAGCGCCTGGGCGCACCCGCTCGACGCCGGCGAGCTGGAGGTCGTCCGCGACCGGCTGGCGACCCGGTTCGTCGGCAGCCCCGAGAACGTCGCCGAGCAGCTGGAGACGCTCCGGCGCGCGACCGGCGCGGACGAGCTGCTGGTGACGACGATCACGCATGACCCGGCCGATCGCGAGCGCTCGTACGAGCTGCTGGCCCGCGCGTGGGGTCTGACCGAGGCGAGCGGGATGCCGCGACCGCTGGCCTCGTGACGGTGGGGGCGGCATGACCATCGTCGAGCAGTCGGCCGCGCGGGACGCCGATCGGATCGTGCTGCGCCCGGTTCGGCCCCAGGAGTACGCCGAAGCCGGTCGCGTCACCGCCGATGCCTACCTGGCCAGCTACGGAGACCTCTCCGAGAGCTACCTGGAGTCGCTGCGCGATGTCACGGGGCGGCTCGAGCGGGGCGAGGTCTGGGTCGCGGTCGATGCGGACGACACCATCCTCGGCACGGTCTGGATCGCCGCGGAAGGGCGCCCCCTCTCCGAGGTGGCGCAGCCCGGCGAGACCGACTTCCGCCAGCTCGCCGTCGCGCCCTCCGCCCGTGGACGCGGGATCGGCGAGGCGCTCACGCGCAAGGTGATCGCGCTTGCGGCTGAGCGCGGCTCGCACCGCGTCGTCATGAACAGCGGACCGCAGATGACCGGCGCCCACGCGCTCTACGCCAAGATGGGCTTCCGCAGGCTGACCGAGCGGGAGGGCCGCTCGAGGTCGAGCCCGGGCGCTGGATCGAGCTGCTCGCCTTCGGACTCGACATCGACCCGGCGCCGGCCACGACCCCGCTCACCGCGCTCGCGCGGCTGCAGCAGGAGAGCGTGGAGCTCATCCGGGACCTGATCCGCATCGACAGCGTCAACACCGGGATCGCCGAGACGATCGGCGACGGCGAGACGCGGGCCGCGCGCTTCGTGCAGCAGAAGCTCGCCGAGGTCGGCATCCCCGCCGAGCTGATCGAGTCCCGGCCGGGGCGCGGGTCGGTCGTCGCGCGGCGTGCGCGGGTCGGATCCGTCGCAGGGCGCCCTGATCGTGCACGCGCATCTGGACGTCGTGCCGGTGGAGGGGCAGGAGTGGACGCACCCGCCGTTCGGCGCCGAGGTGCACGACGGCTGGCTGTACGGGCGCGGCGCGGTCGACATGAAGAACTTCGCCGGGACGATCCTCGCGGTCGCGCGGCACTTCGCCCGCGAGGGGATCACTCCCCGTCGCGACCTCATCTTCACGTTCCTCGCCGACGAGGAAGCGGGCGGCGTGTGGGGAGCGGGCTGGCTCGTCGACAACCGCCCTGAGCTGTTCGCCGGAGCGACCGAGGCCCTCAGCGAGGTCGGCGGGTTCTCCATCCCGCTCACCGCCGGGCGCCGCGCGTATCTCGCCGCGACCAGCGAGAAGGGCGTCGCGTGGGCGACGCTCACGGCACGCGGTCGCGCGGGGCACGGCTCGCGCCCCACCGACGACAACTCCGTGGTGCGCCTCGCGCAGGCGGTGGCGGCCGTCGGCGCGCACACGTTCCCGATCGTCCGCACGCCGGCCCTGCAGGCGTTCCTCGACGAGTTCGGCGCCGCACGCGGACTGGCGTTCTCGGACGAGAGCCTGCAGGACGACCTCGCGCAGCTCGGCTTCGTGTCGTCGCTGATCGGCGCGAGCCTGCGCAACACCGCCACCCCGACGGTGCTGTCAGCGGGGTCGAAGACCAACATCATCCCCGGCGAAGCGACCGCGCGCCTCGACATCCGGGTGCTCCCCGGGCAGGACGATGCCCTGCGCGACGGGCTGCGCGAGGTCGTCGGCGACGACATCGACATCCGGTGGGGCCGGTGGTGGTCGGCGACCGAGGCGGACGTCGATGCGCCCCTGCTCGCCGTGCTGCAGTCGGCCATCGGCGCGGAGGATCCGGACGGACTCGTCGTGCCCTACCTGCTGCCGGCCAGCACCGACAACAAGCACTTCGCGCGGCTCGGCGTCGCCGGCTACGGCTTCGTGCCGCTGCGCGTGCCCGACGGCTTCGACGTGTTCGGCCAGTTCCACAGCGCGGACGAGCGCATCCCGGTGGAGAGCCTCGAGTTCTCCGCGCGCGTGACGGAGCGGATCCTGCGCGAGGCGTGAGCTGATCAGCGCTCGTCGACGAGGTCGGCCAGCACGCGCCCGATCACCGGGGCGAACTTGAAGCCGTGGCCCGAGAAGCCGGCGCCCAGCGCGACCGGACCGACGCGATCGAGCACGAAAACCGAGTCCGGCGTGGACGTGTAGGTGCACGTGACCTCGGTCGGCGAACTCGCATCGACACCGGGAAGCCACTCCGCCGCGTAGCGCCGGAGTGCCGCCGACAGCGCCTCGTCGGGTCGGTAGGTGCGCCGGTCGGGGTGGATCTCGGGGCCGACACCGTGCCAGCCCGCCTTGACCCCCTCGCCGGGCACCCCCATGCCGTAGACGCCGCTCAGAAGCCAGGACGTCGCCGGATCGTCGGCCGCCGGGGCGTGGTTGAAGCCGGGCCACTGGGCGTCCAGCTCCCACGGGGCGAAGACCGCGGGCTGCTCCTGCGTGACCCGCAGCGGCGGCAGGGCGAACGTCGCCCCCAGCGCCGCGAGCACGTCGCTCGTCCAGGCGCCGGCCGTCACGATCGCCCGGCGGGCGTCGATCACCTCGTCGGCCCCGGATGCGGTCCGCACGCGCAGGCGGATGCCGTCATCGTCGATCGTCCCGCCCACCACCTGCGTGTCGTAGCGCACCCGGGCGCCGTGCGCGACCGCCGCCTCGACGAACGAGGCGACGGCGCGATCGGCGTGCAGGCGACCGGCCTCCGGCGTGTGCAGCACGGGCCCCTCGAAGCGGAACCCCGGCCAGCGGCGTCGCGCCTCCGGCGCGTCGACGAGATCGGCCTGGAACCCGCCGACGGCCAGCGCGACCGCGGCCCGCTCGAAGTCGCGGCCGGGTCCGTGGTTGATGATCCCGGTGCGGGTCAGGATCTCAGCATCCGTCTCGCCCTCGAGCTCGCCCCAGAGATCGGCGGCCTCGTGCAGCCAGCGCAGCAGACCAGGGTCCTCGTAGCTCACGTTGAAGTTGCGCGCCGTGCCGTGGGACGCGCCGTGCCGGTGCAGCGGTCCGAACCGCTCGACGAGGGTCACGTCGATCCCTCGTCGGGCGAGCTGCCACGCCGAGGCGGCGCCCATCACGCCGCCGCCGATCACGACGACCTGGGTGGATCCGGTCACGCGGGGACGGGCTTCTCGAAGCAGTGCGAGAACGTGATCTCGACGTACGGCGGGTACACCGGGATCGGCGTGTAGCCGATCTTCTCGTAGAGCGCGATCGCGTCGGGCTGCCGGTCGCCGGTCTGCAGGATGAGCCGTTCGGCGCCGCGGTCCGCGGCGATCCGCTC
>CAVZTA010000013.1:0-123784 GCA_963778025.1 uncultured Chloroflexia bacterium | reverse complement strand
CTCGTCATCGATCTGTCAGCCGGGGCGATGGTCCGCTCCCTTCGACATCGACGATGCGCTCCTCAACGCCGCGGGCGTCGTGCTGGGGTTCGCAGCGTGGTCGCTGGGGCGGCGGGTCGCTCCGTCGCCCCGCTTGCGCGTGACCGAGGAGCGTCAGGCCTTGTAGGTCTTCTTGACCTCGGCGATCGCCTCGGCCAGGAGCGCGTCGGACTTGGTCTTACCGAACTGCGTCGACGTGTCCATCGCCAGGTGGTCGACCAGGTCGCCCTTCGGGTCCGCGTTCTCGGGATCGAACCGCGGCATGTGCCAGTTGCGGTCGTCGCGCAGGCGCTTGGTGGCCTTCACGAGATCCCACACGGGCGTGCCCTTCTTGAGGTCCCAGCGCTCGTGCTGCGCACCCTCGCTCGCGTCCTTCGGACGGAGCCAGTCCGGGAGCTGACCGACGACCTTCGACCACGCCGCCTTCGTCGCCGCCGCATCGGTCTTGCCGGCCACCGGTTCCCCGTCGGCGACCGCGGTGATGGCATCGGCGACGGCCTTCCAGGTGAGCTTCCAGGCGAGCGTCTCGTCGTCGACGTGCTCCTGCTCACCGGCTCGCAGCGTCTTCTCCCAGTCGGGGTCGATGACGACGATGTGGCGATGCTGGCCGTACGCGCCGACATCGTGCCGGCCGCCCGCGGGAACCTCGACCAGGTGGTCCGGCGCCACGGAGCGCGCTCGCCTGACCTTGGCCGCTCGCCCACCCTTGCCGTCGTCGACCGCGTCGGCCCGGAACAGCGGCGGCGCGTCGTCGAACGAGCCGACCGTCTTGGCGAGCGGTGACCCGCCGTAGCGCTTGCGGATGTCGGCGACACCGCCCGGCGCGGGCTGGCTCTTGACCGTCGTGGCGAAGGCCGCAGCGAGACGTCGCCGGCCGACCGCGTGCCCGAGCGGCTGCGGGGTCGAGCCGAGGGACGACGCGCGTCCGCCCCCGTCGGCCGACGGGGGCCGAACGATCGTGGTCACGGCGGCGTTGCCCGCCGACCGCTGCAGGGCGAGCGTCTGCTGGATCCGCGTCTCGCTGTCGGCGACGTGCAGCGAGGCGGGGTCGTGGAACGTCCGCGATGGCGACGTCCGCGATCGACGTCCGCGAGCCGTCGCCGTCGAGCCCGCGCGCTCCGGCAGCTCGTCGACGGGTCGTCGCGCGCGCAGCCGGCTCACGATCCCGTCCCCGAGCCTGCCGGGATCGCACGTGCGCCCGGCAGCCGGCCCTCGGCGGCAGCGACGAGCTGCGCGAGGTGCGACGCCTCGTGGCGCGCGAAGTACGCCGCCTGCGAGAGGACGGTGACGCGACCCCATTCGGGATGCCGTCCCGCGCGTCCCCACGCCGACTCGTCGAGCCCGCGGAGGCGCTTGATGCTCGCCTCCCGCAGCCGGCGGTAGCGATCGAACAGCGCCGCGGCACCCTCCCCGGTCGCCGCCGTGCCCTCGTCGGTGGGTGGCGCGCCCTCGCCCGGCACCCAGGCGACGAGGTCCGGATCGTCCTCGTCCAGGAGCCGCGGGACGCGCGTCGCCAGGAGGTCCTCGGCGAACACCAGATGCTCGAGCACCTCGCGCGCCGACCATTCGCCGGCGGCCGGCGGCGCATCCAGCGTGTCGTCACCGCGCCCCGCGATCGCGAGGCCGACGCGCCGGGGACCGGTCGCCAGCTCGGCAAGGATCGTGCCGGGTTCCGCGTGCTCGAGGTACCAGACCGGGAGCTGCTCGCGAAACGACAGCGCGGGTGCCTCGCACGACGGGCACTGGAGCGGCACGTCGTCGCCGAGGAAGAGCTCACCGCAGACGCGACAGGTCCGGGCAGGTGGCGCATCACTGAGCCGGATCGTCCCGACGTCGCGGAGGATGCCCGGCACGGCCGAGACCCGCTCCACGAAGGACGCGGGATACGCGGCCTCGGCGAGCTCTCGGGCGAGCGACGCCGTCGCCTCGATCGACGCGGGCATCCCGACGGGCGCCTCGCGCTCCGCCCAGCGCACGAGCTCGCGATCGAGCGCCGCGCGCAGGAGCTTGGCGCCGTTGTAGCCGCCTTCGCGCTCCAGCCCGCGGGCGACGGCGGCGAGGCGGCCGATACGTGCCAGCTGCGCGTCGGGATCGGTCATCGGCGGGTCTCCTGCGTCGTCATCGGCCGGTCCGGGTCCGCACCGCGAGCCCTTCGAGGCCCCGGAGGATGAACGTGGGCTTCCAGACCGGCTCCTCGAGCAGCTCGAGGTCGGGCATGCGCTCCAGGATGCGCGTGAACAGGATGCCCAGCTCGAGCTTGGCGAGCGGGGCGCCCAGGCAGTAATGGATGCCCGCCCCGAAGGACAGGTACGGGTTCGGATCGCGGTCGAGCCGCAGGGCCTCCGGGTCGTCGAACGCGTCCGGGTCGCGGTTCGCCGACGCGAACTGGAGCGCCAGCTCGTTGCCACGTCCGATCCGGACACCCTGGACCTCGATGTCCTCGAGCACCCAGCGCTCGAACATCGGCAGCGGCGTGTCCCAGCGCAGGAGCTCCTCGAGCGCGCTGGGGACCAGGGTGTGGTCGCCGCGGAGCTGCGCCAGCGCGTCCGGGTGGCGGAACAGCGTCCACCACGCATTCCCTGCCCCGTTGACCGATGCCTCGTGACCGGCGTTGAGCAGGAGCGCGCACGTCCCCACCAGCTCGCCCTCCGTGAGGACGTCGCCCGCATCGGCCACCTGCGCCAGCCCCGAGATGAGGTCGTCCCGCGGATCGGCACGACGGACGCGCGCGAGGTCGCGGAGGTAGGTGCTGAAGGCGGTCGACGCGACGACCGCCCGCTGCTGCGACTCGAGCGGCGGGTTGAGCTCGTACATCAGGCAGATGTCGGCCGACCAGGGTCGGAGCAGGTGGCGGTCCTCGTGGGGGACGCCCAGCAGCTCCGCGATGACCGTGACCGGCAGGGGCTCGGCGACGTCGCGGATGAGGTCGAACTCGCCGCGCTCGACCGCCGCGTCGAGCAGGCCCTCGACGATGGCCTCGATCCGCGGTCGGAGATCCGCGACGGTGCGAGGCGTGAACGCCTTCGAGACGAGGCGACGGAGGCGGGTGTGATCGGGCGGCTCGCGGTCGAGCATCCCGTCCCGGACCAGCATCCAGAACGGGTCGTGCCAGGCGGGATCGTCGGCGCGGCCCATCTCCGCGTGCGTGGCCACGTGCAGGTAGGTCCGGCCGAGCCTTCGATCGCGCAACAGCGCGTTGACGTCGCGGAAGCGCGAGATCAGGTACTGGCCGGTGTCCGGGTTCCAGAGCACCGGGTGATCGGCGCGCAGGCGTGCGTAGACCGGGTACGGGTCCGCGATGAACGCCGGGTCGGTCGGGTCGAAGCCGACGGCGCCCGGCGTGACGGCCGTCGGGTCGACGGCCGTGGCATGGACCGGGCCGGGCTCGAGCGTGGTCACGATGCGCCTCCGCGCCGATGCTAGGGGAAGCGGGCGACCGCGTCGACGACGATGTCGACGAAGCGCGCCCGATCGATGCTCCGGCTCACGTCGACGTTGGGCGGCCGTCCCGTGAGTCCTTCGGGATCGGCGATGGTGGCGCCACGCGTCAGGCCGTCGTCGGTCGCGACGTCGACCCGCAGGAGCTCGGTCGTGAAGAGGTCGGGGTGGGTCAGCCGCAGCACGGCGAGGGCGTCGTGGACCGGCGGTCCATCCCAGCCGTAGCGATGTCGGTGATGCGCACCGAAGTAGCGCATGAGATCGGCGAACACCCGTCCGGTCCGCGTCCCGGCCGCCTCGAGGCGCGCGACGTCCGGGGGCAGGATCAACGCCTGGTGGGTGACGTCGAGGCCGGCCATCGCGAGCGGCAGCCCGGACTCGAACACGATCGCCGCCGCCTCGGGGTCCTGCCAGACGTTGTACTCGGCGGCGGCCGTCGTGTTGCCGATGCCGATGCCGCCGCCCATCAGGCTGATGCCGGCGATCCGGTCACGGAGCGCCGGCACGGCGCGGAGCAGCAGGGCGATGTTCGTCAACGGCCCCGTGGGCACGAGCGTGATCGGCTCCGGGGCCGCGCGCAGGAGCGCCGCCATCAACTCCACCGCCGACTCGGGGCGGGGCGAGGCGGCGGGCTCGGGCAGCTCCGCGCCGTCGAGGCCGGACTCCCCATGGACCGACACCGGGACCCACGGATCCCGGCGCAGCGGCCGGTCGGCGCCTGCCGCCACCGGCACGTCCGCACGGCCGAGGAGCGTCAGCACCCGCAGCGCGTTCCGGGTGGTGCGCGCCGAGGCTGGCGTTGCCCGACACCGTGGTCACCGCCAGCACCTCGAGCCGCGGGTGATGCCAGCGCGAGGAGGATCGCGAGCGCATCGTCGTGCCCGGGATCGCCGTCGAGGATCACGGGGCGACGCCGCTCGGGATCCGGCCATGCCCCGTCGAACGGGCTCGGAGCGTGCGCCGCCATGGCCCGAGCATGCCACACGCCGCCGCGACGCCGTATCCTTGGCCCGCACACACCGGCCGGTGCCCACGAGACCTCTCGCGACCCCGCGCTTTCCCTTGGCCTCGGCTCGACGACACCGTTACGATGCGCGCCAGCGACCGCCCGGCGGCGCCGGGCAGGTCCATCGATCGAGCGACACCCGGGGAGTCAGCGGGTAGGCGCTCGCGATCCGGAGGAGGACCAGAATGCACCTTCGCACCCGCGTGGTGCCCGCGCTCGTCGGGCTCATGCTCGTCCTGAGCGCCTGCGGCGGCTCGACCGCGACCAGTGGCGCGCCCGCGAGCGCGCCCGCGAGCTCCGCAGCCGCCGCCGTTCCGTGCCCGGAGTCCAGTGCGCCGGCGTCGCCGGCCGCCGCTTCGGATCTCAAGATCGGCGTCGTCACCGACATCGGAACGCTCAACGACAAGAACTACAACGAGTACTCGTTCAAGGGTGCCCAGCAGGGCGCCAAGGACATCGGCGCCCCTGAGCCGCAGTCGATCGTGCCGACCGCGGCTGCCGACTACGGTCCGTCCATCCAGTCGTTCATCGACCAGAAGTACAACGTGATCGTGACGGTCGGCTTCAACCTGGCCGCTGCGACCGGCGTGGCGGCCTGCAACAACAAGGGCACCACGTTCATCGGCGTCGACCAGTCGCCGATCTGCATCAAGGTCGACGGATCCCAGGACTTCACCTTCCCGTGTCCGGCCGATTCGAAGACCATCGCGCCCAACTACACGTCCCTCGCCTTCCAGGAGGACCAGGCGGGTTACCTCGCCGGGATCGTGGCGGCCGGCGCGTCGAAGTCGGGCACGATCGGCGCCATCGGCGGCACCAGCATCTGCGCCCCCTGCGTGCGCTACATCCAGGGCTACGAGCTGGGCGCCAAGTCGGTCAAGCCGGACATCAAGGTCGTCAGCGCGTACGTCACGAACGACTTCTCCGCGGCCGCGTTCCAGGACCAGGCCGGCGGCAAGACGTTCGCCGAGAACTTCCTCGCCCAGAACAAGGACGTCGACATCCTGTTCCAGGTCGCCGGCCTGACCGGCAACGGCGTCCTCGACGCGGCGTGCGCGGCCAACATCAAGGGCATCGGTGTCGACGTGGACCAGTTCCTGTCCTACCCGAACGCCGCACCGTGCCTCCTGACCAGCGCCGAGAAGCACCTCGAGCTCGCCGTGTCCGACGCGCTCGAAGTCCGAGAGCCGCCGGGTCGCTCGAGGCGGGCAGCCTCCTGTACGACGCCAAGAACGACGGCATCGGCGTCTCGCCGGGCCACGACAACGCGTCCGCCTGGGCCCCCGACACGCAGGCCAAGCTCGACGCGGCGCTGGCGGGCATGAAGGACGGCTCCCTCAAGACCTGCCCCGACAAGTGCGGCACGGTCGGGTAACCGCCGGGCTTCGCTCCACGCACCCCACAGCGGGCCGGCCGATCCTCGGCCGGCCCGCTGCCGTACCCTCTCCACACACGAGCCACACGAACCGCTTCGCGCGTCACCCGGGTCAGCCGCCGCAGGAGGCGCACACTCCGTGACCGTCACCGAGGCCGTCAGCGAGACGCCCATCCAGGCGCCCGCGCTCGAGATGCGGGGCATCACGAAGCGCTACCCGGGTGTCCTCGCGAACGACCACATCGACCTCGATGTGCGCCCGGGCGAGATCCACGCGCTGCTCGGTGAGAACGGCGCCGGCAAGTCGACGCTGATGAACATCCTCTACGGGCTGGCGCAGCCGGACTCCGGGGACATCCTCATCGATGGCGAGGTCGTGAAGATCGCCGACGCGACCCAGGCGATCCGGCGCGGCATCAACATGGTCCACCAGCACTTCATGCTGGTGCCCGTCCTGACCGTCGCCGAGAACATCCTCCTCGGCGAGGAGACGATGGCGCGCCTCGGCTTCCTCGACCGCAAGGAGGCCAAGCGCCGGATCGTCGAGCTGGGCAAGCGCTTCGGCTTCGAGATCGACCCCGACGTCAAGGTCGGCGAGCTGTCCGTGGGCTGGCAGCAGCGCGTCGAGATCCTCAAGGCGCTCTATCGCAACGCCCGGGTCCTCGTGCTCGACGAGCCCACCGCGGTGCTCACGCCCCAGGAGACGGAAGAGATCTTCGCGGTCCTGCGGCGGCTCGCGGAGCAGGGCCACAGCATCGTGTTCATCAGCCACAAGCTGTACGAGGTCCTCGAGATCGCGGACCGGATCACCGTCATCCGGCGCGGTCGCGTGGTCGGCTCGCGGATCCCGTCCGAGACCGACGAGGAGGACCTTGCGGCGCTGATGGTCGGGCGCGACGTGCAGCTGGTGGTCGACCGCGGCGAGTCGCATCCGGGCGAGGTGCGCCTGAAGGTGCAGGACCTGCGCGTGAAGGACGACCGCGGCAGCGAGGTCGTGCGTGGGGTGTCGTTCGAGATCCGGGCGGGCGAGATCCTGGGCATCGCGGGCGTCGCGGGCAACGGGCAGGATGAGCTCGTCGAGTCGATCGTCGGGCTGCGCAAGCCCGCCTCGGGCACGGTCACGCTCGACGGCCAGGACGTGACCGACGCGTCGACGCGCGCGATGACCAACCTCGGCGTGGGCTACGTCCCGGCCGACCGCCATCGATTCGGGCTGGTGCTCTCGTTCTCGGTCGCCGACAACGTCGTCCTCACCGACTACTACCGCAAGCCGTACGCCCGCGGCCCGATCCGCAACGACGACGCGATCGAGGAACGCGGGCAGGCGGCGGTCAAGGAGTACGACATCCGGACGCCGTCCGCGACGGTCACCGCCGGGACGCTGTCAGGGGGCAATCAGCAGAAGATCGTCGTCGCCCGCGAGCTGGACGGCGAGCTGCGGCTGCTCGTCCTGGACCAGCCGACGCGCGGCCTGGACGTGGGCAGCATCGAGTTCATCCATCGCCAGGCGATCCGCAAGCGCGACGCCGGGACATCGGTGCTGCTCGTGTCCGCCGAGCTCGACGAGGTCCTCGAGCTGAGCGACCGGGTCGCGGTGATGTACCGCGGGCAGCTGGTCGCGGTGGTCGACGGCCGGACCGCCGATCGCAACGAGGTCGGCGTGCTGATGGCCACCGGTGTCCGCCAGGAGGCCGCGGTGGCGAGCGGTGCCATCACGGTCGCGGAGGCGGCCGAGAAGGTGACCGCGGTCGAGGCGACGGTCGATGGCCCGATCGGGGCGGCCGAGGCGCCGCCGGACGATGGGCCGCCGGCCTCGGGCGGGGCGGGCGGATGAGCGCTCCGAAGTCCGCCACCACCCCCGCTCGCCGCCCCGTCTCCGGCACGCTCGAACGCCGAGCGGACCCAGCAGATCCGCGCCGCGGTCCTGCTCCCGTTCGAGGCCGTGGTGCTGGCCGTCCTCATCGGCTCGGTGTTCGTCTACGCCGCCGCGTTCATCAAGGACGGCCGGATCGACATCCTCCAGCCGATCACGGCCTACCGGGCCCTGATCTCCGGATCGCTGCTGGGCTTCGACCCGATCGTCGCCACGCTGGTCGCGGCGACGCCGCTCATCTTCGGCGGCTTGGCGGTCGCGCTCGGCTTCAAGGGCGGACTGTTCAACATCGGCGTCCAGGGCCAGCTCCTCATGGGCGTGCTGGGCGCGGTCACGGTGGGCGTCGCGCTCCACGATCAGCCGACCTGGATCGCCGCGACGCTCGCGTTCATCGCGGGCACGCTCGCCGGTGCCTCGTTCGGGCTCATCGCCGGCGCCCTCAAGGCCTTCCGGGGGGCCCATGAGGTGGTCGTCACGATCATGCTCAACTACATCGCCCTGAGCATCCTCGCGGCGGCCGTCGCCGGTCCTCTGCGGGTCCCCAGAGCGGCGGCGCCGGTGACGTACGACGTCGGGCATGCGGCGCTGCCCATCATCCTGGGGAAGACGGGCCACATCGGGATCCTCATCGCCCTGGTCATGGTCGTCGTCGTGTGGTGGCTCCTGTACCGCACGACCCTCGGCTTCGAGATCCGCACCGCCGGCGTCAATCCCGATGCAGCCCGGTACGCCGGCATGCGGCCCCGACGCCTGGTCGTCCTCGCGATGACCATGTCGGCCGCCCTGGGCGGGATGGCGGGCGCGAACGAGCTCCTCGGCGTCACGCACCTGACCCAGACGAGCTTCGCCAGCACCGTCGGCTTCGACGCGATCGCGGTCGCCTTGCTCGCCCGCTCCAACCCGTTCGCGATCATCCCCGCGGCGATCCTGTTCGGGGCCATGCGCGCCGGGGCGGGTCAGATGCAGATCGAGGCCCGGACGCCGCGTGAGCTGGTCGACGTCCTCCAGGCGGTGATCCTCATCACGCTCGTCGCGCTGCCCGTGCTGGCGCGCATGACGCGCGGGCGCGGGAAGATCATCCCGGTCGAGGCGCAGACGATCACGTCCTCCTACGCGAAGGAATCGGTGCCCTCCTGATGGACCAGTTCCTGTACGGCATCCCCATCCTCGGCGTGGTCTTCGAGCTGTTCGGGTATCTCATCGCCGTCCTCCCGACGAGCGCCCCGATCATCCTGCGGGCCGCCACGCCGATCGGCTTCGGTGCCCTGTGCGGCGTCCTGTGCGAGCGCTCGGGCGTGGTCAACATCGGCATCGAGGGCACGATGCTCGTCGCGGCGTTCAGCGGCTGGGTCATCGGCATCGCCGCGCTGGGCATCCTGGGTCCGATGCCGGCCGGGCCGCTGGGCGTCACGCCGGCGCTCGTCATCGCGCTCATCGGCGCCGTGGTCTTCGCGGTCCTGACCGCGCTCCTCCACGCGTGGATGTCGATCAGCCTGCGCATCGACCAGATCATCAGCGGCACGATCATCAACATCGCGGCGTTCGGCATCACGGGCTACCTCAACAACGTCATCGCCGCGGCGTCGCCCACGAGCGCGGGGCAGTTCGGCAAGATCAACCCGCCGTCAGGGCTGGTGGAGATGCCGCTCGTCGGCTGGCTCGTCTCGACCCTGTTCAACCAGGGACCGCTGACGATCTCGCTGCTCGTGCTCACCGTGCTCCTGCAGATCCTGCTGTTCCGCTCCCGCTGGGGCCTGCGGACGCGCGCCGTCGGCGAGCACCCCAAGGCGGCCGAGACCGTCGGCATCGACGTCATCCGGCTGCGCTACCGGAACGTCCTCCTGGGTGGGGCGCTGGCCGGGCTGGGCGGAGCGTTCCTGTCGCTCGAGCTGTCGAACTCGTTCCAGGCGGGCGGCACGGCGGGCCGCGGCTTCATCGCGCTGGCGGCGGTCATCGTCGGTCGCTGGACGCCCATCGGTGCCCTCGGCGCGACGCTCCTGTTCTCGGTCTTCCTGTCACTGGGCCAGACGATCACGTTCGTGGCGCCGACAGGCGACCTGGGCGTGATCGTGAAGGCGTTGCCGGTGCAGACGTTCAGCGCCCTGCCGTACGTCGTCACGATCATCGTGCTCGCGGGCTTCATCGGCCGGAGCACGCCGCCCGCGGCCGACGGCCAGCCGTACGAGCGCGAGGCGGCGCACTGAGCGAGCCCCGCGACGACGACATCGATTCGGATCACGGGGACGCGTCGGATCGCTCCGATCGGGCGACGCCCACGAGCGAGACGTCGGGGTCGTTCGGCGGACCGATCCGGATGGTCGACGACGCCGAGGCGCGACGCGCCGACCTCCAGCGCGTGCGGGACATGGTCGACGTCGCGGAGGGCCGCTCGCCGGTGCCGCTGCTCGACGACGACGGGATCGCCGCGCTGCTCGCGTCGGCGCGGCGGATCGCGGTGATCGGCGCGTCGTCACGGCCGGGCCGGCCGTCGCTGGGCGTGATGCGGACGCTCCTCGCGGCCGGTTACGAGGTCGTTCCGGTGAACCCGAACGAGCGCTCGGTGCTGGGGCTGGACGCGTACCCCGACCTCGCCTCGGCGGTGTCCGCGACCGGCCCGGTCGACATCGTCGACGTCTTCCGCCGGGCGGAGCTGTGCGTGCCGCACGCGCGCGAGGCGGTCGAGGCGGGTGCGCGATGCCTGTGGCTGCAGCTGGGCATCGTGGACGTCGAGGCGGCGCGCATCGCGCATGCGGCGGGGCTGTCGGTCGTGATGGACCGCTGCACGGCGATCGAGGTGCGGCGGGTCGGCCGCGGCTGACCGTCGCCGCCCGAGGTCGGGCCCGAGAGCAGCCGGATCGCTCACGTCCCAGCCGAGCACGCTGGTCAGGCGTGCCGACGACGCCGCCTGGCTCGCGTGACGAGCGCGGTCAGCGCGGGGATGGATGGCCCCGCTGCCGACCGCCGATCACGCAACGATCCGGCAGCGAGGTCAGCCCTTCAGCACGAACGCCACGGCGACGAGGACGAAGCCGACGGCGACGATCGCCCCGCCGATCTGTGCCTGGCGGCGGAGCTCGGCGATCATCACATCGGCGCCCGTGCGCTCGTCGGGGCTGCTCCGGATGCCGCCGCGCCACGATTCGTAGCGCGCGACGTTGGCCTGCTGCTGACGCAGCGCCTGGTACCGCCGCCACGGGCCGCGCGCCCGCACCGCCCCGAGCACGATCAGCGCGACGCCCGCGACCAGGAGCACGAGGTTGACGATGCCCATCCGTCAGCCGGCCCCAGCGACGCGGGACCGGATCGCCGCCTGGACGAGCGCGGCGTTCGCCTGGCCCTTCGACGCCTTCATCACCTGGCCGACGAGGAAGCCGATCGCCTGCGGTCTGCCCGCCGCCACGTCCGCGACCGCCGATGGGTTGGCCGCCAGCACCTCGTCGATGAGCGCGTCCAGGGCCGACGTGTCGCTGATCTGGCGCAGGCCACGACGGTCGACGATCGTCGCCACCGACGCGCCGGTCTCGAGATGCTCGGCGAGCACCTCCTTGGCATTCGGCCGCGACAGCGACCCGGCGGCGATCCGCGCCAACAGGTCCGCGAGCTCCCCGGCAGTCGCGCGATCGACCAGCCCATCGGGTCCGCGCACCGCCGAGACCTTGGCGGCACGTCCGTAGTCGCCGGTGACGAGGTTCGCGACGTCCTTGGCCGGAAGCTCGGGTCCGGCCGCGCGGATCGCCTCGAACGCGACGGTCATCGCAGGATCGGCGACGAGCACCGCCGCGTCGTAGCCGGACAGCCCGAGTCCGGCATACCGCGCACGGCGTGCCGCCGGCAGCTCCGGCAGCGCGGCTTGGACGGACGCGAGCCAGTCGGCGGAGACCGTCAACGGCGGCAGGTCCGGCTCGGGGAAGTAGCGGTAGTCCTCGCTCGTCTCCTTGAGCCGCATCCGGTACGTCGCCTGCCGCCCGTCGTCCCAGCCACGGGTCTCCTGGACGAGCGGCTCGCCCGCCTCCAGCGCCGTCGCCTGCCGCTCGATCTCGAACGCGATCGCCCGCTCCACCGACCGGAACGAGTTCATGTTCTTGACCTCGACCCGCGTCCCGAACTCGTCCTCGCCCCGCGGCCGCAGGGAGACGTTGGCCTCGACCCGCATCTGACCGCGCTCCATGTCGGCATCGCTGGCGCCGATCGCGCGCAGCAGCAGCTGCAGCTCCTCGGCGTAGCGGCGCGCCTGTTCGGCCGTGCGGACCACCGGCTCGGTCACGATCTCCATGAGCGGCGCACCCGACCGGTTGAAGTCGACCAGGCTCACGCGCCGGCCGCCGGTCTCGGCGTGGATGAGCTTCGCCGTGTCCTCCTCGAGATGCGCCCGACGGATGCGGACCTCGAACGGACCGTCCGACGTGTCGACCGTCAGCGACCCATCGGCCGCCAGCGGGATCGCGTACTGGCTGATCTGGTAGCCCTTCGGGAGGTCCGGGTAGAAGTAGTTCTTGCGTTCCCATTGGGTGCGCGCGGGAACGGTCCCGCCGATCGCCACGCCCGTGGCGAGGACGTGCTCGACCGCCGCCCGATTGATGGTCGGCAGGGTCCCGGGCAGGCCGAGGCAGACCGGGCAGGTGTGGGTGTTCGGCGCGGCGCCGTCGTAGGCCGTCGAGCAGGCGCAGAACATCTTCGAGGCCGTTCGCAGCTGGCAGTGGACCTCGATCCCGATGACCGGCTCCCAGCGCTCGAGGATGTCGGACAGCCGGTCGGCCGGCTTCGCGGCCGGCTTCGCCGGGGCGGTCACGAGCCCGCCGCCGCGCACAGGTAGAGCCCGTACATCGCGAGCGCCAGCCAGGCACACGCGACGAGCACGCGGCGCACGAACAGCCGGACCCGTGGCCGCGCGTGGATGGGGCGGCCGGCCTCGATCAACGTGCGCGTCGGATCGCCCTCGTGGACGAACGGACCGACGGCCTCGCGGGCGACGACGTAGCCGCGCCACGTCCCGAGGACCGCCGCCGCGAGGCCGCAGACGAGGAGCACGGCGTCGACCATGGGCGCGAGTGTACGCACCGCGGTCGGGTGCGGCCCGGGCGTCGTGGCCGGACCGCACCGCTCGCGCCGGTCACGGGCAGGTCAGCTTCGGGTTCCAGTCGACGAACATGCCCGACGGGTTGTGGCTCCAGACCCAGACGTGCTGCGTTCGGGGGTCGGTTCGGGATCATGTCGGCGCGCTCGCAGCCGGCCGCTGCAGCGGCGAGGCAGTCCGGTGCTGATCCGCTACGTGGCGGTCGCAGCGTCGGCCGCGACCGCAAGGGCCACGGCCTCGGCCATGGACAGTCGTCGTCCCGCCGCGAGCTCGGCGTCGACGACCTCCGAGCCGAGCCGCTCCCGCAGCCGCTCGAGGTTCGCCGCGTGCTCGGGGACCTCGTTGCTGGTCATCGGGTTGCGGCTCGCGTCGCGCAGCGATCCCGCGGCGCCCAGCAGACGTGCGGCGCGGACGAGATCGCCGCTGTCGATGTCCATGAAGGCGATGCTCTCGAGCTGATGTGCCACGGCGCCGCGGGCGCCGGTCCGGACCCATCGGCGGATCGTGTCGCGATAGGCCGCCAGTGCCTCATCCGTCCGGCCGGCGCGGCGAAGGGCATGCGCGATCTCGCTGCGCGCCGCGTTCGCCAGGCGCTCGTCACCCATCTCGGTGAACCGCGCGACCGCCTCGGCGAGGCTGACAAGGGCTCCATCGATGCGGCCGGTCCGCGCGAGCAGCGTGCCCTGCCCCAGCGATGTCAGGGCGATCGCGTGCGGGTTGCCGCTGCGATGCGCCGCGGCGACGCCGATGGCCAGGATGGGTTCCGCGTGCTCCTGGTCGACCGCACCGACGCCGATCGCGACGCCCACGCCCGCGAACGCCATCGAGAACTGGTCGTCGATCTGCGTGCACAGTCGAACGACCTCCGAGAGCGCGGCGTACACGTCCACCGGCGTCTGCGTGAAGATCGCCGCGGTCGTGTGGCCGAGGACCGCGTCGATCGTCGCCGTCGGCGAGTCGAGCTCGGGCGCGAGCGTGATCGCCTCCTCGCCCCACGTGATCGCGGTCATGCCGCCACCGGAGAGCGACCAACGGAGCGCCGCCTTGCCCATCAGCCGCACCGCGGCGATGCGCTGGCCGAGCGTCGCCCCGTCCCGGTCGGCGGCCACCCGCCGCGCGGCCTCGACCGCGGCGACGACGCGCGCCTGGTTGTCGGGCGACGGCGCCCGGGCGACCCAGTAGTCGAGCAGGTGGGTGGTCAGCGCGATGGTCGTGTCCGGGTCACCCTCGAGGCTCCACTCGAGCGCGGTCCCGAGGTTCTCGATCTCGACATCGAGCCGATCGAGCCAGTCGACCATCGCCGGCCCTCGCAGCTCCGGGTGAGGCCGAGGCCGCCAGGGCCGCGAAGTGGGCAAGGTGTCGATCGGCGGTCGCCGAGGCCTCGCCGCTCGCGATGAGCCGTTCCCGGGCGTACTGGCGGATCGTCTCGAGCATCCGGTAGCGCGTCACGGCCCCCCGGTCGGCGATGACGAGCGACCGGTCGACGAGGCGCGTCAGGCCGTCGATGGTGTCCATGAGGACAGGGTCACCGTCGCTGGTGACCTGGGCCGCGGCGGGCGCCGTCCAGCCACCCGCGAACACGGCCAGCCGGCGCAGCAACCGGCGATCGGGCTCGCCGAGGAGGTCCCAGCTCCAGTCGATCAGCGCGTGGAGCGTCTGCTGGCGCGGGACGGCCGTTCGCCGGCCGCCGGTCAGGAGCCGGAACCGGTCGCCAAGACCGACCGCGATCTCCTCGGGCGACATCGCCGACACGCGTCCCGCGGCGAGCTCGATGGCCAGCGGGATGCCATCGAGCCGGCGACAGATCTCCCCGATGGGCGTGACGTTGGCGCCGGTCAGCGCGAACGTCGGTTGCACCGCGGTCGCCCGCTCGACGAAGAGCTTGACCGCCTCCGTGGCGGCGGCGGCGGCGAGGTCCGTGATGTGTTCGCCCGGCGTCGCGGGACCGGCTGGGCAGGTCAGCGATGGGACCTGGATCACCGCCTCGCCGGGGACCGCGAGCGCCTCGCGACTCGTGGTCAGGATCCGCAGCCCGGGGGCCGCCGCGAGCAACCGCTCCGCGACCCGCGCGACGGCGTCGATGAGATGCTCGGCGTTGTCGAGGACGAGGAGCAGGTCCTTCGTGGCGAGGAAGTCGACGACGAGCTCGAGGGCCGGCCGGCCGGGCACCTCGGAGACGCCCAGGGCCCGCGCGATCTCCGGTCCGATCTCGCCCGGGTCGGCGAGTGGCGCGAGCTCCGCGAGCCAGACGCCGTCGGCGAACCGCGACGCGACACGTCCAGCGACCTCGAGCATCAACCGGGTCTTGCCCGTCCCCCCGGTCCCGATGAGCGTGATGAGCCGCGACTGCTCGAGCGACGCCTCCACCGCCGCGGCCTCCTGCTCCCGGCCGACGAAGGACGTGAGCGGCACCGGCAGGTTCGAGCGTCGTGCGCTGACCGATCGGAGCGGCGGGAACGTCGTCGGAAGGCCGGACGCCGCGAGCTGGAAGATCTGCTCGGGTCGATCGAGATCGCGCAGGCGATGCGAACCCAGGTCGAGCAGCAGCACCTCGGGCGGGACGCTGCGGCGCGCCAGGCCCGCCGCGACGGCCGACAGGAGCACCTGACCGCCGTGCCCGATGGCGAGGATGCGGGCGTCGCGATTGAGCGCCTGGCCGAAGAAGTCGCCCTCGCGCGACTCCGCGATCCCCGAGTGGATCGCCATCCGGACCCGGAGCGGTCCGGTCGCGCCCCACCGCTCGTCGCGCAGCGCGCGCTGGGCGGTCAGCGCGGCGTCGACGGCATCCGCGGCCTCGTCGAAGACCGCGAGCATCCCATCGCCCATCGTCTTGACCACGGTCCCGTGCGCGTGCGCGATCGCGTCCCGGAGGAGCCGGTCGTGGATCGCGAGCGCGGGACCCATCGCCTCGGGCTGCTCCTCCCACAGCCGCGTGCTGCCCTCGATGTCGGTCAGCAGGAACGTCGAGAGGGCGGGTGCGACGGCCGGGAACGCGACGGCCGGCGCGACGGGCGCAACGGGGAGCGGCGGATCGACCATCACCGTCAGGCCGGTCGCACGCGCTCCACGAATCGGCCGATGCGCCGGAGCGCCTCCTCGAGGTCCTCGTAGCGCGTCGCGTAGCACGCGCGGACGTGACCCGCGCCCGACGGCCCGAAGGCGCTGCCCGGGACGACGGCGACACGCTCCTCGCGAAGCAGGCGTTCGGTGAACTCGTCGTCGGTCAGGCCGGTGCTCGTGATGCGCGGGAAGGCATAGAACGCGCCGCGCGGCTCGAACGTCTCGAGGCCCAGGTCGTTGAGGCCGTCGACGACCAGCCGGCGTCGGCGGTCGTACTCGGTGCGCATGCGCTCGACATCGGCCTCGCCGTCGGTCAGCGCGACGAGGGCCGCGTCCTGGGCGACCGTCCCCGCCGACATGATCCCGTACTGGTGCACCTTCACGATGCCCTCGAGGATGTCCGCCGGCGCAGCGAGCCAGCCGACGCGCCAGCCGGTCATCGCGTAGGCCTTCGAGAAGCCGCCCATGAGGATCGTCCGATCGCGCATCCCGGGCAGCGCGCTGAATGCCCGGTGGCGGTAGTCGCCGTAGGCGAGCCGGTCGTAGATCTCGTCGCTGTAGACCAGGAGGTCGTGGCGGCGGGCGATGTCGGCCAGCTGATCCTGGATGGCGTCGCTCAGGACGGCCCCGGTGGGGTTGCACGGGTAGCCGAGGAACAGCGCCTTCGTGTTCGGCGTGATGGCGGCCTCGACGGCCGACGGGTCGAGCGCGAAGTCGTCCTCGAAGCGCGTGGCGACGTGACGAACGACCCCGCCGGCGAAGACGATCGCGGGCTCGTAGGCCACGTAGCTGGGCTCGTGGAGGATGACCTCGTCGCCCGGATCGCAGGTCGCTCTGAGGGCCAGATCGACGGCCTCGCTGGCGCCGACGGTGATGAGCAGCTCCCGCTTGGGGTCGTAGTCGACGCCGTACAGCCGCTCGAGGTGGGCGGCGAGCGCCTGGCGAAGCTCGAACGTGCCGTAGTTGCTGGTGTAGTGGGTGCGCCCCTCGCGGAGCGCCTCGACGCCGGCCTCGACGATCTGCCGCGGGGTATCGAAGTCGGGCTCGCCGACGCCCAGGCTGATGACGTCGTCCATCGTGGCCAGGATGTCGAAGAACCGGCGGATCCCCGACGGCGGCACGGAGCGCACTCGCTGGGCGAGCGCGCGATCGGCGAGCGGAGCCCGGGTGATCTGGGCGGTCATCGAGGCGAAGCGTACTCGACGCCGTCACGCACTCCGTGTCGCCTTCGCTCGGTCCCGAGATCCGTTCGAGTGCGCGAACAGCCGCCCGCGGATCACGAGCCCGCGCGGCGGAGCGCGACGAGGCCGAGCATCGAGTACAGCAGGTGCGCGGCGAGGGTCGCCGTCTGGCCCGCTGGGTCGTACGCCGGGATCACCTCGACGACGTCGAAGCCGACGAAGTCGATGCCCGTGAGCCCGCGGACCACCGTCAGCATGTCGTGGGCGGACGGGCCACCCGCCTCGGGCGTCCCGGTGCCCGGGGCGAACGCCGGATCGACGACGTCGATGTCGAACGAGATGAACGCCGGCCGGTCGCCCACGCGCTCGCGGATGCGCGCCGCGACCGCCTCCGGTCCCAAGGCGAAGACGTCCTCCGTGGTCAGGTACTCCAGGCCGAGCTCCGTCCGCAGGCGCGTCCAGTCGCCCGCCTCGTACACCGACCCGCGCAGCCCCACCTCGATGGAGTGGCCGACGTCGACCAGCCCCTCCTCGATCGCCCGCCGCATCCACGTCCCGTGGTTGTACTTCTCCCCGAAGTAGCTGTCCCAGGCGTCGGTGTGCGAGTCGAAGTCGATGACGGCGACCGGCCCTCGCGAGCGGGTCGCCCGCAGGTGCGGCAGCGTGCACGCGTGGTCGCCGCCGACGAGCAGCGGGATGACGCCTGCCTCGACGATCGGCGTCACGGCGGCCTCGATCGCCGCGTAGCTGCGCTCGGTGAACCCCGGGACGATCGCGAGATCGCCGTAGTCGACGCAGGACAGGACCTCGAACGGCGCGACCTCGAGGACCGGATCGTAGGGCCGCAGGAGGACACTCGCGGCACGCACGGCGTTCGGCCCGAACCGTCCGCCGACGCGGAACGTGACGCCCGTGTCGAACGGCACGCCGACGATCGCGACGTCGACGTCCTCGACGGTCTGGACGAACGGCAGCCGCGCGAACGTCGCGGGACCCGTGAAGCGGGGGCTGAGGAGCGAGTCCTCGGGGATGTAGCGCGGCATCAGCGTCGTGTCACCCGCTGGGATCCGGGACCACGACGCCGCGCTCGACCGACCATTCGAGCCGGACGCGGTCGCCCGGGCGCCAGTCGCCCGAGGCCCCCGCGCTCTCCCGGGCGACCATCGCCTGCCCATCGGGCATCGCGAGCTCGATCTTCCGGCTCGCGCCGAGGTACAGCACCTCGGTCACCGCCGCCTCGACCCCGTTCCGGCCCTGCGGATCGGTGTCCGGCGCGACCACGTGCAGGTGCTCCGGCCGGACCACCAACGCGGCAGGTCCGTCCTCGGCGACACCCTGGGCCTCGGCAAGCGCCGGATCCACGCGCCAGCGCCACGTCCCGTGGACGAGCCAGGCGGCGCCGTCCGCGCGCTCCAGCCGGCCGCGCAGGAGGTTCGACTCACCGACGAAGTCGGCCACGAACGTCGACCGTGGGCGCTCATAGAGGTCCTCGCCGGAGCCCAGCTGCTGGATCCGTCCCTGGTCGAAGATGGCGATCCGATCGCTCATGACCAGGGCCTCCTCCTGGTCGTGCGTGACGTAGATGACGGTCGAGCCGAGCTGCCGGCTGATGCGCATGATCTCGAGCTGGAGCGCCTCGCGGAGCTTCTTGTCGAGCGCACCCAGGGGCTCGTCCATGAGCAGCAACCGCGGTCGGAACACGATCGCGCGGGCGAGCGCGACGCGTTGCTGCTGACCCCCGGAGAGCTGTCGCGGGTAGCGTTCCCCGTGCTTCGGCAGCTTCACCATCTCGAGCGCCTCGGCGATCCGCTCGCGCTGCTCGGTGCGGGAGACGCCGCGCATCTGGAGCGGGAAGGCGACGTTCTGGGCGGCGGTCATGTGCGGGAACAGCGCGTAGTTCTGGAACACCATCCCGACGTCGCGCTTGTAGGGCGGGACGTTGCGCATCTCCTGACCGTCGATCTCGATCGAGCCCTCGTCGGCCGCCAGGAACCCGGCGACCACCCGCAGCGTGGTCGTCTTGCCCGAGCCCGACGGTCCGAGGAGCGTGATGAACTCGCCCTTCGCGACGTCGAGGTCGACGCCGTCGACCGCGGCCACATCGCCGAACCGCCGCCGAAGCCCGCGGATGGCGAGGGCCGGCCGCGCGGCGTCGGTCGCGGCCGGATCGGCGAGGCTCGCGGTCATCCCCGCACCGGCGTGCGGCGACGCGTGACGAAGATCAGCACCAGCGCGCTGGTCGTGACCCCGAGGACGACGGTCGCCACCGCCGCGACGGTGGGGTCGACCACCTGGCGGACCTGCTCCCACATCACGACCGGCAGCGTGCGGAACCGGGTGGTCGTCATGAAGATCGAGACCACGACCTCGTCCCACGACGTGATGAACGCGAACAGCGCGCCCGCGACGACGCCCGGCAGGATGATCGGGAAGGTGATCCGCCAGAACGTGCGGACCGGATCCGCGCCCAGGCTGGCGGCCGCCAGCTCCAGATTGCGATCCATGGTCCGCAGGATCGCGCCCACGTTGATGATCACGAACGGCACCGCGAGGGCGGTATGCGCCAGGACCATGCCCGGGATCGTGCCCGTCATCTTCGTGATCGAGAAGAACGCGAAGAAGCCGATCGCGATGATGATCACCGGGACGATGAGCGGGCTGAGGATGAGCGCGTTGGCGATGCCCTTGCCCGGGAACCGGCCGCGGACGATGCCCAGCGCGCCGAGCGTGCCGAGGATCGTCGACAGGACCGCGGTCAGCAACGCGACCTGGACGGAGTTCACGAAGCTCCGCGACCAGCGCGGCTCGTCGAGCAGCTGCTGATACCACTGCATCGAGAACCCGCGCGGCGGCCAGGACAGGATCTTCGCCTCCGTGAAGCTCATCGGGATGACGACCAGCATCGGCCCCACCAGGAACACCACCGTGAGCACGCCGAGGACCACGAGCCCGATGCGGCTCGGGGTGCGCCAGCTGCCGGCCTCGCCCATCGTCAGTCCGTGTCCAGTGCGCCGAACACGTCGCGCACGCGGATGACGCGCGACGCGAGGAGCAGGACGATGAACGCGAGGCCCATGAGCACGAGCGCCATCGCCGCGGCCAGACCCCAGTCGAGCTGCTGCTGGACCCGGGTCGCGATGAAGGCGCTGATCATCGTGTCCCGCGGTGAGCCGAGCAGCGCGGGCGTGATGTAGTAGCCGAGCGCGAGGACGAACACGAGCAGCGACCCGGCGAGGACGCCCGGGATGGACAGCGGGAAGAACACCCGGATGAACGCCCGAGCCGGCGAGGCCCCGAGGTTCGCGGCGGCCTTCGTGAGCTCGGGGTCGATGCGTGCCATCGTCGTGAACAGCGGCAGGACCATGTACGGCAGGAGCACCTGGGTCATCCCCAGGAGGACGCCGGTCGTCGTCTGGTACAGGTCCAGGGGCTGGTCGATGACGCCCCAGCCCCGGAGCGTCGAGTTGATGAGCCCGGTGTCGCGCAGGATGACCTGCCAGGCGTACGTGCGGACCAGCAGGCTCGACCAGAACGGCACGAGGACCGCGATCAGCAGCAGGCCGGTCACCTTCGGCGGCGCGATGGTCATGAGGTACGCGTACGGGTAGCCGATGAGCAGGCACGCGATCGCCGAGACCGTCGCGATCCAGAACGTGTTGCCCAGGACGCGCAGGTTCGCCTCTGCCCCGAAGAAGCGGCGGAAGTTGGTGAGTGGATCATCGGCGCCCTGCGGCAGGTCGGTGACGCTGCGCACGCTCATGATCACGAGGGGCACGAGGAAGCACACGAGCAGGAACACGAGCACCGGCACGGACAGGGCGGCCCAGCGATCGACGAGCGGCCCGCCGCGGGGTCGGGCCGCTCGTCCATCCAGGGGTCGCGTGCGGAGCATCGCTGAGGATCCGGCGACGGCCGGCTCAGCTCACTTGGTCAGCCACGCCTGGAACTGGCCGTCGATGGTGTCGAACTCGTTGACCAGGTACTCGTCATCGAAGTACCCGGTGTTGTCGTCGACATTCGTGACCGCGAGGTCCGCGACGACCGCCGGATTGGGCGTGGAGTTCTTGTTCGTCGGGCCGTAGGGGATCTTGTTCGACACCGCCGCGTTGTTGTTCGCGCACAGGGCCCAGGCGATGAACTCCATGGCGACCTGCTTGTTGGGCGTCCCCTTGGGCACCACGAAGTAGTCCGCCGTGAGGATCTGCTGGTTCCACTGGATCTCGACCGGCTTGCCGTCGGTGTGCTTCGCCGAGTAGCCACGGCCGTTCCAGATCATGGACATCGCGACCTCACCGGAGCCGATGAGATCCTGGCTCTCCGCGCCCGAGTTCCACCACACGATGTCGTCCTTGATCGTGTCCAGCTTCTTCAGGGCACGGGGGATGTCGAGCTTCCCGCCCGCGTACAGGTCCTTGGGCGCGACGCCATCGGCCATGAGCGCGAACTCGAGCACGCCGCCCGTGGAGTACTTCCACAGGCCGCGCTTGCCGGGGATCTTCGTCGTGTCGAAGAAGTCGGCCCAGCCGGCGGGCTTGACGCCACCGGTCTTGTCGGTGTTGTAGGCGAGCGCGACGCCGTAGGTGATGTCGCCGACGCGGTAGTCGCTCGCGAAGCCGTCGAGGATCTGGCTCTTGTCGATGAGCGTGTAGTCGAGCGGCTCGAGCAGGTCCTTGTTGGCGTCGAGGCCGAAGTCGTTCCCGACGTCGACGACGTCCCACTCGACGTTGCCCGACTCGACCTGGGCCTTGATCGTCGCGTTCGACGTTTCCTCGGACTCCTGGAAGGTCACGCCGGTCAGGGCGCTGTAGGGCTTGAGCCAGCCTTCGCGCTGGGCCTCCTGGTAGACGCCCCCGAACGAGCTGAAGGTGAGTGTGGTGCCCTCGTGCTTGGGCGGCGCCGTACAGATCTCGGCGTTGCCCGCCGCGGATGGGCTCGCCGCTGCCGAGCCGCTCGCCGCTGCCGATCCGCTCGGTGCGCTGCTCGCGGACGCGGGCGGTGCCGACGCAGACGTCGCGGACGTCGCGGACGGCGCCGTGGTCCCGGTGCCACCACCTCCCGAGCAGGCGCTGAGCACCAGCGCGAGGCCGACGATGGACGCGGGACGGGATCGACGCACCATGGCGCTCCTCCTTCGCCTCTGGCGATGCCGGTCGCGCATAAGTCCCTCGGAGGCGACCGGGCCAGGCTCGATGGTAGAGGGGTAGCGTCAGGTTCGGCTAGGGGTCACGACAACGGGAAGGCGCCCAGGAGCGTGTCGAGTCGCGATCCGAGCGCCGACGCGTCGGCGTCCGGACGCAGCGCGGCGTCGATCAGGGTCCCGAGCTCGGGCGCCTCAGCGACGTCCATGCCGCGCACCGCGGCGCCCGGCGTGCCGATGCGCAGCCCGCTGGTCCGGGCGGGCGTCTCGGGGTCGAACGGGATGAGGTTCCGGTTGGTGAGGATCCCGACGCGCTCCAGCGCTGCCTCGGCGATGTCGCCGGTCACGCCCCGACCTCGCAGGTCGACGAGCACCATATGCGTGTCGGTGCCGCCGGTCACGATCCGGTCACCGCGCGCGGCAAGCTCATCGGCGAGCGCGGCCGCGAGCCGCCGCGTCCGCCGCTGCGTCTCGCGGAACGGCTCGCGGCTCGCGAGCTCGAAGCACACCGCCTTCGCGGCGATCTGGGACATCGCCGGCGCGCCCTGGGTTCCCGGGAAGATCGCCCGGTCGACGGCCCTGGCCAGCTCCGCCCGCGCGAGGATCACGCCGCCATGCGGCCCGAGCAGCGTCTTGTAGGTGGTGCACGTGACGATGTCCGCGTGCGGGACCGGGCTCGGCAGCTCGCCCGCGGCCACGAGTCCGGCGATGTGCGCCATGTCGACCCACAGCCGCGCATCGACCTCGTCCGCGATCGCCCGGAAGGCCGCGTAGTCGATCGCCCGTGGATACGAGCTGCCGCCCGCCACGATCAGCCGCGGCCGATGCGATCGGGCGAGATCGCGGACCTCGTCGAGGTCGATGCGCTCGTCGTCCCGGCGGACGCTGTAGTGGGCGAAGCGATAGACCCGCCCGGTGATCGAGGCCGGGTCGCCGTGCGACAGGTGCCCGCCGTGAGCGAGCCGCATGCCCAGGACGGCGTCACCGGGCGCCACCAGGGCCTGGTACACGGCGAGGTTGGCGTTGACACCGGAGTGCGGCTGGACGTTCGCGTGCTCGGCGCCGAACAGCCGCATCGCCCGCTCGACGGCGAGCCGCTCCAGCTCGTCCGCGACCGCCGTCCCGCGGTGGAATCGGCGTCCCGGGTAGCCCTCCGCGGTCTTGTCGTCGAAGACCGACCCCAGCGCCTCCCGCACAGATGCCGGTGACGGCCCCTCGGACGCGATGAGATCGAGCGTGGATCGCTGTCGGACTCGCTCTCGGTCGACCAGCTCGGCGACGACCGGATCGTCGGCCGCCAGCGACGCGGGACGATCGAGCGCGGTCATCGGTCAGTCTCGACGGGCGCGCTGGGCGGGGGTGCGCTCGGCCGGGTCGGCGGCACGGGCGAGGTCCGTGGGCTCCTGGCCCACCCACGGCTCGTCGGCGTGGATGGCCTCGTGCGCGCGGGCCCAGCGAAGCAGCTCCAGCTCCGACCACGCCGGGCCGATGAACTGGAGGCCGACCGGCAGCCCTTCCGAGAGGCCCGTCGGCACCGAGATGCCGGGCAGGCCCGCCATGTTCACGGGCAGCGTGCACGCGTCCGAGAGGTACATCTGGACCGGGTCGGTGAGGCGGGCCCCGAAGTCGAAGGCCGTCGTCGGCGAGGTGGGCGCGACGAGCGCATCGAAGCCGGACTCGAACAGGACGTCGAAGTCCTGCTTGATCAGCGTCCGCACCTTGAGCGCCTTCACGTAGAACGCGTCGTAGTAGCCGGCCGACAGCGCATAGGTGCCCAGCATCACGCGGCGTTTCACCTCCGGGCCGAAGCCCTGACCGCGCGTCGCGAGGTAGTTCGCGAGGTAGTCGTCGCCGCCGCGGACGCTGAGCCCGAACCGCACGCCGTCGTACCGGGCGAGGTTGGCCGACGCCTCCGCGGGCGCGACGATGTAGTACGTGGCGAGCCCGTAGTCGGTGTGCGGCAGGCTGACCTCCTCGACCGACGCGCCCGCCGCCTCGAGCGCCCCGACCGCGGCGCGGATCCGCTTCTCGACGTCAGGGTCCATGCCGGCCACGAAGTACTCCCGCGGCAGGCCGAGGCGCTTCCCGCGGACCCACGAGACGGCCTCGTCGCGGGAGGCGGGGAGCGTCAGCAGCGCATCTGGCACCGGTTCCGGCGACGACGTCGCATCGCGCTCGTCGCGGCCGGCGATCGCGTGCAGCAGCGTGGCCGCGTCACGCGCGTCGCGCGCGAACGGCCCGATCTGGTCGAGGGACGACGCGAATGCCACGATCCCGTAGCGCGACACGCGGCCGTACGTCGGCTTGAGCCCCACGATCCCGCACAGGGCCGCGGGCTGGCGGATCGACCCGCCCGTATCCGTGCCGATGGACAGGGGCGCGTGGTAGGCGGCGACGGCGACCGCGGAGCCACCGGACGATCCGCCCGGCACCGTCCCCAGATCCCAGGGGTTCGACACCGGGCCATAGCCACTGAACTCGTTCGACGAGCCCATCGCGAACTCGTCCATGTTCGTCTTGCCCAGCATCACCGCGCCGGCGTCGTGGAGGCGCTCGACGATGTGGGCGTCGTACGGCGAGATGTAGCCCTCGAGGATCCGCGAGCCCGCGGTGCACTGCCCGCCCCGGACGGAGATGAGGTCCTTGAGCGCGACCGGCACGCCGAGGAGCGGATGCTCGCGCTCGAGCGCGCCGCCACCCTCGGCGCGCGCCGCGACCAACCGGGCATCGGCGGCGTCGGCCTCGGTCAGCGCCCGCTCGTCGTCGATCGACAGCCAGGCGTTGAGCCCGCGGTTCTCGGCGTGCATGCGCTCGAGGTGCGCCGACGCGAGCTCGCGCGAGGACAGCTCGCCCGCACGCAGGAGCGCGGTCATCTCGTGCGCGTGGAGGCGGGTGAGGTCGGTCACGCTACTCGCCGCCGAGGATCGCCGGCACCACGAAGAACTCGCCGTCGCGGTCCGGCGCGTTGCGCAACACGTCCTCGGGGTCGAGCGAGGGGCGCGCGACGTCGTCGCGCAGGATGTTCTCGAGCTCGATCGTCTGCGCCGTCGGCGGGATGTGCTCCGTGTCCAGCTCGGCGAGCTTCGCGTACTGCTCCAGGATGTGGTTCAGCTGCCCCTCCAGCCGCGTCAGCTCCTCATCGCTGAGGCCGAGGCGCGCGAGGTACGCGACGTGCTCGACGTCGGCGCGGGACAGGGCGGGCATGCGGCCGATGATACCGGCGAGGGTCGCGCCGACGGCCGGGAACGAATCGCACGACGGTGGCGCCATACGGTGCTGGACGCGCCACGTCGGCGCGACAGTCCGAGGGGACCGATGGACCAGCGAGGGCTCGTCGAGCAGGCGCGGAGGGGCGATCACGACGCCTTCGCGGCGCTCGCGCGGGGCGCCGCGGTCCGCCTGGATCGGGCCGCGCGGCTCATGGTCCGTGATCCGGAGCTTGCGCATGACGCCGTCCAGGACGCCCTCATCCGCGCCTGGCGTGACCTGCCCGGACTTCGCGACCCGGACCGGTTCGACGCGTGGCTGCATCGATTGCTCGCCCATGCATGCCTCGACCTCATCCGGCGGCGGCGCCGCCGGCCGATCGAGGTCGAGCTGACGAACCTCGACACCGACGGCGCGGGCGATCCCGCGCACGAGCTCGCCGACCGTGAGCTGCTCGGCGAGGCGCTCGCACGTCTCGAACCCGAATGGCGTGCGGTCGTCGTCCTGCACTACCTCCTGGGGATGCCGCTGCCCGAGGTGGCGGCGTCCCTGGGCATCCCGCTGGGGACCGCGAAGTCGCGGTTGCATCGTGCCGTCAGTGCCATGCGCGTGACGGTCACCGGTGACCCCGGCCCGGTCACGGCCACGCTCGGAGGGCAGGTCGCATGATCCCGGCCCGCCGTTTCGACCAGGAGCTGCCCGAGCTCCTGCTGGAGGCCTCGACCGCCCCCTATCCCGAATACATCGATGACGTCCTTGGCCGCACGAGCCGGATGCGGCAGCGCCCGGCCTGGACGTTCGCCGGAAGGTGGCTCCCGATGGACCTCACGATCCCGCGACGCGCGACGGCGGTGCCCGGCCGCGCGCTCCTCCTGCTCGCGCTGCTCGCGCTGCTCATCGCCGCGCTGGTCGCGGTCGGGGTCGGCTCCCGACGGCCGCTGCCGCCGCCGTTCGGCGTCGCGGACAACGGCGTCATCGCGTACACGGCCGACGGCGAGATCCTGGTGGTCGACCCGACGGTCGGTGTCCCGCGAGCGATCGTCACCGGCGCCGATGACGCGGCCGTGACGTATTCGCCACGCGGCGATCGACTGGCATTCGTCCGCAGGATCCCCGGCGGACTGATCGCGATGGTCGGCGGCGCCGATGGGCGGGACGTCCGCGAGATCGGCCGCGTCACCGTCCCCGACCCCGCCGCGTGACCTCGAGGCGTTCGAGTGGGCGCCCGATGGGAGCCGGATCGCGTTCGGGTACAAGGAGGACGGCCGCGAGGTCCTCGACATCGTCCGCACGGACGGCAGCGGCTCCTCCCGGGTCGCCGGTCGATGGGGACATCCGCGACCCGGTCTGGCGCCCGCCGGCGGCGACAGCAGTTCGTCGCTCGAGTCGCGTGGCGAGCGGGCGGTGCCGACTACGTGCTGTTCGATGCCGACGGGACGAACCCTCGGCCGTTGGCGCTCCAGAAGGATCCCGAGGTCGACGACTCGCCGGATCATGTCCTGATCGCGCAGTCCTGGTCCCCGGACGGCACGCGGCTCGTCTACAACACCGCGCACATCGTCGGCGGCCTGGGCGTCCAGAGGATCCACGTCGCGACGATCGATGCTCCGGCGAACGTCACGAGGATCGATCGCTACGAGTACGACCCGCCGGAACGACGTCGAAGGCTGGGCCCTGTGGTCTCCAGACGGCCGCCGCTTCGTCCTCAACGCCTCAGCGGCTGACGCAGCTCCTGGCGCGTGGCGGTCGCGAACAGCGATGGGACGGGACCGTTGACCTACCTCGGCCGCGAGACCGTGACGCCGCAGGCGATGGGCCACGCCTGGTCGCCAGACGGCAAGACGATCATCGCGAAGTACATCGAGGAGCACGAAGCGTGGCTCTTCGACCCGCGGGTGGTCCCGGTCGGCAGGTCGACTGGTGGGCGGCGACGGGGACGGACCCAGCTGGCAGCGCGTCAGCGACGGCTGATCCACCCAGGTGCACCGCCGGCGCGCCGGCGTCGTCAGGCCAGGGCCGACGCCCTGACCAGCGGCGCCCGCGCCGGCTCCGCGTTCTCGGCCCACAGCACCTCGCTCGCCCTGACCGGCGCCTCGAACCCCTTGAGCCGAAGCCTGCGGGCGTTGCCGAACCGATAGCCGGCATCGGCCGCCATCTCGCGGACCACGTCGGACACGAGGATCGAGCGCGGCGCCGAGCGGCTCGACAGCCGCGCGGCCAGGTTGACCGCACTGCCGAACAGGTCGAGGCCGTCGCTCACGGGCTCGCCGGCCGCGATCCCGATGCGCACGCCGAGCGGCATGTCGCCGGCCGCCTCCGCGGCCCTGAGCTCGGACTGGATCCGGATGGCCGCCTCGACCGCGCTGGCCGCCGACGGGAACGACGCCATCGCGCCATCGCCCGTGCGCTTGACCAGCGTCCCGCCGGTCGCATGCAGCGCATCGCGCACGATCTCGTCGTGCCGGCGGACGACCGGCATCACCGCGGCGTCTCCCTGTCGCTCCGTGAAGCGGGTCGACTCCGCGAGGTCCGTGAACAGGATCGCCCGGAACGCCGTGTCCTCGTAGGCCTCCCCCACCGGGCGCGGGGTGATGCCACCCATGAACCGCGCCACATCGTCCTCGTCGACCTCGATGATCCGGTTCGCGACGAGTCCGTGTGACACCCGATGCACCGCGTCGACCGCGTCCGAGCTCGGTCCCGATGCCAGGCAGAAGGCGTGCTGGCGCGCGTAGTCGAACCAGTAGTGGACGTAGTGCACGCCGTAGCGGTCCTGGACGGCAAGGTCCTGGACGTGCGCGGCGGCGATATCGGTCGCGGTCGCGTCGGTGAGATCGTGGCGATCCATGAAGTACGGCATGACGCCTCGAGGATGCGCGACCCGTCCCCCTCCCGCCAGCGGCGGATGACCCACGCGGGCCATCGTCATCCGACGATGCGTGTCGCCCGGCGCGGCCCTGGGGCTCAGCCGGGACGCAGGACCTCGGCGATCGGCTCGCCGCCTTCGGTCGGGATGAGCGCCACCTCGCCGCGGCGCACGCTCCATTCGGCGACCTTCCGCTCCCCGGCGGTCCGCTCGAGGATCCCGTCGACCGCCCACCATTCGCAGGTCACCTGGTCGGGTCGCACCGTGACGATCGAGTAGCCGTGGCTGTCGAGGTCGAGCCAGTGCACATGCGGCATGCCGCGCAGGAAGGCCTCGGCCAGCGGGAGCGACCGCGTGCTCGGCGCCCAGCCCAGCTTGTCGTCGAGGTTCTGCGACGTGAGGCTGGTGTTCACGAACTCGACCGCGACGGGCCAGCCGTCGAGCGTGTCCCGGTCATGGAGGACGTTGGCCATGCCGACATGGACGTCGCCCGACAGGACGATGTCGGCGGCCGTCCGGTCGCGCAGCTGGGCGAGCAGCGCCAGGCGCTCCGCGGGATAGCCGTCCCACTGGTCCCAGTCCGGGCCGGTCAGGTCGGCGTCGATCAGCTTCACCTTCATCAACGCGACGCGCACGTCCTCGGGCAGCGCGTCGTTCCATGTCTGGCCGAGCACCGACGGGTTGCCGATCAGGCGCCACCGCGCCCGGGACGCCTGGAGCGCGTCGAACAACCACGCGCGCTGCTCGCGACCGAGCGCGGACCGTGACCGGTCGTGCATCGCGGGCGCCGGGACCGGCTCGTCGCGTCGCGACCGCGTGTCGAGGAGGAACAGGTCGGCGAGATCGCCGAAGCGGAGCTGGCGGTACACCCGCTCCGGATCGTCGGGGTCGGGTCGGCGGATCGGCAGCCACTCCTCACGGGCGCGGAACGCGCTGGCGCGCCGCTCGGACCATGGTCCGTCGCGCTCCGCCTTGTGCTCCTGGGCGCCGTCGCGCCATGCGCCGTCGGCCAGCTCGTGGTCGTCGATCGTGGTGATGAACGGGTGCGCGGCGTGCACGGCCTGGACGTCGGGATCGGCGTGGTACTGGGCGTAGCGGCGGCGGTAGTCGTCGAGCGTGCGGCACTCGTGGAGCGGGTCGAACGGCCGGCCGATGTCGGCGCCGGGCGTCTGGGACGCGGGCGGCGTGTTCGACGCCTCGTAGATGTAGTCGCCGAGGTGCAGGATGAAGTCGAGATCGTCGCGCTCGGCGAGGCGGGCGTACGCGTTGAAATAGCCGGCGTTGAACTTCGCGCATGACACCTGCGCGAACCGCAGGCGCGCGGGCTCCACGGCGAGCGTCCGCGTCCGGCCGACCGGTGACGCGACGACCGTCGGCCTCGAAGCCGTACGTGTAGCGGCTGCCGGGCCGGAGGCCGCCGACGTCGACGGTGACGGTGTGGTCCCGGGCCGGGCTGGCCTCCGCGGTCCCCTCCCCGGCCGCTGTTCCGGCCTCGTCCCGGATCCACCAGTGCACGGGAATGGCGCCGTCGACCCCGCTCACGCGGGTCCACAGGACCACGCGATCCGTCGTCGGGTCGCCGCTCGCGACCCCGTGCTGGAACGAGACCATGCCGTCCGTCACTCCGTGGCGAAGACGGCATGATGCGCGCCGCGCGACCCCGGTGCGTCGCGCGGCGGCGGCGAGTCGTCAGGCGGCGAGCTTGTCGCAGATGCCGTCGAAGGTGGCACCTAGCTCGTGGCCGTGCATCGACAGCACCTCGCCGCTGTCGAGGTCCACGGTGACCAGGCCGACCCAGCCGCCGCCGGTGTGGTCGCGGCCGGTGATCTGGAGGATCGTGTGGCCATCGGCGTCGATGGCGGCGCGATTCGGCCCCGAGTCGTGGAACGTCACCGTCGTCCCTGTCGCGACGTTGGTGAGCGTCCCCTGGACCTGATAGTTGTCGATCTCGACGTAGTGGCCGGACCGGTCCACGTGGAAGATCACATGTCCGGCGTAGTCGGCGGTGACCGCGAAGCCGCACTCCTGGGTCAGCGCGGCGGAGTCCTCGGCTTCGAGCGCGGGGTCGTCGAAGTCGAAGCTCTCAGGCTTCGCGGCAGCGACGGGCGCGGCGGCGAGGGCCACCAGGCCCAGGGCGAACAGGGGCGCGAGCCAGCGTCGGGACATGTCCAGGAACCCCTCCCACGACGGCGCGGACCGACGGTCGCGCGCTCGGTCGCCCGAGCCTACGGGGCGTCCGTCATGGGGTCGTCCGGGAAGCGAGACCACGACCCGATGGCCCCGGTGTCCCGGTGCGTCGGCGCACCACGGGCCTTCGCCGCGATCGGTCAGTGGCTCGCCGCGACCCGCTCCTCCGAGCGCGCCTCGTGGATCTCGCGCGCCGCCCGGATGCCCGACTCCAGGGCGCCCTGGATCCACGCGTGGTGCAGCGAGCAATGCTCGCCCGCGAAGTGGATCCGTCCCTCGGGCGCCACGATGTCCGCCTGGAGCTGCGTCTTCTGCTCCGGGGCGAACAGCGCGAACGCCCCGTTCGCCCAGCGGTCGTCGTACCAGGCGTGGCTCGCGCCGACCTCGTACACCTCGCGGATCCGCGGGTGGATCTTCGCGACGTCCTCGAGCGCCTCCTCCAGCCGCGTCTCGTCGTCCATCGCGCCCCAGCGCGCGGCGTCCTGCGACCACGTGTAGCTCGCGAGGAGCACGCCACGCGGCGTGGAGGGGTCGGGCGTCGGGTAGTTCATGCGACGGATCGGCAGGTCCGTGACGGTGGCCCCGCCGAAGATCCCTTCGGCCTCCCAGATGCGCTCCCGCACCTGGAACAGGATCTTCGTGCTGGCCGAGTAGTTGAGCTGCCGGATCGCCCGCTGCTTCTCGCGCGAGAACGGGGTCAGCACCTCCACGTGGCGCAGGACCGAGAACGGGATCGCGCACACCGCGTAGTCGCCCGTGACCGCATAGCGTCCAGCCTCGGTCTTGAAATGGACCGTCACCGATGTCGGGTCCTGGTCGATCGCGTGGACCTCTGCGCCGAACCGGATCCGGTCCTGCAGCTCGGCGTAGAACGCGTCGGGCAGGCGATCCATGCCGCCCGCGATCTCCTGCATGTCCTGCCAGTTCCTGCCGAGGTCCTCGCGCAGCTCCTCGACGACCGCGTTGTTCATGTCGGCCTCGACGAAGTTCATCACCCCGTAGGCCTCGATGGCTCCCTCGCTGAAGCCCTTCATCACGAGGAACTCGCGGAGGCTGTACTGGTCGTACTCGCGGTAGATGTATTCCCAGGCGGCCGGGCCCTCGTTCGCCACCAGCTCGCGGAGGTCCTGGGTGGCGGCCTCCCAGAGGTCGGTCACGTGGTGGCCACGCTCGTGGTCCGCCAGCTCGAAGCCGAGCGAATCGGGCTCGACGCGCGCCTGCTCGGCCGTCATCCGTTGACCGCCGACGTAGACGAGGCCCTTCGGGTTGTCCATCACGAACGGGCGGAGCGGCAGGCCGAACTTGGCGACGTACGCCAGCGTGAGATCGTGCACCCGCGGGATGCGCATCGCACCGGCCTCCGCGTACAGGCCCGGCGCGAAGTCGCGCAGCGTGTACACCCGACCGCCGACGCGGTTCTGTGCCTCGAGGACCAGCGGATCGTGGCCCTGCCGGGCGAGCTCGTATGCGGCGACCAGCCCGGCGATGCCACCGCCGATGACGATGACGCGCTTCGGCGCCTGCGTGCGCGGCTCCAGGCCGTGCTCGGCGATCCGGAGATCCTCGCGCGTGACCGGAACGTCCGCGAGCGGCGGCGGGATCTCGGCGGCTTCGACCGCGTCATCGATCCGCTCATCATCGATCGGCGCGGTCGTTCGATCCATGCCCTGCCCCTCCCTTCAGCCCGTGTCGTCAGTCCGTCGGCTCGCCCGCCAGGAGCTTCCGGAAGCCCTCGTCGTCGAGCACCGGGATGCCCAGCTCCTGCGCCTTCGCAAGCTTCGAGCCCGCGCCCTCGCCGGCGACGACGTAGTCGGTCTTCTTCGACACCGAGCCGGCCGGCTTGCCGCCCGCGGCGCGAACCGCGTCCTCGGCCTCGTCACGCGTGAACCCCGGGATGGTGCCCGTCACGACGACGGTCTTGCCGGTCAATGGCCCCGTCTCGGCCGCGTCGCCGGGCGCGGGCGGGGTCGGGCGTTCGGGCACGACGCCGGCATCGACCAGCTCCTGGAGGACGCCCGCCGTCGACTCGTCGGTGAAGTAGCGCGCGACCGCCGCGGCGACGTTGGGTCCGATCCCCTCCACCTCGGTGAACGCCTCGGGCTGGTCCGTCGCGATGCGCCGCAGCTCGGCCGCGACAGCCGTCAGCCACGGGTCGGGGACACGCGAGCCGTCGGCCGGCGGGTAGTCCTCGGGCCGGACGCGCCCGGCGATCCAGCGCGCGAGCTCGATCGCCGTCGACTCACCCACCTGCGGGATGCCCAGCCCGTTGAGGACCCGCGCGAACGGCCGCCCGACCCGCGCCGCCTGGATCCGCGCGTACAGGTTCTCCGCGCTCTTGCGTGCGAACCGCTCGAGATCTTCCAGCTGCTCGACCGTCAGGCGGAAGAAGTCGCCGCGCGTCTTGACCAGGCCGCGCTGCAGGAGCTGCGTGAGCACGGCCCAGCCCGCGCCCTCGATGTCCATCGATCCGCGGCCGACGAAGTGCCCGAACTCCTGGCCGACCCGGGCCGGGCACGCGAGGTTCGGGCAGTAGTGGCGCACCGCGCCCTCATCCCGCACGACGCCCGTGCCGCACACGGGGCAGGCTTCGGGCATCTCGAACTCGCGCTCCGAACCCGTGCGCTGCTCGAGGACGGGCCTGACCACCTCGGGGATCACGTCGCCCGCCTTCTGGAGCACCACCGTGTCACCGATCCGGATGTCCTTCCGGCGGACCTCGTCGAGGTTGTGGAGCGTGGCCCGAGCGACCGTCGAGCCGGCGACCTTGGCCGGCGTCAGATGCGCCACCGGGGTCAGCGTGCCGGTCCGGCCGACGTACGGGACGATGTCCTCGACGACCGTCGTCACCTGCTCGGGCGGGAACTTGTAGGCGATCGCCCAGCGCGGGGCGCGGCTGACCATGCCCAGGCGTTGCTGCTGGTCGAACCGGTCGACCTTCACGACGACGCCGTCCGTCTCGTAGGGCAGGTGGTGACGCTGCTCGCGCCACGTCTCGGTGAACGTGATGACGCCCTCGATGTCGAGGCCCGCCTCGCGGTCCGGGTTCACCGGGAACCCGAGCGCCTCGAGGCGCGCCAGCGCGTCCGACTGCGACGCGACGCCCGGCGCCGCCGACGACGCTTCGGTCGCGGCCGCCTCGACCGCTGCCTCGGTGGCCGCCGAGGCCGCCCGCGGCTCCTCGATGAGCTGGTAGAGCCACGTCGACAGCAGCCGGCTCGCCGTCACCTGCGGATCCTTCTGGCGGAGCGACCCGGCACCGCTGTTCCGCGGATTGGCGTAGAGCGCCAGCCCGGCCTCCTCGCGTTCGGCGTTGATGCGCGCGAACTCGGCCTTGGGCATGAACACCTCGCCACGCGCCTCGACGTCGACGGCCTCGCTGAGGCGCTCCGGGACCGCCTTGATGGTGCGCAGGTTCGGCGTCACGTCCTCGCCGGTCGTGCCGTCCCCGCGCGTGGAGCCCAGGACGAACCGCCCGCCCTCGTACCGATACGCCACGGCGAGACCGTCGATCTTGAGCTCGGCGACGTAGCGGAGCTCGGGCGCGGGCTCGGGGGCGGGCGGCATGCCGAGGCCGCGACGGACCCGCGTATCGAAGGCCCGCAGCTCGTCATGGCTGAACGCGTTCGACAGCGAGAGCATCGGTCGTCGATGACGGACCTCCGGGAAGCGGCCCGTCGGCGTCCCGCCCACCTTCCGGGTCGGTGACTCCGGGACGATCAACGCCGGGTAGGCCGTCTCCAGGGCGACGAGCTCCCGGAACGCCTGGTCGTACTCGGCGTCGCTGATCTCCGGCGCGTCCTCCTCGTGGTACAGGCGGTTCGCCCGGTTGACCGCCTCGACCAGCTCGGTGTAGCGGGCGCCTGCGGCTTCCTCGCCGAGGGCGGCGACACGCTCGACGAGGGCGGGATCGACGGGCAGCTGGGCGGCGGTCACGCTCACGTGCGCAGTCTAGAGAGCGCGCGGGTCGGTGCGCCGAGGCACCGCGGGGCGGGATACGTCATGTGCACGACGCGCCCTGGCTCGGACGAACCAGTACCGTACGGGTACTGAGCGCGGCGCCCACCGCCGTCGCGACATGCCGGGAGGACAGAGGATGCGGGGTCGACGTCGCTTCGCCGTGCTCGGACTGGGGTTGGTCATCGGGTTGACGATCGCCTCGGCCGGGACAGCCGTGGCAGCGAAGCCCGCCCAGAACGCGCACCAGCGGACGCTCGCGTACTGGACGGCGTCACGGATCGCACATGCCAAGCCGCGTGACTTCTTGCGGGCGCCGAGCGGCGGATTCGAGAAGGCGCCCCACCAGGATGCGAAGCCGCCCAGGCCGGGCGGCGGCGGAGGCAACGTCACCGGCGCGTCCTGGACGAAGGGCGGCCAGATCCAGGTCAAGAGCGGCAAGGTCGTGTTCACGCTGAACAGCGGCGACTACATCTGCTCGGGCACCGTGGTGAACGACAACCAGGCGAGTGTCTCGATCGTCCTCACGGCCGGCCACTGTGGGTATGACGGCCAGGATGGCGGGTTCGCGCGCAACTGGATGTTCATCCCGAACTTCGACGGCGCGCCCACCTACACGTGTGCCAACACGATCTACGGCTGCTGGACGGCGCGGGCCCTCGTGCTCGACTCCGGCTTCACCACGGCCGGTGGATTCAACACCCAGGCGACGAAGCACGACTGGACCTTCGCCGTGGTCCCGGCGGGCGGCAAGTCGAATACCCAGCTCGACGCGACGGTCGGCTCGTTCCCGATCTCGTTCTCGACGGCCTCTGGCACGACCTACGCCTTCGGCTATCCGGCGGCCGGCAAGTACAACGGCAGCGATCTCACGTACTGCAAGGGCACGCCGGCGAACGACCCGTACAACGGCAACGCGACGATCGGGATGGCGTGCGACATGACCGGCGGCTCGTCCGGCGGACCCTGGCTCACGGGCTTCAGCGAGACGTCCGGCGCGGGCACGCTGAACGGCCTGAACTCCTACGGCTACAGCGGCATCAGCAACATGTACGGCCCGAAGTTCAATGGGAACACCCAGGCCACGTTCGACCGCGCGAACACGGCGCCGACCTCGAACCAGACGGTGAGCGTCAGCCCCTGACGCGACGCCTCGCGACAGCGCAGACGCCCCGTCGGTCCGCCGGCGGGGCGTCTTCGCGAGCGCCGTCGCTAGCGCGGCGCCTGGACGTGTGCGCGTGTCACCTCGCCGGGTGAACGCACACCCAGCAGCGCCAGTCCGCGCTCCAGCTCGTCACGCATGATCGCCAGGCCATGCGCCACGCCCGCCTCGCCGGCACACGCGAGGGCGTACAGGAACGGACGCGCCGTGAACACCGCCCGCGCTCCGAGCGCGAGCGCGGTGAGCACGTCGGTCCCCCAGCGGATCCCGCCGTCGACGTAGACCTCCGCCCGACCCTCGACCGCGTCGACGATGGGCGCCAGTGCCTCCGCTCCGCTCAGCACGCGGTCGAGCTGCCGGCCGCCGTGGTTCGAGACCCAGACGCCCGCCGCTCCGTGCTCGATCGCCAGGCGTGCGTCTTCGGGCGCCAGGATCCCCTTCAGCACGAGGGGCAGCGATGACCACGTTCGGATCGTGTCCAGGTCGCGCCACAGGAATCCGATCGACCGCGTGTCGATGAGCTCGCTGGGGTCGCCGCCCAGCTCGTCGGCCAGGGGGAAGTTCCCGTAACACCCGACCCCGGGATCGAACCCGTGCCGCTGGAGGTCCACCCGGCGCCCGAGGACCGGCAGGTCCACGGTGAGGGCGATGGCGTCGTACCCGGCCGCTTCGGCACGTTCGACGAGCGAACGGGTGAACCCATGGTCGCGAGCGACGTACAGCTGGAACCAGCGCGGCCCGCCCGGCGCGGCGTCGGCCACCTCCTCGAGGCTGGCGCTGGCGGCGGTCGAGACGACCTGCAGGACGCCGGCCTCCGTGGCGGCGCGCGCGGTCGCGCGCTCGGCCTCCAGGTGGGCCAGCCCATGGAGAGCGGCGGGCGCGATCCCCAGCGGCATCGCCACCTCGCGCCCCAGCAGCGTCGTCCGAAGGTCGACGGCTCCGATGTCGACGAGCACGCGCGGGACCAGCCGGAAGCGCCGCCACGCGGCGATGTTCTCGACCACCGTCTCGCCGGCCCACGCGCCGCCCGCCACATAGGAGTAGCCGATGGGGTGCATCCGATCCCGTGCCGCCGGCTCGAAGTCCTCGAGCGCGGCGATCGTCGCAAGGTCGATCGGCGGGTCGGCGGTGGGCGGGTAGGCGATGGGCGCGGTGCGGGCCGGCGGCGGCGTCGTCACCCGACGAGCTCGAGGTTGGCGAGGCTCGCGAGCATCGTCTTGCGGCCCGACCTGCGGGTCGTGGAAGACCACCGTGACCTCCTCGTCGTCACGGGTGAGCTTCGAGGTGACGACGATCCCGTCGCCCCAGCGCACGTGGCGGATACGGTCGCCGTCGCGATAGCGCCGCTCGCCCGGGATGATGGGGCGAGGCGGGATGGTGCCGCGAGCGGGCGCGGCGTCGGCAGGGCGGGTCACCACGGAGTCGCTCGGCTCGTCGAGGCGACCGAGCGAACCCGATGGGGCGCCGCCGGCGTACGCGCCTCGCCGCGCGTCGAGGTCGCGCGACGGCCGGAAGGTCTCGCCCGGTGGCGGGGCTCCCGGGCGGCCGCTCCCCTGGCGATAGGCGCCGCCGCCCGTCCGGATCGTCGTCCCGAAGCGGTTCACCCGTCGCTCCCCGAAGACCAGGTCGGGGTCGAGGTCCGAGCCGTAGTCGCCCTGGGTCAGCTGCGGGCCGACCATCAGCTCGGGCGGGATCTCGATGAGGAACCGCGACGGGACGCTCATCCCGCCACCACCCCACGTGGCGCGCCGCCAGGCGTGGGACAGATAGAGCCGTCGCTTGGCGCGCGTGATGCCCACGTACGCGAGCCGCCGCTCCTCCTCCAGCTCCTGCTCGTCGTCGAGCGCACGGTTGTGCGGGAACAGCCCCTCCTCGAGACCCGCGATGAACACGACCGGGAACTCCAGGCCCTTCGCGGCGTGGAGCGTGATGAGCGTCACCGCGTCGGCGTCGCCCTCGTAGGCGTCCTGGTCGGCGACCAGCGCGGTCTCCTCGAGCAGCCGGTCGAGGGCGTCCTCCGGCGTGAGGTCCGCGTAGCGCGAGGTGACCTCGCGCAGCTCGAGCAGGTTCGCCCAGCGCTCCTCGCCCTCCTCCGAGCCGTCGGCGAGCATCGCGCGGTAGCCCGACTGCTCGAGGACCTCGTCGAGGAGCTCGGGCAGCGCGAGCAGCCCGACCCGCCGTCGGAGCCGCCGGACGAGGTTGGCGAAGTCCGACAGCGCGGACCGGATCCGCGGCTGGAGGCCCTCGAGATCACCCGAGGCGCCGGCTTCGATCGCGTCCCAGGCGGGCTTTTCCGTCTGCGCCGACCACCGGCGGAGCGCTTCGAGGCTCTTGTCGCCGATGCCGCGCGACGGCACGTTGATGATCCGCTCGAAGCTCACCACATCGGTGTCGGAGCGCAGGATCCGCAGGTACGCGAGGGCGTCCTTCACCTCGCGCCGCTGGTAGAACCGGACCCCACCGACGAGCTGGTACCGAAGGCCATAGCGCAGGAACGATTCCTCGATCGCCCGGGACTGGGCGTTCATCCGGTACATGACCGCGATGTCGCGGGCGCGGAAGGGACCGTCCTCGTCGTCGTCGGCCCGCCTCGTGAGCAGCGAGCCCTTGCCGCCCGTCAGCCCCTCGATCTGGCGGGCGATCCACTCCGCCTCCTCCTCCTCGTTGTAGGCCTCGAAGCGCTGGATCGGCCGCCCGCCCTGGTTCGACGTCCAGAGCTTCTTCTCCTTCCGCCGCTCGTTCCGGCTGACGACCGCGTGGGCGGCGTCGAGGATGAGCTGGGTGGAGCGGTAGTTCCGCTCGAGCTTGACGACGGTCGCGTCCGGCCAGTCGCGCTCGAAGTCGAGGATGTTCTGGACGTCCGCGCCGCGCCAGCCGTAGATCGACTGGTCGTCGTCCCCGACGACCGTGAGGTTCCGGTACTTCGCGGCAAGCGCTCGGATCCACAGGTATTGCGGCCGGTTCGTGTCCTGGTACTCGTCGACGTGGAGGTAGCGCCAGCGTGCCTGGTACTTCTCGAGCACCTGGGGTGCCTGGTCGAACAGCTCGACGGCCTTGAGCAGCAGGTCGTCGAAGTCGAGCGCGTTGGCCGCCCGGAGGCGCGTCTCGTACTGACGGGCGAGCCTCGCGATGATCCGCTCGCGGTGCGTGGTCGCGTGCTGTGCCAGGTCCTCGAGGCTGAGCATCTCGTTCTTCGCCCGGCTGATCGCGCCCAGGATCGCCGCCGGCCGGAACTCGCCGTTCGCGGGCAGGTCCTCGTCGTTGAGGATCCGCTTCATCAGCTGCTGCTGGTCGTCGCTGTCGTAGATCACGAACCGCCGGTCGAGGCCGATGGCGTCGCCGTCTCGCCGGAGCACCCGGGCGTTGAGGCTGTGGAACGTGCCCGCCTCCACCTCGGTGCCCGCGTCCCCGGCGAGCCCGACGATCCGCTCCCGCAGCTCGCCTGCCGCGCGGTTGGTGAAGGTCACGGCCAGGATCCGGCGCGGGTTCACGCCCTTCACGCCCATCAGGTAGGCGATGCGATGGGCGATGACCCTGGTCTTGCCGCTGCCGGCGCCGGCGAGGATGAGCAGCGGGCCGTCGGTCGTCGTGACGGCGCGTGCCTGCTCCTCGTTGAGGTGACCGACGAGCTCGCGCGCCCGGGCCTCGCGCCGTTCGGCCAGCGCGGCGAGCGCCGTCGCCTCATCGATGACGCCGCTGGTCCCGGCCGCGCGCGGCGCGGCGTCGATCGCCTCGGTCAGCCAGTCGGGCTCGTCGGGGAGCGTCGCGACCTTCGGGCGGGCGTCATCCTCGTCGAGCGTGGTGCCGGCCCCGCCGTCGTCCGGCGGAGCGGCCACGTCGACGGCCGCCGGCGGGTCCGCGAGCTCGAGCCAGGTGCCCTGCCCAGGCCCCTCGCCGAGGCTTCGTCGAGCACGTCGGCGCGCTTCCGGGGCAGGCGCGGACGCGGGGTCGCCGGCGGGGCGACGAGGGGTGGGAGGCACCCGTGGATTGTAGGTCGGGGCCCTTCGCCCGGGCTCTCCGGGAAGCCTTCGGATGGCCGGGCTCGAGCCGACCGCTGATCGCAGGTCTGCCCGTTCGGACATGGCGTGCCGGCGCACGCGGGCGGATGCTGAGGTCGTGCGGAGCCGCCTCCATCGGACGGTCGATCCGTCCGCGCCGAACGGTCACGGTGCGGCACGAACGCGTTCGGTCCAGCCGTCGCTCCTGCCCAACCTGCGCGGCGATGAGCTGCTCGAAGCCGCCAGCGCGTTCCAGGAGCTGGCCGGGAATCGGGCGATGGGCTCACTGCTGGGTGCCGACGCTCCGGTCGTCCAGCGTGACGGCCCGACGCATGACCAGCCCATCCCGCTGCCGTCGGGCGGCAGCGGCCAGAACGCGCCCGCATCGACGGAGCCGCCGCTGCCCACGGATCCGGGTGGCAAGGCGATGTTCGCCGCGCTTCGCGGGTCGAGCATCGGGCAGAAGGCGCTCGCGATCGCGGCGGTCTACCAGGTGGCGCTGGAGTTCACCGACAACGGCGCTCCGGGCGGCAAGATCGCGGGGTACGCGCCATCGCACAACCGGTGCTACCTGAAGCGGACGATGGACCCCGGACAGCTGGCCGCGTACTTCGTGCACGAGATGCTGCATGCCCAGCGGTTCAAGCAGGGCAAGTCGCCGGTCGCGGAGGAGAGCCCGGACCGCGCGGAGTACGTGGAGCGGATGGTCGAGGAGGAGACGACGGCGACGGCGCTGTCGTTCGAGGCGCGCTTCGAGGCCGATCCGGCGGGCGCCCTCGGGTCGGGTCCGCTGGCCGATGCGTACGCCCAGTACAAGCGCGTCCGGAACGACTGGCGAGCGCGGCACCTGACGGAGAACCCGGGCGACACGAGCGGTGCGGAGGCGGTGTCCAAGGCGAAGGGCCGGGCCATCGTCCGGTGGCAGATCCGCGGGAACCCGGGTGACGACGGCAGCACCCGCCTCCCGATGCTCGGCCCGGAGGAGCACCGCAGCTACTGGATCTTCTACCGCGACGAGTGGAACAGGGCCCACGGACCGGGCGGCAAGGCGAAGCCACCAGAGGGCGAGAAGCGGACTGCCGCCGACGCACCGGCCGGCCTCGATGCGGGCGAGACCTCGATCGCCACGGCCGGACCGGCGACGGACGAGACCAGCGAAGAGGCGGCCAGCGCGCCGGCGTGACCGCCTCTGCGTCCGTGAGGTCGGGACCGTCAGCTCGCCGGAGGAGCGGGCGGTGCGGGCGGCACCGGGCCGGTCCACGGCGCCGGGGCGGGCATCGCCGGCGGCGGCGCCGGCTGGAGGTACTGCATCTCGATCCCACCGGTCCAGCCGGCGACGAGGTTGTACAGCGCGCAGGCGATGGCCGTGAACACCCAGCCGAGGGCCGCGTAGACGAGCCCGGCCAGGACGCCGATCACCAGGAGCCCGATGCCCCCGGCGGCGAACCCGCCGAGCTGATCCGTCCGCGCCGTGCTGCCCGCGATCAGCGTGATGAGCGCAAGGACCGCGAAGAAGATGAAGACCACGATCGCGTACATGACCGCGATCGATGTCGCCGTCTGCACGATCCCGAAGCGCCGGAGCCTGACCATCGCTCGATCCTCCTGTGGCGGTGTCATGTGGCGGGGCCGGGGTACCGCACGGCACCCCGGCCCCACGAAGGGATGGTTCGTGTTCGCCCGCGCTAGGCGCGGCGGCCGGCGGCCGATGCCCACCACCGCGGCGGTGGAGGTGCCGACGATGCCCGCGGCGCGTGTCGACGGTCGCGACGACGCGGTCAGCGCCGCAGGAGGACAAGGACCGTGCTCGCCGCGACACCCGGCCCGTCGTCGGCGGTGAGACATGTCCATGGTCCCCGATCCGCCGATATCCCCGCGATCGCCCTGGACTGGGCGATCGTCTTCGGCAGCGCCACTCTCCGCGAGGGTCCTGGGACCTGTCGAGTACTCGCGTTCGACCCGCTCCGGCCGCCACCTCACTCCACCCGCCGAGACCGACCGGCGAACCCGGTGCGCACAGTCCACGAGGTCCCAGGACCTTCGTTGACACGCGGCGAGGCGCGCGACACCGATCCGGCGCTCACGATCGAGGTGCATCCGACGACGCGATCGGGTATGACCACCGAGGTGGACGTGGTCATCGCCGACGTCCCTGGCGGACCGTTCCAGCCGCCGGCCTCGGATGAACCCACCGGCGGGCTCAGCTAGGCGACGGCGAGGCGAACGTCGCGTAGGCGGCCACGCAGGCGGCCTTGTACGTCGGGTCCGCGTTCATGTCGGCCATCGTGTGACCGGCCCAACGCCCGAAGATGTCCTCGCGCGTCCTGGCGCCCGGGATGACCCCGAGCTGGATGGCCATGTCCTCGACCGCGTGCAGGTCGTCGGTCGGGCCGCCGGTGTGGATGACGCACCAGTCCTTCTGCGCCTGCGTCAGCGGTGGGGTGGTGTCGACGCTGGCCGCGGGACTGGCCGACGGGACGGGCGATGGCGACCGGCTGGGCGCGGGTGTCGCGATGGGTGCTGGGGTCGGGGACGCGGACGACGGTGCCGACGCTCCGCTGCCGGAACAGGCGCCGACGAGCAGCGCGACGAGGACAAGCCCGACCGAACGATGCATGAAACCCCTCGGATGCGATGTCCGGTATTGCCACTGGCGGGCCCGAATCCGTCGCGCTGGCGCAGGTCCCGTCAGATCCGAGTCCGGGTGATCGACGTCCCGTTGCTGTCGCTCTCGGGATCGCTGTTCGCGGACGGCGTGTAGGTCAGACCCGACTTGCTGACCGACCGGACCGTGAACGTCACCGAGGCCACGGACTTCGCGATCTGGGCGCTGGTGATCGTGCAGCGACCCGTGCCCGCGGTGGTGCATGTCCGGTTGGTGCCGCCGGTGCTGGTGAAGTCGCCGGTGACGACGGCACCTGACACCGCCGCCCCGAGGTCGTCACGGACCTCGATCGTGACGCTCGCGGTCCACTTGTTGGCCTTGGTCGTGGCGGTCGCGTCGAGGTCGGCGACACGCATCGTGGCCGCGCTCGCCGGGGTGACGGTGATGCTGACCGTGGCCGGGTCACTCGTGGCCACGCCGTCGCTTGCCTGGTACGTGAACGAGTCGGGGCCGCTGTAGCCGGCTGCCGGCGTGTAGGTGAAGCCGCCGTTCGCGTTCAGCGTCAGCGTCCCGTGGCTCGGGCTGGTGGCGAGCACCGCGGTCAGGGCGTCACCGTCGATGTCGCTGTCGTTCGCCAGGACGCCCGGCGCCGCCCGCACGAGCGCCGTGCCCGCGGTCGTCGAATAGCCGTCGTTGCCCGCGCTCGGTCGATCGTTCACCGCGGAGATCGAGACGCTGACCGTTCCCGTGTCGGTGGCGGTCCCGTCGCTGACCCGATAGGTGAACGAGTCGGCACCATTCGCGTTCGCGCTCGGGGTGTAGGTGCCGGATGCGCAGTCCGCGGCGACCGTCGCCGTCCCGCGGCTGGCCTGCGTGACGATCGTGCAGGTGAGCGTCGCCCCCGTGTCCGGGTCCGACACGGAGGGCGTCCAGCCGGTCGCGGTGTCCTCGGCCGTCGAGATCGACCGATCGTCGGCCACCGGTGGATGGTTGACCGCCGAGATCGTCACGCTCACGGTGCCCGTGTCCGTCGCCGTCCCATCACTGACGCGGTAGACGAAGGAGTCACTCCCGGTGGCGTTCGCATTCGGGGTGTACGTGCCCGAGGCGCAGTCCGTGGCGACGCTCGCGGTGCCCCGCGCCGGCGCCGTGATGATCGAGCAGGTGAGGGTCGCGCCGCTGTCGGGATCGGAGACGGCCGGGGTCCACGCGGCACTCGTGTCCTCGGATGTCGAGATCGACAGGTCGCCGGCGATCGGCGGGTCGTTCACGGCCGAGATCGTCACGCTGACGCTTCCCGTGTCGGTATCGGTGCCGTCGCTCACGCGGTAGGTGAACGAGTCGCTGCCGTTCACGTTGGCGTTCGGCGTATAGGTGCCCGACGAGCAGTCCGACGCGACGGTCGCCGAACCGCGCGTCGGCGCGCTGACGATCGAGCATGTGAGCGTGGCACCGGCGTCCGGATCGGAGACCGATGGGGTCCAGGCGGTGGACGTGTCCTCCGCCGTCGAGATCGACAGGTCACCGGCCGTCGGCGGCTGGTTCGGCGTGCCGCTCGGGAAGCGGCTGTAGAGCAGATGGTCGTTCGTCGAGTTCGCGTTGCCGACCTTGTCCTTCGTCGTGGCCTGGAACAGCGCGTCACGGACCGCGGCCGCCGAGGCGGTGGGATGCGTCTGCAGGTAGAGCGCCGCCACACCTGCGGTGTGCGGCGCAGCCATCGATGTCCCGCTCTTCGTCGCGCTCGCCGTCTTGCTGGCGATGCCGTCCGAGACGACGTTCACGCCCGGCGCGAACCAGTCGACGCACGACCCGTAGTTCGAGAAGGTCGCCCGCGCGTCGTTGGTGCCCGTCGCGCCGACGGTCATCGCCGCGCCGACGCGGCCGGGCGACACGCCGCACGCATCGACCCCCAAGCCGAAGATGTTGCCGTTCCCGGCCGCGATCGCGTAGCTCACGCCCGCAGCGATGGAGTTCGACACGGCAAGGTCCGTCGCGGCATCGGGCGGCCCTTCGATGCTCATGTTCGCGACCATCGGCACGGCCGGTCGCGCCTGCTTCTGGCCGGTGACGTAGTCGACGCCGGAGATGATCTGGGACCACGTCGTGTTGCCCGCGCAGTCGAAGACGCGGACCGCGACGAGCTTCACGCCCTTCGCGACGCCGTACGTCGTCCCGCCGATCGTGCCCGCCACGTGGGTGCCGTGACTCTGGCAGTCGACGCCATTGCGGCCATCGTTCACGAAGTCGGCGCCCAGGACGGCGCGCCCACCGAAGTCCTGGTGCGTGAACAGGATGCCGGTGTCGATGACGTACGCCTCGACGCCGGCGCCGGTCGCGCTGTACGTGTACGAGTTCGACAGCGGGAGGTCGCGCTGGTCGATGCGGTCGAGGCCCCACGTGGCCGGGGACTGCGTCGTGTCCGAGAGATGGACCGCGGCGTCGAGGGTCACCAGCTGCACGGTGGGATCGGCGCGGAGCGTCCGGACGGCCGAGGCGGGCAGTCGGGCGGCGAACCCCTTGAGGGCATGCTCATACGTGGCCTTGGGGGTGGTCCCGTAGTGCTTCGCGAGCGCCGCGGCGCGGCCGTGTGGATGCGCCACGCTGTCGGCGAAGACGACGATCACGTCCTGCTTCGGATCGGCCGCAAGGGCGGTCGACGGCAGTGCGAGCGCGAGCACGGCGAGCGCGCTGAGGAGGAGGCGGAGCGGACGCGTGCGCACGAATGGGCCCTCCCGACGGGATCGTGAGCCACCGCAACCCCTGGCCGGCCGGCTCCGAGTCCCGCAGCATCGTCTCATGCGGCGCAGTCGGCGCGCCGACACCGCCGACATCCAGCGCGTGCATCCCATGCAGCATGCGACGAACGACGGGCCCCGAACCGCCTTCACCGGCCTGTCCCGAGCCCTTCCTCGCTCGTTTGCGCACCGGGTGCATGGATCGGCACCGGATGGCCTCGCGAGCCGCGCACGATGAGGGTCCATTCGTCGTAGCACGCGCCCGGTGCACGACGGCCCGCGGCAGGCGATCCCCTGGTGGCCACTGGAACGGCAAGCCCGCGCTCGGCGCTTCGAAGGCGGATCGGTCGCGGTCATCGAGGCGTCACATCCCGCCCTTGGTCGGCGTCCCCCGATCTGTCGGGGACCGCGGCGTTGTCGACGGTCGTCCGGCGGGAGGGCGTCCGATGGACGAGAGCACCACGCGCACCCGACGATCGGTCCTTGCGGCAGGAGCGGGCGCGCTAGCCGCCACTGTCGCGGCGGCGGCGCGACCCCTGCCGACGCTCGCCGGCTCGGACGGCGACGTCGTGCTCGGCACGACGAATACGGCCGTCACGCCCACGACGATCACCAACTCGGCCGATGGCGACGCGCTCATCGTCAACGGAAGCTCAACGATCAGGCGCCGAGCACCGCCATCACCGGGCACGGCAACATCGGCGTCGTCGGCGAAGCCAGGTATGTCGGCGTCCGTGGTACCAGCGAAACCTTCGCCGGCGTCGTCGGTGAAGGGCCGGCCTTCGGGGTGGAGGGGTCGTCGCCACCAGAAGTCGGCGTCTCAGGGGCCAGCAGCAGGACCGGAGTCGGTGTGGGCCAGTCGGCCCAGGCCTGCGGCCAGCATCCGGCGTCAGCGCGGCCAGGATCGGGGTCCAAGCCACCGTCTCGGAGCAGAGCCGGTTGCCTGCCCTCGTGGTGAACCACGAGTGGTACCGCGGGACGGCCATCCAGGCATCCGGCAAGATCAAGTTCGATCGGAGCGGGTCCGTCGACGTCGCCGCGGGTCGTTCCTACGTGGACGTGGACCTGCGGGAACGTGGTGGCCTGGGAGGCGATCCGCGCCTCTTCGCGAACCTGCAGGTCTACCGCCCTGGCGTCTCTATCGCGGCGGTGCGCCCGAACTACCCCATCACCGGCAAGCTACGGATCTATCTCAGCAAGGCCGTCACGGCGAAGACGAGGGTGTCCTGGATCGTCTTCGACTAGGGCCAGGCGTTCCGGGCGAGGGGCCCGGCAACGAGGCGACCCCTCTCGCCATCGAGGACTTCGAGGAGCGCTGCCGCCTCGCATCTCTGGCCCGCATCCACGATCACGAGCGGCGGTCTGGTCGGCCGCTGACGGCGGAGCGACTGCGCCGCGCGCTCGCTCGCTCTCCTGGAAGCATCAGAGCCGGACCACCGCGAACGGTGACCCGGCTCTGACTGCCGTTTCGTGCCTGGCCGCGCCGTCGACGGACGTCGCGGACGCGAACGGACCCTCTAGAAGTCCATGTCTCCGCCGCCGTGGCCATGGCCGTCGACCGGCGCCGGCCTTCTCCTTCTCCGGGATGTCCGAGATCAACGTCTCCGTCGTCAGGACCATCGCGGCGATGGAGGCGGCGTTCTGGAGCGCCGAGCGGGTCACCTTGGCGGCGTCGACGATGCCCTTGCCGAACATGTCGCCGTACTCGCCCTTGAGGGCGTCGAAGCCCTCGCCCTGCTTGAGCGTCCGGACCTTGGCGACCACGACCTCGCCGGACTGGCCGGCGTTGTCGGCGATCTGCCGTGCGGGCGCCTCGAGCGCCTTGCGGACGATGTCGACGCCGACCTGCTCCTCGCCCTCGAGCTTGAGCTTGTCGAGCGCCGGGATCGCCTGGAGGAGCGTCGTGCCACCGCCGGCGACGAGGCCCTCCTCGACCGCCGCGCGGGTGGTCGAGAGCGCGTCCTCGATGCGGTGCTTCTTCTCCTTGAGCTCGACCTCGGTGGCCGCGCCGACCTTGATGACGGCGACGCCGCCGGCCAGCTTGGCGAGGCGCTCCTGGAGCTTCTCGCGGTCGTAGTCCGAGGTGGTCTCCTCGATCTGCGCCTTGATCTGCGTCATGCGCGCCTTGATCTGGTCGGCCGAGCCCTCGCCGTCGACGATCGTGGTGTCGTCCTTGGTCGCGACCACGCGGCGGGCGCGGCCGAGATCCTCGAACGTCACGCTGTCGAGCTTGCGGCCGATCTCCTCGGAGATGACCGTGCCACCCGTCAGGGTCGCGATGTCGCGGAGCATCTCCTTGCGCCGATCGCCGAAGCCCGGCGCCTTGACGGCGAGGACCTGGACGGTGCCGCGGAGCTTGTTCACGACGAGCGTGGCGAGCGCCTCACCGTCGACGTCCTCGGCGATGATCAGCACGGGCTTGCCCTGCTGGACCGCCTTCTCGAGCGCCGGGAGCATGTCCTGGACGCTGGAGATCTTCTTGTCGGTGATGAGGATGACCGGGTTCTCGAGGACGGACTCCATCCGGTCGGGGTTGGTCACGAAGTACGCCGAGATGTAGCCCCGGTCGAACTGCATGCCCTCGGTGTATTCCTTCTCGAGGCCGAGGGACTGACCCTCCTCGACGGTGATGACGCCGTCCTTGCCGACCTTGTCCATCACCTCGGCGATGATCTCGCCGACCTCGGGATCGGCCGCGGAGATGGCCGCGACGGCCGCGATCTGCTCGCGCGTCTCGACGGGCTTCGCGTTGGCCTTGATCTCGGCGACGACCGCGTCGACCGCCTTCTCGATGCCGCGCTTGACGACCATCGGGTTGGCACCCGCGGTCACGACCCGGAGGCCCTCCGAGACCATCGCCTGGCCCAGGACGACCGCGGTGGTCGTGCCGTCGCCGGCGACGTCGTCGGTCTTGGTCGCGACCTCCTTGAGGAGCTGCGCGCCCATGTTCTGGAACGGGTCATCGAGCTCGATGTCGCGCGCGATGGTCACGCCGTCGTTGGTGATCGTCGGCGAGCCGAACTTCTTGTCGAGGACGACGTTGCGGCCCTTGGGGCCGATGGTCACCCGGACCGCGTCGGCGAGGCGGTCGATGCCGGTCTTGAGTGAACGACGAGCGGTCTCGTCGAAGATGAGCTGCTTGGCCAAGGTGGTGATCCTCCGATGGGCTGGTGGGGGCGGGGTCGAGCCGAGCGCCGCGCCAGGGGCGCGGCGGGGTCGCTACTCGACGACCGCGAGGATGTCCTTCTGACTGACGATCAGGAGCTCGTCGCCCTCGACCTTGAACTCGGTCCCGGCGTACTTGGCGTAGAGGACCTTCTGTCCGACCTGGACGTCCATCGCCTCGCGCTTCCCGTCGTCGAGGGTGCGGCCCGGACCGACGGCGATGATCTCGCCCTCCTGGGGCTTCTCCTTGGCGGTGTCCGGCAGGACGATGCCCGACTTCGTCATCTCCTCACGCGGTGTGGGCTTGATGACGACACGGTCGCCGAGCGGCTTGAGCTTCGAGGACGTGGCGGTAGCGGTGGCCAACGTGCTTCCCTCCTTGGACGATCGGCTGCAGCCGTCGTCGCGCCGTGGTGATTCCCCGAACCGGGTCTTGGCACGGGGTCCGATCCGCTGATGGCGAGTGCCCCATCCGACGACTGCGCCGCGAGCACGATGTGGGTCGCTGCGGCCGCATCTGGTCGCTCCTCGCGACCGGTGGACGTCGGTTGGCACTCTCGACGTCAGAGTGCCAATCACCGTACCTGAGAGGCATCGCCGATGTCAAGGAACGGTACGCTGTGCGCGTGGAGGGTTCGACGGCCGCGCTCCATCTGAGCGCGGACGGCGTCGAGGTCGAGGTCCTTCCGGCCGTCGGGGGCCGGGTCGGCCGTCTTCGGGTCGATGGCTGGGATCTGGTGGTGCGCGACGGCCCGACGGCGATCGACTGGGGCTGCTACGTGATGGCGCCCTGGGCAGGCCGCCTGCGCGATGGCCGCCTCGAGTGGCGCGGCGGAACGTGGCAGCTGCCCCCCACCCTGCCGCCGCATGCGATCCACGGGACGTTGCTGGACGTGCCCTGGACCGTGGTCGGCGGACGCGATGGGGGCCCATCGTGCGCCCTGGCGGCCGAGCTCGGCGAGCCGTGGCCGTTCGGCGGACGGGTCGAGCAATGGATCTCGGTCGCACCGGACCGCTTGCGGCTGGCAGTCCGCGTCGTGGCGGCGGACCTCGCGATGCCGGTGATCGTCGGCTGGCACCCGTGGTTCGTGCGGCGGTTGGTGCCGGCTGACGGGCGGGTCGCGCCCGGCCCGCTCGAGCTGGCGTTCGAGGCAGGCGCGATGCTGGTCGCGGATCCGCCGGGCATCCCGAGCGGCCCGCGCGTCCCGGTGCCGGCCGGCCCGTGGGACGACACGTTCGTCGATGTCGCCGGACCGCCCGTCGTGCGCTGGCCGGGCGCCCTCGAGCTCTCGCTCCATGCCCCGGAAGCCGTCGCCTGGGTCGTGTTCACCGAGCGCGACGCGGGCATCTGCATCGAGCCGCAGACCGGTGCCCCGAACGGGCTCAACGGCGGTCCGCTGGGCGATCCGCCGGTGCTCGAGCCCGGTCAGGCGCTGGAGGCGTCGTTCGAGATCCGCTGGCACCGGGCCTGACGCGGACGGCCGTCAGGGCACCGCGTGGCTGTAGCCGATGGCGATCGTCCCGGCAGCGGGCTGCGTATCGAGGCCGACGCACGCGAAGTTCGTGCCGATGATCCACTCCATCACGCCTTCGGACGCGTCGATGGCGACGAGCTGCTTGACGACCGGCAGCCCGGGTCGCTGATCGAGCTCGCCCGGGAAGGTCGGCTGTCCGTCCGCGCCGACGAGCTGCAGGCCCTCGGCGCGGAACGACGTGTACATGCCCCCGCCGACCTGGACGGGCTCGCCGCTCCCCGCGTTCGTGAACGGCCCCGGGACCTCGCGCACGGAGACCGTAGACGTGGCGCCCGGACGGGACGGCGGACCGAAGCGGAAGACCACGCGGTCCTGGCCTCCATCGGTGTCGACGTCGACGGCGATGAGCCGGTCGCTGGGCCACGGACCTTCGACCGTCGGGAACGGCAGGCACCCGGTCGGCGACGGCGTCTGGCCGGGCGGGAGGGTCGGCGGCGAGATGGGCGTCGCGGACCCGGCGCGGGTGGGCGGCGCCGAGCCGCTCTCCACGCCAGGAGTGACCAGCCCGGGCGTCGCGGGCGATGAGGGGGTCGTCGGCGAGGCCGAGGGGGATGAGGCCGGCGCCACGGACGTCCCGCAGCCGACGAGCGCGAGCATGGCGACGAGCGCGACACGACGGAACGGACCGCTCATCGTGGGCGTTCCCTCGGGAAGGTGCGGTCGTAGGCCTGGACCAGGTGCGCGCCCAGCGCGTCCGATGCCTCGCCGCGGCGCTCGGCGAGCCAGCTGGCGGTGATCGCCACGGCAGACGGCTCGTTGCGCCCCTTCGGACCGCCGGGTGGCGTGAGGAACGGCGAATCCGTCTCCACGAGGAGTCGGTCGGACGGCACGAGCGGCGCGACCTGCCCCGAGGCCTCCTCACCGCGCCGGAACACGAGACCGCTGAAGCTGATCGCGAGCCCGCGGTCGAGCATCGCTCGGGCGTAGTCGACCGGCCCGGAGAAGGAGTGGATCACCGCCGCCGGGCGATCGCCGAACGGCGCCGCTCCGGAGCCCAGCCCGGCCCGGTCCACCTCTTCGACCAGCGCGTCCTGGGCATCGCGGCGGCCGTCCTTCGAGCGGCAGTGGAGGATCGCCGGCTTCCCCGTCGCGCACGCGAGGGCGAGGTTCCGGCGCAGGTTCTCGAGCTGCGCGTCCCAGGGCGAGAACAGCCGGTCCGAATCGAGCCCGGTCTCGCCGATGGCGCTCACGCGCTCGTCGGCCGCCCAGCGTTCGATCCGTGCCCACCCGGCGTCATCGACCTTCGCGGCGTCATGCGGATGGATGCCGACGCTCGCGTCGAGCCACGGCCAGCGCTCGGCGAGCTCGAGCGCCCGCTCGGAGCTCGCCACGTTCCAGCCGGGGATGAGCATGCGCTCGATGCCGGCCAGCTTCGCCGCGCCCACGACGAGCTCGACATCGTGGGCGAAGCGGTCGGCATTGAGGTGCGCATGCGGGTCGATGAGCCGCATCGATGCGCAGTCTGCCGCAGCGACGTCCGCCTGCCACAGCCGAGCCGATCGATCGGGCTGATGCATCGACCCCGCACTCCCGCACGCGGCGCGGGCGCTCCCCGTCCGCGCGCCACTCGACAACGCCTCCCACACGTGCGGCGGACCACGATCGCGGATGACCCAAGTCCCCGAAGCGACGGGCGCGGCGGGGACCCCTCATGTGCCTGTGTGCCGCCTGGGGCACCAACCGACGAACCTCGAGGCGCTGGTCGGCCGATCGGTGCTGCCAGCGACACGGACCGCGACGGACAGGCCCTTGGTTCGTCGGATGGTGCGGAGACAGCACCATGGACGAGCCACCCTCCCGCTTCGCGAGGTCTTCAACGTCCCGGACAAGAACCGGACGTCCTCGTGGTTGACCAGCACCGCTGCAGCGAGCACCGCGGTGGCGGGCCCAGGTTTCGGAGACCGGCGGCTAAGTCACAGCTACGTGCCGTCTGCGACGGTGCGCCGATGGCGACCACCCAACGGCGATCCGATCGCGCCCGCGCCACAGCGGTCGACCTCCGTCGGAAGCTCGGCGCTGAGATCCGGAACGCTCGGATCAGCGCGGGGCTGAGCCTTCGCGCCGCGGCCGCGAGCGTCGGGATGAGCTACTCGGTGCTGGGACGGATCGAGCGTGGCGTACTGGCAAATGTGACGGTCCTGCAGGTGTCCCTGGCGTGTGCCGCCGTCGGGCTGCGGCTGAGCGGCAAGGCGTATCCCGACGGCGACCCGATCCGCGATGCTGGCCAGACGCGACTCCTGACGCGGTTCGAGGGTCGGCTCCCGCCCGGGACACCGTTCCGACGAGAGACGCCCCTTGCGATCCCGGGTGATCTGCGCGGGATCGATGGGACGGCGATCCTGGCTCGACGACGCATCGGTGTCGAAGCCGAGACGCATCTGGCGGACCTGCAGGCGCTCGAACGCCGGGCGCTGCAGAAGCAGCGAGACGCCGGGCTCCCGGTCCTCATCCTGCTGGTGGCCGACACGCATCACAACCGGCGCGTCCTTGCCCTCCACCGCGAGGCACTGCGCGCCTCGTTCCCGCTCGATACGCGCGCGGTGATGGCCCGGGTCTCGCGAGGGCTGCCACCCGAACGCAACGGCATCGTCGTCCTGTGATGGGGTCGGGCGGTACTGGCACAGCACCAACCGGCGCTTGACCGGGCGCTCGGTAGCGGTCCGAGCCCCCACCGGACCCGATCGGCGACGGAGCACGGACTCCTTCGTCGGATGGTGTCTGGCGCGGCACACCGACGCGGCCCCCCGCCGCCGCGGGGGGCTGCGCGCCCGTCAGCCCGGGATGTTCTCCCAGAGGCCGATCTCGTTGCCCTCCGAATCGGTCACCGCGGCCCAGCGACCCATGCCCGGGATCTCGCTGGGCGGCGTGACCACCGACCCGCCGTGCTGCTCGGCCGTCGCGATGGCGTCCTCGAGCTTGTCGACCGTGATGTACACGCGGACGACCGAGCCGACCGACTCGCCGCGCTTGCCGAGACCGCCGCCGTGGCCCTCCTCGGAGCGGAACACGAGGTAGCCCGGGAAGCCCTCCATCTCAGTGAGCTCCCAGCCGGCGACGGCGGCGTAGAAGTCCCGTGCCCGATCCACGTCATCGGCCGGGAACTCGATATGCGTGATGGTGCCCTTGGCCATGGTGCGTCCTCCTGGAGGTGACCCGGTGCGTCGGCCGAGCGTACGCCCGGGAGATCAACCGGTGGTTTCCGCGACCTCCACATCGAGCCGCGGGAAGAGCGGCTCGGGTGCCGTGACCCGGCCCGCGTCGGCGGCATGTGCGGCCCACTGGAGCTCGGCATGGATCGGCGGCCCGCCGTTGCCGGTCGGGTCGTAGCCGTAGCGGTGCCCGAGCTGCGCCAGGAGGCGCGGTGCGATGCCCGGCATCACCGGCGCGGCGGCGAGCCCGACCAGCCGGCACGCCTCCACCAGGTCGCCCAGCACCGCACGGAGGCGCGCGGCGGCCGCCTCGTCACCCGCCTTCGCCGCCTTGGCGAGCGTCCAGGGCTGCTCGGCGTCGACCGTCTTGTTGGCGCCGCGCACGAACTCCCAGAGCTCCGCGAGCGCGTCATGCAACAGGCAGCCGTCGAGCCGCTCCTCGACCGTCCGCAGCGTGGCCGCCCAGCCTTCGGCCAGCGGCGACTCGCCGACCGGCCGCGGGGCCGGCCGCTCCCCGTCGAGGTAGCGGTTGACCATCGAGACCGTGCGGTTCACGAGGTTGCCGAAGTCGTTCGCGAGATCGGCGTTGTAGCGCCGCACGAACGAGTCCCACGAGACGTCGGCATCGCGGTCGAACGGGATCTCGCGGAGCGTCACGTAGCGCGCGCCGTCGGCACCGAACGCGTCGACGACCGCGGCGGGGTCGAGGAAGTTGCCGCGGCTCTTCGACATCTTCTCGCCCTGGACGGTCATGAACCCGTGGACCCACACCTGGCGTGGCGCCTCGAGCCCGGCCGACCACAGCATCGCGGGCCAGTAGATCGTGTGGAACCGCGCGATGTCCTTGCCGATGACGTGGAGATCGGCCGGCCACCACCTCGCGAACGCGTCCGGGTCGTCGGGGAAGCCCGCGCCGGTGATGTAGTTGATGAGCGCGTCGTACCAGACGTAGATGGTGCCGGCCTCGGGATCCCACGACCCATCCTCCCGCTGGGCGGTCTGGCCATCCTCGCCGATCGGGAACGGGATGCCCCACGCGGCGCCGGCGCGCGAGATCGAGAAGTCCTCGAGCCCCTGGCGGATGAAGCCGAGCATCTCGTTGCGGCGGTACTCGGGCCGCACGAAGTCGGGGTGCTCCTCGAACCAGCGCTCGAGCCGCTCCTGGTACGCCGACAGGCGGAAGAACCAGTTGCGCTCGGTCAGCCACTGGAGGGGGACGTCGGGATGGTTGGGACAGCGCCAGCCGTTCGACGTCTCGAGCAGGTCCGAGGGGGCCTTGAAGCCCTCGTTCGGGCAGTACCAGCCCTCGTACGTGCCGAGGTAGATGTCGCCGTTCGCGTGCGCCCGCCGGACGACCTCCTGGGCCGCCCGGTAGTGATCGGGGTCCGTGGTCCGGATGAACCGATCGGGGCTGATGAGCAGCGCGTCCTCGGCCGACCGGAACAGCTCGACCTTCTCGTCGACGAAGTCGCGCGGCGTCCGGCCCTGCGCCTCGGCCGACATCGCGATGTTCACCGAGTGCTCGTCGGTGCCGGTGAGGAACCGCGTGTCGTCGCCCTTCATGCGATGCCACCGCGCGATGGCATCCGCGCCGATGACCTCGTAGACGGTGTGGAGGCCGGGCGCGTTGTTGGCGTAGGCGATGGCGGTCGTGAGGTAGAAGCGCGGACGGTCGGGCATGAGGTCCTCGTGGGGTGACCGGCGCGGGCCGGCAAGGACTCGGGACGATGAGGGCGCGTCGCTGGACGCGCGAGGGTGCGGCGGCCGGCCGCCGGCGAAGGCTAGCTTCGCGCGAGACGGGGCCGCCCGGGCATCGCCATCGAGCGCCGCGGACGGGTCACGGACCGATGATGGGACCGAGCGCGCGGACGGGTCAAGCGGTGCCTCAGGTGGCGGGCGCGCCCGCGGGCGCGGCGGTGGCTCGTGGGCGCGTACCCAGGAGCCCCACGACCGCCACCAGCACCAGGCCGAACACCACGGCACGCGACGCGAACGCGGCCGACGTCGCCGCGGCCGGGCCGCTCGTGGCGGCCACCAGCTCGAAGACCGCCGCCGGGATGGCCACGCCGAGCGACGCCCCGACCTGGCGCAGGCTGTTGAACACGCCCGAGGCCACGCCCGCCTCCTGCGGCGGGAAGTCCGCGAGTGCCCGAAGCGTGCTGGCGGTGACCGCGACGGCGATGGGCGCGCCGCCCAGTGCCGCGAGGAGCGACACGACCGGCAGGGGCGTCGACGCGTCGAGGCCGATCATCAGCGCCGCGGCGATCACCGCGACGAGGAGGCAGGCCGTCATCGTCCGATCGGGGCCGAACCGGCGGGCGATGGCGGCCGACCGTGGGAACAGGAACGCGGCGACGAGCGGCCACGGGACGAGCACGAGCGCCGCTTCCAGCGCCCCGAGCCCCCGCCCGACCTGCAGATAGATCGCGAGCTGGATCGAGCCCGACAGGATGCCGAACCAGGCCGCGGCGCCGACCAGCGCCGACGCCACGAAGCCGCGGCTGCGGAAGATGGCCAGCCGAACGGCTGGCTCCGCAGCGGTGCGCTCCCGCACCACGAACGCGGCCAGCGCGACCGCCGCCACCGCCCACGCTCCGAGGATCGCGGCTGACGTCCAGCCCCACGCTTCGCCCTGGAGGAGGGCCACATTGATGCCGGCGAGCGCGATCGTCGCGGCGACGAGCGCCGGCACATCGAGCGACACGTGGCGGGTCCGGGACGCATCGGGCAGCAGCCGCCACGCCAGCACCGCGACGAGGATGCCCAGCGGCACCTGGCTCGCGAAGATGCCCGGCCATCCGAACACCGAGGCGAGGACCGCGCCGATCAGCGGACCGATGACCGCCGCCCCGGCGCCGGCCGCGAAGTACCGCCCCAGCGCGACGCCCCGTGCTTCCCCGCTGAAGTTCGCGGACACGACGGCGAGCGCGATGGTGAGCAACGCGCTTCCGCCGAGGCCCTGCATCGCGCGACCCAGGAGCAGCGCCGGGTAGCCGCCCGCGACGCCGGCCGCCGCCGCGACGAACGACCCGAGGGCGAACAGGAGGGCGCCGTACGCAAGCACGCGCCGGTGGCCGAACCCATCGCCCAGCCGGCCGACCGCGAGGATCGAGACGGCGTACGGCAGGACGTACGCGTTCACGACCCACGCGAGCTCCGCCTGCCCGGCGCCGAACGCCTTGCCGATGACCGGCAGCGCGAGGTTGACGATGCTGAGGTCGAGGTTCGCGGTGAAGGACGCCAGCGCCGCAAGCAGGACGAGCCCGCCCGCCGCGGCCGGGCGCGGCCGAGCCGTCATCGTCGGATCGTGGACTCGAGCGTCGATTTCGGCGGCCTCGACGATCGTCGTGTCGAGCTGGTCGCGGACCGCCGCGTGGCGGTCCTCGGTCGTCGCCGTCTCGGGCAGCCCGGCGAGGACCGTCTCGACCGCGCCGAGCGCCGCTGCCGTCCCCACCCCGAGATCGATGGTCTCGTTCAGGCGGAGCAGCCAGCGGGCGCTGAGCACCTCGGTCGCCAACACGTCCGCGAGCGCGTCGAGGGCGGCGTCCGTGCGGGCGACGGTCGTCGGCGCGTTCGTGGAATGGTCCTCCTGCCCGAGATCCAGGGAGCCGATGTCGAGCGTCGCGGGCGCCGCGAGCGCGCGCAGGTCCCCAGTCCGGGCGGCCGCCGCGTAGCGCAGGAGCGCGCCCGAGTCAGCGAGCCCCAGGAGGAGCTCCTCGGTCATCTCCTGCGCGAACACGAGCCGCCAGTGATGGTCGAGCCGGCGATCCGCCAGCACGCCGACATGCGCGAGCGCCGGGCGCAGCGCATCGAAGGCGAGCGCCATCGCGATGGGATGGAAGTTGCCGTTGCTGACGAGCCGGCCTTCGTCGATGTCGACGACCGGGTTGTCGTCCGCGGCGTTCAGCTCCAGCTCGACGGCGTCGCGCGCGAGGGTCAGGAACGTGCGCAGCGCGCCGTGCACCTGGGGAGCGACCCGGAACGACAGCGGGTCCTGCACGGATGTGGCGCCGCCCGGCTCGCAACGGCCGCTGCCCGTGAGGAACCGGCGGATCCGCGTCGCCGCCTCGCGCTGTCCGGGGACCGGCTTGGACCGGGCCACGATCGGCTCGACGATGGACGGGTTGCCCCGCACCGACTCCAGGCTGAGCGCGAACACCACGTCGACGGCTCGTGCCAGGCGGGTCGCGCGGTCGATGACGAGGGCGCCACGCCCGATGGACACGCCGTTCGCCGAGATGAGGGCGAGGCCGTCCTTGGGGCCCAGCCGGACGGGTGCCAACCCGGCTCGCCGGAGGGCCTCGGCGCCATCGAGGATCTCGCCGCGGAGCTCGGCGCGCCCGGCTCCGATGAGCACCTGCGCGATGGCCGCCATGTGCATGAGGTCCGCGGCACCGACCGAGCCTGTCTCGCCGATGACGGGATGGATGCCCGCCTCGAGCATCGCAACGAGGCCGTCGGCGACCGCCGGGCTGATCCCGGAGCCGCCGCGCGCGAAGCCATTGATCCGGACGGCGATCGCCGCCCGCACGACATCCGTCGGGAGCGGCCGGCCGATCGCGCCGACGTGGCTCCTGACGATGACCTCCTGGTACAGGCCGAGCGTCCCGCGGTCGACACGAACGTCGCGCATGTGGCCGAGACCGGTGTTCAGCCCGTAGATCAGGTCGGGGCCATCGACGGCCTCGTCCACGACCGCCCGCGCATCGGCGATCCGCGCCCGTGCCGCCGGCCCCAGCTGCAGGTGGGCGCCCCGTGCGACCGCGCACAGGTCGGCGAGCGAGAGGGGGCCGTCATCGATCGTGACCATCCCCTGGACCGGCGGCGCCGCGGTCATCGGGGCCGCATCCCCGGATCACGCGCCGTCGATACCTGCATCGCGACCACCGCCACCTCCTCGCGGACGCATCGTCGCATCGCGATGTCGCCCGTCAAGCGGCTGGCCGCGGGATGTGGATGGCTTTGCGGACCCGGCCGATGACGACGATGCGCCGCGGGCCGCCGACCTACCGGAGGCGGAGCTGCAGCTCGTCGAGGCGCGCGCGCAGCTCGTCCTTGGGGACGCCCTTGAGGCGCTCGGGGAGGAGCTCCGGCCAGTCGCAGTTCAGCGCGGCAAGCAGGATCTGCACCTCGCGCTCGCGGGCGAGCGCCACCGACGACGGCGTCCAGCCGGTCAGGAAGTCGGCGAGGGACCGGTCCGGGTCGAACGAGCGCTCGTCGGCGAAGTCGTCGCTGAACTCGCGGAAGTCGCCCGCCGAGAAGCCCTTCGACTTGTCCACGAACAGGGCGTGCTCCTCGGGCGAGAAGGTGACGCCGGCCTTCACCAGCCGCTGCTCGACCATCGCCGCGAAGTCGGTCAGGTCGTCGCCCTCGGGGTCGAAGATCGGCACGAACACCGAACAGCGCCCGGATCGGACGAAGTCCGGGTCCAGCAGATCCGGGCGGGTGGTGATGAGCGCCCAGACGACCCGTGACCGCAGGTACAGGTCGTCGATCATCTGGATGATGTGGCGCGTGAGCCGCGCCTCGGTCTCGTGCGTGTCGCGACTGTGGATGGAGCCGAACGCGACGTGCGCCTCGTCGACCAGCACGAGGATCCGGCCGAAGGCGCTGATGCCCTTCTCGAACTGCTCGGCGAAGACGTCGGTCTTGCCGTACCACTCGCTGCGGATCTGGCTGAGCGTGATGACCGTGCGTTGGGTGTCGGCGGCGAACGCCTCGAGGATGAACGTCTTCCCTGCCCCGTTGGGGCCGACGACGGTGATGCCGGCCGGCGCGCGGTCCGGGTCGTCGAAGCGGCGCCGGAGCTGGGTGAGCCGTCGGCGGAGGCCTCGGAACCCGACGACATCGGCCATCGAGTGGTCCGGGTAGACGACGTTGATGATCGAGCCCAGCCGGTCCTGGAGCACGCGATTCACGGCCGTCACCACCGCCGCGCGATCGATCCGGTAGGTGGCGGGGTCGCGCTGCGCCGCGGTGACCAGGTCGTCCAGCGCTCGCAGGGTGAGGCCCTTCGAGTCGACGCTCAGTGCCTCGACCGTGTAGCCGTCGGGCAGCGGTCCATCGCCGCTGCTCGCGCGCGCCGCGAGGCGGTCGCGCAGGAACGCGAGCCGGGTCGCCTCGTCGGGCGCCGGGACATCGATGCGCACGACCTTGGGCAGGGTCGAGACCCGCTGATTGAGCTCCGCAGCGGCGCTCGCCATGAGCAGCACGACGTCCGGATACACGTCGGCGGTCTCGGCCTCGGCCCAGATCTCGTCGTCGCGAAGGAGATCCGCGAACACCTTCACCGACTCGCGGTCGAGCGGCGGCATCCGCGCCACGTCGCCCGACGGCAGGAGCGTGTCCGCGTGGTCGATGGTCACCGCGATGGGTGGCACACGGATCTTCCGCTTGCGGATCCGGGCGGCCAGCCGGAGCAGCTCGGCGACGAGCGTCAGCGTGACCAGCGAGGACGACCGCTCACGGGCGGCCTCGCGCAGGATCGTCTGGAGCTGGTCGGCGAGGTCGTCGTTCGGCGGCCGCAGCGTCGCGAGCACGTCGAGGAGCACCTGCCGGTCGTCGTCGGTCGCGAACACGAGGCCGTCGCTCCGGAGCGCGAGCACGAGGAAGCGGACCGCCTGCCCGGTGGTCGGATAGCGGGCGTTGTGGAACGCCTCACGGAGGAGGCGGTCGAGGCCGACGTAGCGCGGTCCCGCCCCGACGTTCGGGAACAGGTCGTCGACGTTGCCCGACAGGACGAGGCACCGCGCGAGGCGCGCGTAGTGCGCCCCCGAGAGCTCGTCCAGGAACGCCGGGCGGATGGGTGCCGCCGCGCCCGAGGCGGCGGTGGCCGGAGCGTGAGGCGCACTCTCGGGCCCGAGCGCCGCGACGGGCGGCGTCTCGCCCGTGGTGCCGGAGGCCGACCCGCCGGTGGCCTCCGTCGTCACCTCGTCAGATCCGCGGTCACCCCGGTCAGATCCGCGGCCGCTCGGCCGGCTCGGCGGGCTCCGCGGTGGCCGATTCGGCGACGGGCTGCTCCGGGAGCGGCGTCCCCTCGGCCGCGGCACGCTGTGCCTTGCGGGCGCGCAGGACGGCTTCGAGCGAGTCCTCGCCCTCCATCTGCTTGCCCAGCGTCGCGTACTCCTGGTCCTGGAGCTTGACGTCGGTGCCGGCGAGCTTCTCGGTGATCCGCGCCTGGGACGACATCTGGCGCACCTGCTCGCGGACGGTGGCCGTCGGCCCTTCCTTCAACGAGTCGGATGCGTTCATCAGGCGGTTGTTGAGCTCGATGATCTGCTTGGCCGAGACGAAGTCGGCGACGGTCTCCGCCTCCTCCTGCGGCAGCGCCTCGAGCCGGGCCTGGAACTCGGTGAGCCGGCCCATGTGGGTCTGGATGCTCTTCTCGAGCGCGGCGACCTCGGCGGTCAGCTGTTCCTGGCGAGGCGTCGATATCAGTGAGGCGCGTCTTGTAGCGGGTGTACGCGGCCTGCGCCTTCTCGTACCCGGCCGTGTCGCCCGTCGCCTGCGCCTGCTCGGCTGCACGGATGGCGCCGTTGAGCTGGGCCTGGAGATCCTTCTCCTCGGCATCCAGGCGTTCCAGCCGGATCTTCTTGTCCTCGGACACCTGGAGGACCTGGGCGACGGCCTCCTGCAGTCCACGGAAGTCCTTGGCCAGGCGGTCACGGTCGATCGCGTACGCCGCGCGGATGCCCTCGACGGAGCCGGTGAACTGCCCGTCGGCGGAGCGGCGGACGTCCTCGCTGCGCCGGAGGAAGAAGAAGTCGAACCAGCGCCGGATGGAGGCGAAGAAGCGGCCCATCGATGTCCTCGTAGCGGTCGGGTCGAGTGTCGCGGTCCGGCGCGCCGCGCGCAAACCGGCGACGCGCGCCGGCCTCGCAGGCGCCTAGAAGTACGCGGCGATGTCCCGGTAGACGTTCACGACCTCGGACTCCTGCTGGGTCTTCCAGTAGCGCCCGTGGGCCGCATTGGCGATCTTCTTGAGCACCGTCTCGTCGGCGTCGTCGCCGATGGCGATGGTATGGATCTGGATGCCCGTCGGATCCGCTTCGCCCGGCTGGAGCTGGGCCTCGAGCTGGGCCAGCGAGGCGTTGCTGTTCTGGTCCTGCCCGTCCGACAGCACGACGATGCCGTAGCGCAGCGAGTCACCCTCGGTCGCTCGGATCTTCGAGAGTTCGGCGTAGGCCGAGAGGACCGCGTCGTAGAGCGCCGTGCCACCCTCGGCGGGCGTGCCGCCGATGGTCGAGATGAGCTGCTCGCCGATCTGGGACTTCAGGCCGGTCACCGGCGCGTAGATCTCGCTGTCGAACGGCATCCAGAGCAGGGTATCCGTGGGCTCCATGCGCTTCACGAACTCCTGGGCGCCCTTCACCGCGTAGGTGATCTTGCCGCTATCGGCCATCGAGCCCGACTTGTCGAACACGATCGCGATCGCGGCGTGCTTCCGGACCTGGTGCCACACCTCGCCGATCCGGTCGATCACGAGCGTGTCGGGCATCTGGATGCCGACGAGATTCGCGTTCGGGTTGGCGCCCAGCGCGGGGTCGATGGGCGACGTCAGCGGGACGCTGGTGTCGGCAGGTCGCAGGCCGAGCTCCAGGAGCTTCGTCTGCTGCTCCTTCGAGAGAAGGTAGTCGCGGAACACGCCGGCCGCCTGGACCTGCTCGTCGGTGATCCACGGTGCGCCGTCGAGGATCGCGTACGGATGGCCGGCGACGATGGTGCCGTCCTGCGGGTAGACGCTCACCAGCGGCTCGCGGAGCGTGGCGCCGGCCGACTTGTTCCGGGCGATGACATTCGATTCGTAGGTCACGACGCCGTCGAGGTACTCGGGCCCGCCACCGGTCATCTGGTCGAGCAGCCACACATCGGACTTGCCGGAGTGGACCTTGGCCTTCTCGATCTGGGTCACGAACTGGCCACAGCCGTTCGCGGGGTCGATGTCCGCGACCGTGAGCCCGGCGGACTTGCCGAGGCCGGCCGCGCACATCGCGGTGATGGCGAGCGTGCCCGAGTTCGATTCACCGAAGTAGCCATAGCCGAACTTGAAGCGACGCCATTCGGGGTGGCCGGCCGATCCCCAGCCGTCGGTCGCCACCGCGAGGTCGCGGAGGCGGGACCAGGTGCAGTCCGGGCCCGCGGTGGGCCAGCAGCCGAGGGCGGCGGCGCGCGACTGCCACATCGCGACGACGACGGGCGTGCGGGCGACGATGGGCGAGTCGGCGGCGCCGATCGGGTCGCCGCCCTTCTGCGAGCTCCACTCGTGCTCGAGCTTGCTCAGCCACGAGACGTCGCCGGGTGACAGGACGGTCGGCTCGATCCGGCCGCCGAGGGTGTCGCTGACCATCGTGCCGGAGCGGTAGTCGACGTTCTTGCCGTCGACGACCTCCTGGAGCACCGTCACATAGACGGGCTTGCCGCCGACCTGGAGCGCCGTGTCGCTGGCGGCCGCGGCGTTGAACGCATCGACCGCCTGGTGGAGCCACGCTTCCTTCGTATTCGAGCTGGCGATCGAGATCGCGACCGCGTTGGGCGGCGGGGTCGGGGTCTCCTGGCCCGGGACACCGGTCCCGGTCGGGTCGCCGCCCCGGCTGCCGATGAACTGGCCGGCCACCGCGACGACGAAGAACACCACCGCGAGGCCCAGCGCGAGCGCGAGCCAGTTCGAGCGGACGCCCTGTCCACCCGGGCGGAATGCCATGCGAGCTTCCTCTCTTCCCCTCGCCCGGGCGTCAGGCCCGGGCCCCCGTCTCCCCTTCGGGGGTGAACAGGTCGTTCAGTCGTGTTGCGGCGCGGCGCCGGGCGTCCACGACGTCCTGCAACCGCGCGACGGCTTCGTGCGATTCCTGGGCCGCGTGCTCGGCACGGGCGACGTCCACGGTATCGCGTTCGATCTGGAATCCCTGCAGGAGCATCGTTTCCAGCTGACCGCCGATGGTCGTGACCATCTCCCGTGCTGCCTTCGATTCCTCGAGGACGGCTTTGAGGTTCCGGCTGCGAAGCTGGTCGTCGGTCGCCTGCATCGCGGCCCGGGCCTGTTGCTCGCGCCGCTGCCGGACGACCTCCGACGGCTCGTGGCCGGGTCCCCATCGCGTCGACGCGCCGCGCTCCAGCTCGTTGCGCAGCACGAAGTCGACGATGCGGTCGAGGTCCTCCGCCTGCTGGGCCGATTCGAGCTGGAGGCTCGCGAGCTCGGTGGCGTCGGCGAACACGCTCTCGAGCGGCGTGTCGGTCCGGCCGCGCTGCTCGGAGCGCGAGATGCGCCCGGCCATCTCCGTGAGCGTGCGGCGCGTGCGGCTCAGCTCGTCCTTGAGCTCCGGGTCGCTGATGCCGGGCGTGGCGAAGCGTTCGCCGATGACCTGTTCGATGAGGTCGCGGCGGACGGCGTCGTCCTTGAGCTCGTCGCGGGTGATGGGCACGGCGAGGATCGCGCACGCCACCGAGAAGACGCCGGCGAGCAGCGGGTTCGCCGCCAGGGTGATCAGGACGCCGGCACCGAGCACCCACACGAACGCGAGCTTGCCGCCGTTGCCGCGCGTGAACGTCCGCTTGAGGCTGCGCATCGGCAGCTCCTTGCGGATCTCGCTCCAGCGGAGGCGGTTCGGTACGGGATCGGCCATCTCAGGGGCGACGATACACGGACCGGACCGTGGCGCCCGATTTCAGCGGCGTCTCAGGGTGGCTTGACCGCTGGACCCGGTCCGGGATGCAGCAACTGACTGTCGTGACCGGCGGGGCACCCGAACTCGTCGGAGGTATGCACCTCGTCCATGACCTCGCCCGGGATATGCCGCGCGTGCATCGGATCGGCGGGTCAGGTGCTCCCGAGGGTCACGACATGCAGGATCTGCATACAGCCCGGCACGCTGCGGGATCCGAGGCTGTCGCCTCGATCAGCGCGCGACGCGAGCCAAGGGGATCGCGAACACCAGGACGATCGCGATCCCGACCACCGGCGCGATGATCTCGGGCGACACGCCGACGACCAGCGCCGCGGCACCGCCGGCGAGCACCGAGATCACGCCGGCGGCGATCCGCCAATCGTCGCCGATGATGAAGTCGTACCAGAAGCGACCGAACGCCGCGATCCACCGCACGCGATCGCCCCTCAGGCCGCCGCGGGCACTGCCGGCGCCGCAAGGTCGTGATCAGCACCTGCGACACGGCGATCCAGGTGACCAGGACGACGATCAAGGCCGCCTCAGCGCCGGGCCACTCCAGGCTCTGCCCGTCCGGAGCGAACACGCCCAGACCCTCGACCGCCCAGAAGGTCCCGAACGTCGAGAGCAGGATCCCGACGCCGTACTTGATGGTGTTCTCCGGGACGCGCGACAGCGGACGATGGAGCAGTGCACCCACGACGAGGACGGTCGTTCCGGCGACCGCAGCACCGGCCACGGCCAACGGAACGTTGCCCGCTGACAACCCGAAGGTCAGGACGATGAACACGACCTCGAGGCCCTCGAGGAACACGCCCTTGAAGGACACCACGAACGCGAACCAGTCAAGTCCCATGACCGACTCCCGGCGTGCCCCACGTGCCGCGGCGGCTTCCTCGTGGAAGATCGCGTCCTCGTCGTGCTGCGCCTTGAGCCCCGCTGCGCGAAGGATCGCCTTCCGCAGCCATTGCAACCCGAAGATGAGCAGCAGGGTGCCGATCACCAGCTGGAGCAGCGCCTCCGGGAACCACTCGATGAGGGCGTAGCCGGCGAACAGCGTCACCGCCGCGAGTGCCACGAGCGCCAGGGCGGTCCCGGCCAGCGTCGAGCGCCAGTCGCGGGTGATCCCCATGGCGAGCACGATCGTGAACGCCTCGACGAACTCGACGGCAGACGCCAGTGTCACGGCGAGCAGCAGGCCCAGTTGCCCGACGTTCAGGTCAGCCACGGCCCGCCCGCATACGGAGTCGACCCGCCACCGGCTGCGTCTCCTGTTCGACGACGCGAGGAACGATCACGCTCGCGAGAGCGTGCGGCGCGCCTGACGGGAGGATACGGCTCACCTGCACGCGGCACCCGAGTCGCTCGTGTTCGTGATCGGTCGCCAGGAGCCGGTGCCGCGCGACGTCAGTGACGGAAGTGGCGGGTGCCGGTGTGGAGCATCGCGACGCCGTGGCGGTCGGCGAGCTCGGTGGTCTCCTGGTCGCGCAGCGAGCCACCGGGCTGGACGATGGCGATGATCCCGGCCTCGATGAGCAGCTGCGGGCCGTCGGCGAACGGGAAGAACGCGTCGCTCGCCGCGACCGCGCCGCGGAGTGCCTCCTCGCCGTGGAAGCGCCGGGCCTTCTCCACGGCCTGGGCGCAGGCATCGACGCGCGACGTCTGGCCGCTGCCGAAGCCGATCTCCATGCCGTCCCGCACGAGGACGATCGCGTTCGAGATGACGGCCCGGACGATGCGCCACGCGAGGTCGAGGTCCGTGCGCTCACGATCCGTGGGCTGGCGAGCGCTCACGACCTGCCACGTGGACGGGTCGTCGTGGAGCGTGTCAGGAGCCGTGACGAGGACGGCGCCGCCCGCCGAACGAAGACCGGCGAGCGGATCGAGGCGGGGCGGTGTGACGGTCGCCGTGTCCAGGGTGGGGTCGACGACGAGGCGGAGGTTCGGCTTCGCGGCCAGGATCTCGAGGGCGCGGGCATCGAACGCGGGCGCGACGACGACCTCGAGGAAGAGCTCCGTGAGGGCCGCGGCGACGTCCCCGTCGACCGTGCCGCGCAGCGCGACCACGCCGCCGAACGCTGAGACGGGATCGCCCGAGAGCGCGGCCCGCCACGCCTCCAGGAGCGTCGGGCGGATCGCGACGCCACACGGGTTCGTGTGCTTCACGATGACCGCGGATGGGGCGTCCAGCAGGCGGGCCAGGCCGGCGGCGGCCGAGGCGTCGAGCACGTTGTTGTACGACAACGGCTTGCCCTGGAGTGGCGGCTGACCGGTCGCGAAGGGGCCGTCCGCGGCCGTCGGCTCCCGGTCGACCCGTCGATAGCGGGCGGCCGGCTGATGCGGATTCTCGCCGTAGCGCAGCGTGTCGACCTTCTCGAGGCTGATCGTCAGGCGGTCGGGGAAGGGATCGGCGTCGTCCGCGCCGCCCATGCGTGCCGGCAGCTCGGCCGCGATCCGCGCGTCGTACGCCGCGGTGTGGCGGAACGCCTCGACGGCCAGCTCGCCGCGGAGCGGATCGGCAAGCCCATCTGGCTCGTCCAGCGCCGCGAGGACGCGCTCGTACTGCGCGGGTGAGGTGACGATGGCCACGTTCGCGTGGTTCTTGGCCGCCGCCCGGACCATCGACGGCCCACCGATGTCGATCTCCTCGACCAGCTCGTCGAACGTGATGCCCGGTCGGCGAGACGCCTCCGCGAACGGGTACAGGTTGACGACGACGAGCTCGAACGGGGCGATCCCGGCGGCGAGCAGCGCCTCGCGATGGGCCGGCAGGCGGCGATCGGCCAGGACCCCCGCGTGGATATGCGGATCGAGCGTCTTCACGCGCCCGTCGAGCATCTCCGGGAACCCGGTGACCGCGGCGACATCGGTGACCGGCAGGCCGGCGTCGCGCAGCGCCCGCGCCGTGCCGCCCGTCGACACGAGCTCGAAGCGGCGCGCGACCAGGCCGCGGGCCAGCTCGACCAGGCCGGTCTTGTCGCTCACCGAGAGGAGCGCCCGGCGCGGGACGGGGATGCGGGCGTCGGCCACGACCGGATCGAACGTCACCCGGCGACCGTCGCTGCGGAGCGCGCCGGCCAGGAGCGCCGCGACCGCTCGGGGGAGCAGCCGATGCTCGACAGCGTGGAGCCGAGCGGCGAGCGAACGCTCGTCATCGGTCGGCAGGATCGGCACCGCCTCCTGGGCGACGATCGGACCGCCATCCAGCGTCTCGTCGACCAGGTGGACGGTGACGCCCGTGACGGCGACACCCGCCGCCAGCGCGTCACGCACGGCATGCATCCCCGGGAACGCCGGGAGCAGCGACGGATGGACATTGAGGATGCGGCCCTTCCAGCGGGCAAGGACACGCGGCCCGACGAGCCGCAGGTACCCGGCCAGGACCAGCGCATCGACCGATGCCGAGGCGAGCGCGTCGCACACGGCGTCGTCGCTGCCCCGGGGGATCAGCGCCGTGTCGATCCCCTCCTCCGCGGCCCAGTCGAGCGCCGCGCAGGGTCGATCGGCGACGACCAGCGCGATGTCGCCACCGAGCTCCCGGCGTCGAGCCGCGCCGACCAGCGCCCGCAGGTTCGAGCCGGTGCCACTGACCGCGACCGCGAGGCGGTGACCCGACCCCTCACCCGCCAACGGGACCCTCCGCGTACCGTTCCCCGCCGAGCTCGGCCGTCGTGACCACCTCGCCGATCGCGAGCGACTCGACACCGGCCGTGCCCAGGATCGCGAGCGCCGCATCCACGTCGGCCGGCGCGACCGCGACGACCATCCCGAGACCGCCGTTGAACGTCGCGCGCAGCTCGTCGTCCGCGATGTCGCCGAGGGCGCCCAGCCAGCGCATGACCGACGGCATCCGCCAGCGCGCGGGATCGAGACGGGCGCCCAGGCCGTCGCCCAGCATCCGTGGCACGTTGCCCGGCAGGCCACCCCCGGTGATATGGGCCACACCGTGGAGCCCCGAGCCGCGCGCCGCCAGCCCGTCGCGCAGTGCCACGACCGCGGGCGCGTAGATGCGGGTCGGCGTCAGCAGCACCTCACCCAGCGTCTGGAACGCCGCGGCGTCCTCGCCGTGGAGCGCCGCAACGGCATCCGCGTCGCCGAGCGTGCGGCGCACGAACGCCTGGTACGGCTCGTCCAGCCGGAGGTCGTGCTGCGCCACGAGCGCGCGCACGAGCGAGAAGCCGTTCGCATGCAGCCCGTTCGACGGCAGGCCCAGGATCACATCGCCCGCCCGCGCAGCCGTCCCGTCCAGCAGCGCCGCGCGCTCCACGATCCCCACGCAGAACCCGGCGAGGTCGAAGTCGTCCTCGCCCATCAGCCCCGGGTGCTCGGCCGTCTCGCCGCCCACCAGCGCACAGCCGGCGAGCCGGCACCCGTCCGCGATGCCGCCGACGAGCTCCGCGACCTGGATCGGGTCCAGCCGGCCCACCGCCACGTAGTCGAGGAAGAACAGGGGCGCGGCGCCGGCGCACACGACGTCGTCCGCGCACATCGCGACGAGGTCATGGCCGATGGTGTCGAACCGCCGCGACGGCGTTCGCGATGGCGGTCTTCGTGCCCACGCCGTCGGTCGCGGAGATCAGCACCGGCTCGCGATAGCCCGGAGGCACCGCGAACGCCGCCCCGAACCCGCCGAGGCCGCCGAGCACGCCCGGGACGTGCGTCGCGGCCACCGCCGCGCGCATCAGCTCGACCGCGCGGTCCCCGGCCTCGACGTCGACGCCGGCGTGGGCGTACGCCGTGCGGCTCACCGCGTGCCGGCCATCTCGAGCATGAACTTGCGTTCGCCGGCGTCGTACGGGACGGGCTCCGGGTAGCGCCCGTCGAAGCACGCGAAGCAGAACTGCTCGTACGGCAGGTCCAGCGCCGAGAGGACGCCCCGGATCGACAGGTAGCCCAGCGAGTCCGCGTCGATGAAGCGCCGGATCTCCTCGAGCGAGTGGGTCGACGCGATGAGCTCCGTCTCGACCTGGGTATCGATGCCGTAGAAGCACGGGTGATAGATCGGCGGGGCCGAGATCCGGACGTGGATCTCGCGCGCGCCGGCCTTGCGCAGCGAGGCCACGATCTGCTGGGTCGTCGTGCCGCGCACGATCGAGTCGTCGACCACCACCAGCCGCTGCCCGCGGACGACCTCGCGAAGGGGCGACAGCTTCACCGAGACCCCGCGCTGGCGCATCGCCTGCGACGGCTGGATGAACGTCCGGCCGGTGTACCGGTTGCGGACCATGCCCTCCCGGTAGGGGATCCCGGTGGCCTCCGCGAACCCCGCCGCGGCCGGCGCACCGGTGTCCGGCACGGGCATCACCAGGTCCGCGTCGACCGGATGCTCGCCCGCCAGCTCCATGCCCATCCGCAGCCGCACCTGGTAGAGGTTCCGCCCCTCCATGTACGAGTCCGGGCGAGCGAAGTAGATGAGCTCGAAGACGCACAGCGCCGGGTTCGCCTCGGCATAGCGGACGGAGCGCGGCTCCTGGCCCGGCTCGAGGACGACGATCTCGCCGGGCTCGACGTCCCGCACGACCTCCGCCCCGACGACGTCGAGGGCGGCGGTCTCGCTGGCGATGATCCAGCCCGCGGTGTCGTCCGGCCAGAGTCCCGGGGCGTCATCGCGGCCCGGGACGGCGGACGCCGGCAGGCGGCCGATGACCAGCGGCCGGAAGCCGTGCGGGTCGCGGACGCCGATGACGCGCCGCTCGTCGAGGAGGACGAGGCTGAATGCGCCGCGCACCTTCGGCAGGACCCGCACCAGTGCATCGACCGTGTCGACGCCCTCGTCGTCCGCGAGCAGCGCGGTCAGCAGCTCCGTGTCGGTGGTCGCGGGCAGCCGTCCCAGCCCGCCGGACAGGAGCGCCAGCAGCTCGCGGGTATTGACGAGGTTGCCGTTGTGTCCGACGGCGAGCGTCCGGCGCGGGCCGAACCGGAAGGTGGGCTGCGCGTTCTCCCAGACGGTCGAACCGGTCGTCGAATAGCGGCAGTGGGCGATCGCGAGGTCGCCGCGCAGCGAGGGCAGCCGGCGGTCGTCGAGGACCGACGTCACCAGGCCGAGGTCCTTGTAGACCAGGACGTGCTCCCCGTCGGATGCGGCCAGGCCGGCCGATTCCTGGCCTCGGTGCTGCAGCGCGAGCAGCGCTGTCGCCGCCACCGCGGCAGCCTCGAACCCCGAGCTGTTCGGCAGCACGACGCCCGTGACGCCACACATCAGCGCACGTCCTCCGGGCCGTCGACGTCATCCCATCCGAGCGCGCGCGGGAGGCCGTGGTCCCACGCGTGCCGCAGGTTGGCGACGGGCACGTCGACCGCATCGGCGACGCGGCTGCCGCGTTCCTCGGCGGCACCGGTCGCGCCCGCGCCCGTGAGCTCGATCGTCAGGCGGTCCCCGCCGGTCGTGCCGAGCTCCTCACCGGGCAGGCCGTACTCGCGGGCGAGCAGGATGCATGCCGGGACGTGCCGCGGCTGGACCTGGCAGATGAGCCGCGAGGCACCTTCGCCGAACAGCTCGACCGCAGGCGAGTCGCCCACCGGTACCCGGATCGATGCCCCGCGGCCGCCCCAGATCGCCATCTCCGCGAGCGCGACGGCGAGGCCGCCACCCGAGATGTCCTGGACCGCCTCGACGAGCCCGCGGTCGATCGCGTCGCGGATGAACCGCTGGACGGCGGCTTCCCGTTCCAGATCGATCGCCGGCGGAAGGTCCTCCGCGGCGGTGCCCGCGATGCGCGCGTACTCGGACCCGGCGAGCCCGGGCACGGTCGTCCCCACCAGCAGCACCGCGTCGCCGTCGGCGGTGAACGCGGGACCACGGAGCTTCGCGACGTCCTCCAGCAGCCCGACGACGCCGATCTCGGGCGTGGGCGCGATGGCGGAGCCGGGCGCCTCGTTGTAGAGCGAGACGTTGCCCCCGGTGACCGGGAGGTCGAGGGCACGGCAGGCGTCGCCGAGGCCGCGAACCGCCTCCTGGAGCTGCCAGAACGCCTCGGGGCGCGTCGGATCCCCGAAGTTGAGGCAGTCCGTGACGCCCAGCGGCGTCGCACCCGTGATCGAGACGTTGCGGGCCGCCTCGGCGACGGAACGCGCGGCGCCGAGCCACGGATCGAGGGCCCCGACCGGGGCGTCGCCGTCCGTCGTCGCGACCAGCGCCTTCGTCGTGCCCTTGATGCGGATGACCGCCGCGCCACGACCCGGACCGGCGACCGTGTTCGCCTGGACGTTGTGGTCGTACTGCTCGTACACGACGGCGCGTGACCCCAGGTTCGGCGACCCGAGGAGGCCCAGCAGCACGGCGCCCGGATCCATGCCCCGCTCCGGGAGCGTGTCGACGGGCTCCTCGGGCGCGCCCGGGGCGGGAGCCATGCGCCGGCGGGCGGGCGCCCGGGCTTCGCGCGCGAAGATCACGGCCTCACTCGCGAGGGCGCGCGCGGGGACGCGCGCGAGCTCCACGCCGCCCGCGGCCACGGCGATGTCCCCGTCGTCGGTGACACGGCCGATGATCGCGACCGGCAGGTCCCAGCGGTCGCACACGGCGCGCACATCGGCCCAGCGCTCCGGTCGGACGATGGCGAGCATCCGCTCCTGCGACTCGGAGATGAGCACCTCGAACGGCTCGAGGCCGGGCTCGCGCCGCGGGATCGAGTCGAGGTCGAGGGCCATGCCCATCCCGCCGCGATCGGCGGTCTCGGAGGTGGCACACGTGATGCCCGCGGCACCCAGGTCCTGGACGCTCTCGACGATCCCGCCGTGGATCAGCTCCAGCGTCGCCTCGATGAGGAGCTTCTCGGCGAACGGGTCCCCGACCTGGACCGACGGGCGCTTGGACGGATCGTCGTGGGTGAACGTCGCCGACGCGAGGACGCTCGCACCGCCGATACCGTCGCGACCGGTCGTCGAGCCGTAGAGCACGACCAGGTCGCCAGCTCGTTCGGCCGCCGCGCGCATCAGCCCCCGCTCCTCGACGAGCCCGATGGCCATCACGTTGACCAACGGATTCCCCTGGTACGACGGATCGAAGACGAGCTCCCCGCCGACCGTCGGGACGCCGACGCAGTTGCCGTACCCGCCGACGCCACGGACGACGCCGTCGACGAGATGCCGGGTCCGGGGATCGGACGGGTCGCCGAAGCGCAGCGCGTCGAGGACGGCGATCGGGCGCGCCCCCATGGCGAAGATGTCGCGCAGGATGCCGCCCACGCCGGTCGCGGCACCCTGGTACGGCTCGACGGCGCTCGGGTGGTTGTGGCTCTCGATCTTGAACGCGACGGCCAGCCCATCGCCGATCGAGACGACGCCCGCCTGCTCGCCCGGACCGGCGACCACGCGCTTGCCCGACGTCGGCAGCGTCTGCAGGAGCGGCTTGGAGCTCTTGTACGAGCAATGCTCGCTCCACATGACGCTGAACATCGCGAGCTCGACGTCGTTCGGATCGCGGCCCAGCTTCTCGCGGATCGCGTCAAGCTCGACGTCGGTCAGGCCGAGCGCGCGATGGAGCGGCACGGCGGCGACCGGCGTCGCGACGGGCTCGCGCTCGGCCACGGTCATCGGGCGCCCACGACGGCCGGCTCGCGGGCGGCTGCACCGACGACCCCGGCGCTCTCGACGAACGACCGGATGAGCAGGAGGCCGTCGTCCGAGCCGAGGATGGGCTCGACCGCGGTCTCGGGATGCGGCATCAGCCCGGCGACGTTGCCCTGGGCGTTCATCACGCCGGCGATCGCCCGGAGCGAGCCATTGGGGTTCGCGCGGTCGCCGTCGGGTGCCGGGAGCCCGTCCTCGGTGACGTAGCGGAAGAGGACCTGACCGGCGCGCTCCAGCTCGTCGAGCGTCGCGTCGTCGGCGAAGTAGCAGCCCTCGCCGTGCGCGACGGGCATCCGCAGCGGTCGGCGCTCGCGGCACCAGGTGCGTGAACGGCGTGTCCAGGCGTTCCGGTGCGATGGCGATCTGACGGCACACGAATCGAAGGCCCCGATTGCGCAACAGCGCGCCCGGCACGAGCCCGGCCTCGGCCAGCACCTGGAAGCCGTTGCAGATCCCGAGTACGAGCCCGCCGGCCGCCGCGTACGCCGACACGGCGCGCATCACGGGCGAGAACCGCGCGATGACGCCCGCTCGAAGGTAGTCGCCGTAGGCGAAGCCGCCGGGCAGCAGCACGCCGTCGATCCCGGCAAGGTCGACATCCTCGTGCCACAGGATCCGTGGCTCGGCGCCGGCGACGCGGATGGCGTTGACGGCATCGACATCCCGGTTCGACCCGGGGAACACGACGATGCCGATGGTGGTCACCGGGCCGCCCCGGTGAGCGAGCTGGCACCGGCCAGCGGCTGGACCTCGAACCGCTCGATGAGCGGGTTGCTCAGCAGCTCGCTCGCCAGGCGTTCGACGACCGCCCGCGCCGCCGCCTCGTCGGCCGCCTCGACGGTGAGCTCGACCCGCCGACCCACGCGCACGTCGGCCACGCCGTCGACCCCCAGGTGCGGCAGCGAGCGTTCGACGGCCCGACCCTGCGGATCGAGGATCCCGTCCTTGGGCAGCACGTTCACGGCGAAGCGATGCGTGCTCATCGGGCGATGACGTCCTCCTGGAGGTAGCGGTCGAAGCTGGCGCCGGTGATCCGCTCGAACGCCTCGACGTAGCGGGCCCGCGTGCCGGCCACGATGTCGTCGGGGAGCGCCGGCCCGGGTGCGGTCTTGGCCCACGGCTGCGCTTCCAGCCAGTCGCGGACGAACTGCTTGTCGTAGCTGGGCTGAGGCCCGCCGGGCTGCCACGAGGCGGCGTCCCAGAACCGGGAGCTGTCGGGCGTGAGCACCTCGTCGATGAGCAACAGCTCCTCGGTGCGCGGGTCCACGCCGAACTCGAACTTCGTGTCGGCCAGGATGATCCCCGCGCGCTCGGTGATGGCCGCGCCGCGCTCGTACAGCGCGAGCGAGACCTGACGGACGCGGGTCGCGAGCTCGTGGCTGATCATCGATCCCACCCGGGCGAACGGGATGTTCTCGTCATGCTGTCCGGGGGGTGCCTTCGTCGCGGGGGTGAAGATCGGCGCGGGAAGTCGATCGCCGTCCTGCAGTCCGGGCGGCAACGCGATGCCGCAGATCTCGCCCGTCGACCGGTACTCCTTCCAGCCCGAGCCGGCGAGATACCCGCGGACGACGCATTCGACCGGCAGGACCTCGGCTCGCCGACAGATCATCACCCGCCCGCGCAGCTCGTCCACGACGCCTGGCTCGCCGATCAGATCGCGCGGCAGCGCTTCGGGATCCGTGTGGATCAGGTGGTTCGGGACGACGTCCGCCGTCTGCTGGAGCCAGAACCGCGACAGACCGGTCAGGATCCGGCCCTTGTCCGGGATCGGCGTGGGCAGGACGACATCGAAGGCACTGATGCGGTCGCTGGCCACGAGGAGCAGTCGATACTCGTCGAGCCGATACAGGTCGCGGACCTTGCCCGCCGCCAGGAACAGCGCCTCAGCCCGCAACATCGACCGTCTCCGGGGTGGCTTCGATGGCCGGCGCCGTGCGTGCCAGCAGCTCCGCCTCGAGGGCGTCGAGACGCGCGATGATGTCGGGGGCGTGCGCGATGAAGGCGTCGTCGGCGAAACACGCCTCGAGGTCGTCGGGAGCCAGGAGCGCCGCGACGTCGACGTCGGCGACGAGGAGCTCCTGGAGCGGCCGCCGTTCGTCGGCGGCGCGGAGGGCGTTGCGCTGCACGAGCGCATAGGCGTCCTCGCGCGGCAGGCCGCCCTGTTCGACGAGGGCGCTCAGGACCCTCGAGCTCGCGTGGAGGCCCAGGCCCCGCTCGATGTTCTCGCGCATCCGCTCCGGCCGGATCACCAGGCCGTCGACCAGGCTCGTCATCGTCGCGAGCAGGTAGTCGAGCACGATCGTCGCGTCGGGCAGGATCACGCGCTCGGCGCTGGAATGGCTGATGTCGCGCTCGTGCCACAGCGGCTGGTCCTCGAGCGCCGTGTGCGCATAGCCGCGCAGCAGCCGCGCCAGCCCGGCCACGCGCTCGGAGCGGATCGGGTTGCGCTTGTGGGGCATCGCGGAGCTGCCCTTCTGGCCCGCGCGGAAGGGCTCCATCACCTCCCCGATCTCGGTGTGCTGGAGGTTCCGGATCTCGGTCGCGAACCGCTCCAGCGAGCCGCCCAGGAGCGCGATCGCCGTGACGAACGCCGCGTGCCGGTCTCGCTGGACGATCTGCGTGCTCACCGGATCGACCTGCAGGCCGAGCTCCGCGAGCACCTCCGCCTCGACCTCCGGTGGCAACTGGCTGTACGTGCCCACCGGCCCGGAGATCTTGCCGGTCGCGATCTCGGTCGTGGCCTGCGCGAGGCGGACCCGCCCGCGCGCGACCTCGAACGCCCAGCCGGCCAGCTTGAGCCCGAACGTGGTGGGCTCCGCGTGGACCGAGTGCGTCCGGCCCATCTGGACCGTGCTCGCCTCTTCGCGGGCGCGGCGGATGAGGACGGCGAGGAGCGCATCGGCGTCTCGCAGCAGCAGCTCGCCCGCGGCGCGCAACTGGAGGGCCAGACCGGTGTCGACGACGTCGCTGCTCGTCAGCCCCAGGTGGAGATACCGGCCGTCCGGGCCGATGCTCTCGGCGACCTGGCTGACGAACGCGATGACGTCGTGGTCGGTCGTGCGCTCGATCTCGGCGATGCGCTCGGGGTCGACGCGGGCGCGTGCCTCGATGGTCGCCAACGCTCCGGCCGGCACGACGCCTCGGCGCGCCTGCGCTCGGGTCACGGCCAGCTCCACGTCGAGCATCCGCTCGAACCGCGCCGCATCGGTCCAGATCGCGCCCATCTCGGGGCGGGTGTACCGCGGGATCATCGGGCGGCTCCGGCGGCTTCCGCGGCTCCGGCGGCGGCTTTGCGGCCGCGGCCGCAGGCACCGCGACGTCGTGGCGGCGCTGGAGCCCGCGGAACGTGATCCGCTCGGCGGCCGCCTCGGCCCGCGCGCGCGCTTCCACGAGGTCCGCGCCGCGGCCGACGACGGTCACGACCCGGCCGCCGTTGGTGAGCCACGTCCCGCCGTCGCGGCGCGTACCGGCGTGGAAGACGAGGGCGTCGCCGCTCTCGCCCAGACCCCGGATCGGGTCGCCACGCCGCGGCTCCTCGGGATAGCCCTCGCTGGCCAGCACGATGCCGACCGTCGCGCCCGGCAGCACGGGCAGCCGCGTCGGGGCATCGGGCGGCAGCGCCCCACGCGCGGCGGCGCGAAGCCACGGCGCCAACGCGACCGCGAGTCGCGGCAGGATGACCTGGGCCTCGGGATCGCCGAGGCGGGCGTTGCACTCCAGGAGCGCCGGTCCATCGGCCGTCAGCATCAGCCCCGCGTACAGGAACCCGCGGAAGGGCGCGCCGCGCCGTGCGAGCTCCGCGAGGAGCGGCCGATGGACGGTCTCGAGGATCGCGTCGACCGCCGCGTCGTCGAGGTCCGCGAGCGGCGAATACGCACCCATCCCGCCCGTGTTCGGTCCGTCGTCGCCGTCGAGCAACCGCTTGTGGTCTCGCGCGGCCGGCAGCGCGACGGCGCGGTTGCCGTCGCACAGCGCGATCACGCTCGCCTCGGCGCCCTCGAGCCGCTCCTCGATGACCAGCGGGCCGGCGGCCGCCCGCTCCACGATCGCTCGCGCCTCATCACGTGGATGGCCGGGCCCGAAGACCGTGACGCCCTTGCCCCCGGCCAGCCCATCGGCCTTCACGACGAACCCGTTGCCCCGCTGCGCGAGCCGGTGGATCGCCGCCGCGGCATCGGCCGGCGTCGTGGCGACGGTCGCCTGCGCCATCCGGACGCCGGCGGCGTCGGCGACCTCGTGGCAGAACGCCTTGGAGCTCTCGATCCGCGCCGCGGCGCGCGTCGGCCCGAAGACCGCGATCCCGGCGTCGCCGAGCGCGTCCGCGATCCCGGCCGCGAGCGGCGCCTCCGGGCCGATGACGACGAGCTCCGCGGCCTCGGCGCGGGCAAGGGCGACGACGGCGGCCCCGTCGAGCGTGTCGACCGTCTTCGTGCGCACCCGCGCGAGCTGTGCGATCCCGTCGGACCCGGGCGCGACGATGACCTCGTTCACGCCCGGCTCGTCGGCCAGCTTCCAGGCGAGCGCGTGCTCGCGCCCTCCGCCACCGACGATGAGGATCCGCGTCGGCTGATGCAAGGTCACGCGGGCATCCCCACCGCACGGCGGCGCATCGGCCGCCACGCCCGTTCGATCGTCTGCGTGCGCTCCGGCCCGACCGAGACCAGCACGATCGGTGCGCCGGCGTGCTCCTCCAGCGCGGTCACATACCGGCGGGCGGGTTCGGGCAGGTCGCCGAGGGCACGGACGTCGTGGATCGGCTGGTCCCAGCCCTCGAAGTCCTCGTAGATCGGCGTCGCGCGAGTGAGCACCTCGGCGGAGCTGGGCCACGCGTCGATCCGCCGGCCGTCGAGCTCGTACGCCACGCAGAGCCGGACCGGGTCGATCCCGGACAGGATGTCGAGCTTGTTGAGCATGATGCTGCTCGCGCTGTTCACGCCGACCGCGAAGCGGGCGGGCACGGCGTCGAACCACCCGACCCGGCGCGGCCGGCCGGTCGTCGTCCCGACCTCGTGGCCCCGCTGCGCGATGCCCGCCCCGATCTCGTCCAGCAGCTCGGTCGGGAACGGCCCCGCGCCGACGCGCGTCGCGTACGCCTTCATCACGCCGAAGACCTCGTCGACCTGCAGCGGGCCGATGCCACCGCCCGTGCACGCGCCGCCGGCGATGGGCGACGAGCTGGTCACGTAGGGGTAGCTGCCGTGGTCGAGGTCGAGCAGGGTGCCCTGCGCCCCTTCGAGCAGGACGTGGTCGCCGCGCGCCAGCGCGTCCTGCACGAGCCACGTGCCGTCGGCCATGTACGGCGCGAGCCGCTCACCCCAGCGAAGCGCCTGGTCGACGAGCGGCTGGACGTCGAAGCGTGCCTCGGCGCCGAGCACCGCGAGCAGGGCGTTCTTCTCGGGCAGGACACGCTCGAGCTTCGTCCGCAGTGCATGCTCGTCGCACAGATCCTCGATCCTGATGCCCGAGCGAGCGGCGCGATCCTCGTACGCCGGGCCGATGCCGCGGCCGGTGGTCCCGACCTTCGCCCCGGCGAGCCGTGCCTCACGGGCCGCATCGAGCGCGCGGTGGTACGGCAGGATCACGTGCGCCGAGCGGCTGACCCTCAGGCGCTGGCAGTCGATGCCCCGGTCCGCAAGGGCGTCGACCTCCTCGATCAGCGTGGCGGGATTCACGACGACGCCCGGGCCGATGACGGTCGTGATGTGCGGGTAGAGGATCCCGGACGGGACGAGGTGGAGCTTGAACACCTCGTCGCCCAGCACGAGCGTATGACCGGCGTTGTCGCCGCCCTGGTAGCGGACGACCATCGCGGTCTGCTCGGCGAGGAAGTCCGTCGTCTTGCCCTTGCCCTCGTCGCCCCACTGGAGCCCGACGACGATGCTGGCCGGCATCAGATCGAGCCCTCAGACGTGCGAAGACCCCGCGCCCTGCGGCCGGGGTCCTGGTTACACGTCTCCCGCGGTCCTCCACCGGAGCTTCGGCGGAGCGGTCGGTCAGGGGTGCGAGTCCGTCTCACGGGGCGGACGACGCGCTCCCAGCTCGAACGATGGCGGGCCTCCCGGGGCTAGGTCTCGGGGGTCGACGACGCGGGCGAGTATAGCAGCGGCGATGGCGGCCGCCGGCGCGGCATGGCGCGCGCCCGGGGCGTCGGCTGACTCGACGTCGCCGCCCGATCAGCCGGCGGCCATCCCCTGGTCGCCGACCGTGCCGGGGCGACGTCGCCGCCGCTTCGGGGCACCGTCGGCAGGCGACGGCGGCTCGTCCACGAAGGATGCCGCCACGTCGACCGGCGCCGCGGCCGTCCGCCCGCCCTCGTCGGCGCGCCGGGGACGCGATGCCTTCGGCACCAGCAGGGGCTGCACGATCGGCGGCACCATCGCCGCGTTCATCGCGACCACCGAGGCGTCGGGCTCGGGCGCGGCGTCGGCGTAGAGCTCGCAGAACAGCCCGACGAGCTCGGGGTCGAACTGCGTCCCGGCCTGGCGTCGCAGCTCCTTGACAGCCGCGTCGTGGGTCATCGCCGCCTTGTACGGCCGGTCGCGGGTCATCGCGTCGTAGGCGTCCGCGATGCCCACGATCCGCGCGCCCAACGGGATGTCGTTCCCGCGCAGGCCGAACGGGTATCCGTGCCCGGAATACCGCTCGTGGTGGTGCAGGATGATCGGCGCGGCGTCCTTGAGGGCTGCCGCCTGCTCGAGGATGACCTGGCCGATGCGCGGGTGCTGCACGACCGTGCGCCATTCGGCCGACGTGAGCGGCGCCGGCTTCTCGAGGATCTCTTCCGGGACGGCGACCTTGCCCACATCGTGGAGCAGCGCAGCGATCCGGATGCGGTCGATCTCGTTCTCGGGCAGGTCCAGCTGCGTCGCCATGGCCGCGACGATCGACGCGACGACCGGCGACGGCTGCCCGCGGTGGTTCGGCAGCGGTGCGACGATCGAATGGAGCGCTGCAGCGGCCGCCTCCCGGGCTTGCCGTCCCAGCTCCATCGCCCGCGCGCGCCCGGCCGCGGAGATCGGGGCCCGGGGGACCCGTGCATCCTCGTCGGGCTCGGCGAACACGTAGGTCTGGTTCCGGCCGAGCGACTTCGCGGAGTACATCGCGGCGTCGGCATCCCGCACCAGCGCCTCGACCCGCAGCGTCGACCCCAGCCCGCCCGCGATGCCGATCGAGATCGTCACCTGCAGCTCGTGCCCGTCGACCGGGAACCGCTGGCGCGCGACGAGGACCCGCAGCTTCTCGGTCAGGACCGTCGCCTCTTCGGGGCTCGTCTCCGTCAGCAGGAGCATGAACTCCTCGCCGCCGTACCGACCGATCGAGTCCGTGGCGCGGAGGTTCGTCCGGATGGTCTGGGCGACGCCCCGCAGCACGACGTCGCCGACCGCGTGGCCGTAGGTGTCGTTGACCGCCTTGAAGTGGTCGATGTCGACGAAGGCGACCGAGAACGGCCGCTGATAGCGCGCCGCGCGCTCGACCTCCGTGAACAGCGCGCCCAGGAGCGCCTGGCGGTTGGAGACGCCGGTGAGCCTGTCGGTCGTGGCGGACTCGTGGGTCTCGCGAAGCGCCGACGCGATCGCGCCGAGGGCCCTCGCCAGCCGTCCGCCGAAGCCTCGGCCACTGCCGTGGACGCTCGTCTGGAGGTCGCCGGCGGCGAGCCGCTCGGCCGCCTTGACGAGGCTGGAGAAGCGCCAGCCGAAGGCGAACGACGCGAACGCCATGCCCAGCGACAGCGCCACGCCGCCCACCGCGACCGCGACGAGCGTCAGACGCGCGGCCTCGTCCACGACCGGCGCGAGCGTCCCGAACGCGACAGCCGTGACCAGCCCGATCGCCGCGGGCACGACGACCAGGACCCCCGTGAGTCGCAACACGTCCCGAACCGTAACGGGTGGCGGGGTCGGGTCAGGAGCGGTCGGAGGTACGGGGTCGCCGCTCCCGTGGGTCCCATCAACGCCGCGGCGACGGGCGCCGACGGGGCGCCGATAAGGGCGGGTGCACTCCCGGATAAGCGCCAGCGAAGCGACGGTGGCTAGGGTTCGTCTGCCCGCCGGAACCGCCGGCCTCGCCGATCCCGCCGAGGACCGCCGAGCCACCACAGGCCCGACCGCCGGGGCCGGCGCCCCATCCCCGCCCGCCGTCGACGATCCCGCCGGATCACGCAGGGTCGGCCGTCTCGACTCGTCGCGCCATCGCGACCCCGCCGGCCGATCGGAAGGAGTGTTCGGACGATGAACCGCGTCCTGCTCACCGGGCGTCTCACCCGCGACCCGGAGCTCCGGAGCACGAGCTCCGGGAAGCACGTCACCTCGTTCTCGATCGCGACGAACGAGTACCTGGGCAATGGCAAGGAGCGCAGCGAGTACCACAACGTCGTCACCTGGGACAAGCTCGCGGAGACCTGCGGCCGCTATCTCGGCAAGGGCCAGCAGGTCGCGATCGAGGGGCGCCTCCAGACACGGAGCTGGGACGACGACCAGAGCCGTCGCCACTGGAAGACCGAGATCGTCGCGGTCGCGGTCGAGATGCTGTCCGGCCGGCGCAAGAAGGACTACGCGGCCGAGACCGCGGCCATCTCGCTCGAGGCGCAGGCACTCCGGCTGGGCGAGATCCCGGCCAGCGAGCCCATCCCCGACGACTGCCGGCTTCGCGATCGCCGCGGGCATCGACGACGGGACGGACGAGGAGGAGCTCGAGGACGCCGAGGAGGCCGAGGAGGCCCAGCTCGCCGAAGCCGTCGCCTGATCCCTCGCTTTCCCTGCGGCGGCGCGATCCCCCTCCCGCGCCGCCGCCCCTCCTATCCCCGGCTGATGTGGTCCGGGGTGGTCCGATAGTGCTAGTCGCGTTCACCCATCGACCGGTCGCCACCGCGACGGGCGTCCGCGACCATGTCGGCATGTCGATCCGCCTGTGGCTCCACCCCGCGATCCTTGCCGAGTACACGCAGAACGCGGGCATCCGCGCGCGACGCGGGTTGCGCGGCCACACGCGTCATGACGGCGGGGCCGAGGCGATCATCCGCGCCTCGATCGACCGCACCTGGAACGGCCGCTCGTACACCGCGTCGCCCGGGCACTTCCACATGTTCTGGACGCGCGACCTGTGCTTCTCGTCGACGTCCCTCGCCCGCATCTCGCCCGAGCACCGCGACCGGCTCCACGCGTCGCTCGCGTGGGCGCTCGAGACCTGGGAGCGGCGGAAGAGCCACGTCACGACGACCATCCACAAGCTCGACTGGCCGGCAGACGTCTACGACTACGGGGTCGACTCGCTGCCGCTCCTGGTGGCGGCCCTTCGCGCCGCCAACGCGACCGACCTCGTGCTGGAGCACAAGCGCTGGCTCGACGACGAGGTCATCTGGTTCGCCGACCGCGTCGTCGATCGCGTCGACCGGACTCGTCCGTGCGGATCGCAAGTTCAGCGCCCATCGCGACACGGTCACCAACCGCTCGAACGCCTATGGCAACGCGATGGTCGCGCTGCTTGCGAAGACGCTCGCCGAGACCGGCTGGGTGTCCAACCCGCTCGAGCGTCACTTCAAGGACGGCTGGGACAGCCTCCTCATGCGCCACTTCTGGCGGGGCGACCGGTTCATCGATGCGCTTGGCGCGGACGACACCTCCAGCGGCGAGGCGAACCTGTGGCCGTTCTGGAACGGCGTGGTCGAGGACCGCGACGTCATGGCCACGGCGTTCGACACGCTGCGGCGCGATGGCTACACCGACCCGTATCCGCTGCGCTACGAGACGCGGCGTCGCCCGGAGATCGAGGTGTGGCTCACGCGCCACGTCCTGCCCGACTACCAGGGCAGCACGGTCTGGACGAGCCTCGGGTCGATGTACCTGCAGCTCCTGCGCGAGGTCGATCCGACCGACGCCAAGGTGCAGACGGTCCGCTACGTCGAGTGGATCGAGCGGGACGGCACCTTCTGGGAGGTCCTCGACCATGAGGGGAACTGCTGGATCAGCCCGAGGAAGATCATGATCGGCGAGGAGGCGATGCTCTGGTCGGCGATCTTCCTCGACCATCTCCTCCACCCGGGCGCGGAACCAGCCCGACTGTCGCCGGTCGCGCCGCTCGCGCCGGCGGTGGCTCGCCCCGCCGCTGCCACGCGCCGCGGTGCTGCCGCCGCCGTCGCCTGATCCTTCGCGCCGAGCGCGTCGGCGCGGTCCCGGGCCGTCAGCGGCCGGTCAGCGCCGGCCGTCGTCGGTGACGGACCGGGGATCGTCCCAGCGCGGCGCCGCGCGACGGACGGGACCATCGGGCGTAGCGCCATCCGACGGCGCCTCGATGGCGGGTGCTGGCGCCGCGACCGGCGTCCCAGGAGCCGGGTTCGGCTCCAGGGCCGGCAGCGGGCTGGTGGGCTCATCCGACGGGGCCGGCGTCGGCTCGATGATCGCGCGCCCGGCGACGCCGCCCGCATCGGCCCGCACGGGGAGGTCGTTCGGTCCGGCCGCCATCGGCGACGCCGTCAGCTGGCTCATCGCCCACGGCACCGCATCGTCCTGATCCGGGACGAGCGTCACCCAGCGGCGCAGGGCGGCCTGACCGTCCGTGATCGCCAGGCCGTCCTGGCCGATCATCTCGAGGGTCGCCCCTCGCGCATAGCGCTCCACGCGCACCCCGGCGATCCAGATCCAGGCACTCGTCGCGAGCAGCTCCACGTCGTCGCCGGGCTGGAACGGCCCGACACCCGAGCTCGGTGGGCGCCAGCCGAGCCCCGCGCTGGTCGCGATCCACGGCGATGCGGGACGACCGCCCTGGAGCCACGGCGGCGCCACGCGGGTCGTCGGCCAGCCGGGCACGGGGGTCTCGGCCGGAGGCGTCGCGGACCAGGCGGGTGCCGCGGGTGTCGACCCGACCGGCGCCGTGACCCAGGCCCCGCCAGGGTTCCCAGCGACGGGCCACCGGCCGCCCGGTGATGGCGCGTCTGGGGCCGGCGTCGGCCCGACCGCCGCGGGCCCCCACAGCGGCCCGTGCCTGACACTCGCGCCCGCGGATGTGGTCGCGGGCCACGCGGTCGACGGCCAGCCGGTCGCTGGCTGGCCCCACGCCGGGCCGGCCGGTCCGGGCTGGACGGCGCCGGGCCACGACGCGGGGACCGCGGGTGCCCACGCCGGTCGTCGATCCCGGCGTCGGTTCGCGTGGCGGCGCCCACGGGAAGATGGGCCCATCGGCGCTCGCGGGATCCCGGGCCGGCGAGCCCGCAGACACCGGTGCGGGCGGCGCGAGGGCTGGCGGCGCGACCGGCGGGGCGACGGACGTCGTCGGCGCGGCGAACGTGGTCGTCGCGACCGCGAGTGGGGCGACGGGCTGCGGAACGAACCCCGATGGCGGCGCCGCGGCCGCCGAGCCGGCCGCCGCAGGCCACCCCGCAAGCGCCGCCGGAGGCGTCATCGGCCACGGGGCGGGTCCCGACGCGACCGACGGAGGCACGCCGCCGCTCGCCGCAGGTGCCGGCGGCGCCACGGATCCATCCGCTGCGGGACGCAGCCAGTAGCCACTCCCCGCGACCCGCCACGTCCCGAGCGACACCGGCGTCTCGCCCACCGAGCGGCGGATCCAGCGGCCCACCGTCCGTCGCGCCCAGACCTCGCGCGCGCGTCGGATCCCGAGACATCCGCCGAGGCCCGCCAGCACGAGCACCGGGATCAGCCCGTCCTCGGGTCCCAGATACCAGCCCGACGGCCAGTGCCGCGGCCCCGACCCCGGTCGCGCGGATCGCCAGCCGGCGAGAGGCATCGGTCCGCGTCCCGTGCGCGACGCGGGCGCGCAGCGGCGACCAGCGCGTCGACCGTCGCGGGCGACGCGGGAGCGGCTCCGATCGGACACCCCCTACGGACATCGCTAGCCGGGCCTCATCGCAGCTCGAAGAAGCTGATGGCGAGGATGACGTACACGATCGTCAGCAGTGCCCCCTCGAGCCAGTTGGACTCGCCATCGAGCGAGATGAGCGCCGAGATACCCACCGCGGCGCCCACCGCCGCGACCTCCAGCGGGTGGAACACGAGGTTCATCGGCTGGCCGATCGACGACACCGGCGAGCACGAGGACCGGCGCGACGAACAGTGCGACCTGGAGCGACGAGCCGTAGCACACGGCCATCGCGAACTCCATCTTGTCCTTCCAGGCCAGCTGCACGGCCACGACGTGCTCGGCGAGGTTGCCGATCGTCGGGATGAGGATCACGCCGACGAAGAACTCGGACAGGCCGAACTGCTCGATGAACGGCTCGATGGACCCCACGAGGAACTCCGAGAGGATCGCCAGCAGCGCCGCCGCGCCCAGGAGCACGACGACCGCGATGCCCCCGGTCCACGCGGGCCCGCCGTGCCCGGCCGGCTCGCCGTGCCCGCCCAGCGTGCGCTCGGGATTCGTGAACTGCCACACGATGGACAGCACGTAGCCCGCGATGAGTGCGAACGCGACGAGCACCGATTCCTCGGTCAGCGTGTCGTTCGAGGAATCGCCCGAGCTGAACGCGAACACCGCCGGCACGAACAGCCCGACCAGCGCGAGCAGCAGCAGCGCCGCGTTCGAGCCCGCGATCAGCCGGCTGAACCGCTGGATCCCGTTGCGCAGCCCGCCGACCAGCAGCGAGATGCCCAGGACGAGCAGGAGGTTGCCGATGATCGAGCCGGTGATCGACGCCTTGACGACCGTGATCAGGCCGGCCTGGAGCGCGAAGAACGCGATGATCAGTTCCGCGATGTTGCCGAACGTCGCGTTGAGGATGCCGCCGATCTGCGGTCCGGTGATCGCCCCGAGCCGCTCCGTCGCGAGCCCCACGACCCACGCGAGCCCCAGGATCCCGAGCGCGGACACGAGGAACAGCGGCGTGCCCTCGACGTGGAACACGACCTCGAGGACGATCGCCACGACCGCGATGGCGAGCGTCGCGAGCACGCCGATCCGCGCGCCGCGGCCGAGCGGTCCAAGGATCGGGATCCCCGACCCGGTGCTGACCGGCGGGGCTGCGGGATGCGTCATCGGCCCTCCATCCTACGGACGTCGTGCCACCGGCCGCGTTGCGGGACCATCCCGACGTTCAGTCGCGTGGTTCTCCGTACAGCTGCCGGCGCGGGATCCCGCGCTCCCTGGCGACGCGTTTGGCGGCCTCGCCACGCGCGACCCCCGACGCGACGAGCCGCTCGACCGCGTCTCGGGCGGCCTCGACGCTCTCGGCGGCGGCCTCCGTCGGATCCCCGGGCGGCGTGCCCCACCCGACGACGATGACCACCTCGCCCCGGGCCGGGATCGGCGCCGCCGGCCGCGGCCTCAGCGAGCGACGCCAGCGTCCCGCGCGAGATCGTCTCGTGGAGCTTCGTGAGCTCCCGGCAGACGGCGCCGGCGCGCGCGCCCCCGCACACCGCCGCGAGGTCGCGCAGGGTCGCCGCCAACCGCCCCGGCGCCTCGAACAAGACGCTTCCCCGCTCGTCGGCCGCCAGCCGGGCCAGCCGCTCGCGGCGCTCCCGCCCGGACCGCGGGAGGAACCCCTCGAAGCCCCAGCGAGGGCCGGCGACGCCCGAGGCAGCGACCGCCGCGAGCACGGATGACGCGCCCGGGATCGGCACCACCGACCCGCCCTCCGACGCCCAGCGCGCCACCAGCCCCTCACCCGGGTCCGAGATGGCCGGCGTCCCGGCATCGGTCACGAGGGCCAGATCCGCGCCCGCCCGGAGATGCCCGACGAGCTCCTCCTCACGAGACGGCCCGCTGCGGGCGTGGTAGCTGACCATCCGCGTCGGGATCTCATAGCGCGTCAGCAGTCGCCGCGTGACGCGGGTGTCCTCGGCGGCGATGAGCGGCACCGAACGGAGCGTCTCCAGTGCCCGGAGCGTGATATCGCCGAGGTTGCCGATGGGGGTCGCGACGACGTAGAGCGAGCCGCCGGGCGAGGCCGTCACGCCCGGGCGGAGCCTGGCCGTCGGCGCGGATAGAGGTAGTCGACGCCGGCGGTCCGCGGCCCCAGCTTGGCGATCGGCGGGACCTGGCGCTTGAACTCCGACGCGGCGATCATCCGGTCCACGCGGGTCACGGTCGCGGCGTCGAAGCCCATCGCCACGAGCTCCTCGACCGAGCGCCGCTTGTCGATGCGCCAGAACAGCAGGCGATCGAGCTCGTGGTACGTGAAGCCGGCCTCCTGCTCGTCGGTCTGGCCCGGCCACAGGTCCGCCGACGGGGCCTTGCGGATGATCGCCTCGGGGACGCCGATGGCCTGCGCGAGCTGCCGCACCTGGCTCTTGTACAGGTCGCCGATCGGGTTGAACGCGCAGGCACTGTCACCGAACAGCGTCGTATAGCCGATCAGCCCCTCGGTCTTGTTGCCGGTGCCGACGACCAGCCCACCCCACGTCACCGAGCGGTCGTAGAGCGTCGCCATCCGCATCCGCGCGGCGAAGTTGCCGCGCCGGAGCGCGGATGCCTCGGCGGCCGCCGGCCCACCCGCGCCGGCATGGTCGTCGGTGCCGAAGTAGCCGTCGACCATCGCGGTGATCTCGACGAGCTCGCTCGCGCAACCCAACGCCGCCACCACGGTCTCGGCGTCGGCACGCGACGCGGGCGATGAGGTCCGGTATGGCATCAGCACCGCGAGCAGCCGGTCCGCGCCGATCGCCTCGGCGACGAGATACGCGACGAGCGCGGAGTCGATGCCCCCGGACAGCCCGAGCACGGCCCGTTCGAAGCCCGCCTGTTCGAGCTGGCCACGGATGAAGCCACGCATGACCCGCCGCGCGACGTCCGTGTCGATCGCGAGCTCCTCGGGCAGGACGAACAGCGCCTCGGCGCTCATCCGTCGCTCCCGGTCCGGGTCCGCCGCCGCACGTGCCGCCCTCGGCCGTTCGATCCGGCCGCGCCGGTCCCCTCGTCGGCCGCCACATCGAGCCCCGGTCCGGCACCCGGCTCCGCCGTGGTGTCGCCGGTCAGACCCGCCCGCTCCCCGATCAAGCGCCGCCACTCGCGTGCCACCAGCTCCGGCCGCTCGTCACGCAGGAGGGGCAGCGAGATGCGTTCGCGGCGGACGTCGGCGAGGTCGATGTCGACCGTGAACAGGCCCTCCTCCCACAGCGGCGCGCCCAGGCGCAGGTCGCCGCCCGGCCCGATGACCTCCGAGCCGCCCCAGAACGAGAACGACTCGTCGACCCCCACGCGGTTGCAGAACACGACGTACGACGTCGTCAGCTGGGCATACGTCCGGATGAGCGTGCCCCACGAGCGCGCGGTGCCCAACCCCACCTCGTCGGCGCGCGCCAGGTCGCGACCGGGCGACGACGACACATTGATCAGCACCTGCGCTCCGTCGGTCGCGAGCACCTGCGGCACCGACACGTGCCAGAAGTCCTCGCACACCGCGATGCCCAGGCCCACCCCGAGGCGCGATGGGGTCGCCCGGATCACGTCGCCCGCGGCGAAGAAGCGCCGCTCGTCGAACAGCCCGTACGTCGGCAGGTAGACCTTGCGATGGACGTGCCGGATCGCCCCGTCCTCGAGCAGCGCGGCGGCGATGAACAGCCGGTGATCGCCCGACTCCTCGACGAACGAGACCACCGCCGACAGGTCGCGCGTCGCGCGCGCGAGCCGTGTCAGGCGCGGGTCGTCGAGCCGCATCGCCACGTCGGCCGCGAGGTCCTGGAGCTGGTAGCCCGTGAGTCCGAGCTCCGGGAACACGACCAGCCCGGCACCCGCGGACCGCGCCGCGTCCAGCAGCTCGTGGTGCCGGGCGAGGTTCCCGTCCAGCTCCCCGAGCCGCGGCGCGATCTGGGCGAGCGCGATGCGGAGCGGCTGCACGAGGCCAGTCTAGGGGAGCGCGGTGTGCGCAGGCCCGTCCCGCGATGCGACCCCTCCAAGGGTGGCGCGCGACGGCAGGCACCCGTCGTGACGGGCGGGCCGTGTGCCTGCTAGGCTGCGCGCACTTCCGCGAGGGCCGCCGTGGCGCGCGGATAACGGTCGTCGCCTGGGCCTGCAAATAGGGAGGCTCGGTCCGGGCGAGGACCAAAGGAGGAGCAACGCATGACCCGAACCCGTCGGTGGTCGCTGCCCGCCGTCCTGGCGTCGCTGGCGATCGCCGTGAGCGCGTGCGGCACATCGACCGCATCGCCCAGTACGGCGCCGTCATCGGCCGCCCCCGCATCCGCGACGCCCGCCGCGAGCAGCTCCGGCGGCGCGTCGGCGCCCTCGGTCTACCCCGTGAGCGGCGAGGCGCCGTGCGGGCAGAAGGAAGCGCCGGATGCCACGCACAAGAAGTACGCCGGCAACTTCAAGAAGATCTCGGCGCCCGATGCGAAGACCGTCGTCTTCGATCTGTGCTCGCCGGATGTCGCGTTCCTCGCCAAGATCGCGTTCAGCTCGTTCGCGATCAACGACTCCGACTATCTGGCCAAGGCAGCCGCCGACGGCTCGATCGTCACGAAGCCCAACGGCACCGGCCCGTACATGCTCCAGGAGTTCGTGAAGGGCGACCACATCACGATGGTCGCGAACCCCAACTACACCGGCGACAAGCCCGCCAAGGCCCCGACGCTCATCATCAACTGGAGCAAGGAGGCCGCGCAGCGGCTGGTCGAGCTGCAGTCCGGGACCATCGACGGCATCGACAACGTCGGCCCCACGGACTTCGACACGATCAAGGCCGACCCGAACCTGCAGCTCATCCCCCGGCCCGCCCTCAACGTCTTCTACATCGGGATGAGCAACGCCTACAAGCCGTTCGACAACGAGCAGGTGCGCCAGGCGGTGGCCATGGGCATCGACCGCCAGCGCATCGTCGAAAACTTCTACCCGGCCGGGTCCGAGGTCGCCAAGTACTTCACCCCGTGCGCCATCCCCGGCGGCTGCGAGGGCGACGCCTGGTACGAGTTCGACCCCACGAAGGCCAAGGAGATGCTCGCCGCGGCGGGCTTCCCCGACGGCTTCAAGACCACGCTCCATCTGCGCGACACCGTCCGCGGCTACCTGCCCAACCCGACACAGGTCGCCACGGACATCCAGGCGCAGCTGAAGACCAACCTGAACATCGACGCCGCGATCGACATCCAGGAAACCACCGCCTACATCGACAACGCCAACGCTGGCAAGCTCGACGGCATCCACCTGCTCGGGTGGGGTGCCGACTACCCGGACGTCACGAACTTCCTGGACGTCCACTTCGGTGCCGGCGCCACGCAGCAGTTCGGCGCGCACTTCCCGGATATCGAGGCGGCCCTCAAGACGGGCGCCACGACGGCCGATCAGGCGGGCCGGAACACCGCGTACGCCGAGGCCAACAAGCTCATCAAGGAGCACGTCCCGATGATCCCGGTCGCGCATGGCGGCTCGGCGGTCGCGTATCGGGCCGACGTGCAGGACGCGCACTCGTCGCCGCTGGGCAACGAGCTGTTCTCGGTGATGACCCCGGGTGACCGCCAGCAGTTCGTGTTCATGCAGGGCGGCCCGCCAGGCGGCCTGTACTGCGCCGACGAGACCGACGGCGAGGCGCTCCGCCCCTGCGAGCAGATGACCGAGTCGCTCTACGGCTACAAGGTCGGTGGCCTCGACGTCGAGCCCGCCCTCGCCACCAAGTGCGAGCCGAATGGCGACCTCACGCAGTGGACCTGCACGCTCAAGGACGGCGTGAAGTTCGCGGACGGCTCGACGCTCGACGCGACCGACGTGGTCTCCACGTTCGCCGCCCAGTGGGACGCCGAAAGTCCGCTCCACAAGGGCCGGACCGGCACCTTCGTGTACTTCTCGACCCTCTTCGGCGGGTTCCTCAACGCGCCGGTCCCCAAGCCGACCGCGAGCCCGAGCACGAGCCCGAGCGCGGCCCGAGCACGAGCCCGAGCGCGAGCCCGAGCTGAGCTCGGCCATCAGGACGCGATAGCAGTGCGCAAGGGCGCCGCCTTCGGGCGGCGCCCTTCGTCTACCCGGAGATCGGATCGATGATCCGCTTCGTCATCCGCAGGATCCTGCTCAGCATCCCGGTCCTGTTCGGGATCGTCTTCCTGGTGTTCGCGCTCGCCCGGCTGATCCCGGGCGATCCGTGCGCCGCCGCGCTGGGCGAGAAGGCGACGCCCGAGATCTGCGCGGCGTTCGCGCAGCGCTACGGGCTGGACCAGCCGATCCCGACCCAGTTCCTGATCTACCTGGGCGCGATCCTCCGGGGCGACCTGGGCCACAGCGTGCAGCTGGATCAGGACGTCACGACGGTGCTCGTGCAGCGGTTGCCGCTGACCATCGAGCTGACGATCTTCGCGATGGCGTTCGCGACGGTCGCCGGCATCACGCTCGGACGGATCTCCGCGGTCCGCCGCAACTCACCCATCGACGTGGGGACGATGATCCTCGCCAACATCGGCGTCTCGATCCCCGTCTTCGTCCTGGGCCTGCTCTTCGCGTACATCTTCGCGGTGGGCTTCAAGGGCACGATCCTGAGCCTGCCGCCGTCTGGCCGGCTGAGCCCGGGGCTGCACGCCGTGCCCATGGTCGAGGCGTGGGGACTCCAGGGTCTCCAGGGTCCCCCCCGAGCCATCCTCGACTTCGTGTCCGGGATGTACACGGTGGACGCCCTGGTCACCGGCCAGTGGGCGGTCCTGGGCGATGCGCTGCGGCACATGATCCTGCCGGCCATCGCGCTGGGCACCATCCCGATGGCCATCATCGCGCGCATGACCCGCTCGAGCCTGCTCGACGTCCTGGGACAGGACTACATCCGGACGGCTCGTGCGAAGGGCCTGCGTGAGCGGCTCGTCGTCTCCCGCCACGCGATGCGCAACGCGCTGCTGCCCGTCGTGACGGTGGTCGGCCTGTCCCTCGGCGGCCTGCTGTCCGGCGCGGTCCTGACCGAGACCATCTTCAACCTGAGCGGCATCGGGCGGACGGTGACCGACGCGATCACGGCGCGTGACTACGTCATCGTGCAGGGCATGGTCATCGTCATCGCCACGATCTATGTCGTGGTCAACCTCCTGGTCGACGTGAGCTACGCGCTCCTCGACCCGCGCATCCGATTGGACTGATCGATGAGCAGCGTCGCACCCCCGCTCGACCTGGCCCCGACGCCGCATCCGCAGACAGCGACGCGCACGGCGGCCCCGAACCTGTGGCGCGACACCGCCCGCAACGTCCTGCGCCAGCGATCCGCGGTCGTCGGGCTCGCGATCATCGCGCTCCTGGTGTTCGTCGCGGTCTTCGCCGACGTCGTCCGGACCCACGACCCGAACCAGTCGATGCTCGACGCACACGAGACAGGCGCCAAGGTGCGGGCCGCCCCGTGCATCCACCTCCTCGGTTGTCCGGCGAGCCAACCGGAGCACTTCTTCGGGCTCGATGCCAACGTCCGCGACGTGTACTCGCGGATCGTCGTGGGCAGCCGGGTGAGCCTGCTGGTCGGGGTCGTGACCGTGGGCGTGGCGATCGTCGTCGGCTCGTTGATCGGCGCGGTCGCCGGCTTCTTCGCGGGCCGGTCCGACACGATCCTCATGCGGCTCATGGACGTCCTGCTCGCCTTCCCCGCCCTGCTCCTGGCGATCGCCATCGTGAGCGTCCTGGGCGCGAGCCTGACCAACGCGATGATCGCCGTGGGCATCGTCGCCGTGCCGATCTATGCCCGGGTCATGCGAGCGTCGGTGCTCGCGACCCGCGAGAACGACTACGTGACGGCGTCCAAGGCCCTGGGCGAGTCGCGGTTCGGGATCCTGACCCGGCGCGTCCTGCCCAATGCGATGACGCCGGTGATCGTCCAGGGCACGCTGGGCATCGGCGGGGCGATCCTCGACGTGGCGGCCCTGTCGTTCCTGGGCCTCGGCACACAGCCGCCGACCGCCGAGTGGGGCTCCATGATCGGCATCGAGCGCAACTCGGTGTTCGCGTCACCGCACCTCATCGTGTTCCCGGGCATCGCGATCGTGCTGACGGTCCTCGCGTTCAACCTGCTGGGCGACGGCATCCGCGACGCGCTCGACCCGCGGCTGAACCGATGAGCGGTCGATGAGCGAGGCGGTCATCGAGGAGCTGGTCCCGCCGTCGGGACAGAAGCCCGCGAAGCCACGGGGCGGCCGGCTGCTCGACGTGCGCGGCCTCCGGACGACCTTCGCGACACGCGATGGCATGGTCAGGGCGGTCGACGGCATCGACTTCCACGTCGACCGGGGCGAGATCATGGGGCTGGTCGGCGAGTCCGGCTGCGGGAAGAGCGTGACCAGCCTGTCGATCCTGCGCCTCATCGGCTCGCCCGGCCGGGTGGAGGAGGGCGAGGTCATCTTCGATGGGACCGACCTGCTGAAGATCGGCGGCGACGCGATGCGCCAGATCCGGGGCAACCGGATCAGCATGATCTTCCAGCAGCCGACGTCGTCGCTGAACCCGGTGTGGGACGTCGGAGCGCAACTGTCCGAGGTCCTCGAGATCCATCGCAACATGAAGCGGACCGCGGCCCGGTCGCGCGCCGCCGAGCTGTTGCGCATGGTCGGCATCCCCGATCCGGAACGGCGGCTCAAGGCGTACCCCCACGAGATGTCGGGCGGCATGGCGCAGCGGGTGATGATCGCGATGGCGCTCGCGTGCGAGCCGGAGCTGCTCATCGCGGACGAGCCCACGACGGCGCTCGACGTCACCATCCAGGCGCAGATCCTCGACCTCATCCGCGAGCTGCGCGACCGGACCGGCACGGCGATCATCCTCATCACCCACGACCTCGGCGTGGTCGCCGAGATGTGCGATCGCGTGGCCGTGATGTATGCGGGCGAGATCGTCGAGCAGTCGGACGTGCGCAAGCTGTTCCGGCAGCCGCTGCATCCGTACACCCGCGGGCTCATCGGCTCGATCCCGGTCGTGGGCGAGGTCAAGGAGTCCCTGGCCGTCATCCCGGGCAACGTGCCCAACCTCATCGACCTGCCGAAGGGCTGCCGGTTCGCACCCCGCTGTGCCGCGCGCATCGAGCACGACGTCGTGATGGCCACCGAGGTCCACCCGATGCTCAACCCGGTGGCGCCCGGCCATGCCGTCCGCTGCTGGCTCTACCACGACGCGAAGGGCGGGCTCCTGGAGCTGGGCAAGGCCGCCGCGGCCGAGCGCGTCGAGCGCATGGACGTCCGACGCGACACGGATCCGGTGCCGCGGATCGAGTCACCATCGTGAGCGCCCTCGCGGTCGATCGCGTGCCGGAACCCGGGCCCCGCGGAGCCGGCTCGTCCGCCGCCCCTTCGGCGACGCCGGGCGTCGTACCGCTCGTCGAGGTCCGCGACCTCGTGAAGTACTTCCCGGTGAAGGGCGGCATCCTGCAGCGGACCGTGGGTCAGGTGAAGGCGGTCGACGGCGTCTCGTTCGAGATCCGGCGGGGCGAGACGCTCGGGCTGGTCGGAGAGTCGGGCTGCGGCAAGACGACCGTCGGCCGGTTGCTGCTGCGGCTGATCGAGCCGACGTCGGGGCAGATCCTGTTCGATGCGCCGGGCGGCCCGGTGGACATCGTGAAGCTCGACGGCGCGCGCCTGAAGGCCTACCGGCGACGGATGCAGATCATCTTCCAGGACCCGTTCGCGTCGCTCGACCCGCGCACGCCCATCGGGTCGTCGATCGCGGAGGGGCTGCGGATCCACGCCACGCGCGAGAACGGCTGGGGCGACGGCACCGTCCGGCGCGACAAGGTGCTGCGGATGATGGACATGGTCGGCCTCGCGTCGTACCACGCGCGGCGGTATCCGCACGAGTTCTCGGGCGGGCAGCGTCAACGCATCGGGATCGCGCGGGCCCTCGTCCTCGAGCCGGACCTGGTGGTCTGCGATGAGCCCGTGTCGGCGCTGGACGTGTCGATCCAGGCGCAGGTCCTGAACCTGCTGAAGAACCTCCAGCGCGAGCTCGGGCTGACGTACCTCTTCATCGCCCACAACATGGGCGTGGTGGAGCACATCAGCGACCGGGTGGCGGTGATGTACCTGGGCCGGGTCGCGGAGCTCGCCGACCGACGCATCATGTTCACCGACCCGCTGCACCCGTACACGCAGGCCCTGTTCTCCGCGATCCCGGTCCCGGATCCCGAGCTGCACCGGAAGCGGATCATCCTCGAGGGCGACGTCCCGAGCCCCCTCAACCCGCCGCCCGGCTGCCGCTTCAATCCCCGCTGTCAGCTGCGCGCGCAGCTCGGCGGGCCCTCCCTGTGCGTCGAGCGGGAGCCGGCGCTGGTGGAGGTCCAGGCCGGACAGTCCGTCGCGTGTCATTTCCGTGGCCCGTCGGCCGCGCAGAACCTGGCCGCCATCCAGTCCGATCCGAGTCCCGCCGAACCTGCGCCTTCGTCGGCCTCGACCTGAGGAGAGGGAATCATGGATCTGCCGCGCCGTCTGGCGGTCGCCGGAGCGATCGCCCTCTCGACCCTGTTCCTCGTCGCGTGCGGCGCGTCGGCTCCGGGTCAGGCGGGTGACGGGGGTGGTGCGTCGCCGTCGGCGTCGCCCGCCAAGAACTACACCATCAAGCCGGGCGACACGACCCCCTTCCCGCTGGCGGCGGGGACGTACCGCCTGCAATGGACCACGACGGGCTGCGTCGGCGGCTCGACGTTCGTGCTGACCGGCGACAACGGGTACACCAAGGAGAAGTCGACGAAGCTCCCGACCTACTCGACGATCCTCACGAGCGTGCCCGATGGCAACTACACGATCAGCCAGTCGGACACGGGCTGCACGGACTGGACGGTCACGCTCGACAAGGTCGGCTGACGCGGTCCCGCGCCGCGGCGCGCAGGGCGCCGCCGGGCCCGTCACACCTGACGCCGATCAGGTGAGCGGCAACTCCTTCTGGGGACCCGTGGGCGGGGTGGGCATCCGCTCCTCCACCTCCATCACCGGGACGGGCGCCGGAGCGCTCGCCGGGGGGACGCCCTTCGCGGCCGGGTCGCGCGGCATGATCCCCAGCGCCTCCTTGACCTCGCGACCCACCGTCGACATCTCCTCGGCCCAGTGGCACGCCACCAGGTGGCCGTCGCCGATGTCCCGGAAGTCCGGATCGATCGTGGCGCAGTTCTCGGGGTTGCCCAGGCGCTCGCGCAGCCAGCAGCGGGTGTGGAACCGGCAGCCCGACGGCGGGTTCGCCGGCGACGGGATGTCGCCCTTGAGGACCAGCCGCTTCTTGCGGATCCGCGGGTCGGGATTCGGGATCGCGGAGAGCAGGGCCACCGTGTACGGGTGGCGCGGATTGGTGTACAGCGTGTCGACGTCGGCGAGCTCCGCCATCCGGCCCAGGTACATGACGCCGACCCGGTCGCTGATGTGCTCGACGACCGCGAGGTTGTGGGCGATGAACAGGTAGGTCAGGCCGAACTCACGCTGCAGGTCGTCGAGCAGGTTCAGCACCTGGCTCTGGATCGACACGTCGAGCGCCGAGACGGGCTCGTCGCAGACCACGAAGTCGGGGTTGACCGCGAGTGCGCGGGCGATGCCGATGCGCTGGCGCTGACCGCCCGAGAACTCGTGTGGGTAGCGATGGATGTGGCTCTGGTTGAGGCCCACCTTGCCCAGCAGCTCGCGAACCACCGCCTCACGCTTGCGCTTGTCCTTGAGCCCGTGCACGAGCGGACCCTCGCCCACGATCTCGCCGACGGTCATCCGCGGGTTGAGGGACGCGTATGGGTCCTGGAAGACGACCTGGACGTCCTTGCGCAGGTCCTTGAGCTTGCCCGACGGGATGTGGTACGTCTTGCGGCCGGCCTTCTTCTGGGCTGGCGTGGGGATGTCGAACAGCATCTGGTCCTTGAACTTCACCGAGCCCGACGTCGCCGGGATCAGGCCCAGCACGACCTTGCCCAGGGTCGTCTTCCCGCAACCCGACTCGCCCACCAGGCCCAGCGTCTCGCCGCGCCGCACGTCGAACGAGACGCCGTCCACCGCGCGCACCGAGGCGACCTTGCTGACGCCCAGGACACCGCCCCGGATGTCGAAGTATTTCGTGACCTCGCGAACGGCCAGCAGGACCTCGTCGCCGTTGGCTGCGGCGTTCGCGGCCGACGCGACCGCGGTGGATGCGGCGGCGGCGGCGGACGTCCCGTCCGTCGCGTCGCTCGTCGCGGGCATGTTCGCTCATGCCGCGCTCCCGGCCGCCCCGGGAGTCCCGGCGGGTGCCGCCGTCCCGATCGATCCGGCCTCCGACGGCACCGACAGGCGCTTGGCCTCGGGCTCCGCGACGTCCGCCGGGGCGTCGGGTCCGATGCTCGGCGGCTCGCCCTCCGGCGTCAGCCAGCAGCGCGAGATGTGACCGTCACCCACCGACCGGAACGGCGGCGCCACGTCACACACCGGCATCGCGTACGGGCAGCGGCGCTTGAACAGGCAGCCCTTGGGCAGGTTCAGGGGGTTGGGCACGACGCCCTTGATGACCGCGAGCCGGTCGCGCTTCTCGCCGAGCCGCGGGATCGATGCGATGAGGCCCTTCGTGTACGGGTGATGCGGCTTGTCGAACATCGTGTCGACATCGGCCCGCTCGACCACCTTGCCCGCGTACATCACCGCGACCTCGTCCGCCATCTCGGCGATGACCCCGAGGTCGTGGGTGATGAGCATGATGGCCATCCGGTTCTCCTCGCGGAGCGCCTTCATGAGCTCCAGGATCTGCGCCTGGATGGTGACGTCGAGCGCGGTGGTGGGCTCGTCGGCGATGAGCAGCTCGGGGTTGGTCGACAGCGCCATCGCGATCATCACCCGCTGGCGCATGCCGCCCGACAGCTGGTGCGGATAGGCGCTCGCCCGCCGCTTCGCGTCCGCGATGCCCACCTGGCCGAGCATCTCGATCGCCCGGTCCCAGGCCGCCTTCTTGTCGACCTTCCGGTGGAGCTGCACCGTCTCGGCGATCTGGTCGCCCACGGTGTACACCGGATTGAGCGACGTCATCGGCTCCTGGAAGATCATGGACACGGTGTTGCCGCGGACGTCCCGCATCTCGTCGTCCGAGAGCTTCAGCAGGTCACGACCATCGAGCAGGATCTCGCCGGCCACGGTGCGCCCCGGTCGTTCGATGAGGCGCATCGCCGACATCGCCGTGATGCTCTTGCCACAGCCCGATTCGCCGACCACCCCCAGCGTCTGACCGTACCGGATCTCGAAGCTGACCCCGTCGACGGCCTTGACGATGCCGTCCTGTGTGAAGAAGTGGGTCTTGAGGCCTTTGATCTCAAGGAGATTCTCCGACGCCGCCGGATTCGGCGCGGTCGGTCCAGGGTCGGCTGATCGGGTCAAGTCCGGGGAGTCCTTCCAGGATGGGGATGGTCGGGGCGGCGGGGCGCGGACGGACGTCGCCGGGGTCAGCCGTCCGCCTTCTGGCGCGGATCCAGCGCGTCGCGCAGGCCGTCACCCAGGAAGCTCGCGCAGAGCACGATGATGACGAGCGCGATGCCCGGATACCAGATGCGCTCGGGGTGGGCGAAGAAGTTCTCCCGGAAGTCGTTGAGCAGCTGGCCGAGCGAGACCTCGGGCGGCGCGATGCCGAAGCCCAGGACGGAGAGCGCCGACTCCGTGATGACGGCGTCGGCCACGCCCAGCGCCAGCGCGACGACGAGCGGCGCCATCGCAGCCGGCAGGAGGTGGCGGACGATGAGCCGCGTATGGCCGACGCCCAGCGCCTTGGCAGCGGACGCATAGTCCGTCTCGCGGATGGAGAGGAACTCCGCTCTGACGAGCCGGGCGGCGGTCGTCCAGCCCACGATCCCGATGGCGAGGATCACCACCCGCACATCCCGGAAGCCGAACAGGCTCACGATGATCAGGATCAGGAACAGGAACGGCAGCGACAGGATGATGTCCACGAAGCGCATCAGCGCGTTGTCGATCCAGCCGCCGAAGTAGCCCGCGATCGCGCCGACGACGGTGCCGATGATCCCGATGAGGAAGACGGCGGCGAACCCGATGACGAGCGTCGTCTGCGATGCCCGCATCAGTCGCACGAACTGGTTCTGCCCGATCTGGTTGTAGCCCAGCGGTGCCTGGAGCGACGGACCGTCGTTGATGAGCGGGATGCTCGAGCGCTTGTAGGCGTCGCCCGTCGCGAGCGGCACGATCGTCGAGACCACGATCATGATGGCCAGCACCACGAGCGCGATGACCGCCAGGCGGTGGCGGAGGAAGCGCTTCCGGACGAGCTGCCAGTAGGTACGGACCGGGACGAGGTCGACCTCGTCGATCTCCTGATCGGGGGTGCCGACGAGGGTGCCGGTGCGAACGTCGACGGACTGCATCGGGCTGACCTCTAGTACTTGATGCGCGGGATCGACCACGCCGTACAGGATGTCCGCGACCAGGTTCCCCAGGATCACGAAGAAGCCGGTCAGCATGCCGGTCGCATACACGACGGGGAAGTCATTCGCGCCGATGGCGTTGATCGTCAGCGACCCGAGGCCCGGATAGCTGAAGATCGCCTCGGTGATGACCGCCCCTGCGACGAGCGCCGGGAGGGACAGCCCGATGAGGGTGATGAACGGGATCAGCGCGTTCCGCAGGGCGTGTTTGGCGATCACCTTGTTGCCCGACAGGCCCTTCGCCTTGGCCGTCCGGACGTAGTCCTGTCTCAGGACGTCCAGCATCGAGGCGCGCAGGTATCTCGAGAACCCGGCGATCGACTGGATCGCCAGGGCCGTGACGGGCAGCACGAGGTGCCAGGCGATATCCCCGATGTCGCCTTCCTTGCCCAGCGATTGTTTGCCGAACAGCGGGAAGCTGATGGCCCCGCCGGTGAGCTGCGCCAGCCAGACGCCGCCGAACATCAGGACGTAGATCCCGATGAGGAACGACGGGAGCGCGTAGCCGATGGTCGCGAAGCCGCTGATGATCTTGTCCGCGAGGCTGTACTGCTTCACCGCGGCGATGATGCCGATCGGCAGGGAGATGACGATGGTGACGATGAGCGCGACGCCCATCAGCGTCACCGTGGCCGGGATCCGATCGAAGATCATGTCGCGGACCGGCTGGTTCGTGTTGAACGAATAGCCCCACGCGGCCTCGTTCCAGGGGAACTGGAAGAACGCCGTGAGCCACTTGAAGTACTGCTCCCAGATCGGTCGGTCGAGCCCGTAGAGCCGCATCAGCGCCTCGAGCTGTTCCGGCCGCACACGGGGCGTTCGGAAGCGGTCGACGGGATCGCCCGGCGCGAGCTGGACGATCATGAAGATGAGCAGCGAGATCCCGAGCATGATCGGGATCGCCTGGATCAGGCGCCGGATCGTGTAAGTCAGCATCCTCGTCCGCCCTCATGGCCGGGGTTCCGGCGGCAAAGTGGCCGGGTGGCGCCCCGTCGGGGACGCCACCCTTCCGTATCCACCGTCGGTGGTCGAGGGACCAGTCCGGCGGCTCGATGCTACGACTTCTGGTTGGTCAGCTTCTCGACCTCCCAGAACCAGGTCGGGGTGTCCATCGAAAGCTCGCCGGTCGAGTTGACGGTCTTCTGAAGACCCTCGCGGGCGATGTCGGACCAGCCGTACAGGACGGGCAGATCCTCGGCCTGGAGCTTCGCATACTCCTGGTAGATCGCTGCCCGCTTGGTCTGGTCGAACTCCTTGAGGCCTTGCTCGATGAGCTTGTCGACCTCGGGGTTCTGGTAGCACTCGTAGTTGAACGTCTCGGGGTTCTTGGCCGTCGAGCACTGCGAGCTGTGGTAGAGGCTGTATGGATCCGGGTCGAGGCTCGTGCTGAACCCGCCGAAGTACGCGTCGTACGGCTTCTTCGATTCAGGAGCCGCCGCGTTGATGTGCGGGTAGTTGTCGAGCATCGTCAGGATCGCGGTGAAGTCGACTTCCTTGTACGTGATGTCCATCCCGCAGTTCGTCTTCACCTGGTCGCCCAGGAGCTGCATGAATGCGGAACGGTTCGGCCGACCGGCACGAACGGCGACGACGGTCGCCAGCTTCTTGCCGTCCTTCTCGTAGATGCCGTCGGAGCCCTTCGTCCAGCCGGATGCCTCGATGAGCTGCATGCCCTTGGCCGGATCGAACGCGTACTCGTTCAGACCCGACGCCGGGTATGCCCATGAGGCGGGCGGGATGTCGGAATACACCGGGACGCCCTGCCCCTCGGTGGCGGCCTTCACGGTCTCCACCTTGTCGAAGCAGTACGCCACGGCCTGGCGCAGGTTCTTGTCCGCGAACAGGGCGTGCGCGTCCGGGTGCTGGTTGAAGTAGACGCCGAAGAAGCCGAAGTCCGGGTACTCCACGAACTTCAGGTTCGGGTCGTCCTTGATCTGGTTGTACGTCGCGCCTTCGAGCGAGTACTTCCAGTCGACCTGGCCCGCGACGAGCGCCTGCCCGCCGGCGAGGTCGTCCTTGATGATCGGGATGAACAGCTTCGAGATCTTCGGCGCGCCGAAGTGGTAGTCCGGGTTGGCCGCGTACTCGAGCGATTCGCCGGACTTGTAGTTCACGAACTTGAACGGCCCGGAGCCGACCGGGTTCTTCTGGAAATCGAGATACGGGTACGCCGCCGCGAGCGCGTCGATCTGATCGGCGACGAACGTCTCGTTGATGGCCGCGACGCGCTTCTGGAGCTCGGCGCCGTAGGCGGCCGGATCCGGGTTGCCGTCGGCGTCGACGAACGTGGCCTTGTCGGGAAGGGTCTGGCCGGCCGAGGTGATGAGCTGCTCCATCTGCGGGATCAGCGCATCCCAGTTGACCGTCGCCTTGCCGTCCGTGCCGGCCGGGCCCGTCGGGGTCTTCGTCTCGGCATCGACGGCGTCGAGCACCGTCTTGACCGCTGCAGCGGTGAGCTGCTTGGTGCCCGCGAGGTACTTCTGGTACGACGCGTCGATGGCGTCCTTGCTCTCGATGCCGATCGCCGGCAGGTAGATCGTCGCGAAGGTCGAGAGCGGGTCCTTGAGGGTGAACTTCACCGTCAGGTCGTCGACCGCCTCGATGCCGGTGGTGAAGCCGGTCAGGCAGATCGACGGGTTGTAGCGGCAATTGGCGCTCGCCGCGAGCTGGTAGCTCTGGACGACGTCCGCGCTCGTGAGGTCGGTCCCGTCATGGAACTTCAGACCCGGCTTGAGCTTGATCGTCCACACCTTGCCGTCGTCGGACACGTCCGCGAGGGACTCCGACAGGTTCGGCTGCGGCGTGAGGGTGTTGTCGTACCGATAGATCGCGTCGTACAGGAACTGGATCGCCTCGGCGGTAGGCACGTTGTCCGCGGCGTTGGAGAGGCCGCCCGAGACGTCGCCGTCCATGACCATCGTCAGCGTCTGCTCGGCCGTCGGCGCCCCGGATGTCGAGGCGGATGGCTGGGCGCTGCTCCCGGTCGTGGCCGAGGGGGCCGACGACTGCTGCGCTCCGCCGCACGCCGCGACAAGGATGGCGCCGCTGGCCAGCAGGCCGAAGAGGCGTTTGTGCATCAACTGTCCTCCGAAAAACGGGTTCCTGACCCGATGTCTCCCGCTACCGGCGGGATCCCGCGCGCGAGTGTCCGGACTCGCGGTTCGCCCACGGATCGCGATCCCCTGGGAGCCTCCCTTTCCCGGGGCACGTCCGAGGCAAGCCAAGACCACGGCACGGGTTTGGCCGGTTCGCTGGCCGCAACTATGCGGAGAAAGTCGACGGGGTGTCAAATCCCCGACCCCGGTGGGGTGGGCACCCCTCCCGTGCTCGCCGCGGCTAGTCCGGGCAGGGAGTCTCCGCCCCCGCCATCGGCCGCCAGCGCAGGTTCGGCTGACGGGCCGCGGTCGCCTCGTCGAGGCGCCGGACCGGTGCGTCGTGCGGCGCTCCGGTGACCAGCTCCGGGTCCTCGTCGGCCTCGCGGGCGATCTCGAGGAGCGCCTCGGCGAAGGCGTCGAGCGTCTCGAGCGACTCGGTCTCGGTGGGCTCGATGAGCATCCCTTCCTCGACCGTCAGCGGGAAGTACACCGTGGGTGGGTGGAACCCCTTGTCGATGAGCCGCTTGGCGACATCGAGGGTCCGAACGCCGGTGCGCTTCTTGAGTGACGCGGACGACGCGATGAACTCGTGCTTGCACGGCCGCTCGAACGGGATGTCGTACGCCCGAGCCAGGCGCGCCTTGAGGTAGTTGGCGGCGAGCACCGCGTCGTCGGTGACCTCGCGCAGCCCGCTGGCGCCGTGCGCACGCAGGTACGCGTACGCGCGCACGAGGACGCCGGTGCTGCCCACGAACGAGCGCACGCGCCCGATCGACGTCGGTCGCTCGCCCTCGCGCTCGAGGCGGAACGTGCCATCGTCCTCGCGCACGACACGCGGCGCCGGCAGGAACGGCACGAGCGTGTCGCCCACCCCCACCGGACCGGCGCCCGGACCGCCCCCACCGTGGGGCGTGGAGAACGTCTTGTGGGTGTTGATGTGCATCACGTCGAAGCCGGCCTCGCCGGGCTTGAACCGACCGAGGATCGCGTTGAGGTTCGCCCCGTCCATGTAGGCCAGCGCGCCGGCCGCATGGACCAGCTCCAGCAGCCGGCCGATGCGCCGCTCGAACAGACCGAGCGTGGAGGGGTTGGTGATCATCACCGCCGCGGTCCGGGGACCGAGCGCCGCCTCGAACGCGTCGAGGTCGACGCCGCCATCGGACGCCGAGGGGATGGACACCGTCTTGAAGCCGGCCATCGTGGCGGTGGCGGGATTCGTCCCATGCGCGGAGTCGGGGACGAGGACCTCCGTGCGCTCAAGGTCGCCGCGGCTGCGGTGATACGCGCGGATCATGAGGATGCCGGTCAGCTCGCCGTGCGCGCCGGCCGCAGGCTGGAGGGTGACGGCGCGCATGCCGGACACCTCGGCCAACCAGCGCTCCACCTCCCACAGGAGCTCGAGGGTGCCCTGGGCGACGGCGTCGGGTGCCATCGGGTGGAGGCGGGCGAAGCCGGGCAGCCGCGCGGCCCACTCGTCGACCTTGGGGTTGTACTTCATGGTGCACGAGCCCAGCGGATAGAAGCCCGTGTCGACCGCGTAGTTGAGCTGCGAGAGGTTGACGTAGTGGCGGACGACCTCGGGCTCGGCGAGCTCGGGCAGGCCGGGGGCGTCGTCGCGCCGCGCCGTCGGCCGGGATGCGGTCGAGCGCGTCCTTGGGCGGGTGCGGCACCTTGGGGCTGCCGCGTCCGGGCTTGCTGCGCTCCCAGAGCGTTGGGCTGCAGGCGCGTTCCGACGACGCTCATCGGGCAGCTCCCAGCGGTCACGGTCGCGTCGGCGTCGATGCCCCAGCTCGTCGGACAGGGCGGCGCGCGAACCGCGTCGATCTCGTCGCTCGTCGTGACCTCCGTCGTGCACACCAGCAGCGCGTCGGCGAGCTCGGCTCGATCCGGGTAGAGGTCGCGGAGCGGAAGTCCCGGCGAGGACCCCGCGGTCGAGCAGCCGTGCGTGGACGGCGGGTGCGTCCGGGCACCCGGACGACGAGCTCGTTGAGATAGGGGCCCGGGTGGACGCGGGGCGTGCCGCGGCGGCGCAGTGCCGCCTCCAGCTCCGTGGCGCGCGCGACGCCGAGCGCGGCCACGTCCCGCAGCCCATGCGGCCCGAGCGTCGCCAGCCACATCGACGCCGCCAGCGCGAGCAGCGCCTGGTTCGTGCAGATGTTGCTGGCCGCACGCTCCCGCCGGATGTCCTGCTCGCGAGCGCGCAGCGTCATCACGTACGCCCGCTTCCCGTCGAGGTCGTGCGTCATGCCCACGAGCCGGCCGGGGATCTGCCGCACCAGCGCATCGGTGCACGCGAGGATGCCGAGGTTCGGCCCGCCGTACTGGAGCGGGATGCCCAGCGGCTGGCCCTCGCCGGCCGCGATATCCGCGCCGTACGCCCCTGGCGGGGCTCGAGGACCGCGAGCGACACCGGCTCGATCACGCTCACGAGCAGCGCGCCTGCGGCGTGCGCGACGTCCGCGATGTCCGCCATGGGCTCCAGCAGCCCGAAGAAGTTCGGCTGCGCCGACGACGCACCCCGGCCACCGGCCGGTCGGCATCCGCGAGAAGCCGCTCGAGCGCCTCGAGATCGGCGGTGCCGGCGGTCGTCGCCATCCGCTACCAGCGGCAGCTCGTCGGCCTGGCAGTCCGCCACCCGCGAAGTACGTGGCGAGGGTCTGCGCGGTAGTGCGGATGGACGGCCGGGCGACACGAGCACCCGCTCACGGCGGGTCGCCCGGCAGGCCATCAGCGCGGCTTCGGCGGTGGCCGCGCCGCCGTCGTAGTGCGAGGCCGACACGACATCGAGCCCGTGAGCTCGGCGAGGAGCGATCTGATACTCGTAGATGCTCTGGAGCGTGCCCTGGCTGACCTCCGGCTGATACGGCGTGTAGGCCGTGTACCACTCGCCGCGGAGCAGCATCTGGTCGACGACCGGCGGGCTGAAGTGGCGGTACGCGCCGGCACCCAGGAACGACGCGAGGTCGACCCGGTTGCGCGACGCGAGCGCCTGGAGACGCTCGCTCAGCGGGAGCTCGGACTCGGGCTCGGGAAGGTCCAGCGGTGACGCGCGGAGCTCCGCCGGGATGTCCGCGAACAGCTCATCGATCGACGAGACGCCGATCGTGGCCAGCATCCGGGCCCGATCGTCGTCGGTATGCGGGCCGTAGGGCATCCCCCGTCAGGCCTCCGCCACGAGCTTCTCGTAGGCCGCGGCATCGAGCAGGGCGTCCACCTGCGCCGGGTCGGTCACCGCGAGGCGGAGCATCCAGCCCTCCCCGTACGGGTCGCTGTTCACCAGCTCGGGGGTGCCGTTGAGCGCGTCGTTGGTGCCCTTGACCTCGCCCGCGAGCGGCGCATAGAGGTCGCTGACCGCCTTCACCGACTCCACCACGCCGAACGACGCGAACTGGTCGAGCGACCGCCCGACGTCCGGCAGCTCGACGAACACCACGTCGCCGAGCTGCTCGGCGGCGAACCCGGTGATGCCGATGACGGCCTCATCGCCCTCGACGCGCACCCACTCGTGCTCTTTCGTGTACCGCAGGTCAGCGGGGATCTCGGACACCGTTCCTCCTGGGATCACGCGGTCTGGCGGGCGCGACGACCGCTCGCAGTGCGGGTCGGAGGGGTCCGCGCGTGCGCTGCAGCGGCCGCCGAAGCCTAGGCCGGTCGCTGGTAGAACGGCAGCGGCACGACCTCGGCCGGGACGCCTGCGTCGCGGATCTCGACCTCCAGCATCGTACCGGGTTCCGCATCACCCGGAGCGACATACGCCATCGCGATGGGCGTGCCCAGGGTCGGCGACATCGTCCCCGAGGTGACGACGCCGGTCCGCCGACCCTCGACGTGGACCGGATAGCCGTGGCGGGCGATGCCTCGTCCGCGCAGCGCGAGGCCGACCAGCCGCTTCGAGGGACCCTCGCGCGAGACCTTCTCGAGGGCAGCCCGCCCGACGAAGTCCTGCGTCTTGCCCAGCTTGACGACGCGCCCGAGCCCGGCGTCATAGGGCGTGGTCGTGCGATCGAGCTCGTTGCCGTAGAGCGGCATCCCGGCCTCGAGGCGGAGCGTGTCGCGGGCGCCGAGACCCACCGGCACCATCCCGTGTGGCCCGCCCGCCGTGGTCAGGGCATCCCACAGGGCGTCCGCATCCCGGACGTCGACGAAGATCTCGAACCCGTCCTCGCCCGTATAGCCCGTGCGCGCGACGAGCGCCCGCAGCCCGGCGACCTCGCCCTCGGCGATGCCGTAGTAGCGGAGACCCGCGATGTCGATGGCGGTGAGCGGGCCGACGATGTCGACCGAGCGCGGACCCTGGACCGCGCACAGCGCCATGGCCAGCGACCGGTCGTCGAGGATCGCGCGCGCGCCGGCGAGGCGTGCCGCGAGCTCATCGGAGACGACGGTCGCGTTGGCGGCGTTGGCGACGACGAGGAACCGCTCCTCGGCCAGCCGGTAGACGATGAGGTCATCGATGACGCCACCGTCCGGCGCGCAGATCATCGAGTAGTGCGCCCGGCCCACCGCGAGCGAGGGCGGGTCCGTGACGAGGGCCCGCGCGAGCGCCTCGCCGGCCTCCGCGCCCTCCACGAACAGCTCGCCCATGTGCGACAGGTCGAACAGCCCGGCGCGGCTCCGGACCGCGCGGTGCTCCTCGAGGATGCCCGCGTACTGGAGCGGCATGAGCCAGCCGCCGAACTCGACGATCTTCGCCTTGAGCGCCTCGTGACGGGCGAGGAGCGGGGTCGCGTACGGGGCGGCCGCCTCCGTCATGCCGGGTCCGACGTCGCGGCCACCGCTCCCGCGATCCCCGGCGCGTGCTCCGCGGCCCGCGCGACCAGCGCTCGCTCGGTCTCGAACGTCAGGATCGACTGCGCTTCGTCGAAGTCGATCCAGCGGACGGCCTCGAACTCCCGGTCATGCCGTGCGAGGTCACCGCCGGTGGGCACCATGAGGAAGTAGTGCACGGTCTTGTGGATCCGCGTGCCCGACTGGACGAAGGTGTAGTCGATCGACTCGAACCGGCGGACGATCTCGACCTCCAGCCCCGTCTCCTCGCCGACCTCGCGGATCGCCGTCGCCTCGGTGGTCTCGCCCGCGTGCGGGGTGCCCTTGGGCAGCGTCCAGGTCACGGCATCGCGATCCCGCCGACGGCGGCCCGCCACGAGCTGGAACCGGTCCCCGTCCGTCCGGATGACGATGCCGCCGGCTGAGGTCGCGGTGGCCTGCCTCAGTCGCGCCACGCCGGCGCAGCCGCGGGACGGCTCCCGCCCTGGCGAGCCGTGCCCGTCCACGTGAAGGCAGCGACCGGTCCGATGCGCCCCGAACGACGCGGCCGGGCCGGAGCGGGCCGGATGGCGCGCCATGGGGCGCGCATCGCAGACAGCAGTCCCAGGTCGGGCGTCCGGAGCACGGTCCGATGCGCCGACGCCGCCACGAAGGCGGGCACCGGGCGGAGGCCGAGACGACGCTCCCGGGCACGACTGGAGGGCCGGACGAACCGTGCCGCCGGCCGTGCCGCGTACTTCGCGGCGATGCTGTGCTGCATCGGGCAATCCTAGCGTGTCACGACCGCGTCGCAAGTACGGATCGGAGGCGTTCCGCCCCTTGCGGTGTCACTGCGCCACGACGCTCGGAGACCTCGATCATCCGTTCGAGGAGCGCCTCGTAGATCGCCATCGCGCCCGGCGCGTCGGCAGCGAGCGCGGCGCGGTGGGCGGTGACCGTCCCGGCGTCGCCGCGCACGGCCGGACCCGTCAGCGACGCCGCGACGCCCAGCGCCCGGGCGTTGCCCACGGTCTGCTCCAGGAGCGGCAGATAGATGGCCATCGCGCCCGCCTCGTCGAGGCCGACGACCGCCGCGACCTCGCGGATGGCATCGAGCAGGGCGGTGACGCCACCGGCGGCCAGGACCGCTGCCGCGTGATACGCGGGCTTCGAGCCCGGGGCGAGGCGAACGGGCGTCCCGCCGATCGCCGTGGCGAGGTCCGCGAGCATCGCGGCGAGCTGGTCATCGCCCTCGATCGCGATGGTCGCACCCGGCAACGCCTCGAGCGCGCGGTCGACATCGGCGAAGGCGACCAGTGGGTGGAAGCCGCCTGCCTGGGTCCCGGCGGCCATCGCCGGGTCCAGGGCCTCTGCGCCCAGCAGACCGCTGGTGTGGACCATCGCCTGGCCGGAGTACAGCCGCAGCTCCTGCGCCAGGCGGGGCACGACATCGTCGGGGACGGTCAGGAACACGAGCTCGACGTCGTCGACCACGGCGTTCGCCTCGGCGAAGGCGCGGACGCCCGGGACGAGCTGCCGGAAGCGTTCACGACGGCCGGCGTCACGTGACGCCACCGCGGCGACGGGCCAGCCCGCGCGGCTGAAGGCGATGCCCAGCGCGGTGCCGACCGGGCCGGCCCCCACGATGCCGATCTGCGGCCGGCCGTCGGCGCCGCTGTGGGCGTGCGGGTGCGGGTGGTCGTGCGCGTGCCGAAGACCGTCGCCGTGATCGTGCTCGTGGGTGGGGTCGGCGTCGAGGTCATCGTCAGCGGCGCCGTCGCGGTCTCTGTGGTCGCCATCGCTGTCGCCGTCGCGGTCGCGGTGCCCCTGCGGGTCGAGGTCGATGCCCTGCGCCGCAAGCTCCTCGGCGGTCTCGCGGCGTTCGCGCTCGCGGGCCTCCGCGAGCCCCCGCGCGATCTCCTCGCTGTCGTCCCATGCCCTCATCGGGCGGGACCATCCGCGGCTCCCGGGGACCCGGCGGCGCCGGTCGACCGGCGGCACGGGACGGGAGTACGATGCCATCGATCGAGTGTACCGACCGACCGTGCTCGCTAGCCGGCGATCGGCCCGGACGCGGCACCGCACCGCCGCGACGAGTCGAAAGCGAGGACCAGCGTGGCCCGTCCCGTCCTTCCCGACCCCTTCGGCGCGCGTGCGTCGCTGGGCGCGGGGCTTCCCGATGTCTACCGGCTGAGCACGCTCGGCGCACGCGGCGTTGCGCCCGGGCTCGACCTGGGCAGCTCCCCCGTCACCCTCAAGATCCTCCTCGAGAACGTCCTCCGCCACGCCGGCCGCGGGATCGTCCGGCAGGAGGACGTCACCGCGCTGGCGGCCTGGTCGCCGGGGTCCGCCGCCGAGGCCGAGATCCCGTTCATGCCCTCGCGCGTGATCCTCCAGGACTTCACCGGCGTGCCCGCGGTCGTCGACCTCGCGGTCATGCGCGACGCGATGGCCGACCTGGGCGGCGACCCGGCGAAGGTCAACCCGCTCGTGCCCGCCGATCTGGTCATCGACCACTCGGTCCAGGTCGACCAGTGGGGCGTGCCCGGCGCGTTCGCGTTCAACGTGGAGCGCGAGTACGAGCGGAACGGCGAGCGCTATCAGCTCCTCCGGTGGGCGCAGACGGCGTTCCGCGACCTGCGCGTCGTCCCGCCCGGGACCGGCATCGTCCACCAGGTCAACCTCGAGTACCTTGCGTCGGTCGTCGAGGATCGCGCGGACGAGGCGGGCCGGGTCGCCTTCCCCGACACGCTCGTCGGGACGGACTCGCACACCACGATGATCAACGCCCTCGGCGTGCTGGGCTACGGGGTCGGCGGCATCGAGGCCGAGGCGGTGCTCCTCGGCCAGCCGCTGTACCAGCCGATGCCACGCATCGTCGGCGTGCGGCTGACCGGAGCCCTGCCGCAGGGCTCCACCGCGACCGACCTCGTGCTCGTCGTGACCGAGATGCTCCGCGAGTTCGGGGTGGTCGGGGCGTTCGTGGAGTTCGCCGGGGATGGTCTCGCGGGCCTGGCGCTCGCCGACCGCGCGACGATCTCGAACATGAGCCCCGAGTTCGGGGCGACGTCGACGCTCTTCCCCATCGATGACGAGACCCTGGCGTACCTGCGCCTCACCGGACGGCCGGCCGAGCGGGTCGACCTCGTCGAGCGCTACGCCAAGGAGCAGGGCCTGTGGCGCGAGCCGGGTGATGGCCCGCGCTTCGACGCGCTGCTGGAGCTGGACCTCGGGACGGTCGAGCCGTCGCTCGCCGGGCCGCGTCGTCCCCAGGACCGGGTCGCGCTCGCGGGCGTGCGCGCGAATTTCCGGGCGGCGTACCCGAACGCCGCCCCGAACGGCGCGGATGCCGCCGCCGACGCCCGGCTCACCAGCGAGGGCGGCCAGACGGCGACTCGGGAAAACGGCGGCGTGGCCGTCGAGGCGGGCGGCCAGACCGCCGTCGTCCGGCACGGCTCGGTGGTCATCGCGGCGATCACGTCGTGCACCAACACCTCCAACCCGACGGTCATGGTCGGCGCCGGGCTCCTGGCTCGGAACGCCGTCGCACGCGGGCTGCCGGTCTCCCCGGTCGTGAAGACGTCCCTGGCGCCGGGGTCCAAGGCCGTCACGGGCTACCTCGAGCACGCTGGGCTCCTCGAGCCGCTCGCCACGCTCGGGTTCGCGCTCGCCGGCTACGGCTGCACGACGTGCATCGGCAACTCCGGACCGCTGGACGAGCCCATCGCAGCCGCCGTCGAGGGCCATGAGCTGATCGTGGCGGCCGTGCTGTCGGGCAATCGGAACTTCGAGGGTCGCATCCACCCGCAGGTGCGGGCCGCGTACCTCGCCTCGCCGCCGCTGGTCGTCGCCTTCGCGCTCGCGGGCCGGGTCGACATCGACCTCACGACGGAGCCCCTGGGCACCGGCTCGGATGGACGGCCGGTGATGCTGGCCGACATCTGGCCGACGTCGGAGGAGATCCGCGAGGTCATCGGCCGATCCGTCGACGCGGAGCTGTTCCGCCGGACCTACGCGGTCGTCTTCGAGGGCGACGAGCGATGGCGCGCGCTGCCCATCCCCACGGGCGACCGCTACGCGTGGGAAGCTGCCTCGACCTACGTCGCGAAGCCGCCGTTCTTCGACGGGCTGACCCTCGAGCCGGCGCCGGTCACGGACATCGAAGGTGCCCGGGTGCTCGCGCTCCTGGGCGACTCGGTGACGACGGACCACATCTCGCCGGCCGGCTCGATCGCGACCCGGTCACCCGCCGGCCGATGGCTCCAGGAGCACGGCGTCGCGCCGCTCGACTTCAACTCGTATGGCTCCCGGCGGGGTCACCACGAGGTGATGATGCGCGGCACGTTCGGCAACATCCGGCTGCGCAACGCGCTGGTCCCGGGCAAGGAGGGGCCGTACACGCTGGCGCTGCCCAGCGGCGAGGAGGCCTTCATCTACGACGCCGCGATGCGCTACCGCGATGAGGGCGTGCCGCTCCTGATCATCGCCGGTCGCGAGTACGGGTCCGGGTCGTCGCGCGACTGGGCCGCGAAGGGCACGGCGCTGCTGGGCATCCGGGCGGTCATCGCGGAAAGCTATGAGCGCATCCACCGCTCGAACCTCGTGGGCATGGGCGTCCTGCCGCTGCAGTTCCTGCCGGGCGAGAGCGCGGCCTCGCTGGGCCTCACCGGTCGCGAGCGCTACACGATCGCCGGGCTCGAGGCGGGCCTGCAGCCGCGGCAGCAGGTGACGGTGGTGGTGACCGACGACGAGTCGGGCCGGGAGCGCCGCTTCGGCGCGATCGCCCGCCTCGACGGTCCGATCGAGGTGGGCTACCTGCGGCACGGTGGGATCCTGCCGGCCGTCCTGCGGCGGCTCGCGGCGTCCTGAGGTCCATCCCAGGGCGGACCCACGAAGACCGGACAGCACGAAGCCCCCCGAGGGAGGCGGGGGGCTTCGTATGGCCAAGCGCGCGGCCGCGCGGCGTGGAGGAGGCCGCCGTGGGCGCACTTCGTCGCTGCTCTGACGCCCGGACCGTCCGGGGTGTGACGCCCGAGACCGACGAAACTGCGGTCTTTTCGGATGACTTGGCTGACGGTCGACGAGGGGCTTGGTGTGCCATTTCACCGCCATCGTGGAAACACGCGTTGGCAGTCAGGTCGGCGACGGATACTCTGTCAGCGAGGCGACGCTCTGGGGGGCGGCGCACCTCTCGGATCACGGGCGTGTCAGAGGGCGATGACACTCACGGCCGCGCGTTCACCATCAGACGACCTCGACACCAACGAGCTGCTGAAGCCGTACGTGCCGCGGCTGGTCATCAACTGGCTGCGCACGACGCCGGACGCTCGCCACCAGGCGCTCGAGAGCTCGCTGCTCTTCGTCGACATCTCGGGCTTCACCGCGCTCACGGAACGCCTCGCCCGCAAGGGGAAGATCGGCGCCGAGCTGATGCGCGACACCCTCGACGGGATCTTTCGCGCGCTTCTCGATGAGGCCTACGACTGGGGAGCCGGGCTGCTCAAGTGGGGTGGCGATGCCCTGCTGCTGCTGTTCGACGGCCCGATCATGAGCTGCGCGCATGCCGCGCGGCGTGGGAGATGCAGCGCACGATCGACCGGGTCGGGCGACTTCGACTCGCGGACGGGACCCTCGTCCTGCGGATGTCGGCGGGGATCGGTACCGGCACGTTCCACTTCTTCATGACCGGCAGCGTCCACCGGGAGCTGCTGATCGCCGGCCCGGCGATGTCCGAGACGCTGCTCATGGAGACGATCGCGGATGCCGGCGAGATCGGCCTCTCCCCGACCCTGGCGGCTCGGCTCCCCGCAGAGCTTCGGGGCCCCCGCAAACAGGAGGCGATCCTGCTTGCCGGACCGCCCGATGTCCACGCGGCGCGCGCCGGCGACGTCGGCGATGTGAGCCACATCGACATCGCGTCGTGCATCCCGGTCGCGGCGCGGGCACACGTCATGCTCCAGAAGACCGAGCCGGAGCATCGGACGATCACGGCCGCCTTCATCGACATGATGGACACGGATCGACTGCTCGCGGAGATCGGTCCCGAAGATCTCGCGATCGCCCTCGACGCCCGGATCTCGTCCATCCAGGAGGCGGCCCTTCGCTTCGAGGTGCCGTTCTACGAGACGGACGTCGGCAAGTCGAGCGTCAAGGCGCTCCTCACCGCCGGTGCCCCGTCGAGCACGGGACGCGACGAGGAGCGGATGCTCCGCGCGCTTCGCGAGGTCATGGATCGGCCGGGCATCGTGCCGATGCGCGTCGGGGTGAATACCGGCAAGGTCTTCACCGGTGACTTCGGGCCGCCCTACCGGCGGGCCTACCGCGTGTTCGGCGACGCGATCAATACGGCAGCACGCGTGATGAGCAAGGCCGAGGCCGGGCAGATCCTCGCGACGGAGATCGTGCTCGAGCATTCGCGGACGGTCTTCGAGGCGACCTCCATCCCGCCATTCGCCGCCAAGGGCAAGTCCGAGCCGCTGCGGGCATCGATCGTCGGCCAGCCCATCGGCATCAAGCAGGCGGACCGCGGTCAGCTCGCGATCGTCGGCCGCGAGGCCGAGTTGGCGACGATCCTCGGCCTGGTCGAACAGGTCCGGTTCGGGACGGCCTGGACGGTCGAGATCGGGGGCGAGGCGGGTGTCGGCAAGTCGCGGCTGATCGACGAGGTGATCGCGCGAGCGCTCGACTTCAAGGTCCTGCGGTCGCGTTGCGAGGAGTACGAGCGATCGACGCCGTACTTCGCGATGCGCTCGATCATCCGCGCGATGGTCGGGCTCGAGGCGGACGCAGATGCCGGGACCGAGACGATCGCCGCGGCGCTCGCGACATCCATCAGCGCCGCGGATCCCGGGCTCGTCAAGTGGATCCCGCTGTTCGGGCTCCTGCTCGGCGTCGACCTGCCGCACACGCGGGAGACGAAGGCCCTCGACGCCCGGTTCGTGCCGGAGCGCCTGGCCGAGGTGACCAACACGTTCCTTCAGATGGCGCTCGTGTCGACGCCCGCGATGCTCATCTTCGACGACGCTCACCACATGGATGAGGCGAGCCGCGAGCTCATCGGACGCCTCGTCCGCGCCGAGGCCGACGCCGCGGGTCGTCGCCTGGTCATCATCACCCGTCAGTCCGACGAGCTGATCGCCGGCGACCCCGCCGAGACCGACCGCCTGATCGATCTCGAGCTCGAGCCCCTGACGCAGGCGCAGCTGGAAGAGCTCATCAACCTCGCGACCGAGGAAGCACCCCTTCGGCCCCACGAGACCGCCGAGATCGCCCGCCGGTCGGCCGGCAATTCGCTGTTCCTGTTCGAGCTGCTCGCGGCCGTGCGCGCGACCGGGTCGCTCGAATCGCTGCCGGACTCCATCGAGTCGCTCGTCGCGGCGGAGATCGATCGCCTGGCGCCGACGGACCGGATGATCCTGCGCTACGCGGCCGTCCTCGGCGCGACCGTCGACCCGAACCTCCTCATCGAGGCCGTCCGCAACGATGTCGACCTCGATGAAGGGGTGTGGAGGCGACTCGCGGCGCTCTTGAAGCGTGAGCCGAACGGCATGCTGCGATTCCGGAACGCCCTCATCCGCGATGCCGCCTACGAGGGCCTCCCCTATCGGCGACGCCGGGTCCTTCACGACCGCGTCGGCGCCACGATCGAGGCGCGCGCGGGCGACCATCCGGATGAGGAGGTCGGCGTCCTCGCCCTCCACTTCCACGAGGCGCAGCGCTGGGACAAGACCTGGCGCTATGGCCGCCAGGCTGCCGACCGCGCGATGACGATCTACGCGATCGCCGACGCCAGCCGTTTCTACGAACTCTCACTGGAGGCTGGCCAGCGCCTGCGATCCGTCGGCGCCGCGGAGCTGGCGGACGTGTACGTGCGCTGGAGCGATGCACTGGATCTCCTGGGCCGATACGACGCGGCCCACCGAGCGATGAAATCCGCGCGTCGCCTCGTGAAGCGGGATCCTGTGCACGTCGCGCCGATCGCCATCAAGCAGGCGACGATCGCGACGAGGACCGGGCAGTTCCGCGGAGCAAGCCTGCGCGTCAGCCGTGCGCTCCGCGATCTCGAAGGCGTCCGGGGACACACGGCCGCCGCGGCGCGGGCGCGGCTCATGATCGTGATGACGGGGACCCGCCTGATGCAGAACCGGCGCGTCGAAAGCATCCGATGGGCGCGTCAGGCGGAGCGCGAGGCGCAACGGGCGTCGGCGAAGGACGCGCTCGCGGACGCGTACCGGCTGCTCGACCTCGCGCTGATGGAGAACGGCGAGCTCGAGAAAGCCGTGTACTCCGGGCAGTCGCTGGAGCTGTACGAAGAGCTCGGCGACCTCCGCGGTCAGGCGATCGTCCTCAACAACCTGGGCCTGATCGCGCAGGAGCGGTCGGACTGGGACAAGGCGCTGGAGCTGTATCGCCGCGTCCTCGAGATCATGGACATGATGGGCGACCGCGCGAGCGTCTCCGTCGCCAAGTACAACGTCGCGGAGATCCTCAACGACCAGGGGCGGCTGGACGAAGCCGAGGTGATGCTGCGCGAGGTGCTGCGTGTCTGGCGAGCCTCGGGCAACGAGGCCGACGCCGCCGAGGCTCGCCGGGAGCTCGGCAGACTCTTCGCGCGCCGCGCCGAGTTCGATACGGCACGCGAGCTGCTGGAGGCGGCGCACGCCGCGCAGACCGCCGATGGCCGGCAGGGTGAGGCGCTCGCGACCGCCGTCCGGCTGAGCGAGCTCGATGTGCTGGCGGGCGAGTCGACGGCGCTCGCGCGGATCGAGACGACCGTCCACGTCGCGAAACGGACCGAGGGCGGGTCCGTGTTCATGCCCGTCCTCGACCGCCTCGCCGGCTGGGCGCTCGCCCAGGCGGGCCAGCCGGAAGCGGCCGCGTCCAAGCTCGAAGATGCTCTGGTGTCGGCCCGGTCACGCGAGGACGTCTACGAGATGGCGTTGCTGCTGGACGCGCTCATCGCGGTGCGCGGACAGCTTGGCCTGGAGGTCGCCGACCTCGAAGCCGAGCGAGCCCAGTACGTGGAAAAGCTCGGCATCGTTCGGATGCCGAGCTTCCGCTTGTCGGTCGAGCGTCCGCTCGAGTTGGTTCCCTAGGTCTTGTGGCGGAGCCGCCGGGGGCGGCTCCGGTCACTTCAGGATGATGCCCTTGCCGTCCCAGGGCGACGCCTTGCGGATGACGATGGCGAGATCGCTGTCCTTCATGAACTGCGAGACGTTGATCGTGTAGCCGAGGCCATTGAGATACGTCTGGACGTCCGCGACCTGCTTCGTCTTGAGGGCGACGCACGGGTTGGCGGAGTTGGCCGCGAACTTCGTGCAATCGTCGGCGACGCCGAACCAAACACCGTCGACGTTCTGCGCCGGGGCGGTCCCGTCTTGGTGGTCCAAGCACCCTCAGTTCCCGGACCGATGAACGTGGCACCGACGCAGGCGTTGAAGCTCGCCGCGTTCCGTGACGTCAGTCCCTGGGACTTGATGTAGTCCTTCGAGACGATGAGGACCATCGTGGTCTTCGGCTTGCTAGCGACCGATCCCGTGCCCTGCGTGACTGCCTCGGAGCCGGAGCCAAGGTACGACGCGCCGGCGCAACTGAAATCAGTGGCGACCTGGCCCTGCGACCGCAGGATGACATTCCGGCCGCCGGTATCGAATTGCCCGTCGCCGGCATTGATCACATTGATGAAGTTCTGGTTCGTGACCCCGAACTTCGTCTCGCACTTGGTGTTTCCGCACGCCTTGAGGTCGTTGACCAGCCGGAACGACGCGCTACGTCCGAGGCGGCCACCATCGTCGCAACCCGCGCCGAGAGCGTGCGCGAGCCCAGGGCATTGATGGTCAGGCCATTGCCGAAGTCGGCGATGCCCGCGGTCGTCGTCGCACTGCCGAGACCGTGAACTTCGCGTTCTCGCCGATGGTCACGCTGGTGCCGTTCGCGACGTTGTTCCCGAAGGCATCACGGACGAGCACGCGGACGCCGGTCGACGTCGGCGACGTGGCACAGGGTGTCGTCGCGGCGGTCGGCTTGCACACGCTGTAGATCGGCGTGTTCGTCTTCGTGTCGAGGGGTTGCCCGTTGAACGAGAGTGGAACGCTGAACTTCAGATCCGCCGGCGCCGCGGGGTTCACGTCGAACGAGAGCGAGACGGCCGACCCAGAACCGTCCGAGACCGTGATCGTCCGTGCCGTCTCCGCAAGGAACGGCGTGACGGTCGTCGTCTGGGTCCCCGTCGACCAGCCGGACGACGAGAAGGCCGCGTAGATCGGCGCCGAGTCGTCACCCGTGCCCGCGTTGAGGCCGGGCGCCGTTCCGAGGTTGCCCGACGCGATGTTCGTGCCGTTGTAGTTCGTCTTGAGATTCCCGAACTGGTCGTAGACGGTCGCCGTCACATTGAAGGCGATCCCGCGGTCTTCGCGGTCGCCGGCGGAGCGGAGAGGGTGAAGTCCCCGAGAGGACCCGGCGCAACGGCGAACGAGTTCGAGGTGTTGGACACGCTCCCGTCGGCGACGGTCAACGTCGAGGCCACGCTCTTGCGTGCTGTGACGTCGACGGACTGCGTGCCGGTCGACCACCCGGTGCCCAGGAAGGTCCCGTAGCTCGGCCCACTGGCGCTGATGGGCGGCGAGCACGTCCCACAGCCGGGGGAAACCGCAAGCCCGGAGATCGCCGGACTGCCGGTATAGCTCGTGGCCAGGTTCCCGTAGGGGTCGTAGACGGTCACCTGCAGCGGGAACGACGTTCCGGCTGTCTGCGAGCCGATCGAGTCGATCGTGAGACCCGCCAGCGTGCCGGCGGGTGTGACCGAGAACTCGTTCGAGGTGTCGTCGATCGCCCCATCGACGATCGCGACGATCGCGTCACCCTGTGCCCGGTACGCCTTGACGCCCGTGAAGGTGATGACTCCGGACAGATCGCCCGTGTCCCGAACGTGGGTGTCACCTGTGCGAGGGTCGGAGCGCACCCGGAGCAGCCCGGCGACACCAGCAGGCCCGTGAGGCTCGGTGTTCCCGCGTAGCCGGTCATGAGGTTGCCGTAGGAATTGAAGGCCGTGGCGCTGACGTTGAAGCCCGTCCCGGCGGTCTGGCCGGCGACGGAGGCGATGACGAAGTCACCGAGCGAGGCGGAATGGGTGACGGAGAAGACGTTCGACGCTCCCGTGGCAGCCCCGTCCGCAACCGTCACCGTGGATGTCGTGTCCGCCGCGTAGGCAGTCGTTGACACCGTGGCTCCGCCGCCCGAGAAGGTCGTACCCGAGAACGCGGCCGGCAGAGGGTTGATCGCCGATCGACACGACGCGCAGCCCGGCGAGGGGTCCAAGCCACCGAACGTCGGCGTTCCGTTGTAATCGGTCTTCGGATTGTTGAACTCGTCGTACGCCGTCGCGGTCAGGCTGAATGGCGTACCCGCGACCTTGGTCCCGGTCACGTTGTCGATCCCGAAGTGATGGAGCGGGCCCGGCGTGAGCAGGACCTGTGCGTTGTCCGTGATGGCGACCGAGTTGATCGTTCCCGTGATCGTCGCGGTGACGGGCGTCGTCTGCGACCCGCGACCGAAGGTCGCGGTGTACGTGCCATCTCCGTTGTCGGTCACGTCGCTCAACGCTCCGACGTCGGAGGCGAGGGTGACCACGTGTCGCCACCAGCGGTCACGTCGCTCGCCAGCCGTCCTTCGCCTGGACCGTGATGATCGTCGTGGCCGTGCCGAGCGGGATGCTCGCGTCGGCCGCGCGTGATCGTGGTGGTGGCCGGGTCACCGGGCGGGTCGGCAGCGCGGGTATGGGGCGCCAGTGCCGAGCTCAGGGCCCACAGGGCGAGGGCGAAGAGCGCGGCCATCGCGGCGACGAACAGGCGGTGTTGGAACGCGTTACGGCGGGTCGAGGGCGCGCGGTCCCCCCACAAGACTTCCACGGTCAGCGATTCCCTCGATGCGTACGCGGGACGCGATGGACGCCGGGCAGCCACCGGCGTCCCCTCTGCGGCCGGTACTGGGTGTTGGGGGTACTTTTGGCCTACTCGTGGCCATTGTCAATGCAACCCGTCACATCCGGCCTTGCAATCCGAGCGGGTGACGACGATCAGGCAAGTGCCGGACGAGTTCGTGGTGGGCGATACTGGGTTCGAACCAGTGACCTCACGGATGTGAACCGTGCGCTCTGACCGGCTGAGCTAATCGCCCACGAGCCCGCGTGGCGGGAGCCGCATTCTACCGCGTCGCCAGCGTCACCGGTCCCGCGCCGAGGCCGCCGTGCGAAGATGCTGAGCGTAGCGATGGCACTTCCGACAGGTCCGGCCGTCACGTTCCTGTTCACCGACATCGAGGGCTCGACACGGCTCGAGCGGTCGGTGGGATCGGCTGCGTGGGCCGGCATCGTCGCGCGCCACGACCGACTGCTGCGGGAGGCGATCGAGGGGCGGCACGGCGTCGTCGTCAAGACCGAGGGTGACGCCTTCTTCGCGGCGTTCGAGCGAGCGCACGATGCCGCCGACGCCGTCGTCGCGGCCCAGCGCGCGCTCGCCGCCGAGGCCTGGCCGACAGAGACGCCGCTGCGTGTCCGGATGGGCCTCCACCAGGGCGAGGGCCGGCTTCGGGATGGCCGCGGTCCTGGCGACCCCGAGGACTACGTCGGCATCGACGTGAACTACGCCGCCCGCATCGCCGCCGCCGGCAACGGCGGCCAGATCGTCCTGTCGGCGGTGGTCGCCCAGGCGCTCGCGGGGTGGACCGACGACGGCGTGCGGCTGGTGGACGAGGGGCTCAGGGCCGTCAAGGACTTCGAGGAACCGGCGCAGCTCCACCGCCTCGAGGTGATGGGTGCCGCGGACGACGCCCGCCCGCTCCGCACGATCGAGCCGCCCTCCAACCTGCCGGGCTCGGTCACCCCGCTCGTCGGTCGCGACGCGGAGATCGCGTCCGTCCGGGAGGCACTCGCGGAGAGCCGCGTGGTCACGCTCACTGGTCCCGGTGGCAGCGGCAAGACCCGCCTCGCGCTGGGTGTCGCGGCCGCGCTCACCTCGCGGTTCCCGCATGGCACGTGGTTCGTCGACCTCGCTGCGATCCGCGACGCCGCGCTCGTCGAATCGATCATCGCGAGCACGATCGGCCTCGGCGAATTCTCCGAGGCGGCGATCGGCGAGGTCCTCCGCCTGCACCTCCGCGATCGGATCCTGCTGCTCGTCCTCGACAACCTCGAGCAGCTGCTCCCGACCGCCGCGGACATCGTCGCCCGACTCGTCCGCGCGGCGCCGTCCCTGACGACCATCGTCACCAGCCGCGAGCTGCTTCGGATCGGCGGGGAGCGCGGCTATCCGGTGCCGCCGCTCGACATCGACGCCGGCGTCGCCCTCTTCGAACGCCTCGCCCACCTGCACCGGCCCGACCTGCAACTGGGCGACGACTCCCGCGCCACCATCCGGGCGATCAGCGAGCGGCTCGGCGGCTTGCCGCTGGCCATCGAGCTCGCGGCGGCTCGCATCCGCCTCATGAAGCCCGCCCAGATCCTCCAGCAGCTCGGTCACAGCCTCGACCTGTCGTCGGGCGCCCGCGATGCGCCGGAGCGGCAGCGGACCCTGCGGGGCGCGATCACCTGGAGCCACGACCTGCTGAACGACGACGAACGCCGCCTGTTCCGCGCACTCGGCGTGTTCAGTGGCGGCTTCACGTTCGAGGCGGTGCAGGCCGTCGTCGACCCCGAAGGCGCGGGCGACATCGACCTGTTCGGCGGCCTCGGGTCGCTCAGCGACAAGAGCCTGATCCGCGTGGAGACACCCGAGGAGAACCGGCCCGACGACCCGCAGCGCTTCGGGCTCCATCCTCTCCTCCGCGAGTACGCGCTCGAGCGACTCGATGAAGCGGGCGAGCGGACGGCGATCGAGACGGCCCATGCGCGGTGGGTCGAACAGGTCGCGCAGGAAACGGGCGAACGGATCCTCGGCCCCACCGGAGAGGCGATCCTCCACCGACTCGACCATGAGCAGCACAACCTGCGTGCCGCGCTCGCGTGGTCGATCGCGGCGGGCGGCGACGTCGCCATCGGCTTACGGATCATGGGCTGGACCTGGCGCTGGTTCCAGCAGCGCGCACATCTCCGAGAAGGCCGGGCCCTCGCCCATGACCTGCTCGCCGCGCCGAGCGCTGGCGCCGAGACGCGGAGCCCGGATCGCCGGGCTCACCGCAGACGGCGGGCTCGCCTACTGGATGGACGATGTCCAGGGCGCCCGGGCGAGCTACGAGGAGCGCCTCGCGCTCGCCGAGACGACCGGCGATCCGATGCTCATCGCCGATGCGCACTACGACCTGGGCTTCACGGCGATGATCGCGGGCGACCCGAGACCCTCCTCGCGAATGAGCGGCGGGCGCTCGAGCTCTACGAGCAGGTGGGCGACGAGAACGGGGCGCTGCGTGCTCGTCAGGGCACCGTGCTGGCCACGTTCCTCACGGCCGACTACGTGAACGCGCGCGAGCTCGAGGAGAAGAACCTCGCGCACTTCCGCGAACGCGGTTCACGGTTCCAGATCGCGGACAGCGCCACGTTCCTGGCTGCGGTCTACATGCGCCTCGGGGATGGCGAGCGGTCGTGGGCCCACCTGTCGGAAGGGCTCCGGATCTTCGTCGAGAACGACACGGCGTCCGGGATCGCCCGCGGGCTGGGCATGGCCGCGATCGTCCAGGCGTCCATGGGCGATCCCGAGCTCGCGGCACGGATCGCCGGGACGACCTATGAGCTGGTGCGCGAGAAGTCGGTGATGCTCGCGCCGGTCAAGGTGCTCCATCTGCCCGAACCAGCGGACCTCGTGCGCGAGGCCCTGGGCGAGGAGCGTGCGAACGAGCTGATGGCGGAAGGCGCGGCGATCCCCGTCTCCGAAATGGTCGCGATCGTGGTCGCAGCGCCACCTCCGCGGCGCGGGTCGCCGGCCGCCGGGAGCCCGTAGGCCGAGTGCGGCCCGGCCGGCGCCGGGTTCCATGCGGTCGGGTGACGACGAGCCTCGGACGCCTCGCCGTCCCCCGCCGCGTGCCGCCACGCATCGCGTCTTGGGGCGATGCCTTGGCAGTCGGCCCGGCGACCGTTAGGCTGTCCACCAGGAGACATCGCCCCCGGGGAACGGTCGAAGGAGGGCGAGGGGTCGCGGGGGACCGTCACGCGAGCGAGCGGCGACACGCTGAGGGGCGATGACGATCATAGCGACACGCGCGAGTGGGATCGGAGCGGAGACATCCGACCTCCTGAAGCCGTATGTCCCGCGCCTGGTCGTCAGCTGGCTGCGCCACACCCCTGACGCTCGCCATCTCGCGCTCGACAGCACCCTTGTGTTCGTCGATATCTCCGGCTTCACCGCATTGACGGAGCACCTCGCGAGGCGGGGCAAGATCGGGGCGGAGCTGATGCGCGACACGCTCGATGGCGTGTTCACCGCCCTTCTCGACGAGGCGTACGAGTGGGGTGCGGGCCTGCTGAAGTGGGGCGGCGACGCGCTCCTTCTCCTGTTCGACGGTCCGGGTCATGAGGCGCGGGCGTGCCGTGCGGCTTGGGAGATGCAGCGGACGATCGACCGCGTGGGCCGCCTCCACGTCAGCGGCGGGACGATCGTGCTCCGGATGTCGGTCGGTATCGGCACGGGTGAGTTCCACTTCTTCATGACCGGGAGCGTCCATCGCGAGCTCCTGATCGCCGGCCCCGCGATGAGCGAGACGCTCGCGATGGAGGTCATCGCCGATGCCGGCGAGATCGGCATCAGCCCGACGCTCGCCTCGAGGCTCGATCCATCGGTCGTGGGGCAGCCGAAAGAGTCGGCCATCCTGCTGGCCGGCGCGCCAGACGCGGTTCGCCACCGCGCACCCGATGTCGGCAGCGTGGCCGACATCGACATCGGCTCCGCCATCCCGGTCGCCGCCCGCTCACATGTCGTGCTCCAGCGCAGCGAACCTGAGCACCGGACGATCACCGCGGCATTCATCGACCTCATGGATACCGATCGTCTGTTGCGGGAGATCGGCCCCGACGCGCTGGCGGAGGCCCTCGACGAACGCATCTCATCGATCCAGGAGGAGGCCCTCCGCTATGAGGTCCCCTTCTACGAGACGGACGTCGGCAAGTCGAGCGTCAAAGCCCTGCTCACGGCGGGTGCCCCATCCAGCACCGGGCACGACGAGGAGCGGATGCTCCGCGCGCTGCGGTCGATCATGGACCGCCCGGGCATCGTGCCGATGCGCGTCGGGGTCAACACCGGGAAGGTCTTCACGGGCGACTTCGGGCCGCGCTATCGCCGGGCGTACCGGGTCTTCGGGGACGCGATCAACACCGCTGCGCGGGTGATGAACAAGGCGGAAGCTGGCCAGATCCTCGCGACCGACATCGTCCTCGACCACTCGCGGACCATCTTCGAGGCGACGCCGATCCCGCCGTTCGCGGCCAAGGGCAAGTCCGAGCCGGTCCGGGCGTCGATCCTGGGCCAACCGATCGGGGTCAGACAGGCCGATCGCGGCCAGCTCCCACTCGTCGGGCGCGAGACGGAGCTCGCGGCCATCGCGGGCTTGCTTGAGCAGGTCCGGTTCGGCACCGGCTGGACGGTGGAGATCTCGGGTGAGCCCGGCGTGGGCAAGTCGCGATTGCTCGACGAGGTCATCGCGCGCGCTCTCGACTTCCGGATCATCCGCGCGCGCTGCGAGGAGTACGAGAGCTCGACGCCGTACTTCCCCATGCGGGCGTTCGTCCGCGCGGTCGTCGGCGTCGACGACGACACCGACGCGAACGTCGTCGCGGCCAGGCTCGCGGACGCCGTCACCACCGCGGATCCTGAGCTCGCCAAATGGGTCCCGCTGTTCGGGCTGCTAGTCGGCGTCGACCTGCCGCACACCCGCGAGACGAAAGCCCTGGAAGGCCGGTTCGTCCCCGAGCGCCTTGCGGAGGTCGTCGACTCCTTCCTCGGGATGGCGTTCACGAGCAGTGCGGTGATGTTGCATCCTCGAGGACGCGCATCACATGGACGAAGCGTCCCGGGACCTCGTCCAGCGGCTGGCGCGCAGCGAAGGGTCGCGACGGCGGATGCTGATCCTCACCCGCCAAGGCGAAGGGCCCATCAGCGGCGACCCGAACGACGTCGATCGCCTGAGCTCGCTCGATCTGCAGCCCTTGACGCCGGCGCAGATGGAGGAGCTCATCAACCTCGCGACCGAGGACGCCCCGCTCCGTCCACACGAGGTCGAGGAGATCGCGCGCCGCTCGGCCGGCAACACCCTCTTCCTGTTCGAGCTGCTGCAGGCCGTGAAGGCGACCGGGCTCGCTCGAGTCGCTGCCGGAATCGATCGAGTCACTGATCGCGGGCGAGATCGACCGCCTGGCGCCGACCGATCGGACGATCCTGCGCTATGCGGCGGTCCTCGGCACCAGCGTCGAGCCTGACCTGCTCGTCGAGGCCGTGCGCGAGGACGTCGACGTCGACGGCGGTGTCTGGTCACGCCTGCGCGGACTCCTCCGTGAGGAACCAGGTGGCGCACTGCGATTTCAGGAACACCCTGATCCGGGATGCGGCGTACGAAGGTCTGCCGTACCGGCGCCGACGGGCCCTCCACGACCGCGTCGGCCAGACCATCGAGGCTCGAGCCGGCGCCAACGCCGAAGAGGAGGCGCCTGTCCTCGCGATCCACTTCCACGAGGCGCAGCGCTGGGACAAGGCGTGGACGTACAGCCGGCAAGCCGCCGAGCGCGCGATGTCGATCCACGCGATCGC
>CAVZTA010000012.1:0-191997 GCA_963778025.1 uncultured Chloroflexia bacterium | reverse complement strand
ACGCGGTCGCGACCGAGACCGACGCCGGCGCCGAGACGGCGACCGAGGGCGAGACCACGGAGGGCCAGGCACCGGCCGAAGCGTCGACCGATGCGACGGCCGGGCTCGAGGTCCCCGCCGAGCTCCAGGACGTCGAGCCGACGGGTGAGCCGGTCGACCGCGCCGCCGTGATGGCCGCGCTCGAGGCCGCTGCCGAAGCCGTCACCGCCGCCGAGTGGGCGGCCGAGTCCGCGACCTCTGCCGAGAACTCCGCCGACGTCGCCGAGACGGCGGCCGAGCTCCTCAGCGGCAAGGTCGAGGGCCACGACGCCAACGGCTGGCCGAACCCCGACTTCGAGGGTGCCGAGGCAGAGGCCGCGCTGGCCGCTCGCATGGACGCCAGCGACGGCGACCTCGAGGCCGACGGCGCGTCGTTCGTCGACCGCCTCGCGAGCCTGATGCCGCGCCCCGAAGCCGGCGCTGACGCGAGCGAGATCCGCTCGACCCAGGTGATCGTCGTGGGCCTCGTGTCCGTGGCGAGCATCGCCAGCTTCAAGCGCCACCTGGGCCGGGTGGCCGGTGTCCAGTCGGTGGGCGTGTCGTCGGGACCCGACGGCGAGTTCGTGTTCACCGTCAGTCACCGCGCCGACGTCTCGTTCCGGGACGCGCTGCCGACCCTGCCGGGCTTCGCGGCCCGCGTCACGAACACCGGCGACGGCGTGGTGAACGTCACCGCGCGCGATCCCGAGTCCGAGTCCTAGAGCCAGACAGGAGGCACGCGGGCGATGCGCCGCGCCACCGTCGTCGTCGCGCTCCCCGCCGGGGAGCTGGAGCCGGTCTCCGCTGAGCTGCGCGAGGCCGGCTTCGATGCGGTGACCATCCGCCGCCCCGAAGAGCTCGAGACCCTGCTCACCGAGCGCCCCGACGTGTCGGTGGCGATCCTCGATGGCGAGAACGATCTCGACACCTCCCTCGAGTACTGGTCGCTGCTGCACGAGGCGGGGCGCCACATCCCGACGCTCATGGTCGTCACGCCGCGAACCCTGGAGCAGCTCTCCGCGGGCTCCGTCGCCTCGATCGACGACGAGTACTTCACCCGTCCCTACTCGGCTGACGCCATCCGCTGGCGCGTCGAGGCGATGGCCATCCGGACCCAGGTCATCGACGACGGCTCGGGCCCCGTGCTCAGCGCCGGCAACGTCGAGATCGGCGACTGGTCGCGACGAGCGACGGTCATCGCGGTCTTCAACCCGAAGGGCGGCGTCGGCAAGACCACGGTCGCCACGAACCTCGCGGCAGCGCTGGCCATCCGCAAGGGCCGCACCGTCCTGCTGATCGACGCGGACACCGTCACCGGTCACGTGACGACGTCGCTCGCACTCGACTCGGTGACCACGGTCGTCGACGCGTGGGAGGACGAGGCGCATGGCGGCCAGCGGATGACGCTCGCCGAGATCGCGGCGCCCCATCCCTCCGGCCTCAAGGTCGTCGCGCTCACCTCGAACCCGATCGATACCGCCATCCTCGAGCCGGCCCGCGTCGCGGACGCGATCGTCCAGGCACGCCGCGGCTTCGACTACGTGGTCGTCGACCTGCACCCCTCCTACAGCCCGATCAACCAGGCGATCTTCGAGCGCGCCGACAAGATCCTCGTGCCGGTCACCCCGGACGTGCCCGCCATCCGCGCCGCGGTCCAGCTGCGCGACGTGGCCCGCGAGATGGGCGACGGCCTGCGCGACAAGCTCGCCCTCGTCGTGAACCGCGCGAACAGTGGCGTGTCGGTCGCGGACATGGAGCAGACGACCGGGATGACCGCGATGGCGCTCATCCGGTCCGGCGGCATGCTGTTCGTGCGGGCCGCCAACGAGGGCCGCACGGTGATCGACATGTACCCCAGGGAGAAGATCAGCGAGGACTTCGACGCCCTCGCCGACCGCATCCTGGGCACGACCGTCGCGGACGACGACGCTGAGCCCGCGACATCCGCCGCGGCCGTCGCCGCGAAGTTCTCGCTCGGCGGGCTCCTCAACCGCAAGAAGGCGCCCGCCCGAGCCTGATCGGCGCGCGGATCCGAGGGACCTTCAGCCCAGCGATGCGAGGGCGCCGAGAACCTCCGACAGGCTGTCGATCGTCGCGGCCGCCCGGGGCGTGGTCCCGCGGCCGAGTTGGATCCACGCCCATGGACCGCGTCGCAGGTGGATCGCGACCATCCCTGCGTCGGCCGCCGGGATGATGTCGTTGTCGACCCGGTCGCCGACGTAGGCGATCCGGTCCGGCGGCAGGTCCAGCTCGCGGGCGATCCGTTCGAAGAACGCCGGATCCGGCTTCTGCACGCCCCAGCTCGCCGAGGACCCGATGAGGTCGACGTCGATGCCGGCCGCATGGAGCGCCTCGTCGGCGCCATCCGGCTGGTTCCCGGCGATGCCGACGTGATAGCCGGCGGCGCGCACGTCGCGCAGGGCCTCGAGCACGTCGGGATAGAAGTCGTCGGGGAAGCGCCAGTCCTCCGCGCCGCCGGCGAGCCGCGCGCGGCGCGCTGCGCGGACGTCGAGGTCCGGGCGGAAGATCCGGAACACCTCCGTGTGCGGCTGATCCCCCGCGGCGATCGTCGAGCCCAGCACCGCGAAGAACGTCAGCCGCGGGATGCCCAGCGTGTCGGCCCATTCACCCCACACGCGCGTCTCATCGACGAGCGTCTCCCCGAGATCGAAGACGACCGCACGAACGTCGCGACCGTCGCCGCTCGTCACCGCGCGGACCGGGCCAGGCCGCCGGTCGTGCACCACATGCACCTTGCGACGAACAGGGTCGCGCTCCAAGGCGTTCCCCCGCCAGACCGTGCACCGAGCGCACGGACGGACGCGTGAGGGCCGTCCAGGCGCCCGCTTCGGAAGCCTGGCGGGTCGCCGTTCGTCGTAGCGTGCATCCGGTGCGCGAACCTCGGCCGTCGCTGCACGGGGATCAGCGGGAGCGGTCCTGCCAGGAGGTGCCGCCGAGCGGCGCGCCGGGCAGCTTCTGCGGCTTGAGGCCGGTGCGCTTGTCGATCTGCTCGACCCCGCGCAGGTAGAACCGGTTCACGAGGACGACGCCCACGTCCGGGTCACTGACCATCGTGTCGCCGAGGTAGGCGAGCGCGTCGGTCACGGGGACGAACATCTCGGTCGCGCGATCGAGCAGCCGATCCGGATCCGAGCCCGGGTACAGGTGGACGGTGCCGAGGACCCGGAAGGGCGGCGCCTCGAGCGCGACGTCGTACGGGATCTTGTGGACCTTGTGGGCGCTCTTCTCGGCCTCGGTGAGCGGCGGCAGGTCGCTCTCGCCCGCGACGACGAGGATCAGGTCGTACGGGTCGATCGCCTTGAGCCCGGGCGCGGGTTCCAGCTGCCCCGAGCCGTCGATGGGCGCCCAGCGGACCTCGGAGATGGTGATCGACTCGCGCTTGTTGAGCGCGTCGGTCATCCGACCCTTGACGTGCATCCGCCCGACGAGCCGCCACTCCTCGGTGAGGCCCTCGAACGCGGTCGACGGCCCACCAGGACGCGTCGCCGGCGCCTTGGCCTTGGAGGCGTCGTCGTCGTCCTTGCGCCGCTTGAGGAACCCGAAGGGCACCCGGCTACTCCTCCGCCGACCAGCTGTTCTCGCGGATCGTGTCGACCACGCCGGAGTCGGCGAGGGTCGTCGTGTCGCCCAGCGGGCGGCCCTCGGCGATGTCGCGCAGCAGGCGGCGCATGATCTTGCCCGACCGTGTCTTCGGCAGGTCCGGGACGAGCATCAGCTGCTTCGGCCGCGCGATCGGCCCGATCACCTTCGAGACGTGCTGCTTGAGCTCGTTCGCCAGCGCGTCGCTGGGCTCCTGGGTCGCCTTGATGATCACGAACGCGAAGATCGCCTGGCCCGTGATCGGGTCGTTGCGGCCGACGACGGCGGCCTCGGCCACGGCGGGATGATCGACCAGCGCGGACTCGACCTCGGTGGTCGAGATGCGATGGCCCGACACGTTCATCACGTCGTCGACACGCCCGAGGAGCCAGAAGTAGCCCTCCTCGTCGCGCTTCGCGCCGTCACCCGCGAAGTACATCCCCGGGAAGCGGCTCCAGTAGGTCTGCTTGTAGCGCTCCGGGTCGCCGTAGATGCCGCGGAGCATCCCGGGCCACGGCCGCTTGAGGACGAGGTAGCCGCCACCGCCGAGGGGGACGCTGTTGCCATCGCCGTCGACGACGTCGGCCTCGATGCCCGGGAACGGGAACGTCGCCGAGCCGGGCTTCGTGGTCGTGACGCCGGGGAGCGGGGTGATCAGGATCTGGCCGGTCTCGGTCTGCCACCAGGTGTCGACGATGGGCGTGTTCCCGCCGCCGATGTGGAGGTGGTACCAGAGCCACGCCTCGGGGTTGATCGGCTCGCCCACCGAGCCCATCACGCGCAGCGAGCTGAGGTCGTGCTTCTCGGGCCAGTCCGTCCCCTGGCGCATGAACGCCCGGATCGCGGTCGGGGCGCAGTAGAGGATCGTGACCTTGTAGTCCTCGATGATCTGCCACCAGCGATCCCACGCCGGGGTGTCGGGCGAGCCCTCATAGAGCACGCTGGTGGTCGCATTCGCGAGCGGCCCGTAGACGATGTAGCTGTGGCCGGTGACCCAGCCGATGTCGGCCGCGCACCAGTACACGTCGTCGGGCTTGACGTCGAAGATCATCTCGTGGGTGTAGCTCGTGCCCAGGAGATAGCCCGCGGTGGTGTGCATGATGCCCTTGGGCTTCGCGGTGGTGCCCGAGGTGTAGAGCAGGTAGAGCATGTGCTCCGCCTCGACCGGCACCGGCGGGCAGTCGTCGCTCTGGCGGTCGACGATGTCGTGCCACCACACGTCGCGGCCGGCCTCGACGGTCGTGTCGGGGGCGGCGTCGCCCAGGCGGCGGACCATCAGCACGTGCTCGACCGACGGCGTGCTGGCGATGGCGGTGTCGACCGCGGCCTTGAGCGGCATCGCCTTGCCGCGGCGATAGCTGCCGTCGGCGGTGATGACGAGCTTGGCCTCCGCATCGTTGATGCGGCCGGCCAGCGCCTCGGAGCTGAAGCCCGCGAACACGACGGTGTGCGGGGCCCCGATGCGGGCGCACGCGAGCATCGCGATCGGCAGCTCCGGGATCATCGGCATGTAGATGGCGACCCGGTCGCCCTTCTGGATGCCCAGCTCCTTGAGGGCGTTGGCCGCCTTCGAGACCTCGCGCAGCAGGTCGCCGTACGTGATCGTCCGCGTCTCGCCCGGCTCGCCGATCCAGTGGTAGGCGACCTTCTCACCGAGGCCGTTGCGGACGTGCCGGTCGACACAGTTCTCGGTGAGGTTGAGCTCACCGTCGCTGAACCACTTCGCGAACGGCAGGTCCCACTCGAGCGTCTTCGTGAACGGCTTCGACCACGTGAGCCGCTCCCGAGCCAGCTTCGCCCAGAACGCCTCGAAGTCGCGCTCGGCCTCGTCGTACAGCTCGCGCTTCGCGTTCGCCTGCGCCGAGAACGCCGGGTCCGGCGGGAAGGTCCGGCGCTCGGCCAGGAGATTCTCGATGGCGGCTTCGCTCTGGGCCTGCGGTTCGACGCTCACTGGGCTCCTCTGCTCGCAGCGCACGGACGGACGGGGTGGAGGTCATCGTAGCGCGCTCCGTGCTCCCCGCCGACCGTGGGGCGCCGTCGGGCCTGCGTCCCGTCGGGCCCGGCGCGGTCAGGCCGGCGGATCGTGACCCACGAGCCCGTCGACCGACTCGCGGATCAGATCGGCGTGACCGTTGTGGCGGGCGTACTCCTCGATCATGTCGAGCAGGACGTAGCGCGGGCTCGGGAACGGCTCGCGGGCGTCCGCGATGCTGCGACCGCCGCTCACGAGCTCGCCCGCGAACACCACCCGTGCGCGATCCACGGCGTCCTGCCAGCGCGCGTACAGGACCTGCGGCGGCTCGTCCTTCCCGGTGCGCCAGTCCCACGTCGGGTCGGAGTCCCAGTCGATCTCGCTCCACGGCGGGACCTGGCCCTGGCCCAGCAGCCACTCACGACTCATGTCGTCCTCGAGTCGGGCGAGGTGCTTCAGCATGCCGCCCAGCGTCATCTCGGACGTGCCGAGCCGCGCGCCGAGTCCGGCTTCGTCCAACCCGGCGCTCTTCCACGCGAACGTGGCGCGCTGGCGCTCGAGGAACCCGAGCAGCATCGCCGTCTCATCGCCGGCAGCGGGCGGTTGGGGGGCCGCATGCTCCGAGCGATAGCGCCCGTCTGCATCGAGGAACTCCATCAGCACCGACTCCTGGGCTTGGCGGGCGTCGCGAGCGGCGCGACGCAGGCGGATCGAGGGGCGCCGCGACGGTACCGCGTGGTGCGGTCAGCACGTGTCACGAACCGCCGGGGGACTCCGCGTGACGGTCCGATCGCCAGCCGCGCCGGCGCGCAGCGATGAGTTCCGGCCGAGCGGCGCGTCTGAGTGGGTGACTGGAACATGAGGTCACCATGACGCACATCACCACGACCGCAGCGGGCAGTCCACGATGAAGGCCCCCGCCTCGATCACCATCACGCCGATCCGCGTCGCCGACCTCCTCGCCGAGGGCGAGCTGATGCCGGTCTACGTGCATGTCATCGACCATCCCGACGCGCGCGTCCTGGTCGACACCGGCATGACGGAGCTGCACCCGGCTGTGGCCGACATGGACCCCCGCCTCCAGCCGCTGAGCGAGCAGGACGTCGACCTCGCCGGCATCGACATCGTCGTCAACACCCACCTGCACTTCGACCACTGCGGCGGCAACCACCTGTTCGCCGGCAAGCCGATCTACGTCCAGCGTCAGGAGCTCGACGACGCGCGCACCCAGGACGACTACACGATCCGCGAGTGGGTCGACGCGCCCGGCGTGGAGTACGTACCGGTCGACGGCGAGCTCGAGCTGCTTCCGGGCGTCCGACTCGTCCCCGCGCCGGGCCACACCCGCGGGACGCAGGTGGTCGTCGTCGAGACAGGCGGGCGTCCGGTCGTCATCGCGGGCGACCTCGCCGTTTGGCACGGTGAGCTCGACGAGCCGCACACCGAGGGTCAGCTGCTGGTGCGTGCGCTCGACCCCGAGCTGGTCTGGCTGGCGCACGAGCACGAGCCCTGGCGACCGCCTAACGGCTGAGGCAGTCAGCTCGCCCGGGATGGCGCGCGGATCGGGTCAGCCCAGGAGCTCCCCCGGGTCCGCGGGCGGCGTCGTCGCGCTGCCCGGCTGCGGCGGGTCGATCTGCGGGTCGCGCACGAGGACGACACGCTGGGAGGCCGGGATCTCGATGCCCTTGGCGGTGAACGCCGCCAGCAGGCGCTTGCGCAACTCCCCGGTGGCCGCGGGCTGGTCGCCGGGGCGCACGGTGCCCAGGACCTTGAGCGTGACGCCGTTCTCGCTCAGCGCCTGCAGCCGCGCGACATGCGGCGCCGCGAGCACCCGCCGCGACCATGCGGGATCCTCGAGCATCGCCTGGCCCACGGCGTCGACGACCGCGGTGGCCTCCTCGATGTCGGTGCCGTACACGACGGTCACCTCGAGGTTGATGCGGGCCCAGCCGCGCGTCCGGTTCGAGGCGACCTTGATCTCCCCGTTGGGCACGGTATGGACGACCCCGTCGAGGTCGCGGAGCGTGGTCCGCCGCAGGCCGAAGTCCTCGACCGTGCCCGTCACCCCGGCGAGCGTCACGATGTCGCCCTTCGAGAACTGGTTCTCGATGAGGATGAGCGCGCCCGTGAAGTAATCGCGCACCAGGCTCTGCGCCCCGAAGCCCACCGCGATCCCCACGACCCCCAGCCCCGCGATCGCCGGCCCGATGTCGAAGTCCAGCTCGTGGAAGATCATCAACCCCGCGATCACCGCGATGAACGTGCGGGCGATCGCCGCGCCGAGCCCGCCGAGCGTCTTGATCCGCTTCTCGATCTCGACCGCCGAGAGGTCCCGCGAGGTCCCCTCGGTCGCCTGCCGGTCGAGGAACCGCTTCACCGCCCCGTGGATCGACACCGTCACCAGCCGCATCACGATCAGGGCGACGATCACGATGATCACGACGTGCAGGACGGGGCCGCGGAGCGCATCCGCGATGTCGTTCCACAGCTGGGGGTCGACGTCGGGCATCGCGCGGAAGCCTAGCGCCCGGAAGCGGCGCGGCGGCGGTCGTCCAGCTGGACCCGCCGGCCCGGTGGCTCAGACGGCGACGTCGCCCGTGATCGCGCGCGGCGCACGGTCCGCGGCCAGGCTCGGCTGCCCGCCCAGGCGCAGCGACACGGCGGCGGCCGCCTCGCGCACCTGCGTCGCGAGCTCCGGGATGCGGCGCGGCGTGAGCCGGAACGCCGGGCCCCAGACGTCGACCGCGGCGATGACCGCGCCGCGCGCGTCGTGGACCGGCGCCGAGACCGCGTGCAGGCCGGGCTCGTACTCGCCGATGGCCGTCGCGTAGCCGCGTCGGCGGATCCGGGCGAGCTCCTCGAGGAGCGGTTCGAGGTCGACGATCGTCCGGTCGGTGAACTTGTCGAGCCCGCGGCGGACGAGGCGCATGACCTCGCGCTCGGCGAGCGCGGCCATGAGCACCTTGCCCGAGGCGACGCAGTGGAGCGGGACGCTCCGGCCGGTCCAGTCGCCGACGGCGACGAGGTTCGGCCCATCGGCCTGCGCGACCGTGAGGAGCTGGTCGCCGTCGAGGACGCCGAGACCGGTCGTCTCGTGCGTGAGGCGCGCCAGGCGCTCCAGCTCGGGCATCGCGATGGAGCGCAGGTCGAGCGTCCGCTCGGCGCGCTCCGCCAGGCGGATGACGACGATCCCCAGGCGGTACTTGCCGGTCTCGTCGTCCTGCTCGACCAGCCCGCGCTTCTGGAGCGTCGCGAGCAGCCGCGACGCCGTCGACTTGTGGAGACCGAGCTTCCGGGCGAGCTCGGTGACCCCTGCCTCCCCGTGGCTGTCGCCCAGCGCGAGGAGCAGGGCGGCCGCCCGATCGACCGATCGGACCGCGTTGCCGTCGAGCGTCATCCAGCCCTCCTCGTCCCCGTCAGCCGTGCTGCGCCTGGCTGGCGCCGCTGCTTGCGGTCGCACTGCCGTGGGCGCGGGCGTCGAGCGCCGCCTGCAGCGAGTCCTCGAATGCGGTCACGACGCGATCCACGATGTCACCTTCGCTGTGCGCCTCGCACATGAACCACGGTTCGCGGCTGTCGGGCTCCGGCATCGCGCCGCGGGCGTGCATGCCGATCGCGATCGCGTCGTAGAGCTCGTGGTCGGTGTTCGCCCAGTGGCGATATTCGGTCACCGGCTGGTCCGTGAACATGATCCCGAACATCGAGGGATGGCCGGTGAACTGCCACGGCAGCCCGGTCGGGTTGAGGACCTCGGTGAGCCCCGCCTGGACGCGGCGGCCCGTGGCGTGGATCGTCTCGAGCGCGTCGGTGTCGCGGAGGATGCCCAGCGTCTTCACGGCGGCGGCGGCGGCGACGCGGTTGCCGGCGTACGTGCCGCCATGGCTCACCTTGTCGGGCAGCAGCTCCATGATCGGGCGCCGGCCGGCGAACGCGGCCGCCGGGTAGCCATTGCCCATGGCCTTGGCGTACGTCGCGAGGTCGGGCCTGATGCCGAAGAACTCGGCGGCGCCGCCCTTCGCGAGCCGGAAGCCGGTCTTCACCTCGTCGAAGATCAGGAGGATCCCGAACTCCTCGGTGAGCGCCCGCATCGCCTGGTGGAAGCCCGGCTGCGGGAGGATCGCCTGCGCATTGCCGAGCACCGGCTCGACGATGATCGCCGCGATCTCCTCGCCGTGGCGCTCGAACAGCGAGCGCAGGAACTCGATGTCGTTGTAGCGCGCCGGGATGATCGTCTCGGCCACGGAAGCCGGGATGCCCCGGCCCCAGGCGAGGGCGACGGGATTGTCCTCCGGTCCCAGCTCCGACATGTCGTTGGGGCCGACGCTGATCAGCGCGTAGTCGTGGACCCCGTGGTACTGGCCCTCGAACTTCACGATCTTGTCCCGACCCGTGTACGCCCGGGCGAGCCGCATCGCGTGCATCGTGGCCTCGGTGCCCGAGACCGTCATCCGGGCCATCTCGACCCAGCCGGTCAGCTCGGCGATGAGCTCCGCGGTGCGGACCTCGTCCTCGCTCGTGAGGCTGAAGCTGACGCCGCGGCGCATGCGCTCGTTCACGTAGTCGTCGACGCGCGCATCGGCGTGCCCGAGGATCACCGGCCCGTAGCCCATCCGCAGGTCGACGAACTCGTTGCCGTCCATGTCCCACACGCGGCCGCCCTGGCCGCGGTCCACGTAGATCGTGTCCTCACCCCACGCCCGGAAGTTCGAATCCGTGCCGCCCGGCAGGTGCTGGAGCGCGCGACGGTAGAGCTCGAGCTGGCGGTCGCGGCGGATGGTCGGCGCCGACACGGTGGGCTCGGTGGTCATGATCGGGCACGGCCTCGATGCGGGTTCCGATGGTTCGGGGTGCGCGATACGAGACGGGGGTTGCGCACCGCGGGACGGGGACGCCGCGATGGTGCCACACGGCGGGTGACTGGGTCAACGCGATTCTCGTCGGCACACGCCCGTCGAGCTGCGAATCACGCCAGGGCGTGGTCGACATCGGCCACGATGCGCAGGAAACGTCGCCCATGCGCACCGGACGGTGTCAGCGGCGCGTCTCGCTGGCACACTGTCGACCTCACACACTGCACCCGACGGCGTCGCCCACCGGCGACCGAACGCCCGATGCTCGCGCCGCGAAGGTGTGCGCGGCCTCCACCGGGGAGGGTCGGGGCACCTGGTCGGAGATCGCACGATGGCCCCGCGGAGGAACCGCCGCTGAGGCGGCACTCGCTCGCCGCCATCATCGCCCTCGCGTCGCTGATTCCGGGTGCCTGGCTCCCGCGCCCGGTCGCTGCGGCCGGGCCGCCGCCCGCCCGGCGCCGTGGCCATCCGGTCGGATGTCGTCGTCTACGGAGGGACGCCCGGCGGGATCCTCGCCGCCATCGCCGCGGCGCGTGCTGGTGCGAAGGTCACGCTGCTCGAGCCCACGAGCCGGGTCGGCGGGATGATGACCAACGGCCTCTCGGTGACCGATATCGGCGATCGCGCGACCGTCGGCGGCATCGCCCGCGAGGTGTTCACCCGGATCCAGGCGCTCGAGGGCACCTCGTCGACGGACTTCCGGGTCGAACCGCACGTCGCCGAGCAGGTCTTCCTCGACATGCTCGGGACGGCGGGCGTCCGTGTCAGGACCGGCGAGCGGCTCGTCCGGCCGGGCGGCGCGCGCGTCATCGATCGGCGCATCACGTCCGTGACGACGGGTTCGGGCCGGCGCTTCGCGGCCACGGTGTTCATCGACGCGTCGTACGAGGGCGACCTCCTCGCCGACGCCGGGGTCTCGTTCCGCCTCGGGCGTGAGTCCCGGGCGGCCACCGGCGAGACGCTCGCCGGCGCCCGGAGCCCGCGGCGGATGTTCCGGCTGCCGGCGGGCAGCTCGCTCCCGCCGGTCGCCTCGATGCCGCCCGGGGCATCGGGCTCGAGCGACCGCGGGATCCAGGATTCGAACTTCCGTCTCTGCCTGTCGTCCGATCCGGCCGACCGCATCGCGATCACGGCCCCCGACGGCTACCGGGCGACGGACTACAGCACGGTGACGGCGTACGTCACGGAACGGGCCGCGACGTCCGGCCTGGTGCCCGCGCTCGACTGGGTCCTCATGCTCAAGCCCATCCCGAACGGCAAGGTCGACGTGAACGATGGGCCCGGGGTGAGCCTGGCCCTGCCCGGTCGGAACTGGAACTACCCCGTCGCGAGCGCCACGCAGCGACGAGCGATCGAAGCGGCGCACGAACGGTGGACCAGAGGTCTGCTGCACTTCCTGCGGACGGATCCCTCGGTGCCGGCGACGATCCGGACGAAGCTCGCGGCCTACGGCTGGTGCGCGGACGAGTGGGCCGACCACGGCTACTTCCCTCGCCTGCTCTATCTGCGTGAAGGGCGCCGGATGGTAGGCGAAGCGACGCTCCAGCAGGGCGACGTCACGACGAACCGGACCAAGACCGACGTCATCGCGGTCGGCTCCTACCGCCTCGACAGCCACGACGTCACACGCTGGCTCGGCGCGGACGGCTTCGTGTACGAGGAGGGCTGGTTCGCGAGCGCGTATCAGCCGTACGCGATCCCGTACCGGGTCATCACGCCGAGACGTGCCGAGATGCTCGATCTCCTCGTCCCGGTCGCGGCCTCGGCGACGCACGTCGCCTGGGCATCGCTGCGCATGGAGCCGCATTTCATGCTCATGGGCGAGGCCGCGGGGCACGCCGCCGTCCTCGCGATCGACGGCGTGAAGGCCGGCACGGCGCGACCGACCGGCTCGCCCATCCCCGTCCAGGACGTCTCGGTGCCAGCGCTCCAGGCGGCGCTCCGCGCGGGCGGGTCGGTCCTGGAGCTGCCGATCGCGCCGTCCCTGGTGCCGGCCGGGAGCGGCTGACCGTCCGAGCGCCGCCGCCGTCCCGTTCGGTCGGCTGGTGTCACACGGCTCGTGCATCTGCGTCGGGAGGTTTCGGATCGGCGCTGCCTGACCGAGGGGTTTCGACGCCGGCCCGTAGCGCTTCGATGGTGCAGGCGGCCTCCGCCGGGGGGCGACGCACCAGGACGGAGGCCGAGCGATGGCCACATTCACGCGCTCTGTTTCGACGTGCCTGTCGTCCGCGGCGGCTCTCTCGCTGGCCGCGACGCTCCTGGTCATCCCGAACCCGGGGACCGTCGCACCGGCGGCCGCGCACGCGCCGCTGCAGGCTCCGCTTCGCGCTCCGGTGACCGCCGCCGGCGAGCGGCTGGAGCCATCCGCCGTGACCTCGACGAGCCATGTGCTCGTCTACGGCGGGACGCCCGGGGGCATCGTCGCTGCCATCTCGGCGGCCCGGGCGGGCGCGACGGTGCGGCTGCTGGAGCCCACGAGCCACCTCGGCGGGATGATGGCCAATGGGCTCGCCCACACCGACGTCGGTGACGCGTCGACGATCGGCGGGATCACGCGCAGCGTGTTCACGCGGATCCAGCGACGCCAGGGCACGCGCGCCACGCAGTTCGACTTCGAGCCGCACGTCGCGGAGCGCGTGTTCATCGACCTGCTTCGCGAGGCCGGCGTCCGCGTCCACTACAACGAACGACTCGTCCGACCCGGCGGCGCCTCCGTCAACGACCGGAGGATCCGCTCCGTCGCGATGACGTCCGGCCGGCGTTTCGGGGCCACCATCTTCATCGACGCGTCGTACGAGGGCGATCTCCTTGCCGAAGCCGGGGTCACGTTCCGGATCGGCCGCGAATCCCGAGCGGCCACCGGCGAGAGCCTGGCCGGTCGGAGACCGGCGCGCCGGATGTTCCGGGTGCCGTCCGGCATGACGTTGCCGCCGGTCGCGGCCGAGGCCCCGGGGCCGGTCGGGTCGGCGGACCGTGGGATCCAGGACTCGAACTTCCGCCTGTGCCTCTCGTCGGATCCGGCCAACCGGGTCGCCTTCAGGGCGCCGTCCACGTACCGCGCGAGCGACTACGCGGCCGTCGCCGCGTACCTTCGCGCACGCGCGGCACGTTTGGGACGCTCGCCCACGCTCGACTGGGCGCTGATGGTCAAGCCCACCCTTGACCACAAGGTCGACGTCAACGACGGTCCGGGCGTCAGCCTCGCCCTTCCGGGTCGCAACTGGAGCTACCCCAGTGCGACCGGCGCGCAGCGACGCTCGATCCACCTCGCCCACCAGCGCTGGACGAAGGGCCTGCTGTATTTCCTTCGGACCCATCCATCGATCCACTGGGCGATCCGAAGCCGCCTCGCACGCTACGGCTGGTGTGCCGATGAGTGGACCGACAACGGGCACTTCCCGCGCCAGCTGTACCTCCGGGAGGGTCGGCGGATGGTCGGCACGGCGGTGCTCCGGCAGGCCGACATCACGACGAACCGCTGGAAGGGCGACGTGATCGGCGTCGGGTCCTACCGCCTCGACATGCACGACGTCACCCGCTGGCTGGGCTCGGATGGCTACCTCTACGAGGAGGGGTGGTTCTCGGCCTCCAAGCACAACTACGCGATCCCGTATCGCATCATCACGCCCAAGCGAGCGCAGATGCTCAATCTCCTGGTCCCCGTGGCGGCGTCGGCGACGCACGTCGCCTGGGGATCGCTCCGGATGGAAGCGCAGCTGATGATCATGGGCGAGGCCGCCGGCCGCGCCGCGATGCTGGCGATCCGCGGCGTCAAGCCGATGCCCGGCGGCTGGACCACGACCGGCTCGCCGATCCCCGTCCAGGACATCTCGGTCCGTGCGCTCCAGAAGGCCCTCGGGGCACGCGGCTCGGTCCTTCGCGTCCACACGTCCTCGTCGAGGGCGGTCGGAAGCGGGTAGGCCGGCGCGCGATCGTCCCGACCCGGCGCCTGACCTCGGCCGTGATCGCCTGGTGTGCATCTCTGGCGCTGCCGGCCGACTGGCGGCGGTCAGCGAGCCCGACGGCGCGTTGGCGGCCGTCCGGGCGGCCCTTGGACGGGCGGATGATCGGCCGGTGTGCACGATCCGCCGGAAGGGGCCGCCTCGGCGCGCCTTGTCACGTCCCAGCCCCCGAAATGCACACCAGGTGAGCACCGGGAGGCGGAACCCGCCTGCCCGAGACGCCCGGGACCGGAGCGCATGGCTCAGCCGTTCGGGCGGATCACCGTCATCCCTGGCGTCGTCGGTGGTCCGCCCATCGCCATGAGCGCCGCCGGTGCCTCGTCGAGGCCGATGGTCCGGCCGACGAGCCGCTCCGGATGGAGGCGTCCTGCGACGATCTCCCCGAGCATCGCCGGGTAGTCCCGCGCGGACAGCCCGTGGCTGCCGAGGATCTCGAGCTCCCGCGCGATGACCAGCTCCATCGGCAGCGGCGGACGGGCGTCGTCGCCGACCAGCAGGCCGACCTGGACGTGTCGTCCGCGCTTCCGCAGCGATCCGATCGCCGCGGTCGCCGTGGCGCGCGAGCCCAGGGCGTCGACGGTCAGGTGCGCCCCGCCACCCGTCGCCTCGCGAACAGCCGCCGCGACGTCCGCAGTGGTCCCATCCACGGTCAGCTCCGCCCCGGCGTCCCGCGCCGCCGCCAGCGCAGGCGGCGACACATCGACCGCGACGACGCGCGCGCCGAGGGACGCCCCGATCATCACCGCCGACAGCCCCACGCCGCCGCACCCGAACACCGCAAGCCACTCCCCCGCGACCAGGCGCCCCTGCATCGTCACCGCCCGGTAGGCCGTCGCGAACCGGCAGCCGAGGGACGCGGCGGTCACGAAGTCGAGCCCGTCCGGCAGTCGGACGAGATTCACCGATGCGCGCGGGACGGCGACGAGCTCGGCGAACGAGCCGTGGTACGTGAACCCGGGCTGTTCCTGCGCGTCGCAGATCTGGTGGTCGCCCGCGAGGCAGGGCGGGCAGACACCGCACGCGCACACGAACGGCGCCGTGACCCGGTCGCCGATGCGCCAGCCCCCGACGACCTCCGGCCCGATCGCCGCGATCGTCCCGGCGAACTCATGACCCGGGATGTGCGGCGGCACGATGTCCGCGTCGTGGCCCATCCAGCCGTGCCAGTCGGAGCGGCAGAGCCCGGTCGCCTCGACCCGGATGATCGCCCCATCGGGCGTGACGGCAGGCTCAGGGACGTCGACGACCGCGGGTGCCTCGAGGAACGCCTGGTACAGGACGGCACGCATCGGCCGCCACGGTACCGCCCGTCAGACGCGCCGCGTCGGCGCGGGCGCGGACGGCGACCCTACGATCGAGCGCCATGTCGACCGAACCCGTCAGCTACTGGCTGGCCGCCTCGCCGCGTGGCCCGCACCGTCCCGCCCTGCGCGGCATCGCCGATGCCGATGTCGCCATCGTCGGGGGCGGCTTCACCGGGCTGTGGACGGCGATCCAGCTTGCCGACGCCGACCCCGCGCTGCGTGTCGTGATCCTCGAGCAGGAGGAGGTCGGGTTCGGGGCGAGCGGGCGGAACGGCGGGTTCTGCGCGGCCAGCCTCACGCATGGCCGCGCGAACGGCGAGCTGCACTTCCCCGACGAGATCGACGAGCTCGAACGACTCGGCATCGCCAACCTCGCCGAGCTGTGCGCGTTCGTGGAGGCCGAGGGCATCGACTGCGACCTCGAGCGGACCGGCGCCATCGGCGTGGCCACCGAGCGATGGCAGGCCGAGCAGTTCGAGCACGAGGCGCGGGACCTGCCCGCCGACTCCCACCTCCGCTACTACGACCGAGCCCGGATCCAGGCGGAGATCCATTCGCCGCGCTTCCTGGCCGGCTTCGAAGAGGGACCGGAGCACACCGTGATGCTCGACCCGGCGAAGCTCGCCCGGGGACTCGCGGAGGCCGCGGAGCGTCGCGGCGTCTCGATCCACGAGGACACGCGCGTCCGCCGCCTCGACCGCCGTGCCGGCGGGGTGCGCGTCACCACCGACGACGGCGCCATCCTGGACGCCGGACGCGTCGTCGTGGCCACGTCCGCGTACTCGGGCTGGCTGCGCCGCCTGGTCCCGCTGTTCGTGCCCGTGTACGACTACGTCCTGGTCACCGAGCCGCTGACACCCGATCAGCGCGCGTCGATCGGCTGGGCGCGTCGCCAGGGTCTCAGCGACAGCGGCTACCAGTTCCACTACTTCCGCCTGACCGCCGACGACCGGATCCTGTGGGGCGGCTACGACGCCGTGTATCACCCGGGCAACGCGGTCAAGCCCGAGTACGACCGCCGCCCGGCGACGTTCGACACGCTCGAGGGGCACTTCCGCGCGACCTTCCCGCAGCTCGCGGACATCGCCTTCCCGTACCGCTGGGGCGGCGCGATCGACACCTCGACCCGGTTCTGCGTCGCGTTCGGCGAGACGATGGGTGGGCGCGTCGTGTACGCGCTCGGCTACACCGGGCTGGGCGTGGGGGCGGCGCGCTGGGCGGGCAGCGTCGTCCGCGACTGGCTGCTGCGGCCCGACTCGGAGCTGCTCAAGCTCCGCCTGGTGCGGAGCGCGCCGTTCCCGATCCCGCTCGAACCCGCCCGCACGCCCGCGGTCGCGCTGATGCGCCACGAGATCGCGCGCGCCGACGCGAACGAGGGTCGCCGCTCGATCTTCCTCAAGGCGCTGGACGCCCTGGGCATCGGCTTCGACTCTTGACGCGAAGGGCCGTTTCGACGGTCCGGCCCCATGCGGCCCATCTGCCGCGTTGGCCCACTCCGGTCCTCGCTCACGGGCGTCCGAGCCCGCTCGCTCCGGTCCTCAGGGCTGCCGTTCCATCTGGGCCGCCTGAGGCCGGAAGGATGGTTCTCCGGACGCAGGCTCGAGCGTCTACGCGGCCGGCGTCGGCTCCGCCACCCAGCGCGGCAGCTCTCGGGCGAGCGTGGCGAGCGGCAGGGATCCGTGACCCAGGACCGCGTCGTGGAACGCGCGGATGTCGAACGCAGGGCCGTCCCGCTGCTCGATCTCGCGGCGAAGACGGCGGATCTCGCGCATCCCGATCATGTAGGTGAGGGCCTGGCCCGGCCACACGATGTAGCGGTCGGTCTCGATCTCGGCATCGGTGTTCGAGAGGCCCGTCTTGAGCAGGAAGTCGATCGACTGCTGGCGCGACCAGCGGAGGCCGTGCATGCCCGAGTCGACGACCAGCCGCGCGGCACGCCACGCCTGCGCATCGAGCATGCCCAGCCGCTCGCCGTCGTCGCGGTACAGGCCCATCTCGTCGGCGAGGCGTTCGGAGTACAGGCCCCAGCCTTCGGCGAACGCGCCACCGACGAGGCGCGAGCCCAGCCGGCGGAACACGTTGAGCGACGGGTGCTCGATCTCGAGCGCGATCTGGAAGTGGTGACCCGGGATCGCTTCGTGGTACGTGGTGCTCGCGAGCTTGAGGTACGTGCGCGACGGCAGGTCGTAGCTGTTGACGTAGTAGATGCCGGGCCGCGACCCATCGACCGTCGGTGGGTAGTAGTACGCGAACGGCGCGTCCTTCTCCTTGAACTCCTCGACCGGTCGGACCTCGCACGCAGCCCGCGGCGTCCGTCCGAACCACTTCGGGGCGAGGCCGCCGGCCCGTCCGATGTCCTCCGTCGCGCGCGCGACCAGCTCCTCACGCGACTGCGGGGTGCTCGACGGCTCGGTCGGTGAGCGAGGTCCGGTAGCGCACGACGTCGTCGCCGAAGCCGTGCTTCGCGGCCAGGGCCCGGCGCTCCTCGTCGATCGACGCGAGCTCCTCCAGGCCGATGCGATGCACGTCCTCGGGCTCCAGGTCCAGCGTCGTCCAGGAGCGGATCGACTGGCGATAGAGGGCATCGCCGTCGGGCGCCGCCCAGAGTCCCGGCTCCTCGCGGCTCTTCGCGAGGTACTCGGACTCGAGCAGCTCGAGGTAGGCCTGTTGAGCCGGGAGGACGACCTCGCCGACGACCTCGCGAACGCGTTCGCGGTCGGCGTCCGACGCCACGCGGGCCATCGACGGCACGACCGCCTGGTCGAGCGGGATGGCCAGGAGGCGCTTCAGCTGCTCGATGGTGCGCTCGGTGACGATGCGCGGCGCGGTCACGCCGCTGTCGAGGCTCTCCCGGACGATCCCGTGGTAGGCGTCCATGTACGGCCCATAGGCGCGGAGCCGATCGAGGAACCGCTCGAGGCGCTCGGGCGTGTCGGCGGGCTGGAGCGTCGCGATCTGCGGCAGGACCGCCTGCGGTCCGGCGATCTGGTCGACGCCGCGGAGTCGATGCATCGCGAGGTCGTCCTCGGCGACCGCGAGGTCGCCCAGCACGATCAGCATGTCGCGGGTGATGCGGTCCTCCGTCGAGAGCCCGACCGGGTCGATGGCCTGCGCTTCGGCGCGGGTGTCCTCGGCGAGCTTGCGGATCGCGGCGCGTCCGGCGGGTCCCGGGTCGTCGAGCCGGTCGTCGTAGCGAGGGTCGCCGTACATCGTGGCGGTCGTCGGATGGAGCTGGAGGAACGACTCCCAGAAGCGCTCCGCGAGGGCGTCGATGGGCGTGGTGGTCTCGGTCACAGGTCTGCTCCTGGCATGACGCGGTGCCGCTGCGCGCGGGATGGCGAAGCGCCTCGGTCGTATCGGGACCGGGCGCTGGGCTGTTGCGGCCTAGGGTAGCGCGGCGCGCGGGGGGACTAGCCGAACAGGTCGAGCTGCTCGCCGGTGCGCTCGACGCGCGGGTCGAGGCCGAGCAGCGGCTCGAGGTCGTCGAGCGTCGGGCGCTCGCGTGACGCCCACGTGCGCAGGTGGCTCGCCTTCAGCAGGTGCCAGCCGCCCTCGTCGAGGGCCGCTCGCAGGATCGGCGACCGCTCCAGCTTGTGGCGGACGAGCTCGGCGCGTTCGGGGAGGATCACCAGGAAGCGGATGAATCGGTCGTCGGGCGGGATGCGCGCGTGGCGCCGGAGGACGGTCTCGGACAGCATGGCGGTCCATTCGACCTCCCAGGCGAACGTCATCCGCCCGCGGACGTACCACAGCGTGTCGACCTCCGCGAGGTCCTCCGTCCGGACGTCGCCGAGATACGGCGGCCCGGAGCGCTCAGGCTCGGTGAGACGGGCGCCGAGCGGGCGGCCATCGACCCGGCGCCGTTGCTGGCGCTCGCCGATCCACACCGACAACCCCAGCCGGTGGCCGAGGTCGGCGAGCACGCCCAGCAGCTCGTCGTGCTCGTGGGAGCGGCGCAGCACGTCGTCCCCGGTGAGCAGCCGATCCGGGGTCGAGGCGAGGCTTCGGTAGCTGTCGAGGCAGGCGCGGACGAGCGCCTCGTCGGGCAGGTCCGCGCCGGTGAACAGGCTCGCCATGCGCTCGAAGAAGGCGGCCTCGCTGAGCGGTCCGGCGGTCGACAGGAGGCTGTAGACGGCCCACTCGACCCGGTCCGCGAGGGGGACGGCGGCCGCGTCACGGTCGGCGCGGCCGGCGAGCCACCAGCGATCGCCGTCCGTCCGGACGAGGCGGTCGCCGTCGGCGGCGATGAGTGCCTCGCGGATGATGCGGAGCAGGCGCTCCACCTGGTCACCGCGGCCCGCGGCGGGGTCGGCCGTGGCATCGGGTGCGGGGGTGGTGCCGTCGGATGCCGGGGTGCCGTCGCGTGCCGGCGGGTCGAGGTTCGTCGGCGTCTCGGTCGACGGCGCGGCCCCTGGCGCCGGCGGCTCTCCGGTCGGCGCGCGGCGGACCATCCGTCGGAGGTGCCCCGCCCGGTCCAGCCCGACGAGGATCTCGCCCAGCAGGCCGTCGGAGCGGACGGGTTCGCCGCGGACCTTGAGCACCTCGACCGCGGTGTCCACGACGGTCGCGCCGACCGCGGCGATGTCGAACGGGGCGTTGGGGACGCGTTCCGGAGCGGCGAACAGGCCGCTCGGCTGGCGGATGTCGGGATCGCCGGCTCCTCCGGGGAGCGGATCGAGCGGGACGTTCGCGCGGCTCCGTGGACCGCCGGGGATCGCTCCCGACCCGGGCGGGACGAGCTCGACGATGCCCCCGACGTCGCTGCCGGGCTCGGCGAGCCGCGCCGCGGTCAGGCGATACCCGGCGAGGACGCCGCCCAGCGTCGCGGCGACCAGCGCCTCCGAGCCCTCGCCGTCGACCAGCAGGACCGCGCGGGCGTCGCGCGCGAGCAGTGGCGACACCGCCGCGAGCGACCGGGAGAGCGCCGCTGCCTGCCAGCTCCACGGCGGACGTCCCGTCGGCGCGAACAGCGGCTCCAGCGGGAGCATCGAGGCGGCCTCGCGACCCAGCACCCAGGACGTCGCGTGGACCATCCAGGCCAGTCGATCGGCGCTGGGACGGAGCGGCGGCGACCCCAGGACCAGCCGGACACGCGGCCGTCCGACGCTCCGATCGAGGTGCTCCGCCTCCAGCCCGAGCGCCGCGTACGCGGCTGGGCTCGCCTGCTTCAGGACGACCGTCGCCGCTCCCTCGCCCAGGCTGCGCAGGTCGTCGCCGAGGCGTGCCGGGAGCGGGCCGTAGGCGCCACTCTCGAGGCGCTGGATGAAGCCGCGCACGGTCCGGACGCCGTCCTCGAACGCGAGCCACGGGTTCCGCTCCCGCCATGTCGACCCGCCGGGGGCCTTGAGCCGTCCGCCGACGATGCGGGGCGCGACCACGCGTCCGGGCGCCGTCGCCAGGCGGCTGGACGGGGCGAGTGCGTGGAGGAACGACAACCGCAGGGCCGCCGCGATGGGCGCAGCGCGAAGGTCGCTCTCGATCCGCTCGAGGATCGCGCCGAGCGCGACGAGCTGCCGCGGCGTGTGCAGATCCAGCAGGGCGTCGATGAGGCGGTCCTCATCATCAGGGAGCGGGAACCGCACGCGGAGCCTGGCGCGCGTCTCGTCCGCTTCGCCGACGCGCAGGGCGCGCTGGACGTCGCTCGGGTCGAGCGGCGCCTGGCGCTGCTCGCCGCCGCCGAGCTGATCCCGGCACACGACGCAGCGATAGTGCTTGCGGGTCGGACGGGACTTGCGGCCGGCCGCATCGACGAGCATCGACGGGGCCAGCGACTCGGGCGGCTCCTGGGCGTCGTCGGGCAGCTGTTCCCAGACGACCTCGTCGAGGACGATGGGCCGGCCGCAGGTCGCGCAGCGGCTGGCGTAGAGCTCGCCGATCGAGGGGCGGAGGCTGGATTCGCGGCGCGGCGACGCGGCGAGGGTCTGGACGCTGGCGTCGAAGTGCCGGAGGTCGGGCGGGCGCAGGACGACCTCGGCGAGGAGGCGGTCGAGGGGCGTCGTCTCCAGGCTGACCGCGCGGCGCTGGCGGTCGATCGCGCTTCGGGCGACCCAGCCTCCCCGGCTGTGCAGGTCGATGACGATGTCGCCCGGCGCGGAGTGCGCCTCGATGCGCGCGGCGACGACGGCCGGCGAAGGGGGTGGCGCGAACCGCTCGAACGCCGGGAGGCTGAATCCCGGCGCAGCCCGCAGGAGGAGGGCGCGGCCGGCCATCGCCGAGGATCGTAGGGCACGGACCGGCCGATCGGCGAGGCCGTCCTCGTCCGTGCCGCTCCCTCGGCCCGAGGTCCCTGGTCAGACGGTCATGCGCTGAACGCTGGACGCCTCCCCGAGCGCTTCGCAGGCTCGAATGCCTCAGACGATCACCCGATGAACGAGCGACCGGCACGAACCGCCGCGCGACGCTCGAACCCGGCGACCACGCCCACGACACGCGCCGAACGTTCAGGCCATGACCGTCTGCGACGGGACGCGCCCGGCTGCTACGAGCGGCGCCGCTCCGGCGCGACGACTCAGTTCTCGTCGAGCTCGTCGGTCTCCTCGACGAACGCCTCGTCCGTCGTCTCCTCGGGCGGCAGCACGCGATCGAGGTTCTCGATCTCCTCGTCCTCGACGTCGTCCTCGAGATCGTCCTCGAGGTCCTCCTCCTCGCGGATGAGCGTGCCCTTCGTGTACGGCCGGAGGTCGGTCGACTTCGCGGCGGTCGGGAACGAGACCTTGCCGTAGTTCCGCGGGTCCTGGAACACCTCGCGGATGATCAGCCGGACGTCCTGCGACCCGAGCGACGTGACGCCGGCGAGGTACTTGTTGCCGTCGGCCATGAGCTTCAGGAGGCGCGCCGCGACGCGGGGCTCCACGATGCCGATGCGGACGCCGTTCGAGTTCGCGATGAGCCGCGAGCCCTCGGGGACGAGCTCCACGAGATCGCCCGGGTTGACCTGGGCGAGCTCGGTCGACTTGGCGAGGTTCGTCAGATGCGCGAAGCCCGGTCTTGCCGGTCTCCTCGACGAAGATGCTGACCGGCGCCTTCGAGCCCGGCTTCGCGGGGACGGTCTTCTCGCCGGCCTCGACGAGCAGGACGCGGAGGCGGTCGATGTTCCGCTCGGCGATGCGGTTGGTCGGGTCGAGGGCGAGCGCGGTCTGGTAGTGCTCACGGGCGGAGCCGAGCTCGCCGAGCTCCCACAGGGCCTTGGCAAGGCGGTTCTCGGCCTCGGCGTCCGGGCCCAGCTCCAGGATCCGCTGGTTCGTCTCGACGGCCTCGGTCCACTCGGCGGCGGTGGCGTGTGCGATCGCTTGCTCGGCGTACTGGCGGCGAAGGCGCGTCTGACTGCCGGGGCTGACCGGCTGGGTCGCGCTGGCAGCGGTCTCGATCTCGGGGAAGGTCACGGAGCGATCGGTCCTTTCGGTCGGTGGGCCACGCGATGGGCGGCGCGGCGCGCGCAGGGCGCGCACGAAGGCCACCGGGCGGTCGCGGGCACGCACTTGTAGCACCGCGCGCGGAACGCGTCAAACGCCCCCGTCCGGCGCGCCGGGTCAGGCGCGCAGGCCCAGGTTCCAGGCCACCACCACGACCGCGACCACGCCCAGGAGCGCCGTCTCCCACAGGAATCGGGCCTCGCGTCGACGGCCCGGGGCCGCCCCGTGGAGCCGGTCCCACAGGTACAGCACGAGGGTCAGGACGGCCGGTCCGGCGAGGAGCGGCAGGTCGATCGCCCGAGCCGCGCCCGCCGCGATGGCGATGACGATGGCGTACGTCGTCGCCGACCATGCCGCATCGCGCACCGATCCGAACCGCAGCGCCGACAGCCGATACCCGAGCACGAACGCGACCACTGCATCGGCGGCCGCCAGCGCGAGCAGCGCACCCTCGGGCAGCGCCGTCGTCGCAGCGACGCTCTCGCCGGGCTGCGGCAGACCGCCCGGGATGATGGCCGCGACACCGGTGAACGCGACGAACGCCGCGAGCATCGCCGCCCACGCGACCGCCGCTCGGTCGTCATCCGTCGGTCCGGCCGGACTCGCCGCCAGCCGTGCCTCGAGACGGAGGACCCAGCTCAGGACGAACGCCAGTGCCGCCAGTGCGGGAACGAGCGCCACGCCCGCGGGCACCAGGCGGATCGCGCCGGTCGCGCCACCCACGAGGACCGCCGGGATCGCGAGCGCCTCGATCGGGACGCCGCGCGGCTCACCGTGGGCCAGGGCACCGCGGGTCCCGGCCGCCATCGTCGCCGTGACGACCAGCGCGAGAAGCCCGCCCTCGGGCCCATCGATCGCCCGCGCCAGCGCCACCAGCACGACCGCGAGCAGCACGAGCTCACGTCGTGCGTCGGTCCGGACGTCCATCGCGCTCAGACCCGCGACGGCTTCGCCGCGACCCAGGCGAGCAGGTCCTCCAACGAGCGGGTGTTGAGCACGTTCGCGGGCTCCACCCACGCGCGTCGCGCCTGCTCGGTGCCCCAGCGGACGTACTCGAGCTCGGCGGTGCTGTGGGCGTCGCTGTCGATCGACAGCAGGCAGCCGAACTCGACCGCTCGGCGGGCACGCTCCACCGCGAGATCGAGGCGGTGCGGCGACCCGTTCATCTCGAGCACCGTCCCGGTCCGCGCCGCCTCGCGATACACGAGGTCCCAGTCGAGGTCGAGGTCGTCCCGCGTCTGGATCATCCGGCCCGCCGGATGGGCGATGACATCGACGTGCGGGCTGTGGATGCCGTTGAGCGTCCGCCGGGTCAGCTCGTCACTGGGCTGGCGCCGCGAGACGTGGACCGACGCGACCACGAGGTCGAAGGTCGCCAGCAGGTCGTCCGGGTAGTCGAGCTGGCCGTCCGCGCGGATCTCCAGCTCGCAGCCATGGAGCAGTCGGAAGCCCCCGGGATCCGCGCCCTTGGGCAGCGTGCCCGCGACCCGCTCCGCCTCGAAGCGTTCGTTCAGGCGAGCGATGACCTCACGCTCCGCTGCGACGCGTTCCGGGTCGAGGCCGCGGGCGATGGCGAGCGACTGCGAGTGATCCGTCAGCACCTGGTAGCGGTAGCCCTTGCGACGGGCGGCCTCGGCCATGACCTCGATCGTGTGGACCCCGTCCGACCAGTCGCTGTGCGTGTGGAGGTCACCGCGCAGGTCGGCGCGGGTGATGAGCGACGGCAGGCGGCCGGCGAGGGCCGCCTCCACCTCGCCGTGGTCCTCGCGCAGCTCGGGTTCGATGAGCGGGAGGTCGAGGAAGCCGTAGACCTCCTCCTCGCTCGCGAACGTCCGAAGGTCGGCGGCCGGTCCGGACATCGGCTCGCCTTCCGGCGTCAGGCGCACATAGCCTTTCTCGCTCAGGCTCCAGCCGCGGTCGCGCGCCATCCCGCGCAGGTGCGTGTTGTGCGCGGCCGAGCCCGTGAAGTGCACGAGGTAGCTGCCCGCCTGCCCGGGCGGCATGACCATGAGGTCGACGTTCGGCCCGCGGATCAGCGTGACCGCCGCCTTGTAGTGGCCGCGCCCGACGACCTTGTCGACGCTGCCGTGCGCGACGAAGCGCTCGATGACCTCATCGGGCCGGTCGGTCTCGACGAGCAGGTCCAGGTCGCCGATGGTCTCCTTGCGCCGCCGGAGGCTGCCCGCGATGTGCACGTCGTGCACGCCCTCGTAGGACCGCAGGTACGCGACGAGGTCATCGGCGAGCGCCTGGGCGCGCGAGATGAGGAGCCGGCGCGGCTGGGATTCGAGGCGCCGGATGCCGTCGAGGATCCGCTGCTCGGTGCTGGCCGACACGCCCTTGAGGCCCTGGAGCGTGTGCGCCTCGGCGGCCTGCCGCAGATCGTCGAGCGTCTCGACCCCCAGCTGCTCGTAGATGAGCTTGACGGTCTTGGGACCGAGCCCGGGGATCCGCAACAGGCCCACGAGGCTGGGCGGGATCTCCGCGCGCAGCCGTTCGTGATAGACGAGGCGGCCGGTCGTCGACAGCTCGACGAGCTTGTCGCTGATCGCGGCGCCGACACCGCTGATGGGCGGCGGCTTCTCGCCCGCCTCGGTGGCGGCGCGATAGGCGCCCGCGACGTCGAACGGCGCCCGGGCGATCGCGTCGGCGGCGCGGTGGTAGGCGACGGTCTTGAACTTGATCTCGCCCTTGAGCTCGAGGATGTCGCCGATCTCGTGGAAGACGCGGGCGAGGCGGCCGTTGGTCAGCGCCTTGGGGTCGGGCGCGTCGGTCGGGTCGCCGTCGTCGATCTCGTCGGCTTCGTCGTCGCGGTCGGCGTGCGGACGGACGTTCGGGTCGCCAAGGTCGAGGTCGTCCCCCGCGTCGTCGGCGTCGCCGCGTCCACGGCGTCGACGGCGTCATCGGCGATCGCGGCCTCGATGGGCGCGGCGTCCTCGGGCGGCGGATCGGTGCGGGCGACGCGGCGGGGCACGGTCCCGATGGTAGGTCGCCGCGGACCCCGGGCACGCGGCCGGCCGGGCCGCGAGCGTGACCATCGGGCTCCAGGCCCCACTCGTACCCGACCCACGACCGCATGGCACCACCGAACGACGGCGATGGTCCTCGGGTAGCCGGCGGCGAGGTGGCAGGTGCATCCGGTGCGTCGTGCGACGAAGCAGGGGTCGCGATCGGGGTCCGACCGGGCTTCGCGGGGCCGACGTTCGTCAGGTCGCGCATGGGATGCGCAGACCGGCGTCGGAGAAGGTGATCAGGGCTGGCGGGGCACGTCCGACGGCCGTCGCTTCGTCGCAGGGTGCATCGGATGCACGCGGGGAGGCCGGCGCCTCGTCGCCCCGCGCGACGGATCGCTACGCGGCGACGACCCGGTCGCGGCCTGAGCGTTTGGCGCGGTACAGGGCGTTGTCGGCATCCTCGATGAGCCCGTCGATCGTCGCGCCGGGGCGCGCGGCCACGGCCACGCCGACCGACACCGAGACACCCGGCACCCCGAGCCGTCGCAGGTCGAGCGCCGCGACCGCACGCCGCACGCGCTCCCCGACCTCGACCGCGATGCCCTCGGATGGGTTGCGGAGCAGGACGGCGAACTCCTCCCCGCCGAACCGCGTCGGCACGTCGTCCTCGCGCACCGCGCCCGCGATCGCCCCCGCGACCGCGCGCAGCACATGGTCGCCGATGGCGTGGCCGAACGTGTCGTTCAGCCCCTTGAACCGGTCGACGTCGATCATCAGCAGCCCCAGGCGGTCCTCGGCGCGCCGGCGCTGCGCCAGCAGTCCGACGTACTCGTCGAAGTAGCGGCGGTTCGGCAGGCCCGTGAGTGCGTCGGTCGACGCCCGGGTCTCGGCCTGACGCAGCGAGTAGACGCGCGTCAGCGCCGCCGACGTCTCCGCGGCAGCCGCTTCGAGGAGCCGGATGGAGGTCGCGGGCCACACCCCGGCGATCCGTCGCGAGAGGACGATCGCCCCCTCGACCCGGCCCTCGACGCGCAGCGGCGCCGCCAGCGTGTGCTTCAAGCCGTAGGTGCTGCCGACACGCAGCGCGATCCGTTCCGCGATGCGCGCCCCGGCGCCATCGCGGATCGACGTCACGTGCGGCAGGTGGCGGATCGAGGTGGTGACCGGAAGCGGGACCACGTCGGCGGGCGACGATCGGGCGACCGGCTCGTCCCACAGCGTCATCTCGGTCGGGCCGTCGTCGATCTCGATCGGAGCCGGCCCGCCGGATCGCAGCCGCGCGATGGCCCCGGCAGCGAGCGCCGCCTCCTCCTCCGGATCGTCCAGGTCGGACAGCGGCAGCATCGTCGACGACGCCGCGACCTCGTGCCGCGTGGCATGGAGCGTCGCCTCGAGTGACCGGAGCTCCGGCCGCCGTCGCACGACGACGACGTGGTCCGCGTCGGTGCCGGCACCCAGCTCCTCGACGATGGCCGCGACGATCGCGTCGGGCGAGACCGACCGCGACAGGCCGCTGAGGATCCTCGTGAAGCTCTGGGACTCGGCGTGCCGACGCGCCTCCAGGGCTGCGACCGCGCGCCGCTCGACCAGCGCGGCGATGCCCAGCGACGCCACGAGCAACGCGACGATCGCGTCGAGGAGCGACGGCGACGAGAGGAACGCCAGCAGCGTCACCAGCGCCAGCACCGCGAAGCTCCCGACGAACAGCCGACCGCTGAGGTGAAGCCGTCGGTCGGGCGGCCCCGCCTCGCGGGGTCCCTGAGCGGCCTGGATCGACGTCGGGGTCGGCACCTCGGGAACGAAGGATGGCGTGTCGGCCATCGGTGCCGCAAGCCGCAGACCCCGTACCCCCGGGTGGTAGCCGCGGTGGTACTTCCGTACGGCCTCAGGCCGCCCCGGACCCTCCTCGACCGCCCTCCACGCGTCGCCGGATGCCGCGCAGCCGACCGCCCGGCGCCGGCACCGCGTGAAGCGCCGGGACGGTGGCGACGGCTGTCAGTGGCCGGTGTCGCTCCGACCCCGCGGCCGCCGGCGGCGCCGGTGCGTGATCCGTCACGCTGCCGCCGCCGAGGTCCTTGGAGGCGTACAGCGCGCGGTCGGCGGCCGCGATGAGGTCGGTGCCGGTGCGTCCGTCGACCGGGTGCGTCGCGATGCCGATGGATGCCAGGACCGGCACCGGCAGGCGTCCCTCGGCCTGGAAGGGCGCCGCGCGCAACGCATCCAGGATCCGCTCCGCCACGTGGATGGCGGCCGCGGCGTCCGTCTCCGGCAGCACGATCGCGAACTCGTCGCCGCCGTAGCGCGCCGCGACATCCGACCCGCGCAGCACCTCCCGGATGATGCCCGCGACGTGCACCAGCACCCGGTCGCCGAACAGGTGGCCGAACGTGTCGTTGACGAGCTTGAAGTCGTCGAGGTCGAGCATCAGCACGGCCAGCGGCCGCTTCGTGCGCTGCGCCCGGACGACCTCCTCGCCCAGCCGCTCGTGCAGGTAGCGGTGGTTGTAGAACCCCGTCAGCTGATCGTGGTCCGCGAGCTTGCGGGTCTCCTCGTAGAGCCGCGCGTTCTCGAGCGCCATCGCCGCCTCGTTGGCCATCGTCCGGGCGAGCGCGAGCCGTTGGGGGTCGCTGACCGGCCGGCCCCGCGACAGCAGCTCGACGAGGCCGATCGCCTGACCCTTCGCGACGAGCGGGAGCATCGTCGAGCTGGCGAGCCCGTTGTTGCGCAACAGCTCGAGCTCGGCCTTGTCGGCGTCGGGGTCGTCGTGGTCCACGACCGCGACGGTCTGTTCCTCGAGCACGCGACGCGTCAGCGGGAAGCCCTCGAGCGCGAAGAACGGCTGGAGCTCCATTTCATCGGTGGTCGGGTGGTAACCCAGCGTGATGAGGCCATCCGCTGCGCGATCCCAGTAGCTGATCGCGGTCTCATCGACCTCCATCGCCTTGCCGATGTGCTCGGCGATGAGGTTCGCGACCTGGCGGGGGTCGAGCGACTGGGCCAGCGCGCCGCTCATGTCGAGCAGCCGGCGCAGCTCCGCAGCGAGCTGGCGAGCGCGCGCGAGATGACGCGACGACTCGAGGGCGGTCGCGGCCTGGTCGGCGAGGATCGTGAGGAGCCGAAGGTCGTCCTCGTCGAACCGGCGAAGGCCGAGCTTCGAGAGGGTGATGACGCCGACCAGCGTCTCGTCGTGGATCATCGGGACGACGAGCATCGATTCGTCGACGTCGTCCGTGCCCGGGATGGTCGCGCCACGAGGGTCGATGTTCGCGTCGCCGATGAGCAGCGGGACGCCGTGCTTCGCGACCCAACCCGTGAACCCCTCCCCCACGCGTGTCCGGAGGAGCTCGAGGTCGACCCGCTCGTAGGCGCCGACGCGGCCCTCGAACGCGATGGGCACGAGGTCCTCGCCGCCCTCGAGGAGGTACACCCGGGCGTTGTGGTAGGAGATGATCCGGCCGGTCTCCTCGACGATCGCGCGACCGACGGCACTCACGCTGAGCGCGGCGCTCATCCGCTTCGCGGCCGCCTGGAGCACGCCCAGGTGCGAGGCGCGACGCACCTCCTCCGAGCGCACGCGGCCCACGAGCGCCGTGGTGACGAACACGATCGCGGCGATCGCGAGCGGCACGCTGAGCAGGAATCCGTGCTGACGGGCGACAGCGGGGCCATCACCTGCGATCCACAGCCAGAGCGCGGTCGCACCCAGCGTGACACCCGCGACCAGCATGGCCGCGAGCAGCCGCGGATTCAGGAGGACCCGGTCACCCGGCCGCACGGCCGCCGTCGCCGGATCCGGGACGGTCGACATCGTCATGCCACCGTCCGAGGTCGCGCGCACGACGTGCATGGTCCCAGAGCGCCCGCGTGCCGACCGCTAGCCGTTGGTACCCCCCGCGCGGGAGATCGACGCTGATCGGAGCTCGATCAGTGCGGGTGGCCGTGCTCCGTCGCGCCGGCCGTCGAGGCGGCCGGGTCCCGGGCCTCCCGACCCTCGCCCCGCTCCACGGGCAGCCCGGCGGCCTTCCAGGCCGGCACGCCCTTCGGCGACCCAGGAGACGTCCTTGAAGCCGGCGCCGCGCACGAGCGACGCGGCCACCGACGAGCGATAGCCCGATGCGCAGACCATCGCGATCGGCCGATCCCGGGGCAGATCCGCGAGACGCTGCGGCAGGTCCCCCGCGGCGAGGTGCACCGCGCCGGGCACGTGGCCCGACGCGTACTCGGTGAGCTGCCGCACGTCGATGACGAGGGGCGCCGCCGCGCCGCCGGCGGCGACGGCGTCGGCGAGCTGGCGGACGGTCAGACGGCCCTGCGCCTCGATCTCGCCGCCCGCGGCGGTCCAGGCGGGGAACCCGCCACGCAGGTGGCCGGCGACGGTCTCGTGCCCGATCCGCAGCGCCTGCCGCACGGCATCGTCCCACTGCACCGGGTCCTCGAGGATGAGCACCAGCGGCCGATCCGGTTCGACCAGCCAGCCGAGCCACGTCCCGAACGATGACCCCGCCGGGATCGACAGCGCGCCGGGCGCGTGCTGGACGGCGAACGCGGCCGGTGAGCGCAGGTCGACGAGCTGCGCGCCGTCGGTCACGGCAGCGCGCGCTTCCTCGAAGTCCATCGGCCGCGGATCCGGGACGCGTGCGCCGATGGGCGCCGGGCCGTTCTGGTTCATCGGTCGCATCCGCGCGAAATAGGTGGGTACCGCCGGCTGCCGACCCAGCAGGGCCTGGACGAAGGTCTCGATGTCGCGTCCCTCGACGATCGGGCGGACCATCGGGTTGTGGCGCTTCTCGTAGCCGATGGTGCTCCACGGTGTCGAGGCGATCCCCGTCGAGCACAGCGAGCCCGCGCCGTGGGTCGGGAAGACCGATACGAAGTCCGCATACGGGAGCAGCACGTCCTTCAGGGAGCGGTGCATGTCGTGCGCGTACGCCACGGCGTTCGCTTCGCCCAGGAGGTCGGTCCGGCCGACCGCACCCACGAGCAGCGAGCCGCCGGTGAACACGAGGAGCGGCTCGCCGGCGCGGGACGCGTCCACGACCGCGTAGCTCATGTGCTCCGGGGTATGTCCGGGCGTGTGCAGTGCCTGGAAGCGCAGGTACCCGACGTCGAACGTCTCGCCGTCCTGCAACGGGCGGTGCTCGTAGCGGAGCTCCGCCCCGGCGCCGATCACGTGTGTCGCACCCGTCAACGACGCCAGCTCCCGCGCGCCGGAGACGTAGTCGTTGTGGAGATGCGTCTCGACCACGGTCGTGATCCGGATATCGGCGGCGCGCGCCTGGTCGAGGTAGACGTCGACGTCGCGTCGCGGGTCGATGACGGCCCCCACGCCGCTCGACTCATCCGCGATGAACGTGGACAGGTGGCCGAGCCCCGGCACGACGGTCTGGTCGAGGAGCATCGCCGGCGAGCCTACACCGCGCCCGTCGGGGCCGTCCGTTATCGGGTGCCGTAGGCGAAGTGCTGTGCCTCGGGCCGAGCCAGCCACTCGTCGAGCGTCTGCGCCGTCCGATCCTTCGCGCTCACGACCGGTTCGTCGACGGGCCAGGCGACACCGATCCGCGGGTCGTCGAACCGGAGACCCGATTCCGCGGCGCCGTTGTACGTCCCGGTGCACAGGTACTCGACATCCGTCCGCTCCGCGAGCGCGGCGAAGCCACGGGCAAAGCCGGCGGGCGCCCACATCGCGGTGGGTCGGCCGTCATCGAGGATCTCACCGACCCACCGGCCGAGCGTCGGGCTGCCGGGCCGGATGTCGACGGCCACGATGAATGCGCGGCCATACGCGACCCGCATGAGCTTGCCCATCGGCGGGTCCCACTGGAAGTGGAGCCCTCGGACGACGCCCTGCCGCGAGCGGCTGAGGTTGACCTGCGGATAGCTCGTCGGCAGGCCGGCCGCCTCGTGGACGTCCCGCCGGAAGAGCTCGACGAAGAAGCCGCGGTCGTCCTCGAACAGCTCGGGGGTGACGAGCTTCACGTCGGGGATCGCGAGCTCGCGGACCTCGACCTTCATCGGCGGGCGGCCATCCCGGCGAGTGATGCGACTCGATGCATGGGCATCGATCGTGCCACGTCCGGAGGCCGTCGGTCGGTCGCCGACGCTCGTGGTCGACGACGCGACCGGGGCGCGCGGGGCGTCAGGCGGTGGGCGCGGGCGGGTCGCCGACCGCCGGAGCGGCCGTCGCCGGCGCGTCGGTCGGCGCCGGCGCCGGTGCATCGACCACGGCGGGTACCTCGGCCACGGCGGGTGCGGCGGCGACCGGCACGGCGGCACCCGTCGCCACGGACGGGGCCGGACCCGCCGCCGCCACGACCGCCCCGGCCGCCTGCGCCTTCGCGGCGGCCGCCTGCGAGTACGCGGCCTGCTCGTCGGGGCTGAGATGCTCCCACTCGGATGCGATGAAGCGCTGCTCGACGCCCGGGGAGCTCAGGTACAGGTAGACCGCACCGGCGAGCAGCCAGGGCACCGTCTCGGCCTCGACCGACGAGCCGAACAGCACCGAGAAGAAGCCCCACACGATCGTGAACAGGCTGATGATCCGGCCGAAGCTCCAGGCGTACGCACGGACGCTGAAGAAGCCCTCAGCGACCCACAGCCAGATCGCGGCGAGGAGCGTCGACCACAGAGCCGCGCCCCATTGGGGCTCGGGGAACGACACGTTCTTGCCGATGATCCCGAAATCCAGGACGCCGGCGAACAGCAGCGCCAGCCAGATCTGGTAGAACCCGACGACAGCCGCTCCCAACGCGAGCAGCGTGACCCCGATGGGACGCTTCATCCGACCATCCCTCCGACTGGCTCAGGTCGGCGGCGAGGCAGCCTCACCGCCGCGAGCTGCTCACGATGGGGCCTGGGTCGTCGTCCCGTCCTCCGCCAAGTCGGCGGAGCGGTCAGATCGTGGTGCGGCCGGTCAACCCCCCGCGCGGCGGGGCTTCGTCACATCATCACCAGGCCGCCGTCGACGGCCAGCACCTGCCCGGTGATGAACGACGCCTCATCCGAGGCGAGGAACGCGACCGCCGCGGAGATCTCCTCGGGCGTGCCGAACCGGCCCAGCGGCGTCCGCGCCGTGAGCTCCGCCTGGAGGTTCTCCGGCAGGTCCTTCGTGAGATCGGTGAGGACGAAGCCCGGCGCGACCGCGTTGCACGTGATGTTCCGGGACGCGAGCTCGCGCGCGGTCGCCTTGGTCAGTCCGATCAGCCCCGCCTTCGCCGACGAGTAGTTCGCCTGGCCCATCTGGCCCGCCTGGCCCGAGACGCTCGTGATGTTGACGATGCGGCCGCCCTTGGCCTTGAGCATCGGCCGTGTCACCGCCTTGGTCGCGTAGAACGCCCCGAACAGGTTCGTCTCGAGGACGTCGCGCCAGTCGTCGACCGACATCCGCATGATCAGGTCGTCGCGGGTGATGCCGGCGTTGTTGACCAGGATGTCGACCTTGCCGAGCTCGGCAAGGACCGCCTTGACCAGCGCGTCGGCAGCCTCGGGATCGCGGACGTCGCCCTGGATCGCCAGCGCCTTGCGGCCCAGCGCCTCGATCTCGGCGACCGTCGCCTTGGCCGCGTCCTCGTTGCCGCGATAGCTGAACGCGACATCGGCGCCCTGGGTCGCGAGCCTGAGGGCGATCGCCCGCCCCAGCCCGCGCGAGCCCCCCGTCACCAGCGCCGTCTTCCCCGTCAGGTCGATCATCGCGTCCTCCTCACGGGCCCATGCTGCCATGCGGCGCAGGCGCGGGGCGGCCATCCGCGACGCGGATGGGATCGACATCGACACCGCTTCGATCGGCTTCGCGACGGCCCCACCGCCACCGATGCCGGCACGCTGGTGACGGTGGCCATCCACCTCCTGGATGAACGCCCGTCCACCTCGTCGTGGACGGCGACTCAGCCGACGGGGTGCTTCGCGCGCTCCGGTTCGCCTGGGACGACGTCGTCGAGCGGGATCTCGATGCCCGGCGCGACCGGTCGCCGGATGATCTCGGCGAGGGCCGGCGGGATCGGGTCGACCGAGTCCCAGTCGACCGGTGGCCGCACCCGCACGGACGCCGGGTCCACCGCCGCGTCACCGGCGAGCCCGCGGGTCGGGTCGGCGGTCCACTCCATCGCGATCGCCCCGGACGTGAAGCCCGCGCCGAACGCGACCATCACGATCCGGTCGCCCACGGCGACCCGCCCCTCGTTCACGGCCTCGGCGAGGGCGATCGGCACAGAAGCCGCTGACGTGTTGCCGTACTTGTCGAGGTTCACGAAGAACTTCGACATCGGCAGGTCGAGGCCCTTCGCGACCGCCTCGATGATCCGGATGTTGGCCTGGTGCGGGATGAACAGCGAGATGTCGTCGGCGGAGAGACCGGCCTTCGAGACCGCCGTCAGGGCGGTCGACGCCAGCGTCCGCGTCGCGAACCGGTAGGTCTCGCGACCCTCCATCCGGATGTAGTGCTCGCCGCGCGCGATGGTCTCGGCCGAGGGCGGGCTCTTCGCGCCGCCGGCGGGCAGCCAGATCATGTACGCGCCCTGCGGCTCGGTCGTCATCTCGATGCCGACCGGCGGCGTGGGCTCGTCCGACGCCGACAGGACCACCGCGCCGGCGCCGTCGCCGAACAGGATGCAGGTCGACCGGTCGGTGTAGTCGAGGAACCGCGTGAGCAGCTCGGCGCCGATCACGAGCACATGGCGAGCGAGCCCGCCCGCGATGTACGCCTGCGCCGTCGCGTAGGCGTACACGAAGCCCGAGCAGGCCGCCATCACATCGAACGCGGCCGCCTTCGTGTTGCCGATGGCCTCCTTGACCAGCGCCGCGGTCGAGGGCATCCAGTAGTCGGGCGTGAGCGTGGCCAGGATGATGACGTCGATGTCCTCGGGGTCGATGCCGGCGGTGCGGATCGCCCGGAGGCCGGCGACCGCGCCCATCGAGGCCGTCGTCTCGTGCGCGGCGGCGACCCGTCGCTCACGGATGCCCGTGCGACTCACGATCCATTCGTCCGACGTGTCGACCATCCGTTCGAGGTCGGCGTTCGTGAGCGCCTGGGCGGGGGCGTAGCGACCCCAGCCCGTGAGGCGGACGGCGCGACCGCCGGGCGCGGGCGTGGCGTTCGGAAGACTCACTGTGGGTCGACCTCGATGAGCGGGCTCTTCGCCTTCACGAGCGCCCCGTTGTCAGCGACGATCCGGACCACCCGGCCCGCGAGGTCGCTCTTGATCTCGTTGAACAGCTTCATCGCCTCGATGAGCCCGATGACCTGGCCGACCGACACGTGGTCGCCGACCGAGACGTACGCCGTCGCACCGGGCGATGGCGCGCCGTAGAAGATGCCGGTGAGCGGCGCCTTGATCGACGGTCGCTGGGGCGCGGCGGACTTCTCGCCACCGCCGGGCGCGGTCGCGGCCGGCGCCGGCACGCCGACCGGGATCGCCTCGCTCACCGAGACCGCGCGCTCGAGCGCGATGGGCTTGCGCAGGAGCAGCCCGGTGCCACCGGCCTCGACCTCGAGCTCGGTCAGGTCGCTCCGCTCGAGGACCTCCGTCAGACGGTCGATGAGCGCGAGCAGCGAGGCGTCGCCACCGTCGGTCGGCGGCGGCACGACGAGCGCGACGTCGTCGTCGAGGACGGGGACGCCGTCCACGGCGCCGTCGTCGTCGGGGAGCGGCTGGAGCGTCGTCGGTCATCCGTCGAACCGGCGCACGACGAGGGCGGAGTTCTGACCGCCGAAGCCGAACGAGTTGCTCATCGCGATGTCGACCGGCCGCTGACGCGCGATGTTCGGCGTCAGGTCGAGCCCTTCGGCGGCGGGGTCGGGCGTCTGCAGGTTGATCGTCGGCGGGACGCAGCCGCTGCGGATCGTCTGGATCGTGACGACCGCCTCGATCGCGCCGGCGGCGCCCAGCGTGTGGCCGAGCATCGACTTGTTCGCCGTGACCGACACCTTCGGCGCGTGGTCGCCGAACAGCGTCCGCAGGCCCTGCAGCTCGGCCTTGTCACCCTCGGGCGTCGACGTCGCATGGGCATTGACGTGCTCGACCTGGTCGGGGCGAAGGCCGGCCTTCTCGAGCGCGCGGCGCGCCGCGCGCACCGCGCCGATGCCGCCGGGAGCGGGCAGGGTGATGTGCGAGGCGTCGGCGGTGGCGCCGTAGCCCACGATCTCGGCGAGCGGCGTCGCCCCGCGCCGTTCCGCCGACTCGAGCGTCTCGAGGATGAGCATGGCCGCGCCCTCGCCGATGACGAATCCGTCGCGGCCCTCGTCGAACGGCCGCGACGCGGTCTCGGGATCGTCGTTCCGGGTCGAGAGCGCGCGCATCGCGGCGAACCCGCCGACCATCGATTCGACGATCCCGGCCTCGGTCCCGCCGGCGAGCATGATGTCGGCGTCGCCGCGCCGGATCGTCTCCCACGCCTCCCCGATGGCATGGCCGCCCGTGGCGCACGCGGACGCCGTCGTGAAGTTCGGCCCGAGCATCCCGAAGCTGATCGCGATCTGCCCGGCGCCGACGTTCGGGATGCCGTACGCGATGAAGAACGGGCTCAGCCGGTCGGGGCCGCGGGTGGCGTTCGTGGCGATGTTGGAATCCAGCGTCTCGACGCCGCCGAGGCCGGTCCCCAGGATCACCCCGGTCCGCTCCGCGAGCTCGCCCTCGACGCGCTCCGGCAGCCCCGCCTGGTCCATCGCCTGGCGCGCGACCACCAGCCCGAGCTGGATGTAGCGATCGAATCGCCGCTGGTCCTTCCGGTCGACCACCGCGGACGGGTCGAAGTCCCGCACCTCACCCGCGATCCGCGAGCTCAGCCGCGAGGGATCGAAGGCCTCGATGGTGCGGATGCCGGACCGCCCGGCGACCAGCCCGGCCCACGTCGCCTCCACGTCGTTGCCGAGCGCCGTGACGGCGCCCATGCCGGTCACGACGACCCGCGGCGGCTCCGTCGGCCAGCTCCACGTCATGACGGTCGCGCCCCCGGGTGGATGCAGCGGAAGGCGCCGACGAGCACGTGAGCGAGCGCACCGGTGGTGCGTGAGCGAGCGCGCACAGGCGGCAACGCCCGATGCGCCGCCATGGGGCTCGACTCATCGCACCAGCTTGCCGGTGCGGACGGTGGCCGCGCGATACACGTCGCCCGGGAGGCCGCGCGCGCTGATGGCATTGGCGACGGTCAGCGCGTCATAGGGCGTGCGCCGGATCTCCGCCGAGAGCTCGCCGGCGTCGTCGAGCGTGACCAGGGCCCACGACGCCGTCGGGTCGCCGTCGAAGACGTAGCCCGCGGAGCCCGCGTTCACGATGACCTTCCAGCCCAGCTCCCGGACCTCGGGCACATGCGTGTGGCCGACGCAGATCACCCGGGCGTCCGTGCCCGAGGCGCGCTCGAGGATGACCGTCGCGTCGAGCGCCTTGTCGAAGCCCTTCGTCTGCGACCCGGGCGACGCGTGCACGCCCAGGAACAGCGTGTCGTCGATGCGCACCCGCCGCTCGACCGGCAGCCGGCGCAACCACTCGATCTGGTCGTCGCTCAGCTGGTCGTGCGCCCACTCGGCCGCTTCGCGGATCGAGTCGGGCACCTCCTCCATCCACGGGAACGCCGCCGCGAAGTCGAAGTCGGTGACGGCGATATCGGTGTTGCCCGCGACGACCTTCGCGCCCGCGGCGTCCAGCTCGCGGATGAGGTCCAGCGTGGCCACGGGCTCCGGACCGTTGAGGATCAGGTCGCCGGCGACGAACACGGCATCGGGCCGCTCCGAACGGATCGCCCGGGCGACCGCGTCGAGTGCCGCCGCGTTGCCGTGGCAATCGGACAGGACCGCGATCCGCGCGGTCATCGGAGCACCCCGGCGGGCGGGATGATGAACGACAGGAGTCCCTCGCACGCGACCTCGCCGTCGACCGAGGCGACGCCTCGGCCCCTGCCGAACCGCTTGCCCAGCTTGTCCATCGTGACCTCGAGCCGGAGCGTGTCGCCGGGGACCACGATCCGCTTGAAGCGCACCTCGTCGATGCCCGCGAACAAGCCGATCCGGTCGCCGAACCCGTCCTGCTTCGACACGTAGACGGCCATCGTCTGGGCGAGCGCCTCCACCTGGAGCACACCCGGCATCACCGGCAGGCCCGGGAAGTGGCCCTGGAAGAACCACTCCGTCGCGGTCACGCCCTTGAGCCCGACGATCCGTCCCGCCGCGGGGTCGTACTCGACGATCCGGTCGACGAGCAGGAACGGCCAGCGATGCGGGATCAGCGACTCGATCTCGCGGGTCGTGTGGACGACGCCCGGTCGAGCGAGCGGATCGGCGGACGGGCCGGACGACGCAGGAGCGCTGGGCGGCGCGGCGTCCGTGATCGTGTCGGTCATGCAACCTCCGTGAAGGTGGTCAGTGTCGCCCGAGCGCGCGCGATGATGCGAACCGGTGCATGCAGGTGTGCATGCGCTTCACGGAGCGCGGACGTCATCAGCTCGCGCGGCCGGCCGCCGCGAGGAACGCGGAGCTCCCCACGCGATCGAGCAGATTCGTGGTCATCCGTCCCTCCAGGAAGGGCTCGCTCCGCAGGAGCGCCTGGTGGATGGGCAGGTTGGTGACGACGCCGTCGATGACCATCTCGGCGAGCGCGGTCCGCGCGCGCAGGATGGCGGCCTCGCGTGTCAGGCCCCACACGACGAGCTTCGCGAGGAGCGAGTCGTAGTAGGGCGGGATCTCGTAGCCGTCGTACAGGTGGGTATCGAGCCGGATGCCCGGGCCGCCGGGCGGATGGAAGCGCTCGACCGTGCCGGCGCTCGGCCGGAAGTCGGCTTCGGCATCCTCGGCGTTGATCCGGAACTCGAGGGCATGGCCGCGGAACGTGATGTCGCTCTGGGCGATGCCCAGGGGCTCGCCGGCCGCGATCCGGATCTGGGTGGCCACGAGATCGATGCCGGTCAGGACCTCGGTCACCGGATGCTCCACCTGGATCCGGCAGTTGATCTCGATGAAGTAGGCGCTGCCCGAGGCGTCGACGAGGAACTCGAGCGTCCCGACGTTCTCGTAGCCGGCCGCGACGACCGCCCGGATCGCGCGATCGGCCAGTGCGCGACGAGCCTCGTCGGACATCGCCGGCGTCGGCGCCTCCTCGAGGATCTTCTGGTGCCGTCGCTGGACGGAGCAGTCGCGTTCGCCGAGATGGACACCGTGGCCATAGCGGTCGACCGCGACCTGGACCTCGATGTGGCGGGTGTCCTCGAGCCACTTCTCGAGGTACAGCGAGTCGTCACCGAACGCCGCCCGCGCCTCGGAGCGGCAGACCGGGAGCACGGACGCGAGCTCGCGCGGGGAGCGGACCATCCGCATCCCCTTGCCACCGCCACCCGCCGACGGCTTGACGAGCACCGGATAGCCGATCCGATCCGCCTCGTCCAGCCCGTGCTGGTCGTCGCCGAGCAGCCCCGAGCCCGGGATCGTCGGCAGACCCTGGGCGGCCAGCAGCCGGCGGCTGCCCTCCTTCGATGCGAAGCGCTCGAGCACCTCCGGCGGCGGGCCGATGAACGTGAGGCTGTGCGCGCGGACGGCATCGGCGAAGCCATCGTCCTCGCTCAGGAAGCCGTAGCCCGGGTGGATCGCGTCGCAGCCGGTGACCACGGCCGCCGAGATGATCGCCGGCGCCGAGAGGTATGACCGACGCGCGTCCGCGGGGCCGATGCAGATCGCCTCGTCGGCGAGCTGGACCGGCAGGCTCTCGCGGTCGGCCTCGGAGTAGGCGACGACCGCCTCCACGCCCAGGGTCCGACACGCGCGCAGCACCCGCAGCGCGATCTCACCGCGATTGGCGATCAGGATCCGCTTGAACATCAGCCGTCGCCCTCGTGGCGCTCGACCACGACCAGGGCCTCGCCGTACTCGACCGCATCGCCCGCCTCGACGAGCGTGGGTCCGACGATGCCGTCGATCGGGGAGGTCACGTCGACGGGGATGCCCAGCTGGTCGACGACCGCCACCCGATCGCCCTGCCGGACGCGGGCACCCGGCGCCAGACCCGGTCGGAACACGCCGACAGCCGGTGACAGCGCTTGCGTCCGGCGGTCCTCGCGCGGCTCGTCCCGATCCTCGACGTGCGGTCCGCGGTCGGCGGTCATCGGCTCGCCCGGATCCGTCCCGTTGGTCGAGTGGCCGCCCATGGTCCGGCCGCCACCGCGGCGTCCCTCGAGGGCCGCCGGTGCGTGACCGTGGCCCTCGTGACCGGGCTGCGTCCGTCCCGCCCGATCGCCGCTCGACCGGCGGCCCGCGCCGCCCGCGCCGAACGGCCGGCGAAGCCGCACCCGCCAGGATCCCTCGCGGACCTCCAGCTCGCCCAGTCCGCTCGAGCCCAGCTTCGCGACGAGCGCCGGCAGGAGCGACGCCGTCAGCCGCTCCAGCGCGGCGTGGTCGCGGGCGCGCTCGGCGGCAGTGCGGGCATCGGCGCGCGGCGCCGGGGATCGATCGGTCATGGGTGCTCGGACATTCGCTGGGTCAGGCGGGGCGCTGGGTCACGGGCTAGACCTCCTCGCGGGCAGGCGGCTCGTCGCGGCGTGGCAGCGGAGACGCAGGGATCGCGCCCCGGCCGGCCTCGATGAGGTTCCGCAGCCGGTCACCGAGACCCCCGCGCGTGGGTGGCAGCGGCGTCGCCGTCGGGACGTGCTCCTCACCATACGTCCCCATGGCCCGGTAGCGCTGGTAGCGGAGCTCCACGAGATCGTCGAGCGGGATGGCCGAGAGCCGCTCCAGCTGCTCGACGATGACCGCCTTCAGGCGCTTCGCGGTCTCGGCGTGGTCGCTGTGGGCCCCCTCTCCCGGCTCGGCGACGACGATATCGACGACGCCCAGCGCGTGCTGGTCGTCGGCGCTCATGCGCATCGCGAGGGCGGCGGTCGCTGCCTCGTCCGAGCTGCGCCACAGGATCGCCGCGCAGCCTTCCGGGGAGATCACGGAGTAGACCGCGTTCTCGAGCGCGATGACCACGTCGCCGACGGCGATCGCCAGCGCCCCACCCGACCCGCCCTCGCCGGTGATGATCGTGACGATCGGCGTGCGCAGGCGACTCATGAGCCCGACACTGCTCGCGATCGCCTCGGCGATGCCGCGCTCCTCCGACTCCGGACCGGGGTGCGCGCCCGGGACGTCGACGAAGGTGACGATCGGCATCCCGAACCGTTCGGCGAGGTCCATGATCCGCATCGCCTTGCGGTAGCCCTCGGGATGCGGCATCCCGAAATTCCGGCGCAGGTTCTCGTCGGTATCGGCGCCCTTCTGCTGGCCGATGACCACGACCCGCCGGCCGTCGATCCGGGCGAACCCCGCGACGACCGCCTCGTCGTCACCGAACAGCCGGTCCCCGTGGAGCTCCACGAAGTCGTCGGCGATCAGGGCGACGAGCTCCAGGGTGCGCGGCCGGCGCAGGTTCCGGGCGAGCTGCACACGCGCCCACATCGCGGCCTTGGGATCGGCCGGGATCGGCGGCTCGGCGACGGTGGTGGCACGACCCTCGCGGTCGCGGCCCCTAAGGAAGCGGTCGACCACGGGCGGCCTCCTCGGATGGGGACGCTGTCGCCGAGGGCGTCGGCGCGCCCGGCGTCGCGGGCGTCGCGCGCGGCGGGTCGATCGGCGGGACCTCGGCGACGGCGGGTGCGGTGGCGTGGTCGCCGTTCCGTGGCACCGAGTCGGGCTCCGGCGCGGCCTCGGGAAGCATCCGGTCGGCGAGCGAGCTGAGGAACGACAAGGCGCGGAAGCCCCCGCCGCCGTTCGAGCCATTGCCGGACTCGATCTCGAGCGCGACGAGATCCTCGACCGGCTCGAGGTACCGGAGCAGCGCGGCCAGCTCCCGCTTCAGCTCGGAGCGGGCGACGACACGGTCGACGAAGCCGTGGCTGAACAGGAACTCGGCCCGCTGGAAGCCGGGTGGCAGCTCCTGCGCGATGGTGCCCGCGTTCACCCGCGCGCCCGCGAAGCCGATGAGCGCATTCGGTTCCGCCAGGTTGACGTCGCCGACGGCCGCGTAGCTCGCGAACACGCCACCGGTCGTGGGATCGGAGAGGATCGAGATGTAGGGCACCCCGACCGCCTTCAGGCGCTCGATGGCGGCCATCGTCTTGGCCAGCTGCATCAGCGCGAGCGTCCCCTCCTGCATCCGGGCGCCGCCGGACGCCGAGACGATGATGAGCGGGATCCGCTCGGCGAGGGCCGCTTCCGCGGCGCGGGTGACCTTCTCGCCGACGACCGCGCCCATCGACCCGCCCATGAACCCGAAGTCCATGGCGAGGATCGCGACGCGCGCGCCCTCGATGCGCCCCTCACCCCAGATCGCCGCGTCCCGGAGGCCCGTCGCGAGCTGCGCGGCGGCGACGCGATCGGGATACGGCTTCTGGTCGACGAACCCGAGCGGGTCGCGGCTGACGAGCCCGGCGTCGCGCTCCTCGAACGTGCCCTCGTCGAGCAGCTGCTCCAGGCGCGCCTGGGCGCCGAGCCGGAAGTGATGACCGCACGACGGGCAGACTCGGAGCGCCTTCTCGAGCTGCTTGTTGAACAGCGTCTCCTCGCATGACGGGCACTTCGTCCAGAGGTCGGGCGGGTACTCGTCGCGTCGGGACCGGAACTGGGGCAGCTTGATGGGCATCAGCTGGGCCTGACCACGCGAGCGGCGCGGCGCCACGCGCCGGCGTTCCTCGTTCGACCGCGGTCGCCCCGGATCGCGCGGGCGGCACGGACGGCACGGGCCATGGGTGGGCGCGGCGGGCGGGTCGCGCGCCAGGCGACGTACGCGACCCCGGCGAGCGACAGCGCCGCCGAGGCCATCGCCCCGCCGATGATCACCGTCCGGGGAACGGGCGGCGCCTCCGGTGCCGACGGGTCGTAGGTGCCGGCGGCGATGGCGTCCAGCTCCGGGAAGCTCGGCGACGCGAGTGCGAGCGGGCCTGCGACGGCGTCGCCCTCCGCCCCGGCGGCGGCCGCCAGCCGCATCCGGTCGGCGACGTCCGCGAGGCGGGCCGCGACGCGCTCCTCGAATCGGAACGACGGATGGAACCGGACGAGGTCCGTGCGGAGCCGCGTCACGGCGCCGAGCAGCGCCGGATCGAGCGCCGCGTCCACGGGAACGGCCTCGGCGCCACGATCGCCGGCCGCCAGCAGTCGATCGAGATGGTCGTCGAGCTCGACTGCCTCGACCGGTGCCCGCATGCGGTCCGACGGACCGCCGGCGGTCACGAGGTCACTCCGCGCGGATCGTCCGGGGTCTCTCGGCCGAGGTCGCGTGCGACCGAGCGAAGGGCCCGGTGGAGCAGCACACGCACGGCCCCCTCCGAGCGGCCGAGGATGCCCGCGATCTCCGCCGTGGACAGCTCGTCGACGAGACGCAGGACGACCGCCCGGCGCCGGTCGGCCGGCAGGCGCTGCACGGCCCGGATGGCTGCCGCGGCATCGTCACGTCGGACCGCGTCCGCCTCGACGTCGTGCGGGTCGACGACCGCGAGACCCGCCTCGAGCGAGGCCTCCAGGCTGGTCGAGCGCCGCCGTCGGGCGGTGCGGCGCTCGTTCGCGACGGCGTTGCGGGCGATGCGGAACAGCCAGACCCGGAACGTCGATGCGTCGGCGGGGTCGTCGGAACCGGCGCGCTCCTCGAACCGCGGCAGGGCGGCGAGCGCGCGGAGGAACGTCCGCTCCGTGGCGTCCTCGGCGGCGTGATGGTCGCCGAGCTCGTAGAGCGCGTAGCTGTACACCTGCGCGAGGTACTTCCGGTACAGGGCCTCGAACCGGGCCGGGTCACGACGGGCCGCCTCGACAGCAGGACGGTCGCGATCGAGCCGGGCGATGGGGGGACCGCCCGATGCCTTCCTCAACACCGCACGTGCCATCGCGTTACACCCCGGCCGCGGCATCGGCCGCGGGCGCGAGACGGAGATGGACGATATCGCCGGCGTGGACGAGGCGCTCGCCTCCCACCGCGGAGGGGTCCCCGACGACGAGGGCACCGCTGGCCGCGTCGAGCCCGAGGGCTCGGACGATCTCGATGCCACGTTCGGTCTGGAGCGACACGTCATGGCCGGTCGTCACCTGGCGGGCGAGCCACGTCGCGAGGTCGAAGGACCCGGCGCGGAGCGCCTCGATGCGCGCTTCCAGTCGCCCCGTGAAGCCGTCGTGGAGGAGGGCGAGGTCGATCGGCCGGCCGCCGGAGGCCTCGTGGAGCGACGTCATCGTCGCGGCCAGGTCCGGCGGGAAGTCGCGGGCCCGCCACTCCGCGTTGACGCCGATGCCCACGACGACCCGCGGGTCGTCCGTGCCCAGGCCCTCGGTCTCGCCGAGCACACCGCCCAGCTTGCGCAATGCGACCGGCCCGTGCAGCGTCGCCGCGGCCTTCGCGGGATCCAGCTCGCCGACGAGCAGCGCGTCCTCGCCATCAGTGACGACCACGAGGTCGTTGGGCCATTTCAGGCGGATGGCGAGGTCCGGCAGGCCGGCCGCCTCCTCCGCTGCATCGGCCATGGCGAGCGCGACGGTCGCCGCGAGACGCCACGCCCGCTCGGGTGCCAGCCACGTCGGGCGGAACCCGATCGACTGCAGGAGCGCGGCACCGGGCGGTGCGACCCACATCCGGCCGTCGCGTCCGCGGCCCGCCGTCTGCTCGTCGGCGACGGCGAGACAGACCTCCGGCGTGCCCTCGCGGAGCCACGCCCGGACGACGTCGTTGGTGGAACCGACGCTGGCGAAGCGCTGGGCGCGCGCGAGGAACGGCGTGGCGGCCGCGGTCATCGGGGCGCGGCGAGCTCGCCGGCCCCCTCGGCCTCGACAGGCTCGGGCTGCTCGAGCTCGAATGCCTGGTGGAGCGCGCGGACCGCCTCCTCGACGCGGTCCTCGCCGATGATCGTGGTGATCCGGATCTCGGACGTCGAGATCATCTCGATGTTGATCCCGGCGTCGGCGAGGGCGCCGAACATCCGCGCGGCATAGCCCGGCGCGTTCTGGATGCCCGCGCCGACGATGCTCACCTTGGCGACCGCGCTGTCGGTGGTCAGCTCGCGGAAGCCGAGCTCGCGGACGAGCGGCTCGAGGATGCGCTTCGCCGCGGCGAGCTCGACGCGCGGGATCGTGAACGTCAGGTCCGTCGCACCGCCGTGGCCGACGTTCTGGACGATCATGTCGACGTTGATGCCCGCGTCGGCGAGGGGCTCGAAGACGGTGCGCGCGAGGCCGGGCCGGTCGGGCACCTCGACGAGGGTGATCTTGGCGACGTTCCGGTCGTGGGCGAGCCCTCGGACCTTGTTCCGCTGCTCCACGAGCGGGTCCTCCTTGATGAGCGTGCCGGGCACGTCCTCGAACGAGCTCAGGACCTCGATGATGACGCCGTTGACCCAGCCGAGCTCGACGGCACGGGTCTGCATCACCTGGGCGCCCTGCTGCGCGAGCTCCATCATCTCCTCGTAGCCGACGAGGTCGAGCTGGCGCGCGTCGGGCTGCAGGCGCGGATCCGCGGTGTACACGCCACGCACGTCGGTGAAGATCCGGCACCGGTCGGCCCCGAGCTGGGCGGCCAGGGCGACGGCGGTGGTGTCGGAGCCGCCGCGACCGAGGGTCGTCATCTCGGCGAGGTGGACGACGCGATGGCCGTTGGTCGCGTGCTCCGGCGTCAGGGACGCGAGGACCGCGTCGTCGGCCAGGCCCATGCCCTGGAAGCCGGCCACGATGACGACCTTGCCCTGGGCGAGCTCCGCGCGGACGCGCGTGGGGTCGATGCCCGCGATGCGCGCCCGGCCGTAGCGGCCGTCGGTGGTGATGCCCGCCTGGGGGCCGGTGAGCGAGATGGCCTTCACGCCCAGCGCATGCAGGGCCATCGACACGAGCGTCGCGCTCTGGTGCTCGCCGGTGGCGAGCAGGACATCGAGCTCACGCGGATCGGGGTCGTCGGTGATCGCTCCCGCGAGCGCGAGGAGCTCGTCGGTGGTGTCGCCCATCGCGGAGACCACGACCACGAGGTCGACGCCCTCGCCCCGCATCCGCGCGATCCGGCGGGCGACCCGGCGGATGCGCTCGGCATCGCCGACGGAGGACCCGCCGAACTTCAGCACATGGACGGGGGCGGGCATCGCGCCATTCTACCGTCCGACCCCTTCCCGGCCGGCCGTTCCGAGGCGCCGGCCGCAGCCGGCCACGGCGGTCGTGCATCCGATGCGCGTTGTGACGAACGAGGCTCGCCCGGGACCCGTGACGGACCCGTGGCCTGCCCGTCCTCCGTCGTCTGCTGCATCGGGTGCATACGGCGACGACTGAGGCCGGCGCGGAGGAGGGTCGCGGCCCAGCAGGCCGGGCAGCTTCGTCGTAGGACGCATCGGGTGCATCCGATGCCGCCGTCAGTCGATCGAGTAGCCTCGGCGGCCCTCCCGCGCGAGCGCGCCGGACGTGGGACGATGGGGCAGACTCGACCGCGCCTGCTCGGAGGGCCACCATGTGCTTCGACCATGACTCCCGACCGCCCATCGCGCCGATCGAGGGCGGGGCGCTGGACAGCGGCGAGCTGACGCTGCGGTCGGCGGACGGGACGGACTTCACGGCGTTCGGCGCGCTCGCCGCAGAACCGCTGGGCGTCGGGATGATCGTGTTGCCCGATGTCCGCGGACTCCACCCGTACTACGAGGACCTCGCGCTCCGATTCGCGGAGCACGGGATCGATGCGGTCGCGATCGACTACTTCGGGCGGACGGCGGGTCTGGGTCGACGTGGCCCGACGTTCGAGTACCAGCCCCACGTCCTGCAGCTCACCTGGGACGGCCTGGCGTCCGACATCCGGGCCGCGGCGGCGCACCTGCGCTCGGCCGAGGGCGGCGGCGTTCGCGAGCTGAACACCATGGGCTTCTGCATCGGCGGGCGGATCGCGTTCCTCACGGCGACGCTGGACATCGACCCCACGGGCGTCATCGGCTTCTACGGCTGGCCGACCGGGCCGCACCGCTCGGGCCTGCCCGCGCCGGCCGATGTGACGTCCCAGATGCATGCGCGGGTGCTCGCGCTCTTCGGCGGCGCGGACGAGGCGATCGGCGCGCACGTCCGGGACGAGTTCGAGACGTCGCTGCGGGCCGCGAACGTCGACCACCAGGTCATCACGTACCCGGGCGCTCCGCACAGCTTCTTCGACCGCAAGGCCGACGAGTTCGCGGCAACCTCGGACAAGGCGTGGCGCGAGGTGCTCACGTTCATCGGCGCCCGCGAGGCGTCGAGCGTCTGACCGGCCGATGGGCTTCCTGCGGCGGCTGTTCGGCGGTCGGGACCCCGACGAGGGGGAGGGACCGGCTGCGGGCGACGGCAACGCGCCCGAACCCGTCACGCAGCAACGACTCGACGAGGAGGAGCGCCGCTACGAGCTGGACCTCGCGCGCTTCGAGCAGGAACGGCTCGACGAGCTGCGGCAACGGCAGCTCCGGTACGCGGACCGGGCGTGGACACCCGACGCACAGGGTGGGCCGGAGCGCTCCGACGCTGCCGATCGTGCGGGTCCGGAGGACGCTGGCTGATCGCCCCGCCCGCTCCGCCCGCCTCGCGCGCTACGGGATGACGCGCGCTCCGTGGTTCCTGGGCGCGACGACGAGGATCCGGCCGGCGAGGTCGAGGTCGGCGGAAGCCGCGCGATAGGCCGCCTCGATCCGCGTGATCGTGGAGACCTGATCGGCGAAGGCGAGGATGGTCGAACCTGCGCCCGACAGGCATGCGCCCAGCGCGCCGGCATCGCGCGCCGCGGTCACGATCCGCGGCAGCTCTGGATAGACGTGCGCGCGATAGGGCTCGTGGAGGCGGTCGACCGTGAGCTCGCGCAGCAGCTCCGTCCGCCCCGTGGCGATGCCCGCGACGCCGAGTGCGACCCGTCCGAGATTGCTCACGGCATCGGCGAGCGGCACCTTGGACGGCAGGGCCTTGCGCATGTCCTTCGTCGACAGGCGGCGATCGGGGATGAACAGGACGGCGCGGAGGTCACGCGGAGCGTCGAAGCGCAGGGCCTCGACGACGCCGTCGAGATCGGCCGCGACGGTGAACCCGCCGAGCAGCGCCGCCGCCGCGTTATCCGGATGACCCTCGATGCCCGTCGCGAGGCGCAGCAGGTCCGCGTTCGTGAGCGGCTCGCCGGCGAGCGCGTTGCCCGCGACCAGGCCGCCGACGGTCGCGGCGGCCGACGATCCGAGGCCGCGGGCGATGGGGATCCGGTTCTGCATCTCGATGCGCCAGCCGACACCCTCCGGCAGTGGACCCCGCGCCTCGATGAGCGCCGCCTCCAGCCCGCGCACGAACCGGTTATCGCGGTCGTCCGGCAGCTCGCCGGCCCCCTCGCCGTCCACGGCGAGCTCGATCGCGCCGCGACTCCAGCCGCGCACCTCGAGCTCGATCCGGTCGTACAGGTCGAGCGCGAGCCCGAGGCAGTCGTAACCGGCGCCCAGGTTCGCGGAGGTCGCCGGGATCTCGACCGTCAGACGACGGCCGTCCAGCTCGGCCAACCAATGCATCACCACGTCAGCACGTCACCATGTCAGCACATCACCATGGCACCGTGATAGCACGGTGAAGCGGGGGAACGAGGGCGCGCGAGGGTCGAGCGACTGCGTCCCGGCCGTTCACCATCCGAGCGCGACCGCGACACCGCCGAGCGTGGCGGGCGCCTCGAGCACCTGGTCGACGATCCGTTCGGCGGTGTGCGGATCCTTCAAACCGTTCCCGGTCAGCACGCACACGACCGTCGCGTCCGGGTCCAGCTCGCCCCGGCGCGCCGCCGCCGCGACCCCCGCCACGGACGCCGCCGACGACGGCTCGCAGAACACCCCCTCGAGCCGCGCCAGGTCCCGGTACGCGGCGATGATCTCGTCGTCGGTCACGGCATCGATGCGCCCGCCGGACTCGTCACGGGCCGCGATCGCCTTCGACCACGACGCCGGGTTCCCGATCCGGATCGCGGTCGCGATCGTTTCCGGCCGCTCCACCGGCTGACCATGGACGAGCGGCGCGGCGCCGGCGGCCTGGAAGCCCCACATCCGCGGCCGTGACCCGACGATGCCGGCCGTCGCGTATTCCACGAACCCACGCCAGTACGCGCTGATGTTCCCGGCGTTGCCGACCGGGATGGCCAGGACATCGGGCGATCGCCCCAGGTCGTCGCAGATCTCGAACGCCGCCGTCTTCTGCCCTTCGAGCCGGTGCGGGTTGACCGAGTTCACCAGCGTCACGGGGTGATCGTCCTGTTCGGCGAGTCCGCGCACGATCCGAAGCGCGTCATCGAAGTTCCCGTCGACCGCGACCACCCGGGCTCCCGCGACCAGCGCCTGCAGCAGCTTGCCCAGCGCGATCGCGCCCTTCGGGAGCACGACCACGCACTCGAGCCCGGCCGCCGCTGCGTACGCGGCCGCCGACGCCGACGTATTGCCCGTCGACGCGCAGATCACCGACCGCGCGCCGTCCTCCAGGGCCTTGGCGACCGCGACCACCATCCCGCGGTCCTTGAACGAGCCCGTCGGATTCGCGCCCTCGATCTTCAGGAACAGCGACCGCAGCCCCAGTGATCCGCCCAGGCGTCGCGCGTGCACCAGGGGCGTCGAACCCTCGCCCAGCGACACCACCGGGGTCGACGGACCGATGGGCAGGTACGCGGCGTAGCGATCCGTGAGGCGGACCCGCGCCGGCACGGTGGTGCCCACCGGACTCACTCGGCCGTCGGGTAGCACGCGCCGGACGGCGCCTCGAACGTCTCGCCCGCCGGCGCCCGCACCGCGATCGCCGACCGTTCGACCGCGGCCGGCAGTCCCGCCCACGTCGACGACCCCCCGCGCGCGATCGCCACGAGGTCGCCCAGCACCGCCGACGACGTCGCCGCGCCACCCGCGCCGGGCCCCGCGAACGCGACCGACCCGACCGGCGACGCCTCGATCTCGACGCGGTTCAGCACGCCATCGGTCGTCGCCAGGGCGGTCGCGCCGAACACCGCGCTCGGCAGGACCGACGCCTCGAATGAGCCATCGTCCAGCACCCGCGCCGCTGCGACCAGCTTCAGGACCCGTCCGTGATCGAGGACCGCCGCGACATCGTCGGCGGTCACCCCGGTGATGCCCGCCGCACCGCGTCCCCCGCCTCGGACGAGCGGCCGCCGCTCGACGGACGTCGGCTCGATCCAGGCGCCGAAGGCGAGGCGCATCAGGATCACCAGCTTCGCCGCGGCATCCAGCCCCTCGACATCCGCTGTCGGGTCGGCCTCCGCATAGCCGCGAGCCTGCGCGTCGGCGAGCACGTCGTCGTACGCCAGGCCCTCGCGCGCCATCGCCGTGAGGATGTAGTTCGTCGTCCCGTTGACGATGCCCCGGACGGACGACACCCGGTTCGCCGCGAGGTCCGACGCCAGCGGCGAGAGCACCGGGATTCCGCCACCGACGGACGCCTCGAACCGCAGGGGCGCTCCCGACGCCCGGGCGGCCGCCTCCAGCTCCGGACCGTGCGCGGCGAGCAGGGCCTTGTTGGCGGTCACCACGGCCTTGCCCGAGGCCAGCGCGCCGAGGATCAGCGTCCGCGCCGGCTCCTGGCCACCCATCACCTCGACGAGGACGTCGATGTCGGGCGAGGCGACGAGGTGCGCGGGCGCGTCGGTGAGCAGGTCATCGGGGACGCCGGATGCACGCGCCCTGGGGATGTCGCGGACGGCGACCCCCGCGAGGACCAGCGGTCGCCCGTCCGCGGGCGCGAGCCGCGGCGACCGCGCGAGGAACGCCCGGATCACCTCGCCGCCGACCGTCCCGGCCCCGAGCACGCCGACACGCAACGGCGTGCGCTCCAGGGTCATGGGACGACGACGAGTCGGGACATCGCGCGGATGGTAGCGAAGGGGCGGTCGGCGCCGGGCCGCGGCGGCCGATCAGCCGCCCACGAAGATGGACGGGACGCCCGGCCAGGTCGTCTCGATCGGGCGCGGCGCGCCGACCGACGGCATCGCCGGCGAGCCCTCGCGACGCAGCCACGCGACCCGGAAGCCGAACGCGCCGGCGCCGGCGGCATCCCAGCCATTGCCGGTGACGAAGCCGATCCGCTCGACGGGCAACGCCGTCGCGGACACGGCGAGCGCATAGACGCGCGGATCCGGCTTGTACACGCGGACCGCGTCGACCGAGAGCACGTGATCGAGGACATCGCCCAGGCCCTGCCGGTCGACGATCCGGCGCAGCTGCGCGGCCGAGCCGTTGCTCAGCACGCCGGTCACGATGCCCGCCGCCCGCAGTGACACCAGCGCTTCCCGTGCGCCGTCGGCGGCCGGCAGCGCCTCGAACGCCGAGGCCAGGCGGCGTCGGTCGAGGACACCCACCCCCGCCGCAGCGGCTCCCAGGACATCCTCGAGCGCGACCCCCAGCGCCTGCTCGGTCACCTTCTCGAAGTCGGTCCAGGTGCCCATCGCCGTCCGCAGCCAGGTCGCCTCGACCTGCCGCGCGCGCCACCGAGCGGCGAGATCCGGGCCGCGCTCCTGCACGACGGCGGAGCACGCCTCGGCCAGCGGCCCGAGGTCGAGCAGCGTGCCGAAGACATCGACGAAGACGGCCCCGACCGCCGCCGACCCGACCGACGACTCGGTCACGTCGAGTGGAGGCCCGCCCGGAGCTCCGCGACGGCCGCCCGCGCCTCCTCGACCGAACCCTCGTCCTCGATCGTCGAGATGTCGCCCGGATCCCGATCCAGCGCGACGGCCTTGAGCACGCGCCGCATGATCTTGCCGCTCCGCGTCTTGGGCAGGGTGTTCACGAACGAGAGCGCCCCGATGACGGCCACCGGCCCCAGGTCGTCGCGGACCGTGGCCAGCAGCTGCCGGCGCAGCTCATCGGACGGCGTCTGCCCCGCCTTGAGTGCCACGAACGCCCCGACCACCTCGCCGCGCAGCTCGTCGGGGATGCCGCACACCCCCGCCTCGGCGACCGCGGGGTGGCGCAGGAACGCCGTCTCGACCTCGATGGTGCCGATGCGATGGGCGGCGATCTTGATGATCTCGTCGGCGCGGCCGGCGAACCAGACGTACCCGTCCTCGTCGATGTGCGCCGCATCGCCCACGTAATAGCCGCCCGGGACCCGCTGCCAGTAGTCCGCGATGTAGCGCTCGGGCTCACCCCACAGCGTGGAGATGAGCCCGGGGAAGGGCCGCTTGATCCGCAACGTGCCCTTCTCCCCCACCCCGACCGGCTCGCCCTCGGGCGTCACCACGTCGACCTCGATGCCCGGCATCGGCAGCCCCGCCGACCCGGGCTTGATCGGCTGCTGGAGGCCCATGCCCCACGGATTGCCGATGATCGGCCCGCCCGTCTCGGTCTGCCACATGTGGTCGATCATCGGCACGCGGTCCTTGAACACCGTCTCCTGGAACCACGACCAGGCCGGTGCGTTGAGGACCTCGCCGGCGCAGAACGTCCGCTGCACGGACGACAGGTCGAATGCGGCCGGTGCGCTCTCGCCGTAGCGCATCAGGAGGCGCACCCCCGTCGGCGACGTGAAGATCCCGGTGACCTTCTCGCGCTCGATGGTCTGCCACACGACCTCCGGCCCGGGATGGTCGAGCGAGCCCTCGTAGGCGATGGTCGTCGCGCCCAGGATGAGCGGCGCGTGGACGATGTACGCGTGACCCACGATCCACCCGATGTCGGACGTGGACCACCAGATGTCGTCCGGGCCGATGCCCATCAGCCACCGGGCCATCGACACGATGTGCACCTGGTAGCCGCCGTGCCCGTGGACCGCGAGCTTCGGCTTGGCGGTCGTCCCGGACGTCGCGAGGATGTACGCGGGATCCTCCGACGCGGTGTCCGCCGCCGAGCCGTCACCGCCCGTGCCCGCGGCGAGGAACGCGTCCCAGTCGAGATGCCGGTCCGCTCGCAGCTCGGTCGCCTCGCCGCGGCGCCGCAGGACCACCACCCGCTCGACGTCGTTGGGCACCTCGTCCAGCGCCTTGTCGACGATCGGCAGGAGCTCCACGTCCTTGCCCTTGCGCCAGGTGATGTCGGCGGTCAGGACGAGCCGCGCCCCGCACGCCGCGATCCGATCGCCCAGCGCGCGTGCGCCGAACCCGGCGAACACGATGCAGTGGATCGCCCCGATGCGGACGACCGCGAGCATCGCCACGATCGCCTCGGGGCAGGTCGGCATGTAGATGGTCACGCGATCGCCATGACCGATGCCCAGTGCGCGGAGCGCCGCCGCGCACGCCTCGACGCGCGCGAGCAGGTCCGCGTAGCTGAAGGTCCGACGCCCGCCCCGCTCGTCGAGCGCGATGAGCGCCGTCCGGTCACCGGCCCCCGCCGCGACGTGCCGGTCGAGCGCGTTGACCGTCAGGTTCGTCCGGCCGCCCGGGAACCACGTGAACGTCGGTGGCGACGGCTGCTCGAACGCGCGCGCCGGTGGCACGGACCAGTCGATCGCCTCCGCCGCCTCCAGCCAGAAGCCCTCGGGATCGTCGAGCGAGCGCCGGTAGAAGTCGTCGTACCGCTGACGCGAGGTGGCGGGGTCGAGGACGGCCATGGTGCGCCTCCGCGGGCAGCGATCCGGGCATGGGACGAACGACGGCGGGAGGACCGCGCCTCCCGCCGTCGATGCTAGTGCCGGGTGGTGATGACGTCAGGCGTGTGCGCCCGTCGCCGGCAGCTCGTCACCCAGCGGCCGGGCGTCATCTCCCACCTCGTCCCAGATCTTCACCTGGTGGCTCTCCCGGACGAACAGTCCGCCCACGATGATCGTGATGATCGCGACCGTGATCGGATAGATCAGCGCCGCGATGAGGTTGCCGGTGGCCGCGATGATCGCGGCCGAGATGAGCGGCAGGAACCCGCCGAACCAGCCGTTCCCGATGTGGTACGGGATCGACAGGCTGGTGTACCGGATGCGCGCCGGGAAGTACTCGACGAGGAACGCGGCGATCGGGCCGTAGACCATCGTCACGTACAGGATCTGGACGAACACCAGGGCGATGAGCGGCAGGATGTCGGGCTGCGCGATCGCCGGCAGGCCCGCGGCATCCACGTACCGGCCCTTCGCGGGATCGAACGTCCCCTGCGGGTGCGCGAACTGGATCATGAGGTTGTAGATCGGGACATACGTGAGCACCCCCAGGGCGCAGCCTGTGAGGATCACCTTCTTCCGTCCGATCGAATCCGACAGGCGCCCGAACACGAGGAAGAACGGCGTCGCGAGGACGATCGCCGTGCCCACGATGAGGTACGCGTCGGTGAACCGCACGCCGAGGTTCGTACCCAGGAAGAACAGCGCCTGGAACTGGCCCTGGTACCAGACCACCGCCTGGCCGGCCGTCGCCCCGAACAGCGCGAGCAGGATGAGCTTCGCGTTGCGCGAGTCGCCGAAGCTCTCACGCCACGGCGACGTCGACGACTTGCCCTGCGTCTTGAGGGCGCTGAACAGCGGCGTCTCCTGCAGGCGGAGCCGGATGTACAGGGCGAGCAGGACGAGGATCGCCGAGAGTAGGAACGGGATCCGCCAGCCCCACGCCGCGAAGTCCTCGGGGGACATCGACAGTCGGGTGACGGCGATGACCACGAGGGCGAGCAGCAGGCCGATGGTCGCCGTCGTCTGGATCCACGAGGTTTGGCGACCGCGTTCCTCATCCTTCGAGTGCTCCGCGACATAGATCGCCGCCCCACCGTACTCACCGCCCAACGCGAGGCCCTGGGCGAGGCGGAGGGTCACCAAGAGGATCGGGGCGAGGATGCCGATCTGGGCGTATGTCGGCAGGATGCCGACGAGGGCCGTCGAGACGCCCATCACGGTGATCGTCACGAGGAACGTGAACTTGCGGCCGACCATGTCGCCGATCCGTCCGAACACGGCTGCGCCGAAGGGCCGAACGGCGAATCCGGCGCCGAACGTGGCGAGCGACGCGAGTAGCGCCGCGACGTCGTTGCCGGGCGGGAAGAACTGGGTGCTGAAGAACGCCGCCAGGACACCGTACAGGTAGAAGTCGTACCACTCGATCACGGTGCCGGCGGCCGATGCAGCGATCACGAATGGCAGTCGATAGGTGATCGCACCCGGGGTCGTCTGGGCTGCAGGAGCAGTCGTCGCGCTGGCCAAGGGAGTCCCTCCTGTGGGTCCACACCGGGCAAGGGGCGCGGGACGAGGACGCCCGCTCCTGGGCTGGAGCGGCGTCGGGGGCTCCAACGGTGGGCGATCGGCACCTCCCGTCGATGCTCCGCGGCCGTGGGGCGCGGCCAAGCGTCGACCCGCCGCGACGGGTCGCTGCCACTGCTAGCAGCCGCGGCGTTGTGGAGTCCTCAGCGGGTCGCTCCGGGACCTTGCAGGCGCATCGCGCGGGCCGCACCGCGGCGGCTCACCGAAGCACGGTCGGCCCGCCGGTACACTCGCGCCCCATGACCGCCACCCTGACCGACGCGAGCGCGCGGACCCGGATCTTCTCGGGCATCCAGCCGTCCGGGATCGTCCATCTCGGCAACGACCTGGGCGCGATCCGGAACTACGTGAAGCTCCAGCACGAGTTCGAGGCGATCTACTGCGTCGTCGACTACCACGCGCTGACGAGCCAGCACGACGCCGATGCCCTTCGCCGCGGCGTCCGCGAGATGGCGGCGTCACTGCTCGCGCTGGGGCTCGACCCGGACAAGTGCACCTTGTTCGTCCAGAGCCATCGCCCCGAGCACACCGAGCTCACATGGCTCCTCGCGACGGTCACGCCGGTGAGCTGGGTCGAGCGCACCCCGACCTACAAGGAGAAGCGCGAGACCCAGCCCGACGACGTGAACCACGCCCTGCTCACCTACCCGGTGCTCCAGGCCGCGGACATCGTCATCTACAAGGCGACCCACGTCCCGGTCGGCAAGGACCAGGCGGCGCACCTCGAGCTGTCACGCGAGATCGTCCGGGCGTTCAACCACCGCTACGGCGAGACATTCCCCGAGCCGCAGGCGGTCCATACCGAGGCGCCCGTGGTGCTCGGCACCGACGGCGTGCGCAAGATGTCGAAGTCGGTGGGCAACACCATCGAGATCCTGGCCGAGCCGGACGTGATCCGCCGCCAGGTGATGAGCATGGTCACGGACACGCAACGGATCCTGCGCACCGATCCGGGTCGGCCCGAGGTGTGCAACGTCTGCCAGCTCCATCGGTTCTTCGGCGACGACTACGAGGAGGTGTGGGACGGCGAGCGCACCGCCCGCACCGGCTGCGTCGACACCAAGAAGCTGCTCGCCGATCGGATCATCCGGCACTATGCGCCCGCCCGGGAGCGCTACCTGGAGCTGATGGCCCACCCCGCGGAGGTCGATCGCATCCTCGAGGCGGGCGCCGACCGGCTGCAGCCTCCGGCCCAGGCGACCATCGACGAAGTCCACCGCAAGATGGGCCTGCGCTAGGCGTCTACCATGGGCGGCGCTGGCGGAGCTGCCGCCGCGCACACGGAGGCCGCGCCCGCGGTGGAGCCCGGACCCGGACGCATCCAGATCGACCTGTCGAAGCGTCAGCAGCAGCTGCTCGACGCGTTCCTGATCCTCGCGACGATCGCGGCCGCGTTCATCGTGCTGGGCTTCCTGGACAACGCCTTCAAGGCCTTCCAGGACATCATCATCCTGTTCTTCCTGGCCTGGCTGCTGTCGTTCGCGCTGCTGCCGCTGATCAACGTGGTGGCGCGCCTGATGCCGGGCGCGCCGCGTGCGGCCGCGGTGGTGGTCGTCTACAGCGGCATCGTCGTCGTGGTCCTCGCGCTGCTGGTCCAGGTGGCGGCGCTCCCTGGCGCAACTCGATCGCGGAGTTCATCCGGACCTCCCCGGAGTTGGAGACCCAGCTCCGGAGCTTCCTCCGGGCGATCGAGGAGCGGCTGGCCGGATTCGGCTTCACGGTCGAGCTCGAGAGCCAGGCGCCGATCATCATCCAGAACCTGAACGGCTATGCCCAGGAGCTGGCCGGGCCGATCCAGCAGGTGGCATTCGCGAGCATCGGGCTGGTCGGGCAACCTCCTGATCCTCGTGATGCTCTCGCTGTACATCGCGATCGACCGCGGCGCGATCCTGGCGTTCCTCTTCCGCCTCGTGCCGCCCAACTACCTCGGCGAGGCGCGGCTGCTTCAGAAGGCGGTTGGCCGCTCGTTCGGCGGGTTCCTCCGCGGGCAGGTCGTGATGGGCGTGACCTACGGCCTGATCGCCGCCGATCGCCAACATGATCACTGGGCCTGCCGTATGGCGCGGCGACCTCCGTCGCCTCGGGCCTGCTCCACATGATCCCGTTCTTCGGCCCGTTCGTCTCGTGGCTGCCGCCGGTGGCGGTGGCGCTGCTCCTCCAGCCCGAGTCCTTCCTGCCGACGCTGATCATCATGGGCATCGGCTGGTTCGTGACGATGAACATCCTCCAGCCGCGCCTGATGTCGGGCGCCGTGGGCATCCACCCCATCGTCGTCCTGGGCTCCGTGCTCATCGGCTCGAAGATCGCCGGCATCGTCGGGCGCGATCTTCGGCATCCCCATCGCCGCGGTGGTGTCCGCGTTCTTCTTCCACTTCTACGCTCGGTCGCGGGAGTCGGGCACGGTCACCGAGCGAGCCACCCAGCGCGTCGCCGCGCGTGAGGGTCGGGCCATCCGGAAGCCGCGGGAGCCGGTCGCCGGCGTGGACGCCGACGTCGACGATTCGGGCGACCCGACTCGGCTTACCGCGCCCCCGTCGGCCGCCGCCGAGCAGGCGGCCGGCGACCCGGCCGCCGACGGCCGGGCGCCGGGCACGCCACCGCGGGTCGACCTCAAGGGCGAGCTGCCTGGGTGAGCGACGGCAAGCACCCGCATCGCGACGGCAGCGACCTCCCGGACATGACCCGGGAACGGGCCCGCACGGAACGACGCGACCTCGACCTCGAACGCGGCGAGCCGCTCGCGGGTGGCGCGGCACGCGGCGGTCCGCGGGCCCTGCGGCGGATGGCCCGGCCGCTGGGCGACTGGACGTCCCGCCCGAAGATCCTCATCACGAACGACGACGGCATCGAGTCACGCGGCATCCTCGCGCTGAAGCAGGCGCTCGAGGCGCTCGGCGACATCACCGTCGTCGCGCCCGACACGAACCAGAGCGCGGTCGGCCACCAGAAGACGCTCATGCGTCCGCTGCGCGTCCGGGAACGCACGCTCGCCGACGGCTCGACCGGCTGGTCCGTCGACGGCTCCCCGACCGACGCGGTCTCTCTTGCCTTCCTGGGCTACTTCGACCACGGCTTCGACCTCGTCGCGTCGGGCATCAACTACGGCGCGAACCTGGGCGACGACATCACCTACTCGGGCACGGTGTCCGCGGCGATGGAGGCGGTCATCAACGGCTGCCCGGCGTTCGCGATCTCGCAGGAGTACTACGAGCATCCCGACTTCACGCTGGCCGCCATCGCGGCGGCGACGGTCGCCCGGAACCTGCTCGAGCACGGCCTCTCGCGCGGCGAGCTCCTCAACGTCAACGTCCCCGCGGTCACGCCCGAGGAGTGCGAGGGGTTCGAGGTCACCCGCCTGGGCAAGCGGGTCTACCAGGACCAGCTCCTCCGGCGGGTCGACCCGCGCGGCATCCCCTATTACTGGATCGGTGGGCCGCCGCCGTCGGGCCTCGCCGTGCCCGGCACGGACTTCCACGCGGTCGTCCATCGCCGCGTCGCGGTCACGCCCATCCACCTCGATCTCACCGGGCGCTCCCTGCTGAAGCGGCTCCGGACCTGGTCGTGGACGCTGGACGAGGCCGCCGCGACCGACGGCGAGCTGGCGCCGGACCGGCCCGAGGGCGAGGCGGAGGAGGCGCGCATCGCCGATGAACAGGCGGGTGACCGCCGCTGACGTCCGCGCGCCCCGGGCGCACACTGCCCGGGACGACGACACTTCGGAGGACGAAGCCATGGATGTCCTGCAGCAGGCGATGGGCGACGCGGATCATGATGGCCAGCCCGATGCGGCGAAGATCGTCGGCGGGTTGCTGGGCCAGTTCGGGGCGGCCGCCGGCACGGGCGACGGATCGCCCAGCCCGTCGAACGCGGTCGCCGGGCTCCCGGGCCTCGTGCAACAGCTGACCTCGAGCGGCCTCGCGGAGCAGGTCGCGTCGTGGGTCTCGAAGGGCGACAACAAGCCGGTCGACCCGCAGCAGCTGGGCGCCGCGCTCGGGCCCGACAAGCTGGACCAGCTCTCGAAGCAGGTCGGCGTGCCGATCGACCAGCTCCTGCCGGCCCTCGCGGCCGCGCTGCCCACGGTCATCGACGCCCTCACCCCGGACGGCCAGATGCCCACCGCCGGTGGCATCGACATCGGCGGGGTGATCGGCGGGCTCGGCGGCCTCCTGGGCGGCGACAAGGGCTAGGTCGCGGCCCGCCCGGGGCTCGTCGGCGCGCCTCGACCGCTGGACGGCTGACCCGACCGACGAGCGGCGTTCTGCCCGTCGCCTCGACCACTGGACGGCTGATCTGGACGGACCATCGGCGCCGATGCCCGGGCATCGTCGGATGTCCATGCTCACTGGTGACGGCCGCCCGCTGGGCAGCGCAGGCTGATCCCGGAGACTCCGGGCATGACCTCGGTCGCCACCAACGCCAGCCGCCCCGACCCGGAGCTCCGGACCCGCCGGTTCCTCGCCGACGAGCCGGTGATCTGGCTGTCGACCGTGCGCGAGGACGGCATGCCGCACCTGGTCCCGGTGTGGTTCTGGTGGGACGGGCAGACGGTCCTCGTGTTCTCGAAGCCCAACGCGGTCAAGGTCCGCGCCCTGCGGGCGAACCCGCGGGCGATGATCGCGCTCGGCGAGCCCGACGACGACTTCGATGTCGCGATGGTCGAGGCGCAGGCCGACCTGCTGGACGAGACCCCCGTCGTCCCCGACGCGTTCTTCACCAAGTACGCCGACAAGCTCGCGGCCGGCAGGCTCGACCGCGACGACGTTCCGCGCGACCTATACGCAGGCGATCCGGTTCACGCCGACGCGCTGGCTGGCGTGGCACGGACGCTCACCGCGACCCCTGGAGCCCGCGCCGTCGGCGACGCCCGTCGCGGCGGCCATCGCGACCGACCATCACACGCGACCGACGTTCCGGCACGCGCTGGACCGCCTCACGGCGATGTTCGAGAAGCCCCAGCTCGCGACCGCCTGACGGCGCTCCGTCAGCGACGTCGTTTCCGGTCGGCGAGGACCTCCCGTGCGGCGTTCCGCCCGGGTGCGCCCGTCACGCCGCCACCGGGGTGTGCACCGGATCCCGCGAGATACAGCCCGTCGAGCGGCATCCGGTAGCGCGCGTGCCCCAGCAGCGGCCGCCACAGGAAGAACGAATCGAGCCCCGGCTCCGCGTGCAGCGGGTGCCCGCCGGTGAGGCCGTAGTCCTGTTCGAGGTCCTCGGGGGTCAGCACCTGGCGTGCCGTCACGAGCGACGAGATCCCGGGCGCGACCGTCTCGAGCTGCCGCAGCACGGCGTCGCCGATCGCGTCGCGGCAGGCGTCCCAGGACGCCGCCCGGAGCGTCGTCGGCGTCCACTGCGCCTGCACGCTCATCACGTGGGTGCCCTCGGGAGCGCCCTCGACGAGCGATGGGTCGACCAGCGAGGGGATCGTGGCCTCGAGCACCGGGGCTTCCGAGAAGCGGCCGTACTTCGCGGCGTCGAACGCATGCTCGACGTCGTCGATCGAGGTCATGCCGACGAGGATCCGGCCACGCAGGAGGCGCGGATCGGCCGCCGCGGCCGGGAACGCCGGCAGCGCCGACAGCACCAGGTTCACCTTCGACACCGAACCTGGCGTCCGGATGTTCGCCGCCCGCCACCGCATCGACGGCCCGAGGACGACCGGGTCCACGAGCGTCGTCAGGAGCCGCTTCGGGTCGATGCCCGCGACGATGGCGGACGCGCTGAGCTCCTCGCCGCTCGCGAGCGCGACGCCGGTCGCCCGATCGTCGGTCGTCGTGATCGCGACCACCTCTGCGCCGGTCCGGAGCTCGCCACCCGCGGCCCGGATCACGCTGGCGAGCGCATCGGCGACCGCGCCCGGCCCGCCACGCGCATAGACCGTCTCGCCGGACGCCCCGCCGTCGTTGCCGGCGGCATCGTCGAGCAGCACCTTCGTCGTGCCCGCGGACCACGGGCCCATCGCGACGTGGCGGACGCCGCGCCACGCGAGCGTCGCCCGGATCGACTCGCTGGTGAAGGACTCGGCGACGAAGTCGGCGATCGCCATCGGCAGCACGCGCAGGATCGTCCGGCCGTCGACCTTGCCGAGGCCGCGGAACGCCCGACCCAGGCGCAGCCCGGTGAGCGCGTCGCCCAGGCCGGGTGCGTGGATGTCGGGCGGTGCCTCGTCGCCGAGATCGGCGAGGAAGCGCGCGAGCGTCCTGACCCGGCGGTCGAACTCGATGTACGCCGTGGCGTCGTCGGCGGACCATCGCCGGAGGGCGTCGATCGTCGCCCCGGTCTCGGCCCACAGCGTGACCGCGTCGCCGTCCGGCTGCGGCGCGAACGCCCGGACCTCCGGCGCGACCAGCCGCAGCCCGTGCTGCGCGAGCCCCAGCTCCTTCGCCACCGACGGCCGCAGGCGCCCGACGGTGTGGGCCACGGCCGGCACCCTGACACCGCCCAGCGGCGCCGTGTCCATCGCCCCGCCCAGCCGTTCGCGGCGCTCCACGACGAGCACCCGCTGACCGGCGCGCGCGAGATACGCCGCCGCGACCAGCCCGTTGTGACCGGCCCCGACGACGATGGCGTCGTACGTCGTAAGGGTCATGCCGCCCACCGGCCGCGCTTCTGCTTGAGGATCTCAAGTGCGGCCAGGCGACCGTTGGCGCCCATGATCCCGCCGCCCGGATGGGTGCTCGACCCACACAGCCAGAGATCGCGGATCGGCGTCCGGAACTTCGCGTAGCCCGGGACCGGGCGGTTGAAGAACAGCTGCTCCAGGGAGAGCTCGCCCTGGAAGATGTTCCCCTCGGTCAGGCCCGTCGTCCGCTCGATGTCCAGCGGGGTCAGGACCTGCTTGCCGATGATGATGTCCCGGATGTTCGGCGCGAACTCCGCGATCCGGTCGATGACCGCGTCGCCGAACGCGTCGCGCTGGTCGTCCCAGGTCCCGAGGCTCGGGTCGAGCTTGTACGGGGCGTATTGCACGAAGCAGCTGATGACGTGCTTGCCGGGCGGCGCCATCTGCGGGTCGACGAGCGTCGGGATGATCATGTCGATGTACGGCCGGCGGCTGAACCGCCCGTACTTCGCGTCGTCGTAGGCCTGCTCCATCTCATCCATCGACGGGCTGAACGAGATCGCGCCACGGAGGTGCTCGCCCTCGCCCGGCAGGCACGTGAACTCCGGCAGGCGATCGATGGCGAGGTTGACCTTGCCGCTGCTGCCCCGGAACTTGAACCGGCGGACCTCCTGCTCGAACGACGGATCCAGCGTGCCCGGCTCCAGCAGGTCGAGGAACGTGACCTTCGCATCGGTGCTGGCGAGAACGTTCGCTGCGTCGATCTCCTCGCCGTCCGCGAGGACCACCCCGATCGCCCGGTCGCCGCGGGTGCGGATGCGGGCGACCGGCGCCTCGGTGCGGATCTCCGCGCCCAGCGCCTGGGCGGCGTGCGCGATGGCGTAGCTCACGCTGCCGGTGCCGCCCTTGGGGATGCCCCAGGCCCGGAACGCGCCGTCGATCTCGCCCATGTAGTGGTGGAGGAGGACGTACGCGGTGCCCGGACTGCGGATGCCCTGGTAGGTGCCGATGATCCCGGACGCGGACATCGTGGCCTTGAGCGGATCGGTCTCGAACCACTGGTCGAGGAAGTCCGCCGCCGACATCGTCATGAGCTGGACGAACACGGCCTGCTGGCGCTCGGGAAGCTGCTGGAAGCGGCGCGCCAGGCTGGCGATGGGCATCAGCGGACGCGGATCCATCTCGGTCGGGTCGCCCGGGACGATGCCCAGGATGGGCTTGATGAAGCGGGCCATCTCGACCATGAGCTGGCCGTATTCCTCGTACGCCTCCGCGTCGTTCTTCGACCACCGCCGGAGCTCTCGGACCGTCCGAGCGTGATCGTTGACGCGCCACAGGTAGTCGCCGCCGCCGGCCTTCGGGCCCTCGCCTTTGCGCAGCGGCGTGAACGTGCCGTCGAGGGGCAGGATGTCGAGACCGTACTTCGGCAGCTCGAGGTCGCGGATGATCTCGGGGCGAAGAAGGCTGACCACGTAGGAGAACATCGAGAACCGGAAGCCCGGCACGATCTCCTCGGTGACGGCGGCGCCGCCCAGGACGTGGCGGCGCTCGAGGACGAGCGTCTTCAGGCCGGCGCGGGCGAGGTAGGCAGCCGACACCAGGCCGTTGTGGCCGCCGCCGATGATCACCGCGTCGTAGCGCTGGCCCAACCCTCGTTCCCTCCGACGTCCCCCGCGGGCGCGCGCGCCCGTGATGCAGCCTGCATAGGGTTCATGCAGCGTACCGCGATGCCAGCCCAGTCCGCCTTCCCGTCGCGCGTGGTGGCGGGTGCTCACCATCGGCGACAGCGCCACGACGGGCGTCCAGCGAGAAGTCAGGCATGTGGTCGCGCAGCCAACCACGCCGCAATGGCGCCGACCCAGAGGACCACCAGACCGGGGATCACCATGGCGATGAGCGTTCTGTCAGGGGACCCGAAGCCGAGCTCGATCGCACTCGCGACCGAGGTCACCACGAGCGCGCCCAGCATGCCGAACGCGAACAGCGGCAATCCACAGCCCAGCCCGTACTGACGGGTCTGAACGATCCGGTCATCTGTCAGGTCGGTGTCCACCGGCGAGTGCGCCGTCCATGTGCGCCGAAGGGATGCCTCATCGGAGGTGGGTCAGCTTGCCAAGGCGTCAGCCTGGCGCCGTCGCTATCTCGGCATGCCCGGGTCTGGGGACCCGACAGCCGGTGCGCGTGTTCATCCGAAAGGGCGGTGTGTGCTACCGTGTGTGCTTCAGCGACACACTCAGGAGGCACACGATGGCGCTGGTGCGAACCAACGTCACGCTGCCCGAAGAGGTCCTGGCCCAGGTCGATGCCGTCGCTGGGTCGCGGGGCCGCAGCCGATACATCGCTGACGTGGTGGCACGACAGGTGCGGCGGGACCATGCGCGCAAGGTGTTCGCGGAGCTTGCCGGCGCCTTGAAGCGACTCGACCACGTGGGGTCACGACGACGCCGAGGTCCTTGCGAGCCTTGGCGCCCTGCGGTCTGAGTGGGAGCGCCCCTGGACCTGGGAGGAATCACGTGCCGTACCTGCTGGACACGACGATCCTGATCGACCACGTCGCACGGTCAGGCCGGTGCGCCCTGCTGCTCGAGCGAGCTGTTCGGCCGAGGCGATGAGCTCTTCGCTGCGATGTCGATCGTCAGCGAAGCGCTCTCGAAGGGCTCCGACGCCGAGATCGCGGTCATCGGCACGCTCATCCGACGCGCTCGAGTACGTGTCCACGCATCCGGAGGCCGCGCGATGGGCCGGCGAGGTCGCCGGACCTCGCGGGTCCATCGCCGGGCGATCCTTGGCGGACGCGATCATCGCGGGCGTCGCCACGTACCTTGAGGCGACCGTGGTGACGCGGAACCCGGCCGACTACGCGCGTCTCGGCGTCCAGGTCCTGGCGTACGGGGACGAGGGGACGGCAACGACCGATACCGCTATCGGCCTCCCGTCGGACTGACCGGCGTCCCAGGCGACGCTTCGGGGGCATCCCGCCTGCATCGCGCCGATGCATACTCGGTGGCCGAAGCCACCGTCGGAGGGACCCTTGAGCGTCGGCACCGCCTTCCATCCCCGCACGGCCGCGCTGAACCGCAAGCAGCAGTGGCGGGAGTGGTCGGGCTACCTCGCGAGCTCGGCGTACGCGGACTTCCACGACATCGAGTACAACGCGATCCGCGAGGCGGCTGCCCTCATCGACGTGAGCCCGCTGTACAAGTACCGGGTCCGCGGCCGAGACGCGCTCAAGCTCGTCGACCGCGTGATCACCCGTGACGCGTCGAAGCTCAAGGTCGGGCAGGTCTACTACACCCCGTGGTGCGACGAGTTCGGCAAGGTCATCGACGACGGGACCGTCCATCGGCTCGCCGAGGACGAGGTCCGCTGGACGGCCGCCGACCCCCAGTGGCGCTGGCTGCACCTCAACAGCGCGGGACTCCAGGTCGAGATCGAGGACGAGAGCGAGGCCACCGCCGCGCTCGCGCTCCAGGGTCCCTTCGCGCGCGACGTCCTGGCCAAGGCGACCGGCGAGTCGTGGGACGACCTGCGCTACTTCCGCCGACGGTCGACGAGCTTCAAGGTCGGCCGCCGCACGGTCGAGGTCGACGTGAGCCGCACCGGCTACACCGGTGATCTCGGCTACGAGCTGTGGATCCCGGCCGCGCACGCCGCCGATGTCTGGGACCAGCTGATGGATGCCGGCAAGGCGTGGAGCGTCCGGCCGGCGGGGATGCTCGCCCTCGACGTCACGCGCCTCGAAGCCGGGCTGATCCTGCTCGAGGTCGATTACACGAGCGCCCGGCACGCGATGAACCCCGAGCAGAACTACAGCCCCTTCGAGATCGGGCTGGGACGGCTCGTGAGCTTCGACAAGGCCGACTACGTGGGGCGGCGCGCGCTCCAGGCGGAGCAGCGACGTGGCGGACCGTCACGCCGGCTCGTGGGTCTCATCCTCGACTGGTACGACATCGAGGCCCTGTACGACGCGCAGGGCCTGCCGCCGGCGATCTCGCCGACCACGGACCGATCGCACGTGCCGGTGTTCGGGACGGGCGGGCGGCAGATCGGCAAGGCGACGAGCCATGGCTGGAGCCCGATCCTCAAGCAGGCGATCGCGCTCGCGTCCGTCCCGCCCGAGTTCGAACGGGTGGGTGCCCGGGTCGAGGTCGAGTGGACGGTCGAGGGCAAGCGGGGCCGCGTCAAGGCCGACGTCGTCGAGCTGCCGTTCCTCGACCTCCAGCGCAAGCGGTCCTGACCATGGCCGGGCAGGTGACCACGGACCGGTGGGCGGCGATCGACCGGGTGATCGAGGAGCGGTTCGACGACTGGCTCGCCGAGCTCGTCGAGCTGTCGGCCATCCCATCCGAGACGGGCGCCGCCGGAGCCGCTGGCCGCGGCCGCCGCATGGTGCGCCCAGCGGCTCCGACGGCTCGGGGCGACGGTCAGCGTGCTGCAGGTCGCGGACCGGCCGTCGCTCGTGGTCGGCGAGCTCGGCGACGGGCCGCGGACGCTGATGTGCGTCCAGCACTACGACGTGCAGCCGGCCTCGCCGCTCGAGCTATGGACGTCGCCGCCCTATGAACCAGCGGTCCGCGACGGCCGCCTCTACGCCCGCGGCGCGACCGACAACAAGGGCGAGTTCCTGCCGCGTCTGTGGGCCGTGGAGGCGTGGCTGGCGGCGGTCGGGCCGCTTCCCTGCCGGGTCCGCTTCTTCGTGGAAGGCGAGGAAGAGTCGGGCAGTGCGTCGCTCGAGGCGCTCCTGGGGCAGCGGCCCGAGCTGCGCGAAGCGGACGGCGCGCTGATCGAGGGCGGCGGGCTCGACCTGGAGGGACGGCCGCAGGTCGCCGCGGGGTCGCGCGGGATCGTGGTCGTCGAGCTCGTCGCGCGAACCATCGCGTACGACGCGCACTCGAGTGCCGCGAACCTGCTGCCGAACGCGGCGACGCGGATCGCCCAGGCGATCGCGACGCTCGTCGACGCCGACGGGCTGCCCGCAGGCGCCTGGCTGCGGGCCGGTGTCCGGCCGCCCACACCGGCGCAGCTGGCGCTGGTCGACGCCTTCCCGATCGAGCTGCTGTATCAGTACCGCGACGAGATGGGCGTCGATCGATTCATCGGCGGCCGGGACGGCGTCGAGGTCAAGCGGGCCGACGCCTTCGAGCCCACGCTCAACATCCAGGGCCTGTGGTCCGGGCACCTCGGCGCCGAGCCGAAGACGATCACGCCCGCGGAGGCGCACGCGCGGATCGACATGCGGCTCGTGCCCGATCAGGATCCGGAGGAGATCGTCGCGGGCCTGCGAACGCATCTCGACGAGCATGGCTTCACGGATGTCGAGCTCATCCGGTTCGACGATGCGCGAGCCTGGTGGACCGACCCTGCGGACCCGCTGGTCGCCGCGGCGATCAGCGCCTCGGAGGGCGTGACGGGTCAGCCTGCCGCGTTCACCGTGTCGATGCCCGGAACGACGCCGATGTACCGGTTCTGCGCGGCGCACGGGGTGCCCAACACCACGCTCGGTGCCGCGCGCGACGATTGCCGCGCCCATGCGCCGGACGAGAACATCCGGTTGGACGATCTGCGCACCGCCACCCGGATCACCGCGCGCTTCCTCGAGGCGTTCGCGGCCCTCGGCTGACGGGCGACGTCGTCGATCGCTCAGGCGGCGGTGTCGTCGCCGCGCGGCGGCCAGGGCGGGCCACCGTCCCGCCCGCGCAGGAGCGAGACCCGCATCGGGCGCAGCTCGGCGGTCGCGAACCCGCCGGCGATCACCGGGTCCTCCTCCATGAGCTTGCGGGCGGCCGCCTCGTCGGGCGCCTCCAGGATGGTGATGCCCGTGTTCGTCCGGCCGAGCGTCGGCCCGACGAGGATGATCGTCCCTTCGGCGAGCAGCCGCTGGAACCGCTCGAAATGGACGCCCCAGACGGCGATCTCCTCCTCGGTCATCGTCGCCGCGAAGTCCTCGCGCCGGGGATGGATGAAGTAGATCCATTCGCTCATCGCGGGATGGTCGCACGGTCGGTCGCCGGGACCGCTGCGAGAAACGCCCGCACCTCGCCGGTCGAGCGCAGACGGACGAGTGGGAACCCCGCGTACCGGGTCGGGTACTTGCGACGCGTGTCGAACTGGGCACGGATCGCGAACGGGATGAGGCCCTCGCGACCGGTGAACGCCGTCCGCCAGGACTCACGATTGCCGTTCCACAGGACCTCGTCGCGCGCGATGCGGCGCAGGGTGCGGTGCAAGAGTCGCGGCAGCCACACGCGCATCGGCAGATCGAGCCAGACGAGCGTGTCGGCGGCGTCGATGACGAGCTCGCCGACCAGGCGGCGATACGGGTTGTCGATGACCCAGCCGTCGAGCGCCAGCGTCGGCGCGAGCCCCTCGCGAACCGCGTCCGGCGATCGCTCCACCCAGTCCGGCCCGTGGACGAGCGAATCGGTCTCCACGTAGGCGACGCCGAGGCGTGCGGCGAGCGCGCGCCCGAACGTCGACTTGCCGCAGCCGCTGGGTCCGCTCAGGATCGCGACCCGGCGCATCTCAGCGCCGGTCGAGGTAGGCCTCGAACCGGCCGAGCGCCTCGGGCAGGTTCTCGCGCCCGAACCCGAGGCGCACATGGCCGTCGTCGCGCCCGAACAGCCGGCCCGGCGCCAGCAGGACGCCCTCCTCGCGCGCGAGGTCGTCGACGAGGGCGTTGGCGTCGATGCCGTCGGCGAACCGCGGGAAGCCGATCGAACCGGCCCGCGGGCGGACCCACGAAACCTCGGTCCGCCGCGCGAAGAAGGCATCGAGGAGCGCGAGGTTCCGGCTGGTGATGCCAGTGGATCGCTCCAGCACCCGGTCGCGAGCGCGGAGCTGCGGCGATCGCCAGCAGCTCGGACGGGGCCGGCGGGCAGAGCGTCGTGTAGTCCTTGAATCGAGCGGCGGCGTCGAGCAGCGCATGGTCGCGCGTGGCGATCCAGCCGATGCGCAGGCCGGCCATCGCGAACGCCTTGGACATCACGCCCAGCGAGACGACGTGATCCCCGAGATCGGCACCCGACGGCAGGCGGGTCGCAGGGTCCACCTCGAGGCCGCGATAGACCTCATCGGAGAGGAGCGTGGCGCCGGCGTCGGCCGCGATGTCGACCAGCTCGCGGAACGCCGGCTCGGGCATGAGCATGCCGGTCGGGTTGTGCGGCGTGTTCACCACGATGAGCTTCGTGCGCGGCGTGACGGCCGCTCTGACACGAGCCGCATCGAGCACCCAGCCCTCCGACTCGTGCAGCTCGATGAGGGTCACGTCCGCGCCGAGCGACCGTGCGACCTCATGGAGCGACTGGTACGCCGGCCAGACCACGACGGCGTGGTCGCCCGCCTGGAGCCGGACGTTGACCAGCGCGAAGATCCCCTCGGAGGCGCCCGAGAAGACGAGGACATCGTCGCCGGTGAGGCGCTCGAACAGCTGCTGCGCGATCGCCTCGCGGAGCAGCGGATGCCCCATCGACTCGGTGTAGCCGAGCTTCAGGCCGTCCCACAGGGCGCGGACCTCGTCGTCGGCGAGCGCGAGGACCTCGGCCATCGGCCAGCCCTCGACATCGGAGGCGCACAGCAGATACGGGACGCTGAACTCGTAGCGCGCGAAGAACCGCTCCAGCTGGAAGTCGGGGATGCGCATCCGGCGAGCCTAGCGTGCGGCCACGAGCGGGACGCGGAGCCACCGGGCCGGCTCGGGGGCCGCGAGCGGCGCGGCGATCACGCGAAGCGGACCCCCGTGACTCACGACGATGACCGGCTCCGCGAGGGCGACGAGGTCGGCCCACGCCTCGCCTACCCGTCGCTCGAGCTCGTCCGCTCGCTCGCCGCCCGGCCAGTCGACGAGGCGGCCCGCGGCGATGTCCGCGGCGAGGCCAGGAAGGCGACGTTCCAGACGCTCCCAGGTGAGGCCCTCGGCGGTACCGAAGTCGGTCTCGCGCCACCGGTCGTCGATGTCGGCTGAGCCGCCGATCGCGCGGACGATCGCCGAGGCGGTCTGGCGCGCTCGACGGGCCGGGCTGGTCACGACCCGCGTGCGCCCGGGGCGACGACCGTCGTGAGCTCGCGGGCCAGCGCATCGACCGCCGCTCGCCCGCCGTCCGTGAGCCACGGATCGCTGCGGCCGCAGTAGCGCACGCCGGTCCAGCGGGTCGCGCCGTGCCGGACCAGGATGGCGTCGGTCACGCGCGATCCGGGACGCCCGCCGACGCGAAGGTCGCCATCCCGTCGCGGATCGCGACCGCCGACGCGAGGACCTGCATCGCGAGGGCGGCACCCGTGCCCTCGCCGAGGCGCAGGTCGAGGTCGAGGATGGGCTCCAGTCCCAGTCGATCGAGGACGATGCGGTGGCCCGGCTCGACCGAGCGATGCCCGGCCAGGAGCCGCCTCGCGAGGCCCGGGGCGAGCTGCTCGGCGACGAGCGCCGCGGCCCCGGTGATGTAGCCGTCGAGCACGATGGGGATGCGCGCCGCGACGCCGCCGACGATGACCCCGACGAGGCCGGCGATCTCGAGGCCACCGAGGTCGGCCAGCGTCGCGAGCGCCCCGGTGTCCGACGTGCGCCCGTGGCGCTCGACGGCCGCCGCGACCACCGCGACCTTGTGCCGCCACGCGTCGTCGTCGAGCCCGGTCCCGCGGCCCGTCGTGTGCTCGGCGGGTTCGCCGGTGAGCGCTGCCACGAGCGCCGCCGCCGCGGTGGTGTTGCCGATGCCCATCTCGCCGATGCCGATGACGTCGACGCCACGACGCCCGAGCCGCTCGACCGTGCGCAGGCCCACCTCGATCGCTCGACGGGTCTGCCGGTCGGTCATCGCCGGCCCGACCGAGAGGTCCGCGGTGCCGTTCGCGACGCGTGCGCGGACCAGCCGTCCCCCGCCGCGACCCCGTCCCGTGGCGGGAAGGTCCGCGGCGACGCCGACATCGACGACCGAGATCCGGGCGCCCACCTGGCGCGCGAGGACGTTGATGGCCGCGCCGCCCGCCACGAAGTTCGCGACCATCATCGGCGTCACGGCGGCGGGATACGCCGAGACGCCGCGGACGGTGACCCCGTGGTCGGCGGCGAAGACCACGATGTGCCGCCGATCGAGGGGCGCATCCGCACGCCCGGTGATCCCGGCCAGCCGGACGACCAGCTCCTCGAGCCGGCCGAGGCTCCCGGGTGGCTTGGTGAGCTGATCGAGGTGCGCCTGGGCGTCCGCCATCGCGGCCGGGTCAGGACCGCCGAGCGCGTCGATGACGGCCAGCGCGTCGGCGAGGCGATCGGTCACGGTCGCCCGCGCTTCAGCGTCATCGGCAGACCGGCGATGACCACGTGGACCTCGTCGGCGGCCGCGGCGAACCGCTGGTGGACGAGGCCCGCGAGGTCACGGAAGGCGCGACCGACGGGGTCCATGGGCACCATCCCGAGGCCCATCTCATCGCTCACGACGATGATCGCGCCCGGGTGCCGCGCGATCGACGCCAGCGCGGCGGCCACCGGTCCGTCGAGCAGCGGGTCGATATCGGCGGGCTCGTCGCCCGCCAGCGCGCTGAGCCAGAGCGTGAGCCCCTCGAGCAGGATCGGCGCGTCGGGTGCCTCGCGGGTGATGCCGTCGAGCGTCGCCGCGAGATCGGTGCCGGCGTCGACGGTCGGCCAGTCGGTCGGTCGATCGCGCCGGTGGCGAGCGATCCGCTCGTCGAGCTCCGGGTCGCCGGGCCAGGCCGTCGCGATGAACCAGGCCGGGCGGTCGCGCGCCAGGGAGCGCGTGAGGTCGAGCGCGAACCGGCTCTTGCCGCTGCGCGTGCCGCCGAGGACGAGGACGAAGGGCGTGGCCAGCGAGCAGCCCTCGGCTCAGGCGTGCATGAACGAGGCGGCGACGACACCCGCGAGCAGGATCGCGCTGAACGTGAGCTCGACGGCGGCTCCGAGGCCATCGCCGTCGAGCTGACGACGCGCCCTGACGACGGCCGCGACGAGGACCGTGGCGACCGCCGCGCCGCCGATCAGCGCGAGCGCCGGGATCGGGCCGACCGACGGGAAGCGCGAGCACGCTCAACGCCAGCGCGGAGCCACCCGCGACGAGGACGGCGACCGACGAGACGGACGCGGCGAAGCGCGCGCCCATGCCGTCGCCGACCGCCCGACCACGCGCCACGAACGCGACACCGACGGCGAACGCGCGCGAGCCGGCTCCCGCGACGACGAGCACGGCTGCCGCCGCCGGCGGCCCGACCGTTCGAACGAGCGAGTCCACGCACGCGACATCGAGGATCAGCACGCAGATGAGCGCGACCGCGCCGCCCGCGCCCAGGCTCGGGTCCTTCCGCGCCCGCTCGGCCGCTGCCGGACCGATCGCCACGAGGGCATCGGCGGTGTCCGCGAGCCCGTCGAGATGGAACACCCCGCTCACGATCGCGATCGCCGCGAGCGCGAGGATCGCGGCGACGATCGAGCTGCCGTCGCGTGCCCCAAGCACCAGCAACGGGACCGCGCCCACGCCCCCGACCAGCGCACCCACGAGCCCGAACGCCGCCGCGCCGGACACATCGCCGCGGACCCGCCCGATCGGGATCCGCGTGAGGGTGGCGAGTGCGGCTCGAAGCTCGTCAAGCGGCGTCGCCGGGTCGAAGGCGCCGTCGGTGATGGTCGCGGGACCTCTCACGACGCGGTCCGCGCGGGCATCGCCCGCAGTCGCACGATCGCCGGGTCGACGCCGAACACCTCGCGGATGCGCTCGTCGCTGAACACCTCGAGCGGCGCGCCGTCGGCCACGATCCGACCGCGGTCCACGAGCAGGACGCGCGGGAAGAACAGGGCCGCGAGGCCCAGGTCGTGGAGCACGGCGACGACGGTCACGCCGTCGCGCTCGTTGAGATCGACGAGCAGGTCCATCGTCTCGACCTGATGGCGAAGGTCGAGGTGGACGGTCGGCTCGTCGAGGACCAGGATCGGCGCCGCCTGCGCCACGGCGAGCGCGATGAGGACCAGCTGGCGCTCGCCCAGGGAGAGCTCGCGGACGTCGCGCCCCAGGAGATGGCCCACGCCGACGCGGTCGATGGCCGCCGCGACCGCCGCGCGATCGGCGGGTCGCGGGCCGCGGATCGGGTCCTCATGCGGCAGCCGGCCGAGCGCGACCAGCTCCTCCACGCGCGTCGCGAACGGGAGCACCGCCTGCTGGGGGACGACCGCCAGGTGACGCGCGACGCGCGCTCGATCCAGTCCGGCGACCGGCTCGCCGGCCAGCCGCACCTCACCGACGACCGGCTCCGTCACCCCGGTGATGGCGCGCAGCAGCGTCGACTTGCCGGCGCCGTTGGGCCCGACCAGGGCGACCCGCTCGCCGGCCGACACCTGCAGGTCGACATCGCGAAGGACGGGCCGGCCACGGTAGGCGACGGTCACGCCACGCAGCTCGATCACAGCTCGTACCCGGTCCGCGTCCGGCGCAACAGGAACAGGAAGAACGGCGCGCCGATGACCGCGGTCACGACACCCACCGGGATCTCGCCGAGCAGCCGCGCCACGACATCCGCGTAGATCAGCAGGGCGGCGCCCCAGACCATGCTGAGCGGCAGGACCTGGCGGGCGTTCGGCCCGACGACGAGCCGCACGACGTGGGGCACCACCAGCCCGACGAAGCCGATGAGCCCGCTCACGGTCACCGCGGCGGCCGTCACGAGCGACGCGAGACCGAGCAGCACGCCCCGCTCACGGCGGACATCGACCCCCAGGTGCGCCGCCGCCTCCTCGCCCAGCAGCAGCCCGTTGAGCGACCGAGCCCGCAGCAGGATGAGCGCACACCCGACCGCGATGAGCGGGAGCGCCCCCGCGAGGCGTGTCCAGGACGCCCCGTCGAAGCCACCGAGCAGGAACGAGAAGATCTGGCGCAGCTGCGCGCCCGAGAGGTACATCGCCATCGTCAGCCCCGCGGCCAGCAGCGAGCCGATCGCGTAGCCGGTGAGCAGGAGCCCGGTCATGGGCGCCATGCCCGAGATGCGCGACAGCCGGTAGACGGCCCACACCGCCACCAGCGCTCCGGCGAACGCGAGCGCATGGACGAGCCCGAACCCGAGTACGAGCGTCCGGACGGGCAGGAGCACGGCGATCGCCGCCCCGAGCGCCGCCCCGGAGGCCGTGCCCAGGACATATGGATCGGCGAGCGGGTTTCGCAGCAGGCCCTGGAACGTGACGCCCGCGACGGCAAGCGCCGCACCCACGGCGAGCGCGGTCAGGACGCGCGGGATGCGGATGTCCCAGACGATCGCATCGGTCGCCTCGGACGGCACCGTCCCGACCTGGAGCCCGAGATGGGAGAGGACGACGGCGAGCGTGTCGACCGGCGCGATGCCGACCGTGCCGACGGCGACACCCACCACGACCCCGACCAGGACCGCGAGCGTGCCGAGGCCCAGGAGCAGGACGAACCGGCCATGCGCACGTCCCCCCACGCCCACACGTGAGTGGGCGGAAGCGAGCGCATGGCCGGCCGTCACCGCGGGGACGTGCTACGGCACGGCGGGCAGCGGTGACGGCGACGGCACCGCTGCGTCCGGATGGATGGTCGAGGCGAGGAGCGCGAGACCCAGGAACAGGCGGGGGCCCGGCCGGGTGATGGTCTGGTCGTCGATCGGCCGGATGTCGCCGGACTTCACGGCCGAGATGACCTTCCAGCCCGGGCGCGCCGCCACGAGCTCGGGGGTCATCCCGAATGCGCCGTCGCCGAGCAGGATCAGCTCCGGGTCGTCGGCGATGAGCTTCTCGGTCGACATGTCGTACTTGTCGGGCGAGCCGGTGGTGACCGGGACGGCGCCGGCGAGCTGGATCATCTCGTTCATGAACGAGCCGTCGGCGATGCCGTAGACCTTGCCGGAGTCGTCGGTGCCGGTCTCGTAGAACACCTTGGGCTTGTCCTGGGACGCGACCGCGTCCCCGATCCGGTCCATCTCGGCGCGCATGGTCGTGGTCATCGTCTCGGCCTCATCGGTCCTGCCGACGGCCTTGCCCAGCAGCTCGATGTCGTGGAACACGGTCGCGACGTCGGCTGGATCGACGACCACGACCGGGACGTCGAGCGACCGGAGCTGCGCGATCGAGTCGACCGGCGTGAAGCCGTCGCCACCGGCGATGACGACGTCGGGCTCGAGTCCCACGATCTTCTCGACATCGACCTCGCCGAACTTCGCGACGTCGGGGACATCGCCGGCCTCGGGCGGGTACAGGAAGATGTCTTCGGCCTTGCCCTTGATGGCATCGCCGACGCCGAGCGCGAACAGCGTCTCGGTGGCGCCGGGCGTCAGGGACACGATCGAATCCGGCTCCTCGTCGATCGTGACCGCGGTGCCCTCGTCGTCCGTGACGGTCACGGGGAAGGCCGCGGCGCTCGCCGACGGGGCGGGGCTGGCGCTCGCCGGCGAGGCCGAAGGGGCGGCGCTGGCGGATGGACTGGGGGCCGTGCTGGGTGCGGTCGGCCCGACCGTGAAGGCGGGCGGCGAGCCGGTGCCCGAGCACGCGGCCACCACGAGGGACAGGACGGCCACCACGGCCGGTCGGCGGCGGGCATGCGCGCCCGCGCGGGAAAGGGCGTCCAACGGGGTGCTCCTGCGGGCAGGTGAGGAGGACGACGGCGCGCGCTCGCACGCCGTGGGCGGGTCGGACGCTGGATCAGCCGGTCGGATTCACGGTTGCCAATCCCTTTCTCTCGAAGGAGACAACAGCGAGGGATCGGCGACCGGACTCGCGCCTGAGGCGCTCACCGTAGCGGGACTGTGCCGGAATCACACCGGCTTCGCGATCCATCGCGGCGGCTGTGGGGCCCTGGGTGGGCCATGACCCGCCGAGCGTACCAGAGCGGTCCGCGGGCGTCCCCGGCCCAGGTCGAGATAAGTCGCGGTCGAGTGACGCGCGCGACACTGCGAGCCCGCCTCCTCCCGCCCGTTCGGCCGCCGTCCCGGCCCGCCCGAGGAGGTCCACGTCGCGATGGGCAGGATGTACTGGAGTCGACTCACCCCACCGGTGCTCGCCGCGGTCGCATTCGCGATCGCGGCCGCTGCTGCACCGTCCCCCGCAGGAGCCGCCGATCCGCCATGGGATGCGCCCGCGTGCGACGGGACCGCACCCGCGCGTGTGGCCGCGGAACGCGCAAGCGGCGCGATCGCCGGCGGGACCGTCGGCCGGGTGGCGGGGCGGCTCGCGATCCCGGGCGTGCCCTGGTTCCGGGTGGATCCGGTGCTGGACCGGCGCGGGACGCTCATCGCTCGGCGCGTCGCCTCGGGCGATGCGGCTGCCGGCTCGCGGCGGCGGTTCGACATGGCGCCCGAGTCGTTCGTCGCCGGGCCGTTCGGGCGGGTCCTGCTCGTCGGCTCGGACGACGGACAGAGCAGTCGCCTCCGGCTCGTGGATCCGGTCGCCGGATGTGCGATGGATGTCGCCACATCGCGCGACGTCGTGCGGAGCGCGCTGCTGACGCCCGACGGCGCCGCGATCGTCGAGCACCGGGTCGACCGCGCGACGCGCGCGGATCTCGGTGTCTGGCAGCGGTCACTGGCGGGCGCCGCGGAGCGGCGGATCGTCGAGCCGCTGGAGGTCGACGCGGCGTACGGGCCGACGTTCGTGACGGAGCTCGCGTGGGGCACCGATGGCCGGCTCGTCGTGGCCAGCTGCGGCCAGGTGCGCTGCCGCGCCCGCATCGTCGATCCCGGGACGGGCGATCGCCACGTCGTCGATGACGTCGGGCCGCTCGTCGGGCTGACCGGCGATCGCCTGGTCGTCCACGAAGCCTGCGGTGGACTGCCGTGCCCCATCGACGGGATCGACCTCGCGACGGGGCGGCGGACGACGCTCGAAGCGAGCGCCGGGCTCGCGACGCTCGCGGATGCCGCCCGCGGCCGGCTCGTCGCCGAGTCCCTTGATGGCCGCCACCTCACCGTCCGTGACCTGCGCTCCGGGGACGTGAGCGAGCTCGCGGACCTGCCCGCGGGCTACGGCCTCCAGCTGTCGCCGAGTCGCGCCGGCGCGGGGATCGCGATGCCCGACGGCTGGGTCGCGCTCGTCCCGGACGGCCGCGTCCCGCTCGACGTCGGGCGCGGCCTCGTGCGCTTCGTCGATCCGGCGTCCGGCCGCGCAGCGACCCTCGCGGAGGTGTCGCGATGACCGCGCGACGCCGCCTCGCCGCGCTCGTCGGCGCGGTGCTCCTCGCCGTGACGGGCGCCGTCCCCGTCGCGGCGCACGATCCATCGCCGATCTTCGAGGGCGACGGCCTGTGGGCGCAGGACGCCGACCTCACGTTCGACTGGTCGGACACGTGGATGGCGCCGTTCGACATGCGGGTCGCCATCAAGGACGGCGCGGCCGACCAGAACGCCTCGCGCGGCGCTCGAGCGGCGACGTTCCGTGCCCTCGATGGCTCGAAGAACCTCGTCGTGTACGGCACCGAAGTGGTCTGCGGGACCGGCGGCCTCGCGTGCATGCGACGCAACCCGCCCACCGGCTTCGGCCTGTGGTTCCGCGAGAACGGCCACCAATTCGACTGGGGCACGCTCAAGTGGTGCCAGCTGTATGACCCGTTCCCCAACGGCTGCTACGACGTCGAGAACATCACGCTCGACGAGCTGGGCCACGTCCAGATCCTGAACCACCACGTGAACTACGCGAACGAGTCGGACTACCTCGACTCGGTCGTGCAGACGGTGTCCCATGCCAGGCCCGGCGTGGGCTGGAACGCCCACGCGTTCGGCCGCTGCGATGTCGCGCAGCTCCAGCGCCAGTACGACGTCACCACCACGACCCGCATCTCGACCTGCCTTGACGCCATCCCGACGATGCTCGCCTTCTCGACGAGCGCCTCGGCGGTCGGCTGGGACGGCAGCGCGCGGCTGACCGCCCGGCTCCGGATCGACGATGACCCGACGGTCACGTTCCGGCTGCGGGGCAACGACCTCGATGGCCGGACGGTCGTCCTGCAGCGGCGTCCGCCCGGCGGGACGTGGACCGACGCGCAGGTGCTCAGCGCGACGGGGACGCCCGGGACCTATGCGGTGACGCTCCGGCTACGAAGCACCACCGAGTTCCGGGCCGTCTTTCGCAAACCGAGCGACGAGCCACTCCTCGCGACGACCTCGGGCACCGTGCGGGTCACCGTGAACGGCGGCTGCTCGCTCCCGCCATGCCCCCAGGCGATGCCCGTCTCCGGAGGACGCTGACCATGCCCCGACGCGCCGCGAGCCTGCCGATCATCGTGCCCCTCGCGTTCCTCGCGCTGCTCGCAGGCTGCGGCGCGCCGGAGCTCCTGCCATCGATCCCCACGCCCGAGCCCACCACGCCGGTGCCGCCCGTCGCGACGCTGACCGTGCCGGGCCGGCCGCCGGTCGAGGGCGAGGTCGGCACCTACTCGTGGGACGGCTTCGCGTCGGACGCGCCGTGGCTCCCGGGTGGCGACCCGGTCCTCGTCGCGGCGGACATCCTGGCCAGCGTCCGCTTCCCCGCCGGGACGGACATCTCGACGTGGACGGTGGAGTACGCGCCGCTGGCCGACGGGCCCGTCGATCCGGGTACCGCAAGCGTCCAGTCCCGCTCCGTCACGGCGGAGGTCGACTTCCCCGCGCCGCCGGCCGGGACGTGGAGCGTCCGACTCTGGGCCGAGTTCCCGGGTCATGGGGAGGTCGGCTACTTCTGGCGCTTCGAGGTCTCGGAGTGACGCGTCCGGACACGACGACGCCGGCGGTGCGGGACCGCCGGCGTCCGGGCTGCGACGTGGACCCGGCGTCTGCCGGGGGGCGGTCGTCGATCTCAGGCGGGAACGGGCGGCGCGGACAGGATGGACACCTGCGCGTCCTCGGGCAGCATCACGCCCAGGATCTTCTGGATCGTGAGGATGTGGACGCAGGAACCCCAGCTCTCGAAGTAGTGGCAGGTGCAGTGCCACTGACCGGCATCGAGGCTGACGTGATGGATGTCGTTGTCACCCTTGAACGTCAGCGCGAGGCGATCGAAGGACACCCGATCGAGCTCGCGGGCGTAGCGATTCGCCTTCTCGACCTTGCCGATGAGAGAGCTGTGCATCGTCCGCCAGACCTCCGTCGCGCCCATCGCGGGGCGCGCCTGCGAGGGCCGCCGTCCGGTCGGACCCTCGACCGGTGATGGCGGTCGCTGGGGCTAGCCTAACACCGAGTCCCACCCCCGGCAGCCCCCGGATGACCCAGCGAGCCTGGGCTGAGCGTCCTGCCCGTCAGGGCGCGTTCGTGCCCTCGCGACCGTAGTCGTCGGACAATCGGACGACATCGTCGAGCTCCGGGGTGCTCACCTCGATCAGCTCCGTCCGCTCCAGCGCCTCGTAGCGATGGATGCGGCCGGTGGGCACATGACGGGCCTCGCCGGGGCCCAGGATCGTCTCGCGGACGTCCCCGCCGTCATCCTCGAGATACAGCAGCAGCCGGCCCGACATGACGTAGATCGACTCATCCTTGGCGACATGCTTCTGGAGCGACAGTCGCTTGCCCGCCTCGATGACCAGCACCTTGCCGCAGTAGCGGTCGGTCAGCGCCCAGATCAGCTCGTGGCCCCACGGCTTGGAGACCCGCTTGAGGTCCGCGTCGGTCATGACCCGCGCACCAGGCGCTCGCCCGCGGCGAGCATCGCGTCGCGCATCGGCGCGCTCGACGCCTCGGTGTAGACGCGCACGAGCGGCTCCGTCCCGGAGGCTCGGACGAGCAGCCACGAGCCGTCATCGACGAAGAACTTCGTCCCATCGTTCGTCGTCAGCTCCTGGCTCCGCACGACCGGTCGCCCGGCGAGCGTCTCCGGCGCATGCGTCTTCAGGTCGACGAGCAGCCGCCGCTTCACCGCGTCGTACTCCGCACGGTCGACGTGGACGTCGACCCGCCGGTAGAACGACGCCCCGGCGAGCTCATGGAACCGGGCCAGGATCCGTGACACCGGCCACACGCCGCGCGCCTTCTCGCGCAGGAACAGGTCGAGCAGCATCAGGTCGGCGTAGATGCCGTCGCGTTCCGGCAGATGCATCCCGAAGCCGTAGCCGCCGGACTCCTCGGCGCCCATCATCGCGCCCGTCTCGATCATCCGCGGGCCGATGAACTTGAAGCCCACCGGCACCTCGTGGGTGGCGATGCCGTAGTGCTCGCCCAGGCGTGCGGCCATCGCCGTGTTGTTGACCGACACGACGACCGGGTCGCGCAGCTCGCGATGCTCGGCGAGGTAGTACATGAGCAGCCCGGTGACCTGGAGCTGGTGGATGAACGTTCCCTGCTCGTCGGCCGCGCCGGCGCGATCGGCATCGCCGTCGAGCAGCAGCCCCAGGTCGAAGCCGTCACGCGGGATGCGCGCGAGCGCCTCGTCCACGTTCGGCCGGATGGGCTCCGGATTGAGCCCGCCGAAGTACGGGTTGCGCTCCTGGTGGAGCTCCGTGATCCGGATCCGACCGCCCGCCAGCAGCCGCGGGATCCAGCCCGCGCCGACCCCGAAGAGGGGGTCCACGAGGACCGCTACGTCGGCGGCCTTGAGGGCGTCGAGATCGAGCGTCCGGCGGACGTACCGCTCGTAGCCGTCGTACGGGTCGAACCGCTCGACGAGCCCGGCCGCCTCCCCATCGGCGAACGGTCGCCGGTCGACCGGCCGGTCCCCGTTGACCGCGAGGCGCTCCTCGATCACGGCCAGCATCTCGGGGCCCGCGGCGGCGCCGGTCGGCGCCTTGACCTTGAACCCGTTGTCCGTCCACGGGTTATGGCTGGCCGTGATCACGACCCCGGCCGCCGCGCCGCGCTCGACCACCTCGAACGAGCTCATCTGCGTGGGCACGGCGCCGGACGCGAAGATCACCGGGATGTCGTGCGCGAGCAGCACCTCGGCCGCGGCCATCGCGAAATGCTCCGAGGCGAACCGCCGGTCGTAGGCCACGACCACGCCCTTCGCCGCGACGCCGCGGGCCACCACCTCGTGGGCCACGCCGTCGGCACAGCGACGCACGTTGTCGAACGTGAACTCATCGGCGACCCGCGCGCGCCAGCCATCGGTCCCGAAGACGATGCGCGTCGGTTCCCGGACCCCCGCGACATCGGTCACGTCAGCGCGCCTCCCAAGCGGCGCACCGGTCGAGCAGCGCCTGGACCGCGTCGCGGCCACCGCGCGCTCCGCGCAGGAGCGCGACGACCTGCTGCGGGCTCATCGTACCGTTCGGGGCACCGCCCGCGACCAGCCGACCATCGTGCCGCTCGACCACCAGGTCGTCGGCGCCGGTCTCGACCACCGTCCCGGGCTGGACCACGACCCCGTCACCGCGGACACCCAGCCCGCCCAGGATCGCCGTCCAGCCACCCAGGTCACTCCAGCCGACGGACATCCCGCCCATGACGACCTTGTGGTCGACCGCTGCGCCCTCCATGACCGCGTGGTCGATCGAGATCGCCTGGATCCGCTCGTACGCCATGCTGAGGGCGACCTCGGAGGCGTGCGCCTGACCGACCATCAGCATCAGCGGGGTGTACTTCTCGAGCGCCGCCTGGATCGCGCCGCGCTGCCACAGGAACATCCCGGCGTTCCACGCCACGCCTGGCTCGTTCAGCAGCTGGACCGCGCGCAGCGCATCGGGCTTCTCCTCGAAGGCACGCAGCTGGTACGCGGTGATCGCGCCCCGCTTGCGGTGGTCCATGTCCGGCAGGAGATAGCCGTACTCGGTCGCGGGCCGGGTGGGCCGGACGCCCAGGGTGACCAGCGGCGCCTCGACGTCGAACGCGCCGAGCGCGAGCTCGTCATGGGCTGCCCGGAGCACCTGCCGGAAGCCCGGCTCATCGGCGATGTGGTGGTCCGCCGGCAGGACGACCATGACCTCCTCGGGCGGCCGGTCGATGGCGATCGCGGCGAGTGCGATGGCCGCGGCGGTGTTGCGCGCGCTCGGCTCCACGACCAGGCGGGCGTCGACCTGGTCCTGGACCAGATGCCCGTAGCGCCGGTCCGCCACGATGAAGATGTCGTCCGGATCGAGGTCCAGCTCCGGGCCGTCGAGGCGTCGGACGGTCGCCTGGAGGAGGGATTCCTCGCCGAACAGCGGCAGGAAGGGCTTCGGGCGGTCGGGCCGGGACAGCGGCCACAACCGCGTGCCCCCGCCCCCGGCGAGGATGACGACGTACATGCGGCCAGAGTCTAGGTCCGCGCGCGTCTGGCGGCCGGGTCTCAGAAGCTGGGCGGGGTCATGCAGAACAGGATCACGGCCGGATCGTCGCCGCGATTGATGTTCCAGTGCGGCAGATGCGAATCGAAGGTGATCGCGTCACCCTCCCGGAGGACGTGATGCTCGTCGCCGACCCACAGGTCGAGCACGCCCTCCAGCACGAGCACGAACTCCTCGTCCGAGTCGTGGGTGTACGGCTCCTCGCCGGTGCCGCCGCCGGGCTCGATGATCGAGCGGATCACCTGCAGCCGGCCCGCCGGATTCGCGGTCAGGAACTCGTCGACGGCCTTGATGCCCGGATAGGCGACCCGCCGCCGGGCTTCGCGTCGGACGACGCGTCCCGTGGACGGTTCCTCGGCGAACAGCTGGGCGATCGACAGGTCGAGCGCCCGTGCGATCCGCTGGACCGTCGCGATCGACGGCGAGGCGACCTCGCGCTCCACCTGGGACAGGAAGCTCTCGGTGACGCCGGCACGGTCGGCCAGCTCCCGGAGCGTGAGGCGGCGCGCCTGACGCATCGACCGGATCCGCGCCCCCAGCGCAAGCTCCTCCATCCGCGGCCCCTCGCCCCGACTCGCTTCAGCCGACTGAAGTGTGACTTCAGGCGCCACTGTACCGCGCCCTGGCCTCGGGACGAGGGCTGCGAGATTCGCACGGTTCGCGGGATGGCACCGCGTTGACGGTGGAGGTGCGCATGCCTACCATGCGCACACCTGTAGCGGCGCTACAGCCGTCCCGTCAACCGCCGTGCGCCGAGGTCGACCCGTTTGGCCGTACCGGTCAGTCCCGAGGAGACGCGTCCGCAGCCGCTGCAGGTCGACCACGGACCGGCGTCGGACGGCCACGTGCTCGGGCTGGGGCACGAGCCTCGCACGACCGCGGCGGCCGATCCCGACGTCGAGATCGACCATGTGACCAAGCGCTTCGGACCGGTCACCGCGGTCGACGACATGTCGCTGCGGATCGAGCGCGGGGCGTTCTACTCGCTGCTCGGCCCGTCCGGCTGTGGCAAGACCACCACGCTGCGGATGATCGCCGGCTTCGAGCAGCCCACGAGCGGCGAGATCTACCTCGACGGGCAGCCGGTCGCCGGGGTCCCGCCGTACCGCCGGAACGTGAATACGGTGTTCCAGCACTACGCGCTGTTCCCGCACATGACCGTGGCGCAGAACGTGGGCTACGGGCTGCGCCAGACGGGCATCAAGCGCAAGGAGGAGGAGCGCCGCGTCGACGAGGCGCTGATGCTCGTCCGCCTGTTCCACTACGGGCATCGGCGGACGTGGGAGCTGTCGGGCGGCCAGCAGCAGCGCGTGGCATTGGCCCGGGCGCTCATCAACCACCCCACCGTGCTCCTGCTCGACGAGCCGCTGGGCGCCCTCGACCGGAAGCTGCGTCACGAGATGCAGATCGAGCTCAAGCAGCTCCAGCAGCAGGTCGGCATCACGTTCGTGTACGTCACGCACGACCAGGAAGAGGCGCTCACCATGAGCGACACGATCGTGGTCATGCGCGACGGGCGGATCCAGCAGATGGGTCCGCCGGAACACCTCTACCAGCAGCCCGTGAACCAGTTCGTCGCCGGGTTCATCGGCTCGTCGAACTTCATCCCGGCGACGGTCGCGGACCACGACGCCGCGACACGGCAGGCGACCGTCGAGACCGCCTCCGGGCTGCGCCTTCGCGGTTCGGTCACGGACCCGGATGCGCATCCCTCGGCAGGCGACACGGTGATCATCGCGATCCGCCCGGAGCGCCTGGGGGTCGGGCGGGACGAACCGACTGCCGAGACGGCGCAGGCGACCGGTTGGACACGGATCCCCGGGCGGGTGACGCAGGGGACCTATCTCGGGGATGCGACGGAGTACCGGGTCCTGACCGATGCGGTCGGCGAGCTGGTGATCCGCAGTCAGAACGGGACGGTGGACGCGGCGAGCCGGACGTTCGGTCCGGGAGAAGCGGTGACCGTCGGCTGGCGGGACGAGGCGAACCTCGTCCTCGTGGCCTGACGACCACCACGATCGGCACCGGGCGCGGGGAGACGTCCGGCGGAGGAGGAGTGGCGTGACGGATCGGGATCTGGCGCGGATGCTGGCGAAGCCGGTGAACCGGCGCAGCGCGCTCGCGGCGATGGGCCTCGTCGGCGGGGCGGCGGCCCTGGCGGCGTGTACCGGTGGCACCGGCGCGTCGTCGCCCAGTGCATCGGCGGCGCCCAGCGCGTCGGCGGCTCCGCCGGCGTCGAGCGGGGCCGCCAGCCCCAGCGCGGCGCCCTCGGCGAGCGCGGCCCCGGCCGCGAACGTCGAGAAGGAACTGTTCATGTACAACTGGAGCGCGTACGTCTCGCCCGACAACATGAAGCTCTTCCAGGAGCAGTTCGGGGTCGAGACGTTCCAGTACGACATCTACGACAACAACGACATCCTGCTGGCGAAGCTCGCCGGCGGCGCGACCGGCTATGACATCGCCGCGCCGACCGCGGAGTACGTCCCGGGCATGGTCGAGGAGGGTTACCTCGCCAAGCTCGACAAGTCGCGGATCCCCAACCTCAAGTACATCAACCCGACGTTCAAGGGCGTGTGGTGGGATCCCACCGACGAGTACCAGGTGCCCAAGGACTACGGCACGACCGGCGTCCTGTACATGAAGTCGAAGCTCTCCAAGCCGCCCACGTCGTGGCGTGATTTCTACGAGCTGATCAAGGGCGAGGCGTCGGGCAAGACGGTGTTCGTCGACTCCATGGGCGACGTCTTCGTCTTCCCGCTCAAGATGCTCGGCTTCCCGGCCAACTCGGTCGACAAGGACCAGCTGGACCAGGCCCGCCAGATCCTGCTGGAGGTCGCGCCGCACCTGTACGGCCTCGATTCCAACAAGTACGGCTTCACGATGAAGGACGGCACGAGCGTCATGACGCTCGGCTGGACCGGCCCGCTGGGCCAGGAGCTCAAGGACGAGCACGACAAGGGCGAGGCGCTCTACTCGGTGCCGTCCGAGGGCTCGATCTTCTGGCTCGACACCTGGGTCATGCTCGCCGACGCACCGCACCCCAACGCGGCGTACGCCTGGCTGAACTTCATCCACGAGCCGGAGATCCAGGGCGAGGAGACGAACTACAACCTGTACGCGACGCCCAACGACGCCGCCAAGGCATTCGTCGACCCCAAGATCCTCAACGACACCGCGGTCTTCCCGCCCGACGACGTGATCAAGAACCTCGAGGGCTCCGAGGACACCTCCGGCAACACCCAGCGCAACGACATCTACGCCGAGTTCAAGCAGGCGGTCGGCGGCTGACGCGTCGACCCGGCGGCTGAGCCGCGCCGCGCATGGCCGCGTCGACCGCGTCGGCCACACCCTCGCCGGAGTCGCCCGGGACCGGGCGGCTCCGGAATCGCCTCCTGACCGCCGCGCTGCTGACGCCGGCCGGACTGTGGTACTTCGTGCTGCTCGTCCTGCCGCTGGTCATCGTCGTCATCTTCTCGTTCGGCGTGCGGGCGAAGAACGGCGGGTACGCCGCCGCCTTCGTCTTCGACAACTACGCCCGAGCCTTCAGTCGACCCCAGCCGTTCATCGACAGCCTGTGGATGGCCGCCGCGGGCACGATCGGCTGCCTGCTGGTCGGCATCCCGCTCGCGTACTTCATCGCCACCCGCGGTGGGCGCCGCAAGAGCCTGCTGATCCTGCTCATCGTCATCCCGTTCTGGACGAGCTTCCTCATCCGGACCTATGCCTGGCTGATCATCCTCAGCCCGGGCATGGGCATCGCGGGCTTCATCGGCAACGCGCTGGGCGTCGAGCGGTTCGACATCCTGGGCACGCCGTGGGCCGTGCTCCTGGGGCTCATCTACGGCTACCTGCCGCTGATGGTGTTCCCGCTCTACGTCACGCTCGAGCGGATGGACCGGACGCTCATCGAGGCGTCCAAGGACCTGGGGGCCGGCCGCTGGGCGACCTTCCGGCAGGTGACGCTGCCGATCGCGCTGCCCGGCCTCGTGACCGGCAGCATCCTGGTGTTCATCCCGATGATGGGCGAGTACGTCATCCCCGACATCCTGGGCCTCGGCCGGACGTACCTCATGGGCAACGCCCTGGTCACCGACTTCCTCGAGGCCCGCAACTGGCCCAACGGCGCCGCCCGCGCGGTCGGCCTCATCCTGATCATGCTGGTCACGATCACGGGCTATCTGTGGTTCGTGAACCGGGGCCGGCGGACCCGTGAGGTCAGCCTCCTGTGAGCGCGCCCGCGGTCCCGGTGGCGGTCGCACGGCCCGCCCGGCCCATCCCCCGGCGGACCGACCGCACGGCCGGGCTGGTCGAGTTCTGGCTGCGGCGCCCAGGCGACGTTCGTGTACCTGTTCCTGTACATCCCGATCCTCGTCGTCGTGCTGTTCGCGTTCAACGACACGGCCGGCGTGGCGGCGGGCTTCCAGGGGTTCAGCCTGCGCTGGTTCGGGATCGCGCTCGACGATCCGGTCGTGCTCAAGGCGCTCACCAACAGCTTCCTGGTCGCGATCCCCAACGCGTTCCTCGCGACGGCGTTCGGCACGATGGCCGCGCTGGGGCTGCAGCGCGTCGGGAAACGGATCCGCATCCTGTTCGATGCGCTGACCTACATGAGCGTCATCGTCCCCGAGATCGTCATCGCGCTGTCGACCCTCGTGCTGTTCGCCAGCGGCTTCGACGTCGTTCGCGACCTGACCGGCGTCAGGCTCAACTTCGGCCACCCGACGATCATCGCGGCGCACGTCCTGTTCAACACGAGCCTCGTGCTGCTGCTGGTCCGGGCACGGCTGTCGGGCATGGACCGCACGCTGATCGAGGCGAGCGCCGACCTGTTCGCCACGCCCTGGCGGACGTTCCGGCAGATCACCTTCCCGCAGCTGCTGCCCGCGATCGTCGCCGGGTTCCTGCTGTCGTTCACGTTCAGCTTCGACGACTACGTGATCACGACGTTCGTGTCGGGCCCGGGATCGTCGACGCTGCCGCTGTTCATCTTCGGCCAGGTGAAGCGCGGGGTGACACCGGAGACGAACGCGGTCGCGACGATGATCCTCGCGTTCACCCTCGCGATGCTGTTCCTGGGCCAGCTCGCGCTGACCTGGCAGGCGCGGCGACGCGGCCGACGCGGCGAGGGGATGGCGTCGCTGATCACGGACCAGCAGGGCGGCGGGAGTTGACGGCCGGTCGATGAGCCGCCGGTTCGCCCTGGACAACGTCGACACATGGCGTGGCCCGACGGCCTCGCAGGTCGCCGGACTGACGCTCGCGGCCGCACGGTCGATCGTCGCGGCGGTGCAGGCGGAGGCGCGCGCGATGGGCGTCGCGATGAGCTGCGCGGTCGTCGATTCGGGCGATCAGCTGGTCGCCTTCGAGCGCATGGATGCCGCCGACCTCGTGACCGTGACGCTGGCGCGCGACAAGGCGTACACGGCGCTCGCGAACCGGATGCCGACGCGTGATCTCGCGCCGCTGGTCCAGCCGGGCGCGGAGTTCTACGGCTACGAGGTGATCGCCGGCGGCCGGACGATCGTGTTCGCGGGCGGCATGCCGCTCGAGCTGGACGGCGTCCTGATCGGCGCGGTCGGCGTGAGCGGCGGCTCCGCCGAGGAGGACCAGCGCGCGGTCGACGCCGGCGTCCGCGCCATCGCCGGCGGCTGACCGCTGGCTCGTCGGGTCGCGATGGCTCGGCGGTCCGCTCGGACGGTCACCAGGGGATCGTCGGACGCGTCACCCGGTCCCGCTCGAACGCCGGTCCGCGCATCCGTGCACGCCACGAACGTCCGAGGTGCGTCCGGGTCGTGATCGCCTCGCTGCGCCATCGCCCTCGCGCGCCGCTGCGCCGAACGTGCACCGGGTGATCGTCCGGTCAGGACGCGAGCCCGGGACGAGTGGTCCCGCGCCGATCCTCAGGCCGTGGCGGCGACCGCCGGCTGCGGCTCGGGCAGCCCCGCGTCCGCGGCGAGGAGGGCCGCCTTGTCGGTGCGCTCCCACGGGACGTCCAGGTCCTCGCGGCCGAAGTGGCCGTACGCCGCGGTCTGCTGGTAGATCGGCCGGCGCAGGTCCAGCGAGTCGATGATCGACGCCGGGCGCAGGTCGAAATGGCGCTCCACGAGCTGCTGGATCCGGTCGTCGGGCAGCTTCCCCGTGCCGAACGAATCGACGGTCAGGGAGATGGGCCGGGCGATGCCGATGCCGTACGCGACCTCGATCTCGAACCGGTCGGCGAGACCCGCCGCCACGACGTTCTTGGCCACCCAGCGCGCGGCATACGCCGCCGAGCGATCGACCTTCGTCGGGTCCTTGCCGCTGAATGCGCCGCCGCCATGGCGGGCCATGCCGCCGTACGTGTCGACGATGATCTTGCGCCCGGTGAGGCCGGCATCGCCCATCGGGCCACCGGTCACGAACCGACCGGTCGGGTTGACGTGCATCACCGGGTCGACCGGCCGCAGCTCGGCCGGGATGACGGAGCGGATGACCGCGTCCACGACCTCCGAGCGCAGTCGCTCGGGGCGGACGTCGGGATCGTGCTGGGACGACACGACGACCGTCCGCACGCGCTTCGGCCGGCCGTGCTCGTACTCGACGGTCACCTGGGTCTTGCCGTCGGGGCGCAGGTACGGCAGCTGGCCCGACTTCCGGACCTCCGACAGCCGGCGTGCCATGCGGTGCGCGAGGGCGATGGGCAGGGGCATGAGCTCGGGCGTGTCGCGGCACGCGAAGCCGAACATCATCCCCTGGTCACCCGCGCCGAGCTCCTGCGCTGCGGCATCCTCGCGGACCTCGAGCGCCGCGTTGACGCCCATCGCGATATCCGGCGACTGGCCCTTGACCGAGACCAGCGTCCCGCACGTCTGGTAGTCGAAGCCGTACTCGGCCTTCGTGTAGCCGATGTCCCGGACGGTGTCGCGGACGACCTGCTGGAAGTCGACGTACGTCTTGGTCGTGATCTCGCCCAGCACCATCACCAAGCCGGTGGTGGTCGCGGTCTCGCACGCGACCCGCGCGTTGGGGTCGTCGCGGATGATCGCGTCGAGGATGGCGTCACTCACCTGATCGCACATCTTGTCCGGGTGGCCCTCGGTGACCGATTCGGACGTGAACAGGTAGTGCGCGGCGTCGAGGATGCTCATGCGGGCTCCGGCGGGGATGCTGGTGTCGGGGCGGAACGGTACCACCACCGCGTGCGGGCCGCAGCAGCGGCCTGCCCGCTACAGTGACCCGGTGACGGCCACCTCGGCACCCACCGAAACGTCCCATGCGGCGGCGCTCGATGCCGCCGATCCGCTGGCATCGTTCCGGGACCGGTTCGTCATCGACGACCCGGAGCTCATCTACCTCGACGGCAACTCCCTGGGCCGGCTGCCACGCGCGACGATCGAGCGGCTGGCCGAGGTCGCGCGTGGCGAATGGGGCGGTGAGCTCATCCGTGGCTGGGACCACTGGCTGACGTACCCGCTCGAGGTGGGGGCCCGGCTGGCGCCGCTGATCGGCGCGGACCCGGACGAGGTGACCCTCGCCGATTCCACGACCGTCAACGTCTACCGCCTGGCCATCGCCGCGCTCGACGCCCGGCCCGGCCGGAGCGTCATCGTCACCGACCGGCCGAACTTCCCGACGGACCGGTACGTGCTGGAAGGCATCGCGTCGGCCCGGGGCCTCACGATCCGCTGGCTGGAGCCCGATCCGGTCGACGGACCGACGCCCGCCGACGTCGCCGACGCGCTGGCCGACGACGTGGCGCTGGTCACGCTGTCCCACGTGAACTACCGCTCCGCCGCCATCGCCGACCTGCCGGCGATCACGAGCCTGGCGCATGACGCGGGCGCGCTCGTGCTGTGGGACCTGTCGCACAGCGGCGGCTCGGTGCCGGTCGGCCTGCGCGAGCACGGCGTCGACCTCGCCGCCGGCTGCACGTACAAGTACCTCAACGGCGGCCCCGGGGCGCCCGCGTACGTCTACGTGCGCCGCGAGCTCCAGGCACGACTTCGGCAGCCGATCTGGGGCTGGTTCGGGCAGCGCGACCAGTTCGCGATGGGCCAGGGCTACGACCCGGAACCCGACATCAGGCGGTACCTCGTCGGGACGCCCGGCATCCTCGGCCTGACGGCCGCGGACGTCGGCATCTCGCTGTCCGCCGAGGCAGGCATCGAGGCCATCCGCGCGAAAGGCATCGCGCTCACGGAGTACGCCATCGCGCTCCATGACGCGTGGCTCGCGCCGCTGGGCTGCACCGTCGGCTCACCGCGCGACAGCGCCCGGCGCGGCGCGCACGTCGCGGTCCGCCATCCCGAGGCCAGGCGTCTCACCCGCGAGCTCATCGCCCGCAAGGTGATCCCGGACTTCCGCGAGCCGGATTCCATCCGCCTCGGGCTGTCGCCACTGACGACGTCGTTCGGCGACGTCCACCGCGGGGTCGCCGCCATCCGGGAGCTGCTGCGCTAACGGCGCCAGTCCGCGCTGCGACCGTGAGGCGGTCGCCACTCCCGCCTGACGATCCGCGCATCGTCGAAGCGGATCGACGCACGCTGGCGTCACGCCTCCAGGCGCAGCTCCTCGAGATCGAGGTCCCGCTCGACCCGCCGCATCACGTCGTCCGAGATGCGGCCGTCGTCGCGCAGCCGGATGACCGCCTCGCGCTCGGCCTCGATCACCGCGTGACGGATCTGACGATGCTCCAGCAGCTCTCGCTCCGCCTCGTCCCGCGGGCCGTCGCCATCGGGATCGATGTGCACCACGCGATGCTCGTACTGCGCCCGCAACTGGTCGACGAGCTCGCGGTGATCGGGCCATTCCTCCTCGAGGGACGAGATCCGTTCGACCGCCGCCTGGACGGCCATCAGGCGGGCCTCGCGCTCCTCCCCGTCCTCTTCACCGTCGGAGCGGATCCCGAGTCGGCGGATGACGAACGGCAGGGTCAATCCCTGGAACACGAGCGTGGTCAGGATCACGCAGAACGCGCAGAAGATGACCAGGGAGCGGCCGACCAGGTCCTCGGGCAACGCGAGCGCCGCCGCCAGCGACACGACGCCGCGCATCCCGGCCCACGACAGCACCGCGACGTGCGTCGCCTTGGGGTACGGATCGCGAGCGCGGACCCGCGCCGAGAGGTAGCGCGGCAGGTAGGTGGCCGGGAACACCCACACGATGCGTGCAGCGACCGTCACGAAGCTCACGAACGCGCCGATGGTCAGGAGCTCCAGCGGTGACCGCTCGACGCCGAGGTCGCTGAGCACGAGGGGCAGCTGCAGCCCGATGAGCACGAAGACCGCGCCATTGATCAGGAAGATGACGGTGCCCCACGCCGCCTCGCCCAGGACACGCTGCGCGGAGGTCAGCGCGTGCGACGCGCCACGACCAGCGATGAGGCCCGCGGTGACGACGGCGAGGACCCCCGAGACGTGGAACACCTCTTCGGCGGGCGCGTAGATGCCGAGCGGGATGAGCAGCGTCAGGACGATGGCGAGGATCGTGTCGTCGACGCGTGCGATGACCCGCCACGCCAGCGTCCCGATGACCAGTCCGACGAGGATGCCGCCGAGCGCGACGAACACGAAGCTCGTCGACGCGTCGACCAGCGAGAACCCGGTCGCCGCCGCGAGCGCGGTCCGCAGGGCGACCAGCGCGGTGGCGTCGTTGACCAGGCTCTCGCCCTCGAGGATGGTCACCATCCGCCGCGGAGCGCCGAGGCGGTTGAACACCGAGGTCGCCGCCACGGCATCCGGCGGCGCCACGATCGCGCCCGTCGCGAACGCCAGCGGCCAGCCGAGCTCGGGGACCAGCCAATACACGACGATGGCGACCGCCGTCATCGTGAACAGGACGAGCCCCACGGACAGCAGCAGGATCGGCCGGAGGTTCGCCTTGAAGTCGCGGATCGAGGTGAAGTAGCCCGCGCCGAACAGGATCGGCGGCAGGAACAGGAGGAACACGACATCGGGCTCGAGCTGCACCGCCGGCACGCCGGGCAGCACGCCCAGGATCAGCCCGCCGATGACGAGGACGATCGGGTCCGGGATGCCCAGGCGACGGGCGAGGCCGGCGAGGATCGTCGCCGCGAGCAGGAGCACGAAGACGAGGGCGACGGGGGACATGGGCTTGAGCCGGACGAGTGGGTGCTAGGACGCGGCTGGGCTGGGCTCGCGCGGACGGGCGGGCGGGGCGGGCGGGCGGACGAGCTCCAGCGGCGGCAGCTCGTCGGCCGGGGTGAAGCCGAAGACCTCGCCCAGGAACGACAGCTCCGCCTGGAAGGCGCGGATGATCGAGGCCGCGCCGCGGAAGCCGTGGTCCTCGCCCGGGAACAGCACGTAGGCATGCGGGATGCCGCGCTCGAACAGCGCGTCGACGATGCGCTCCGCCTCGCTCACCGGGACGATCCGGTCCTCGGCGCCCTGGAGGACGAGCACCGGCGCCGACATCCGCTCCGTGTGGAGCGACGGTGAACGCTCGCGGTACGTGGCCTCCGCCTCGGGCAGCGGACCGATCAGCCGGTCGAGATAGCGCGACTCGAACTTGTGGGTCTCGCGCGCGAACGCGAGCAGGTCGCCCAGGCCGAAGTAGCTGATGCCCGCCGCGAAGTCGTCCCGGAACGCGAGCGCCGAGAGCGTCGTGTAGCCGCTGGCGCTGCCACCACGGACGCACACGCGCGCCGGATCGATGTCGCCGCGCTCGGCGAGGAAGCGGGCCCCGGCGACGCAGTCGTCGACATCGGTGACGCCCCACGTCCCCTCGAGCCGCTTGCGGTACTCGCGGCCGTAGCCGGTGCTCCCGCCGTAGTCCACGTCGAGGACCGCGATCCCACGCGTGGTGAACAGCTGGACCGCGAGACTCAGGGCCGTCGACGCCTGGGCGGTGGGACCGCCATGGCTGGTGACGATGAGCGGCGGACGTGCTCCGTCGGGCCCACGGAACCGCGGGTTGCGCGGCGCGTAGTACAGCCCGTAGGCGTCGCGGTCGCCGGTCGTCGGGAAGGCGATGGGCTCCGGGGCGGAGATGGACGCCGGGTCGTAGGCGCGGTCGCTCGAGCGGCGGAGCTCGCGCCGCCCCCCGGTCGCCACGTCGAGCTCGATGATCGCCGGTGCCGAGGTGGGTCCGGCGCCGCGGAACACGACCCGCCCGCCGTCGACCGCCACGCCGGTCAGCTCGGTGTACGGCAACTCCGACTCGGTCAAGGCGCCGCCCGGCGCGATCCGGAACAGCCGGTCGCGCCCCCGCGAGCGACCCACCGCGAGGAGGGAGCCGTCGTCGAGGAAGCCGTACTGCGCGAAGCCGAACTGCCAGTCCGGGTAGCCGAACTCGATCTCGCCGTCGGTGATGCGCTCGGCGCGGCCGTCCCGCCAGCGGTGGAGATGCATCCAGCCCGTGGGCTCGGCGATGAAGTGCAGGACGCCGTCCGGCGACCAGCGGGGCTGCGAGACCCAGTCGCTCGGCGAGCCCGCCACGAGCGAGCGCTCCCCGAGCCGGCCGTGCGCGCCCATCGGGAGCGACGTACAGCTGGGTGCCGTCCCACGGCAGGTTGGGATGGGCCCACTCCAGCCACGCGACGTGCCCGCCATCCGGGGACACGCGCGGCGCGGCGTAGAAGTCGGCGCCCTCGACGAGGACCTCGACCTCGCCGCTCGCGAGCGAGATCGCGACCACCGTGTTGACGGCCTCGCCATGCCGCGCCAGCGCCTCCGGGGTGTGATCCTCGCGGATGGCCAGCATCCGGTTTCGGGACGCGTCCCACGTGAGGTCGGCGTAGCGCCACGGCCCGTCGGCCGTGAGCGGCTCCAGCACCTCGGGCGCGACGACCCGGAAGAGCCGGCCGGACGCGAAGTCGGACACGATGACGGCGTCGCCGGCGAGCCCGTAGGACGCGCCGCCATATTCGTGGACCCGGTCGCGGGCGTTGAAGCCCTCGGGCGTGAGGCGGACGGTCGAGCCGTCAGGGTCGCGACGGACCAGGACCTGGCGGCCGCCCTCGTCCGGTCGGCCCTCGAGCCACCACGTGACCCCGTCGCGCGCCCGGATCTCACCGAGGCCGACGACGCCCGCGGTGAGCAGCTCGATGCCGAACGGCGACGCCCAGCTCCCGTACGGCGCGACGGTGAGCCCGTCCGCCTGCGCCACGCCTAGGTCCCGTGCTGCCACGACGAGACGTACGCCCGCTGCTCGGGTGTCATGTCGTCGAGGACGATGCCGATCGCGGCGAGCTTCAGCCGCGCGACCTCCTCGTCGATCGCCTGCGGCACCACGTAGACCTCGTTACCGAGCTCGGCGTGGTGCTGGACGACGTACTCCGCGGAGAGCGCCTGGTTCGCGAAGCTCATGTCCATGACGGCCGCCGGATGGCCCTCGGCGGCGCCCAGGTTCACCAGCCGTCCCTCGGCGATCAGGTTGAGCTTCTTGCCGCCGAGGTCGAACTCCTGGACGTTGGTCCGGACCTCCTTCACGTGGCCCTCGGCCATCTCGCGCAGCGCCGCCAGATCCAGCTCGGCGTCGAAGTGCCCGGAGTTGGCCATGATCGCGCCATCGCGCATCGAGGCGAAGTGCTCGCGCCGGAAGACGTTGAGATTGCCGGTCGCGGTCACGAACAGGTCCCCCCAGGCGGCCGCATCCCCGGCGGTCATCACCTGGTAGCCATCCATGAGCGCCTCGAGCGCCCGGACCGGATCGACCTCGACGACGGTCACGTGCGCGCCCATGCCCGCCATGCGCAAGGCGATCCCCCGCCCCACCCAGCCGTAGCCGGCGATCACGACGTTGCGCCCGGCGATGAGGATGTTCGTCGCGCGCAGGATGCCGTCCACGGTCGACTGACCGGTGCCGTACCGGTTGTCGAACAGGTGCTTGGTCTGCGCCTCGTTGACGGCGACGACCGGGAACTCGAGGGCGCCGTCGGCGGCCATCGCGCGGAGGCGGATGACGCCCGTCGTGGTCTCCTCGGTGCCGGCGAGGACGGTCGGCAGCAGGTCGCGCCGCTCGGAGTGGAGCAGCGAGACGAGATCGCAGCCGTCGTCCATCGTGATCGTCGGGCGGCTCTCGGCGACGGTCCGGAGGTGGCCGTAATAGGTGTCGCGGTCCTCGCCGCGCCGGGCGAAGGTGGGGATGCCGTACTCGACCGCGAGCGCGGCCGCGACGTCGTCCTGCGTCGACAGCGGGTTCGAGGCCGCCAGGGAGACCTCCGCGCCGCCCGCCTTGAGGGTGCGCATCAGATTGGCCGTCTCGGTGGTCACGTGGAGGCACGCTCCGATGCGGACGCCGCGCAGCGGCTGCTCGCGCTCGAACCGCTCGCGGATGAGCCGCAGGACCGGCATCTCCCGTTCGGCCCAGGTGATCCGGCGGACGCCTTCGGCGGCGCGGCCGACGTCGGTCACGTCGTGGGCGGAGATCGTCGTGTGGTCGCTCATGGGCTCGTGGGCTCCTCGTCCGGGCTGGGCGGCTCGTCGCCGGCCGGGCCGGCGGCGGTGGGGTCGGTGGTCGCGATGTCGTCGGGGGTCGCGGCGTCGACGGGCGGCTCGGGCGTCAGCCCGAGCGAGGCCGGCGGCGCGACCGGGTGGGCCATCATCGTCGACCGCTCGGCCTCGCGGGGGCCGAACCAGCGACGGAACGCGGCGGTCAGGTCGGGGAACGGCGAGCCCAGGCGCCGGACGAGCCGCTCCTCGAACCGCACGTGCTCGGCGTAGCCGAGACGAAGATAGGCCGCGATCGCCGGCGGATTGTCGCTCCGAACGTTGAGGACGACCTGGTCACACGTGCGCAGGAGCTCCGCCGTCACGGCACCGGTCACGGCGGTCGCGTAGCCGCGGCCGCGGAAGTCGACGTGGGTGAGCACGTTGCCCACGACCGCCAGTCGCGCATTGCGGCTCACGACGTGGGTGCCGGCCGCGGCGACGAGCTTGCCGCCGGCATGGATCCCGTAGTAGACGCCGTCGGCGATCGACGACGACGGCAGCCAGGATGCGAAGCCGAGCTGGTACAGCCGGTTGAGGTCGCCGATGTCCGACGGGAACAGCCGTTCGACCTCCGCCGGATAGGGCCGGAACGTCGCCCGGTCGACCCACATCCGGATCATCTGCGGCCCGCCGTCGACGCGGTAGTGCGGGCTGACCGCGCCGAGGTTCTCGGGCAGGATGGCGACGTAGGCCGCCCTGGGCCGGACGACGTCGCGCAGGATCGCCGAGATGCCGTCCGGCCGGCCCATCAGGAACAGCGGCTGCGGGGTGAGCCCGCCGTACTCGAGGCCGATGGCGACCGGCTCGTCCCCGGACAGCGCGACACCCCAGCGGGTGCGCGAGAACTCGCGGTCCTCGAGGTCGCAGATCGCGTACGCCGCGAACAGGCGGTCGCGCTCGAGGAACGCCCGGAGGAGGCCGCGGTCCGCGGTCGCGCGCGCGACGACGGAGCGATCGCGGCGTCCCTCGACGGCGACTGTCGTCATCCCGCCTGGTCCAGCCGTTCGCCGATGGTCGGACGAGCCTCGGGGGAACCGACGGTGGCGGCCCCCGGGCTCGGTGCGACCTCACCTTCTCCGCGCGCGGCGCGCATCAGGTCGCCGATCCGCGGCTCGGCCGCCCAGCGCGCGTGGTTGGCTTCGACCGCCCCGGCGATCGCTTCGTCGTACGGCGCCCGAAGGACGCCCTCGTCGGTCACGATGCCCGTGATGAGCTCCGCCGGCGTCACATCGAAGGCGGGATTGAACGCGGTCGTCCCTTCCGGCGCGATCGCCACGCCGCGGACCTTGAGGACCTCGTCGGGGTTGCGCTCCTCGATATGGATGGCGGCACCGTCGGGGGTCGCCGGATCGAGCGTCGACACCGGCGCACAGACGTAGAACGGCACGCCGTGCCGGGCGGCGAGCACCGCCAGCGGATACGTCCCGAGCTTGTTCGCCGTGTCGCCGTCGGCCGCCACGCGATCCGCGCCCACGAGGATCACGTCGACCTCGCCACGCGCGAGGAGTGTCGCGGCGGCCGCGTCCGCCACGAGCGTGTGGGGCACCCCGGCCTGCGCCAGCTCCCAGGTCGTGAGGCGAGCGCCCTGGAGCACCGGCCGCGTCTCGTCGACCCACACGTGGAGCTCCCGCCCGGCGTGATGCGCCGCCTGGACGACGCCCAGCGCCGTGCCGAATTCGCCGCATGCGAGCGGACCCGTGTTGCAGTGCGTCAGGATCCGCAGCGGGCGGCCCTCGATGGCCGGCAGCACCGCTGCGCCGAACGCCGCGAGCCGTCCGTGGTCGGTCGTCGCCTCGTGGACGATCTGCTCCGCCTCGTCGCGCAGGGCGTCGGCCACGGTCCGCCCATCGGCATCGACCGCGCCGATCGCCTCGTAGCGGGCGAGCATCCGGTCCATCGCCCAGCCCAGGTTCACGGCCGTCGGTCGCGCGTTGCGAAGCGCGTTCGCCGCCCCGCGGAGCGACGCCCGACGCGCGTACGGCCGCGACTCCACGAGCCGCTCCATGGTCAGCGCGATGCCGATCGCCGCGACCTGTCCGATGGCCGGCGCCCCGCGGACGATGAGCTCCTTGATCGCGTAGGCCGCCTCATACGCCCCCGTCACCCGATACTCCACGAGCGACTCGGGCAGGGCCCGCTGGTCGACGACGTACAGCGCGTCGGCATCCCAGCGGAACGCCGGTCGGAACCCGCCGGCAACGGTCGGCGGCGGCGCCTCGATGCGCGCGGCCGGGTCGTCCTCCTCCTCGCCGCCGCCCAGGAGCTCGCGCGCCGCCTCGGCCGACTGCTGCTGGAGGAGCTGGGCGGCGCCCATGACGTTGCCCGCGGCCGTCACCACGTCGCCCGCGAACCGTCGGAAGAACAGCCGGCGACCGATATCGGGCGGCGTCTCCGCGTCGGGCGAGCGAGGTGGGTCGGTGCGGTCGGACGACGGCATCGTCGCGGGTCGGCGGCGCGCGACCGCGCCGACCCGTCCTCTAGTACTGGATGACGCTCGTGACGCGGCGGCCGTCCAGCCGCTCGCGTCCCTTCAGGAACTCGAGCTCGACGAGGAACGCGAGCCCGACGACCTCGCCCTTGAGCCGCTCGATGAGCTCGATCGTGCCGCGGACGGTGCCGCCGGTCGCCAGCAGGTCGTCGACGATGAGGACCTTCTGGCCCGGCTGGATGGCGTCGCGATGGATCTCGAGCGTGTTGCTGCCGTACTCCAGGGCGTACTCGACGGTCAGCGTCTCCGCCGGCAGCTTGCCCAGCTTGCGCACCGGGACGAGGCCGGTACCCAGCTGGTACGCCATCGGCGAGCTGAAGATGAAGCCCCGGGACTCCATCCCCACCACGAGGTCGATCTTCTCGCCGCGATAGGGCTCCATCATCGCGTCGATGGCGTCCTTGTAGGCCACCGGATCCTTGAGCAGGGTGGTGATGTCGTAGAACAGGATGCCGGGCTTCGGGAAGTCGGGGATCTCGCGGATCTTCGCGCGAAGCGAATCGGCTGACATCGGGATCAGGATCCTCCTGACATCGGACCGCGCGGCCCGGCGAGACTGACCGGCCACGCGGGACGCGGGCCTCGGAAGTCTACCGCAGCGCCCGTCCCGCTCCGGCATCGCGCACCGGGCGGCGGTGCATCGGCGGACGGGTCGGTCATGCGGGGATGCGTCGCGCGAGGATGATGCCCACGAGCCCCGACCCGACACCCAGCGCGACGACCGCGGCGAGCCCCACGCCGAGGCCGCCCTCGCGGTGGGCCGCGGCGATGAAGGCGCCCGCGATGCCCGCGCCGAGCGCCGTGCCGAGCACGTCGCTCAGTTGCAGGGCGGACGTGGCCGCGCCCTGCTCGGCCTTGGGCGCGTCGCGGAGCACGACGATGGCGAACGTCGAGTAGGCGAAGCCCATGCCCAGCCCGGCGAGGCCCCACGTCACGATCGCGGCCGCGGGCGCGACGGACGGCAGCAGGATCAGTCCCGTCGCGGCGATGCCGGCGGTCACGGTCACGAACCCCAGGGTCACCAGCTTCCGGGCGCCCCATCGCTCCTGGCGTCGTGCCTGGACCCACGACCCGGTCGTCCAGGTCAGGGTGGCGGCGGTCAGTGCGAGGCCGGCGAAGGCGACCGACTGGCCACGCCAGTCATGCAGCAGCAGCGGCACATACGCGTCCACGCCGAAGAACGAGAACGTGAGCAGCCCGCGCAGGAACACCGCCGCCGGCAGCCCGGCGGCGACGCGGAGGGTCCCCTTCGGGGTGAGCGAGCGGAACGCGGGCACCAGCATCGCGACGCCCAGCAACGCGCCGGCGATGAGCAGGAGCGGCTGCGAGCTCGTGAGGGACGCGACGAGCAGGCCCGCCCCGGCCGCCATGAGGAGCGCCTTCGGCAGGCGCCGCGAGGTGGATGCCGTCACCTCGTGCTCGCTCGCGGTGGGCCCGGGGACGCTGCGCAGCGCGAGGATCGCGAGCGCGCCCGACGCGGCGAGGAGCGGCAGCAGGCCCAGGAACACGGCGCGCCAGTGGAACGCGTCGGCCACGATGCCCGCGATGGCCGGCCCCATCAGCCCCGGCACGACCCATGCCGTCGAGAGCATCGCGAACATCCGCGGCCGCAGCGATTCCGGGATCGACCGCCCGATCGCGACGTAGCTCGTGGGATTGACCGCACCGGCGCCCAGTCCCTGCAGGAACCGTGCGGCGACGAAGACGGGCATCGACGGCGCCAGGCCACCGAGCGTCAGGCCGATCGCGAACAGGATCAGCCCCGCCGCGAAGGGGCGGACGATCGACCCGCGATCCAGCAGGCCGCCGGTCACGACGATGCCGATGAGGTTGCCCAGGAAGAACGCCGAGAAGGTCCAGCCGTAGTACTCGAACCCACCGAGGTCGCCGGCGACGAGCGGCATGATCGTCCCGGTGGCGAGCGCCTCGAACGCGACGAGCGTGATCGTCAGGACGAGGCCGAGCGTCAGCGTCCGATAGCGGGGCGCGAACAGGTCGGCGGCGCGCGGCGCGCGGCTGGGCAGGACGGCGACGCCGTCGGCGGGCAGGGACACGAGGGCCGATGGTAGTCCGGCCGGGGCGATCGGATGGCCGTTCAGATCGAGGCGAGCTGGTCGAGCGGGAACGGTGGCTGGGCCAGCGGGCGCACCGCGATGCGGACCAGGAGCAGCGGGTTGTCGTCACCGGCGACGCGGTTGAGATGGATCTCGTCGCAGCCGGTGCAGCGATGGATGAGGACCCACTCGCCCTTGCCGCGGACGGTGATGGCGATGGGCTCCATCGCCGACCCGCAGTCGGCGTCGCGGTCACCCGGCGAATCGTCGAGGTGGCGGCTCCAGAGACAGTTCGGGCAGTGGTTGCGATGGCGGGTGCCTGGCGCGTCCATCGGGACGTCCAGGCGGCAATGGGCGCAGCGGAAGGACTGAGGCGGCTTCACCGCGAGGTCTCCAAGGGATCCTGGGGGACGCGTCCACAACGCACCGCGCGACGCTGACCCGAAGGGTCCACGCCCGGCTCCCGGACACACGAGAGCCGTCCCCGGATGGGACGGCTCCTGGGCGGGCGACGACGAACGACGTCGTCAGGCCCGGCGCGCAGCCCTCCGGAGGCGCGTTGCGACGGGGGTATCGACCCTGGCCACACGTCCTCCTTTCCTGGCTACGGGACCACCACGCCTGGGGCGGTCATCGGACGAGCCGGCCGGGAGGATGCGCCTCCGGGGCCGTACTCGTCAACCGCGACGAACGACGTAGCCGGCGGCCGCCCTCAGCGGTCGACGAGCTCCACGTCGACGAGGTGCTCGGCGATGAACCAGACCTGCAGCTCGTGGCGGCGCAGGACGTCGCCCATCAGCAGGTCGTTCGTGCCCCAGTCCTTGAGCTCCTCGGTGCGCTCGATCGCGTCGCGCACCTTGCCGATGATCGTCTCGTGCGCCGAGAGCAGCCGGCTGATCATCTCGGGCACCGGCTCGGCACCGTCGGGCGCGCGCTCGATCGTGGTCAGCTCGGCGGCGTGGCGCGGGTCGCCCACGGCGATGCCGCCCAGGCTCTGGACGCGCTCGGCGAGCAGGTCGACCAGCTCGTTCTGCTCCTCGGCGTGCTTGTCGAACAGCAGGTGGAGCTGGTAGAAGGTCGGGCCGGCGACGAGCCAGTGCTGCTTCTTGTAGAGCGCGTACAGGATCAGCGAGTCGGCGAGGATCTCGTTCAGCAGCTCGCAGCTCGTGGCGCGCGCCTCGGTCGGGAGGCCGATCGGCAGGTTCCGCAGCGTGCCGAATCGCTGCAGCTCGACGCGGTCGGTGGTCAGCTTGGGGTCGGGCTTCGCCTGCTGGCCGTTCGCGGAGCGCGCGGTCGCGGACGGACGGGTGGTCGTGGTGGCCATGGGACCTCCTCTCGGGTCGCTGTCACCCTCGCCCCAGCCATCCATCGGCTGCGCCCCACGAGCCTCGCCGGGCCTTTCGGGCTCGTCTCAGGTCCCGGCCAGCCGCTCCACGACGGGCGCCAGCGTGTCGACGTCGCCGACCATGAACGAGCTGATGCCCAGCCGTTCCCGGAGGCCCTTGATCTTCTGGGTCAGGCCGTCGACCGAGCCGATGTACACGTGCGGCGACTCCAGGAACTCGTCGAGCGTGATCTCGATGCCCGAGCGCTTCGTCAGCGCGTCGAGCGCGTCCTGACCGTCCTTGCGGGCGTGATCGGTCAGCACGACCGGCGAGCCGGACGGATACACGTTGAACTCGAGGCCCGGTCGGCGCGCTCCCCCGCGGCCGCCTTCGCCCAGCCGATCTTCTCCTCGGTCGCCGCGATCGTCAGCGAACGCGGATCGGTCCGGGCACGCGGACCCTCGCCGGGCAGGACGCGCGGCGCGAGGCCGACGGTGTCCGCCTCGCGGCCCGCGAGCGTCAGGACCCGCTGCCCGCCACCGCCGATGAAGAACGGCGGATGCGGCCGCTGGACCGGCTTCGGCTGGCCGTCGAGCGCGCTGATCGTGTAGTGCTCGCCGTGGAAGTCGAAGGGGCCGTCGCCGAACGCCCCCTTGAGGATCGTGACGGCCTCGGCCAGCCGCGCCACGCGGACGCCGACGGGGTCGAACGGCAGGCCGATGCTGTCGTACTCGGGCTTGTTCCAGCCGGCGCCGATGGCCACCTCGACACGACCGCCGCTCAGCACGTCGACCGTCGCCAGATCCTGGGCCAGGACCGCGGGATGGCGGAGGTCGTTGTTGAACACGAACGCCGAGACCCGGAGCGTCGTGGTCGCGGCCGCGATGACGCTCAGCAGGGGGGCCACGGCGTACGGGTGGATCAGGTGGTCCGGGAAGACGAGGAGCGAGTAGCCGATCGACTCGGCGCGGCGGGCGGCCTCGCCGACGGACCGGGCGTCGCTGGTGTCGCCGGGATCGGCGAGGAATCGGAAGGGTCTGGGCATGGCCGAAAGCCTGCCATGACCGGCTACCAGACGTCGCCGGGCCGGTCCTCGCACATCAGGGTCGCCGCTTCGTCGAGCGACGGGGTCGACGGTGTCCGCAGGATCATCACGTAGCCGTCCTCGTCGGGCGTGCGATCGACCCGACCGTCGGCGCGCCGGACCGCCGTCGGCCCACGCCAGCGCTGCCACCCCAGCCGCTCGTAGAAGTGGAACGAGCCCGTCCCCAGCGCTCCCAGCTCGTACGCCGCGGCGATGTGCTCGCCGGCCGCGCGCATCACGGCGGTCCCGTGGCCCTCGCCCTGGCGATCCGGATCGGCCGCGACCGCCTCGACGTAGCCCGGTCCGGAGCGAGCGGTCGCCGGCGACGAGGATGCGCGGCACCACCGACGCATGGGCCACGATCCGGCCGTCGGCCTCGGCGACGACGTGGAGGCCGCCCAGGGCATGGTCCCAGTCGGCGTCCTCGAACGCGCCGTCCTCGTCCTCGGCGAACGCGCGATCCAGCAGCGAGCGGATGGCCGTCGCCTCGTCGGGCGACATGACGGACGTCGCGAACGCCCGGACCACGGGATCCCGAGGGTTCAAAGCGGGATCGATCGTCCTCCGTCCTGGGCCGCTGGAGCAGGCCACCGAACGGGAGGCATCCCTCCAGCACGAACAGCCGCTGGGCGCCGAGCTCGATCTCCACCCCTGATGCTTCCTCTCGTTGCCTGCCCCGCTCGCCCGGGCGCCCATCTTGGGGCATCGCCCCGCTCGGGACCAGTGGGGACCCGCCACGGGCCGCAGCTGCTACCGTGCCTCCGATGCGTGACGACACCACGCGGAGCCGGTCCGCCGCAGCGGATCGTCCCGACGACGCGTCGCCGACCACCGACTCCCTGTTCGGAGACCTGTCCGAGGCCGCCCGCGAGGCGGTCCGTTCGCCGGCGGATCCGCGCCTCGACGCGGTCCTCGCGCGCATGGGCCTGGCCGACGCTCCCGAGGCGACCCCGGTCACCGCGCCCGCCGAGACCCCGGAGCCGCCCGCGCCGCCGACCCGTCCGGAGCCGGTCGCCGCGGTCGCCGAGGTCAGCGACATCACCGCCGATCCTGCGCTCGAGGCACGTCAGACGGCGCTGGCCACCGAGCTCGAGCGTCTCCGCGCCTCGGTCGCGGCGCAGGAGACGGCGACCGCCGAGCTGCGCGACCGCGCGGCTCGCCTCACGCTCGTCGCCGGCGGCGGGCTCGCCGTCGCGGTCGTCGCACTGCTCCTCGCGCTCATCCGCTAGCCGCGGGACTCCCGGGAAGCCGCATCGAGCGCCGCGATCAGCCGGTCGAGGAGGTCCATCTTCCGTCGCGCGTCGTCGGCCTCGGCGCTCATCGTCTCGCGCGCGGAGTCACTGCCGTAGCCGAACGAGAGGCGGCCGCCGCGCCGCTTGACTTCCGCAAGTTCGGCCGCGCGGGCACCCAGCGAGGACGCCGCGCAACGTCCGCCGCTCGTCGTCGTCGAGCGCCAGGCGCACGACGCAGCTCATCGGCCATCGGTGTCATCCCCCGCTCCGTCCACGTCCCGCGCGGCGACCAGCCGCGCGACGACGGCCTGGGTCAGCTGCCAGCCCTTCATCGGGTCGCGTGGCAGCCGGATGCGGACCTGGTTGGACGCGAACGTCACGTCACCCGGCCGGACGCCGGGCAGCGGACCCGCGCCGGCGCCCAGGAGCTGCATCGCGGTCGCCCGCGTGAGCCCCGCCCCGAACCGCACGACGAGGAGCCCCTCCTCCCGGGCCACCGACGCGACCCCCGCCGACTCGGCCGCCAGACGGAGCTCCGCGACCTCGGCCAGCCGCAGCACCGGCGCCGGCATCGGCCCGAAGCGGTCGGTGACCTCCTGCCGGAAGGCCGCGACATCGCCCGTCGTCCGTGCCCGTGCCAATCGCCGGTACAGCTCCAGCTTCTGCGCCTCGTCGGGGACGTAGTCGTCGGGGAGGTGCGCGTCGACGGGCAGGTCCACCACCGCCTGCGGCGTCTCGACGACCGGCACGCGATGCTCGCGATGCGCCTTCGCCTCCTCGACCGCATCGGCCAGCAGCCGCGAGTAGAGGTCGAAGCCGACCGCCGCCATGTGGCCCGACTGCTCCCCGCCCAGGATGTTCCCGGCACCGCGGATCTCGAGGTCCGCCAGCGCGATCTGGAACCCCGCACCCAGCTCGGAGGCGTTGAAGATCGCCTGCAGGCGCTTGCGCGCCTCCTCGCTCATCCGCTCCCGTCGCCGGTAGAGGAGGTACGCATAGGCCCGCCGCGACGACCGCCCGACCCGTCCCCGCAGCTGGTACAGCTGCGCCAGCCCGAGCGTGTCGGCGCGGTCGATGATGATGGTGTTGGCGTTCGGGATGTCGAGGCCCGACTCGATGATCGTCGTGCACACGAGGACGTCGGCCTCCCCCGCCGCGAAGCTCAGCATCACCTGCTCGAGCTGGCCCTCGGGCATCTGGCCGTGGCCCACCACGATGCGCGCCTCGGGCAGCATCCGGCGGAGCTGCTCCGCCTGCGCCTCGATCGTCTCGACCCGATTGTGGACGTAGAACACCTGCCCGCCGCGATCGAGCTCCCGGAGGATCGCGTCGCGGACGAGGCCGGCGGTCGCCTCCGCGACGCGCGTCTGGATCGGCAGGCGGTCCTCCGGCGGGGTCTCGATGACCGACAGGTCGCGGATCCCGGCGAGCGCGAGATTGAGCGTCCGCGGGATCGGCGTCGCCGACAGCGTCAGGACGTCGACCTCGGAACGGAGCTGCTTGAGCTTCTCCTTCGCCGCGACGCCGAACCGCTGCTCCTCGTCGACCACGACCAGGCCCAGATCACGGAACACGACGTCCTTCGACAGCAGCCGGTGCGTCCCGATGACCAGGTCGACGGAGCCGTCGCGCAGCCCGTCGAGCACCCGCTCCTGCTCGCGGGCCGAGACGAACCGCGCCAGCAGCCCCACCTTGAGCGGGAAATGCCGCGAAGCGCTGCGAGAAGGTCGCGAAGTGCTGCCCCGCGAGGACGGTCGTGGGCACGAGGACGGCGACCTGCTTGCCGTCCTGCGTGGCCTTGAACGCGGCGCGCAGCGCGACCTCGGTCTTGCCGTAGCCGACGTCGCCGACGACCAACCGGTCCATCGGCCGGCGAGCCTCCATGTCGACCTTGACCTCGGCGGCGGCGCGAAGCTGGTCGACGGTCTCCTCGTAGGGGAACGACGCCTCCATCTCCGACTGCCACGGACCGTCCGTGGCGAACGCGAACCCGGCGGCGCCCTCGCGCTGGGCGTAGAGCTTGAGCAGCTCCTCCGCGAGGTCGGTGACGGCCTTCCGGACCCGCTGCTTCGTCCGCAGCCAGTCCGTGCCACCGAGACGCGAGAGCGCCGGCGACTCGCCACCGGAGTACCGCGTGACGCGATTGATCTGCTCGACCGGGACGAAGATGCGGTCGCCGGCCTGGAATGCGAGCTCCAGGTAGTCGCGCTCCTCACCCTCGCCGCCGCGCCGGAGCATCCGCTCATAGCGCGCGATGCCGTGATCGATGTGCACGACCAGGTCGCCCGGCGTCAGGCGCTCGAGGATGTCCCGTGGCACGACGCGCCGCATCGCCTTGGGCCGGCGGACGCGGACGCTGCCGAAGAGCTCCCGGTCGGTCACGAACGCCAGCCCGTCGGGACCACCGGCGAAGCCGCCGTTCAGCGAGCGCTCGATGAGCGCCACCGCCCCGGGCGGCGGCGGCTCGCTGATGCGGTGGACGATCGCGACCGGCCGGCCCGCCTCGCCGAGGAGCTCGGAGAGCCGCGGCGCCTGGTCCGAGGCGATGACCACCCGCGCGCGCTCGCCGGCCCAGTGCTCCACCGCATCGACGAGCCGCTCGGTGCGGCCGGGCGGCAGGACGGGCTCACGCCAGCCGAAGGCATCGCCCGAGCTGAGCCCGCCCGCCGCGAAGCTCATGCCCTCGGCGGCGTGGGGCTCGGACTCCCAGGTGAGCTCCAGCGTGCGCCCGGCGGCCAGGCGCTGGGTCCACGCCTTCCGGGCGAGATACGCGGTCGGCCAGGTCCTGGGCAGGTCGCCGCTCTCGACCAGCTCGGCGAGACGCTCCTCCGCCTGACGCCACAGGAAGTCGCCGGCTTCGACGAGCTCCCCGGGCTCGTCGAGCACGAGGAGCGTGCCGGGGTCGAGATGGTCGAGGGCGGTCGATGGCGCGAGGACGGGCGCCCAGACCTCCGCCGCGTCGCCGACGGCGAGCGCGCGTCCCTCGGTCGTGGCGCGTTCCCGGCCGTCGGTCGCGATCTCGCCCTCGAAGCGGAGGAGGTCCGCCGCGAGTCGCTCGGGGAGGCGCGGCGCGAGACGGCCCAGGCGCTCCGCGATCGTGACGACACCGCCGGACGGCAGGAGGAACTCGGTGGCGGGCAGGAGCGTGACCTCGGCGACGCTCTCGACGGAGCGCTGATCGGTGGGGTCGAAGGCGCGCAGCGAGTCGATCTCGTCGCCGAAGAACTCCAGTCGCACCGGCAGCGCTGCCGACGGCGGGAACACGTCGACGAGACCACCGCGACGGGCGAACTCGCCGCGCCCGGCGACCTCGAGGACCGGGACGTACCCGAGGTCGAACAGCTCGCGCACGAGCGGCTCGAGGGAGACCCGGGTGCCGACCTTGAGCACGCGGGGCTGCGCGGGCAGGTCGTCGGGCGCAAGCGTGTGCTGGACGAGCGCCTGGACGCTGGCGACGAGCACCCGGGCACGACCGCTGCGCCACGCGCTGAGGGCGGCGACGCGCGCCGCGGTCTCATCCGCGACGAGCTCGCTGCGCTCATAGGCGAGCGCGGTGCGCGGTTCCAGGACGGCGATCGCACCGGGGTCGCCGAGCCACGCCGAGAGCTCCTCCGCGACCCGGTCGCCGATCTCGGCGTCGCGCGCGACCCACACGACGCGTTCGCCGGTCGCGGGCGCCGCGAGCGTCGCGGCGAGGAAGGACTTGGCGCCGTGGGGGACCTGCGTGAGGCCGGCGTGGCGGCCACGGGACGGGACGGCGCCCGGATCGCCGAGACGTTCGCGGAGCGCCGCGAAGGCGCCACTCGACGCGAGCAGCGGCGGCAGCGTCGAGAGGTCGGGGACACGCCGGCCGGCGCCCCGGGAACCGGAGCGATCGGCGGTCGTCGGCCTGGCCCGGACGGCGCTCGCCGTTCGGCGTTCCGCGGCTCCCTCGCGCCCTCGCTGCTGGCGCGATCGTCCGTCCTCGGCCGGCGGGCGCGTCGCGAGCTCGACCTCAGCCTCTGCGGATGCCCGGTCGAGATCGACCTCCGCTTCCGGCGCCGTCTTGGCCGACCGGCGGTCCGCCCATTCGCGGGCCACCTTCTCCGCGAGGCGCCGCTCGCGCAGCGTCTTGCCGCGCCCGAGGCCGCTCACTCGTCGACTCCACGGTCGAGCACCTTCCGCCAGCCGGTCCTCGTGCGGCGGACGCCGTCCTTGTCGGGCGGTCCGCCGACCTCGCCGGCCGGCGGTGCCCCTTCGTCCTCGGACTTCGCCTGGAGCTCGAAGGCGTTGAACCGGTTGGCCGCCTTCGCCGTGCCCTCCCGAGCCCAGGCCTCCACGCCGTCGGCGGCCGCGTCCAGGAGCGTCCCCAGCCGCTGGCGCTCGTCGGGATGGAAGCGCGAGAGGACGTGGTCGACCGCGCCGCGACCAGGCTCGCCGATGCCCACCCGCAGCCGGCTGAACTTCTCGGTGCCCAGCTCGTCGATGATCGAGCGCAGCCCGTTGTGGCCGCCGTGGCTGCCCGCCTCACGGAAGCGGAGCTTGCCGAACGGCAGGGCGAAGTCGTCGGCGACGACGAGCACGTCGATGAGCGGCGCGCGCTCGCGGGCGAGGAGCTTGCGCACGGCGATGCCGGAGTCGTTCATGTAGGTGAGCGGCTTGGCGAGGATGACGTCCTCGCCGGCGAGACGCACCTGGATCGACTCCGAGGCGTCCCGCTGGCGCCCACGGCCGGCCCGCCCGAGCCGGTCCGCGATCCGGTCGAGCACCATCCAGCCGATGTTGTGGCGGGTCTCGGCGTACTGCCCTCCGGGGTTGCCGAGACCGATGACGAGCTTCACGTGTGCGAGCGTCCTGAGCGTGCCGCCGCGCGTCATCCACGACCCGCAGGCACGGCGAACGGCCCCGGGACGAGGTCCGACGGGGCTCGTTCGCCATGGTACCCGTTGGGCGGCCCTTCGCCGCCCGACGGGTGGTCAGCCGATCTTCACCCCGATCCCGACCCGGGCGACCCGCCGTTAGACCGGGTGGGACTGGAGGTTGCCCGAGGTGACGCGCGTCGTCCCCGAGTCATAGGCAGCCGATCCGCACCCGGAACGTATCCGGCCTCGGCGGGCTCGGCCTGGTCGTCGACGCGGAGCCGGAGGGTCGCCGGCGTGCGGCCGAGCGTGCCCGACCTCCTCGATGATCGCGACATTCCCGACCTGGACGATCCAGCGCAGGATCCTTGCCGCTGAAGGTCCCGCCGGGACCCTTCACGGTGATCGAACCGCGCGCCTTCTGCCGCGTGTCGTACCGCACGTCGAACGACACGGAGACCCGTGACCCCCCGCCGTCGGTCCCCGCAGCGTCACCGGTGAACCTCGCCGTTGGATCAAAGAGGACGAGCTCGGACGAGGCCTGTCGTCGACCCCGTCCAGTACTGCGTTCGATCGTCGGCGACGCCGATGGTGACGGACCAGACGTCGACCGGCAGCCCGGTCGCCGAAGTGCTTACGGCACCCGTCGCGGACACGGCTGCCGGATACGTGAACGGCGTGCCCGTCAGCGTGGGCGCCAGCGTGAAGACCGCGCCTGCCTTCGAGAGGTCGCCCGGCGAGCCGTCGGCAGCCTGGGTCGCGGTCGCCGACAGCGTCGGCGTCGTCCCCAGCCCGATGAGCGTCGAGCCCGTGTACGCGAACGACAGTTGCTCCTTGAGGATCGTGAAGGTGCGTTCGAGACTGCTTGACAGGTAGGTCCCGTCGCCAGCGAACGCGACACTGAGTGCACGGACGCTCGATGGCTGGTCGATGGTGATCGACGAGCTCGCGGTCCCGGAGGCGTCCGTGACCGGATCCGGATCGGTCGACTGGGAGCCGATCGTGATGTCGATCGACTTGCCCGCGATCGCCGCGCCGGTGGCGGTATCGGTCAGCACCGCCGATACGGCCGCAGGATCCGAGTAGTCAGCGCTCGTCACGCCGGTGTAGACGAGCGTCGTCGCGCGCTTCACCACGCGCACGCGGACGGTCGAGCTCGATGTCACGTCGTCATCGGTCGTGCTGCGGCCTGTCGCCCGGATGGAGTAGTCGCCGGTCGGCGTGTTGGCCGGGACCGTCAGATCGACCGTCGCTGTGACGGGCGTGCACTCGATCCCTGAGCACGCGGGCAGCGTCAGGGTCTGGGTCGTCGCCGTCCAACCCGCGGGCATGTTCGTCAAGGTGAAGGTGAAGGAGTCGGATGTCTCGCCGGTGTTCAGGACGGGGAACGAGATCGACTCGGGCGTGAGCATCGTCACCTGTGTCAGGACCGTCGACGGATCGACGAGCACGCCGGGTCCGCGGACGTCGAAGAAGACGCGCACGACGTCCGCTGCCCCGCCGATCGCGCGCATCGCGACCTTCGAGAGCGACCCGTCCGTCCAGCGGCGGATCATCGTCCGCTGCGGCGTGCTGGAAGTCGTCCGGATCCCACGCATCCGCGAAGCTGCCGGCGTAGACGTCGCCCGGACGGGTCCCGTCGGGCTTCATCAGCTGATAGGCGGTGTTCGGTGGCGGCGCGTCGAACTTCGTGTCGTCCACGCGCCACACGACGATCCCGGTCGTCCGAAGCATCGGCGTCGTAGGAACCCGCTGTCCCGGCACCGGTTCTCGACCAGGAAGTAGTCGTCCGTGCCGCGGTCGGGGTCGTACAGCAGGAACGACTGACCCGACGTGTCCCAGCGGCTCACCGTGTAGAAGCCGTCCGTCGTCACGACCGTCGGCGTGGTCCAGCCGAGATGGAGCTTGTGCCACGAGTTGTAGTCGAAGAACGGATCGCCACCGCAGGTCGGACCCGTGATGTCGAGCCGCCCCGCGGTGTAGCTGTGGTCGACGTGACCGAGCGCCTGGTGCGAGATCTCGTGGATGTGCGTGATGGTGTTCGTCGGCGCGCCGCCGAACGACATGCTCTTGTCGTTGAGGGACTTCCCGTCGAGCGTGACGTCATCGATCCCTCGCGTGCCGCCGCAGTTGAACGGTCCGTCCTGCACCTCGATGATCGCCAGCTTCGTCATCGGTCACCCGGCCTCGCCATCGCGGTCGAAGGCGGCGAAGTCGATCACGGAGTCCGCCTGCTGCAGGAGCAGCTTGTGCCGCGTCGACTCGAGCATCGGCGCCCACTGAGCGTAGGTCTGAGTCACCGGGACGAACGCGATCCCGTCGTTCGCAACGCCCTGTGACTCGACGGCTCGGCTGAAGTCCAGCCTCCCGAACGAACTGGTTCGAAAGAAGTCGACGACGCTGTGGTCGTCGCCGAAGAATTGCGCATCGACGTCCGCGCGGTCACTCTCGTCGATCACCGCCTGATCCGAGAACAGTGAGACGATCACCAGCAGCGGGCGGTCGTTGGCCCCGCTGGCCGGCGACAGTCGCGGGTCGTGTGGGGTCCCTGGGTGGGCGAAGTCGCGCGGCGTCGTGGGGTAGGCCGCCATCGCCGCTCCCGCCGAGATCGCGAGCCCGCCGATCGCGAGCGCGGCGGCACGGGCTCAGCCGCCCGACCGCGTGCGCCCCGTGGCCCAGCCCTGGATCCGATCATCGTCTCGCCCTCCCTCGTGTCGTGGTATCGAGGAGCGCAGGCTGCCGACCGCTGGTTTAGTCGCCGGTATAGCCGGCCGAGGGCGCCCATCGAGGTCGGCGCTATACCGTGCCTAAACCGGGGCTCGCAGACTCTATCCATGACCTACGCGCTGGTCGGAGACATCCCGGCGAGCTGGGACCGCTACGCGGGCCTGGTCGCGGCTGCTCCGGCACGCCCCGAGCGGACTGCTCCTCCACGTCGCCGGTCCCACGGATGAGGGCTTCCGGATCATCGAGGTCTGGGAGAGCGAGGAGGCGTGGCGACGGTTCGAGCCATCCCTCCAGGCCGCGGTCGCGGCGATCGACGACGACGTCCATCCGCGGGTCGCGGTCCGTGACCTTCACGGGGAGCACGAGATCCTGAGCCAGACCTGGGCGCACGTCGTCACTCCCGCGACGCCGGCCGGCGACGACCGCTGCCTGATGGGCGTGGTTCACGACCTCCCTTCCGGCGCGAACGCGCACACCCTAGGCTTGTCGTACGGGCGAAACGGAGGCACGGAGGGGTCGAGTGCTGCTGCGAGTCCTGGGACCGCTCGAGGTCTCGGGTAGTGACGGGCCGGTCGCGCTGCCCGCGACCAAGCCCCGCGTCCTGCTCGCGGCGCTGGCCATCCAGCGAGGACGCCCGCAGGCTGCCGACGAGCTCATCGACGCGCTGTGGGTCGACGGACGCGCCGGTCTCGGCCCCCAAGCTCCTCCAGGTCTACGTCTCGCAGCTGCGGAAGGTCCTGCCGGCCGGCGTCCGCATCGCGACCGATCCGGCGGGCTACAGGCTCGAGGTCGAGCCCGCCGAGGTCGACGCAGATCGGTTCGAGCGGCTCCTGGTCGACGGCCGCGAGGCGCTCGCGGGCGGCAACGCGGCGCTCGCGGCCTCGATCCTCCGCCGAGCGCTCGACCTGTGGCGCGGCCCGGCCTTCGCCGAGGTCCGCTACGAGGAGTTCGCGCGAGAGGAGGCGGAACGGCTCGAGAGCCTCCGGAGCGCTCGCCGTCGTCGACCGGCTCGACGCCGACCTCCGCCTCGGCCGCCACGCCGAGGTCCTCGGCGAGCTGCGAGGCTCGCTCGGCGCCGACCCGACCGACGAACGCTCGCCGGCCTGGCGATGCTCGCCGCGTATCGCGTCTCGGGACCCGCCGACGCGCTAGCCGTCTACGAGACGGTCCGGCGCGCGCTCGACGACGAGCTGGGCGAGGCGCCGGGTCCCGAGCTCGTCGAGCTGCGCGAGCGCATCGCCCGCCGCGACCCGGCGCTCGCGACGGACGCGCCCGTGGCGGCGAGCGCCGATGGCGGCAACGCTCCCGGCTCCGCCGAACCCGCTCATCGGCCGCCAGCGCGAGCTCACCGAGCTGCGCGAGCTGCTCGGTCGACCGACCGTCCGGCTGCTCTCGCTGACCGGCGCTGGCGGCAGCGGCAAGAGCCGGCTGGCACTCGAGCTCGCACGCACGGTCGAGGGCTCGTTCGCTAACGGCGCGACGCTCGTCGAGCTGGCCTCGCTCCGTGACGCCGCGCTCGTCCTGCCGACGATCGCGCGGTCGCTCGACCTCGATCCCGGCACCGACGCGCTGGCGGCGCTGTCGGCCGCGCTGGGCGGTCGCGAGCAGCTCCTGCTGCTCGACAACGTCGAGCACCTGCGATCGGCGGCGCCCGAGCTGGTCCGGCTCCTCGCCGCGGCGCCGCGCGTGGTCATCGTCGTCACGACCCGGGTGGTCCTCCACGTGTCGGGCGAGCACGTCTATCCCGTCGCGCCACTGGGCGAGGACGACGCCGTCGAGCTGTTCGCTGCTCGTGCAGCCGCCGTCGACCCGTCGTTCAAGCTCGATGCCGCGGCGCGGCCCATCGCCGCCTCGATCTGCCATCGGCTCGACGGCCTGCCGCTGCCCATCGAGCTCGCCGCCGCGCGCGTCCGAGCGCTCGGGCTGCGGACCCTCGACGCGCGGCTCGCATCGCGGCTGTCCGTGCTCACCGGCGGTCCGCGCGACCTTCCGGCCCGCCAGCAGACCCTCCGCGAGACGCTCGCCTGGAGCGTCAACCTCCTCGAGCCCCGCGGCGCCGAGGTCCTGGCGGCGATGGCGGTGTTCCCGTCCGGATGCTCGCTGGAATCCGCGACGATCGTGGCCGGCGCGGACGACGACGCGCTCGTCTCGCTCGTCGACCACCATCTCGTCCAGGCGCTCGACCTGGATGGCGACCGACGCTATCGGCTGCTCGAGACCGTGCGCGAGTACGCCTACGACCTGCTGGGCGACCGGCGCGCCGACCGGGAGTCGGCGCTGCTCGACTGGGTCCTCGACGGTCGTCGAGCGAGCCGACCTGATGGGCGACGCCGGCCCGATGGGCGCCGCCGATCCACGTCCTGGACGTGGAGCTCGACACCCTTCGCGACGCCGCTGCGGCACGCCGCGCGCGACGAGGACCCGACGCGCGAGCTGGAGCTCGTGTCCGGCGTGTGGCGCTTCTGGTGGATCCGCGGCTACCTCGCCGAGGGCCGGGCGATCCTCGACGGGATCATCGCCCGCCGCGGGCTCGTTCCGACCCGAGCGGGCATCCGGACGGCACGCGCCGCCGCGTCGATCGCCTGGAGCCTGGGCGACACGGCGAGTGCCAGGGACGATGGCCACCCGGGCGCTCGAGGTGGCGGAGGCGATCGACGATCGGCTCGAGCAACACGCGCTGCACAACTTGCTGGGCGTGCTCGCGATCGCGGGCGACGATCTCGCCGAGGCCGAGCGGCACCTCACCGAGGCGATCGCGACCGCAGATGCCGACGGCCGCCGCGACCTCGTGATGACCGCCACGACGAACCTGTCCATCGTGTACCTCTCGAGCCTGCCGTCTCGACGAGGCGCGCGATGCGCTGCACGAGGTCCTCGCAGTACCGGACGACCCGGGGGCACACCGAAGGCATCGGCTTCGCGCGCCTGAACCTCGGGGAGGTCGAGTTCGCCGCGGAACGCCTCGACGACGCCGAGGCGGCACTTCGCCGGGGCGGCCGACGTGTTCCGGACGGTCGGCTTCCAGGCACGCTGGGCGAACGCCCTGCAGGGTCTCGCCGCCGTCGAGGCACGGACCGATCGCCACGAGAGCGCCGCGCGCCGCCTGGGCACGGCGGCGGCGTTCCTCGGCGATGCCGGCTGGGGTGCCGACGGCACGGCGCTGGCGGCGCCGGCGATCGAGGCGACACGGGCCGCGCTTGGCGACGAGGCGTTCGAGCGACTGTTCCGCGAGGGCGCCGGCGAGCGCGACCGCCGGTGCGTGCCGCGTGACCGGACTGGCGCGCCTGGCCGCGGCACGTCCTGGAGCGCGAGTACTCGCCGAGCTCGAAGGTGCCCGGCGGCTATGGACCGTTCAGCGTGGCGTATCGGCAGCGGAGCCTGGCCGCCCTGGCGACCGTCCCGGTGCGGCGCGACCTCGCCTACGGAGCGGGTCGCGACGAGACCCTGGATCTCTTCCCCGCCCAGCCCGATGCGGATGGCCGACCGTGCGCCGCTGGTGGTCTTCCTCCACGGCGGCTACTGGCAGGAGCTCTCGAAGCTCGACGCGTCGTTCGCCGCTCCGGGCCTCGTGGCGTTCGGGCGTCGCGCTGGCCGCGGTCGACTACACGCTCGCGCCGGCCGCCGCCCTCGAGCGGATCGTCGACCAGGCGACGCGGTCGGTCGGATGGCTCAGCGCGAACGCCGCGTCACTGGGCGTCGATCCCGCACGCGATCGTCGTCACCGGTCACTCCGCGGGCGCACATCTCGCGGCGAAGGCGGCGGATCGACTGCCTGACGGGACGATCGCCGGGCTGGTGCTCATCGGCGGCGTCTTCGACCTGCGTCCGATCGCCCACACCTCGATCAACGACGCCCTCGGTCTCGACGACGCCGAGGCGGCCCGGCTGAGCATCTCGCCGCGACCCGGCTTGCCGCCGGCGGCGGTCATCTGGGGCGTCGACGAGACCGACGAGTTCCGGCGCCAGAGCCGCGAGGTCGTCGAGGCGTGGCGGGCGGCCGGGAACGATGCCCTCGGGATCGAGGTCCCCGGCCGCCACCACTTCGACCTGCCCCTCGACCTCGGCGATGCGTCGACGGTCCTCGGGTCCGTCACGCTCGCGCTCGCGCGCGAGGGGCGGGTCCCGGGTGACGGCCGCCCGAGGGACGGATCAGCCGGGCAGCCGGGTCGAGCGCGGTCTTCATGAGCGGCACCACCAACGCATACGGGTCGACGGTGTCATCGGGCAACGCGTAGTCGAGCATGACCAGCCGGTCGCCGACCACAGCCTGGACCGAGCCATTGGTGTTGCCGCCCGACTTGATCGCGTCATCGCCCAGTCCAGGGACGTGCTCCATGCCCTCGTGCCATGAAGTCGAACCGCTGGCGCCCGCCCGACGTGAGGATCGACAGCACGATGGCGTGCAGGCCGGGGAATTTGGTGTCGGTGTCGAGTGTCCAGCGGCAATCGGTGGGCTGACCGGCCTCATGCCCAGTCGTGGTGAAATGCGTCGCGGTCTTGATCTCGTCGTCGGTGAGCAAGGCGCACGCCTCGACCGTGGTCCCGCCGCTCGGCGGGGGCGGCGGCGTCACGCCGGCGCACCCCGACGCGAGGCACGGCAGCTTGTTCAGGACGATCTCGGCCAGGTACTGCACGACCGGCCCCTTGTCCTGGCGCCGAACTCGATGAAGAAGATGTCGAACAGGACATCGCCAGCGAGGACCATCACCTCGTCGCCATTGGCGGAGCGGCCGGCGGCATCGCCCAGGCCGGGCACTGCCTCCTCTAACAGGTCAGACGTGCCGATGAATGGCCCGAAGGACACGTCCCAGAGCTGTTTGCCGGTCGAAGGCAGGATGCTGACGGTCAGCGCACCCCCGCCGTCGAGCGCGACATCGCAGACCGACGAGAAGACCTGGGTCAACGTGCTCGGCTTCCTGTCGCTGACTCCCTCGTCGGTAGCCGCCTTGATCTCCTCGTCGCTGAGGAGCGTGCACGAGTCGACCGTGGCTGGCACGGACGTCGTCGGGATGGCTCCCGGTGGCAGGGTCACGCCAGGCGCGGGACTACCCGCGGTGGTGCCACCGGCACCGGAGATCGGGCCCGCCGACGCCGGAGTCCCGGACGCGCCGCACGCCGCGACGATGAGGGTCAGGGATGCGGGCAACAGCCGTCGGATCATCGCTCGTCGTCCATGCTCAGGTCGGGAAGGCATTCGTGCCGCAGTAGCCATCGATGGCGAGCAGGGCCTGGTACATCGCGAACGCCGTCTGTCCGCTCAGCGGCACCTGGAACGGCTCTGGAGCTACGGCGTAGGTCGCGTAGGTCGTGATCACCGCGTCCACGTGCGGCACCATCTCGGCCGGCGCGACCGGCCGCATGTCCTGGAACCGGGTGACGATCTCTGTGGCCTTCTCGCGCGTGATGTCATCACCCTGCCCACGGGCCCAGTCGAGGTAGTCGCGCCACCGTGTGCAGAACTCGTCGTCGTGGCTGGGTGACGGTGAGGGGCAGTCCCCCGCGGCGATCTGCGGACCGTCGAGCAGGACGGTGGTCCCATCCGACCGCCGGCTCACGAGGAGCATCCCGAGCGTCGGGAGGCCCACGGCGGCGGCCGGTGCGCCGCTGCTCTCGCAGACCTGCGGCGACGGCTTGCAGAACTCTTCGAGCGGGTGACCCAGACGAACCCTGAGGTGCCATCGGTCCCGCCGGAGACGGCGAGGATCGAGTCCGGGCCGAGCCGTGTCGGCTGGATCGGCGGTGCCGTTCCGTCGGGACAGGGCCCACAGCCCTTGTCCGTCGTGCAGAACACCGCCGCCCCAGGCACCACCATGTCGACGCTTCCGTCGCCGACCCGCGCGCGCCCCGTGACCTCGACCTCAACGATGTCGGCGGTCGACGTCATGACGTAGACGCCGTTGGTATACGCATCCTGCGAGACGGCCTCGTTGCTGCCGTTCGCGAGCGAGATCGGCGTGTCCGGCGCCTGGAACCGGCGCCGAGGTTCCAGGCCCGACGTGCATCCACGGTCGCCCTCCCACCGGGACGGAGCAGCCCGGAGCCCAGCTGTCCGGAAGCGGTTGGGGTCGGCCCCGCAGGCCGAGCGCATCGTCGCGTCTGTCAGCACCGCGCGACGCTGTCGAGCGGTCCACGCCGGCTTCGAAGGCCTGGCGGAGTATCCAATCGCGTCATAGGACCGGACGAACAGCGATTTCCGCCGGAGCGGATACACCCCACGAGAGTACCGCTGCCGCGCGAACAGCCAGATCCCGCAGCTGTGTACTCGACGCGGGCCCCGCCCCGTGGCCCCGTCCGGCCTCCAGCCCTGCCGAGTGAACGTGGCCGTCGCTTCGCCGCGGCGACGCTCAGCCCGTTCGGTGATCGGAGTTGACCACCTCGCCCTCGCCGCTGTACGCCCCCTGCGAAATGTCGCCGCCGGCAACCGTTTCCACGATCGGCAGCCCGAACTCGCTGGCGAAGTCCCAGTCGCGTCGATCGCCGCCGGACACCGCCATGATGGCCCCGGTGCCGTAGCCGAGCAGCACGTAGTCGGCGATGAACACCGGATATCTGGCCCTGACAGGATTGGTGGCGTAGCCGCCGAGGAAGACGCCGGTCTTGTCCTTGTTCTCCTGCCGTTCCAGATCCGACTTGGCGGCGATGGTGGCACGGTAGGAGGCGACGGCATCCGCGGGTGTCGCGGCGGCGAACGTCCACCGCGGGTCGACAACGCCCGGGCCACTGCGCCGCGGTCAGCCGCGTGGTGCGACCAAGTCGTGCTCCGGTGCCAGCACCATGTACGTCGCGCCGAACAGCGTGTCGGGGCGGCCCCCGTGGTGAACACCTCGATGTCGCCGGCGCATGGGTACCGAACAGCACCGACGCACCCGTGGACCGGCCGATCCAGTTGCGCTGCATGGTCTTGACCTTCTCGGGCCGATGTCAGCACGCCGCTCACCCTTTCGATCGCGCAGGCGGCCGCGTCCGAGGTACCCGCGTGTGATCCCGCATCATCCGCTGCCGCAGTCGCCTGGTCGCGGATGCCGTGGCCCCGGTCGCGAGCCCGACCACGCCGTGGCCGGTCGGACTTGCCGGCTGCCGCGAACGTCGATCGCGTCGCCGGTCGCGGCGAGGTTGTTGCCGACCGGTGCCGACCCCCGTGGGGCTCTTGGTGAGGCCGTAGCCCCCGGCAGCGGCACCGAGTCGATGTTGGCGTGGCCCGGTACATCCAACTCGATCTCGCCGAGGACGCCCTTCGACGGCCCGCTCGACGTCGGTGCATCGCCATACACGCCGATCCCCGTCGAGGTCATCCCCCCGACTCCGACACCGTTGCCCTCGGAGGCGGCCAGGAAGACATCGATGTCGTTCGCGCTGTTCGTGAGGCCAGTCAGAGCCGAGTCGCCATACATGCCGCCGACGGCCATCGTGTCGCCGTTCGCGGCGTCGACCGGGCCGACTCGGCCCAGCGACGTCACCGCCCAGGCCTCGGGCCGCCGAGCAGCCCGCCAAGAAGCGCGCGCCTGGAGCGTGGCCGGTCGACGGCGGCACGCTCGGGGTTCGGTAGTCGGCGCTCGTCCATGGTCGCGCTTCCTCGCTCATCGACTTGCCTCGGTCCCTCGGAGGAGGCGATGCGAGCGGCAGCATCGGGAGCGCCGGTATAGGCTCGGATAGCGCCGCCGGGGACGCACGCGGCGAGGGGAGCGGAGGCGGTGCTGCTCCGGCTGCTCGGCCCGGGATGCACCTGGGCGATACCACATTCGAGCGGCTGTTCGGCGAGGGTGCCGAGAGCGTCGCCGCCGAGCGCACCTAGCCCCCGGCTTCCCCGCGAGCAGCCAGCGCTCCAGGGTGCGTATCGCGGCTTCCTCGTCCGGTGGGCGATGATCCCAGCCGCAGAGATGGAGCGACCCGGCGTCACGAGCAGCCGCAGCTCACCCGCGGCCGTCAGCGGAACATCGCCCGTCACGACCACCGCGACCCGCTTCGGCCTGCTCGATGGCTCGCTCCACGCTGGCGCCGAATGAGCCCACCGGGTTGGGCACGTTCGCGCCGGCAGCGATCTCGACATGCTCCACGCTACCCAGGTCGAGATGCTGGGCCGGCTCGACGCTGCCCTCGACAGCCTCCGTGACACGCTCCGTCACGCGGCGCGCGATCCGGATCCCACGCGGGAGCTCGCCATCTCGCGCGGCGTGTGGCGCTACTGGCTGATCCGCGGTCACCTCACCGAGGGTCGTGCGATCCTCGACGGGATCCTCGAGCGTCGCGGGCTGGTGGCCACGACGGCTGGCGTCCGCACGGCTCGTGGAGCCGCGTCGCTCGCGTTCAGCGTCGGCGACCTCGAGCGTGCGTCGACCCTCTCGGGGGAAGTGCTAGCCGCGGCTCTGCAGGTCGGCGACCCGGTCGAGGTGGTCCACGCCTACAACCTCGCGGGCGCGGTGGCGAACGGGCGCGAGGACTTTCGTGCGGCCGAGCGACACTACCTCGAGGCCATCCGGATCGGCGAGGCGATCGGGCAGCTCGGGATCGCAGGGAGATCCGTGGCGAACCTCGGAGAGTCGTATCTCGACCAGGGCAGACTCGCCGAGGCACGCGTGCGGTTCGAGGCAGTCCTCGCCCAGCGCCTCCCCTGGGGTCCGTCCGAGGGCCTCGGCTTCGCGCACCTGAACCTCGGCGAGGTCGAGCTCGAGGCCGGTGACCTCGAGGCAGCCGAAGCGCACTACCATGCGGCGGCCACGTCGTTCGAGGCGGCGGGGTTCCGCAGTCGGCTGGCGAATGCCTGCCAGGGGCTGGCCGCGGTCGAGGCCCGCACGGGCCGGGCAGCGTCGGCCGCCCGACGGCTGGGCATCGCCGCGACCATCCTGGGCGAGATCGGCTCGGGCGGTGACGCACCGCGGTCGCGTCGGCCGCCATCGAGACCGCGCGGGGGCACCTCGGCGACGCGGCGTTCGAGCGCCTGTTCAGCGAGGGGCCGCGAGCGTCGCCGCCGAGCGGCCTTAGGCCTGACTCCGGCGGCCTCGGCGAGCAGCCGGCGCTCCAGGGCCCGCATCGCCGCTTCCTCCTCCGGCTCGGCGTGGTCCCAGCCGCAGAGGTGGAGCGTCCCGTGCGTCACGAGCAGGCGCAGCTCCTCGGCCGGCGTCCAGCGCACGTCGCCCGTCTGACCCCGCGGCCATCCTCGGCCTGCTCGATCGCGCGCTCGACGCTGACCACGAGATCGCCGAGGTGCAGCCGCTCCCCGGGCGGGAACGCGAACGCCGGCGAGCTGGGCCGCGTCCGCGTCCCGCGCGCGCCCGCCCGGATGTGGCGGGAACGCCTCCGGGGGCAGCAGCGGGAACGACAGCACGTCCGTCGGCCCGTCCTTGCCCATGTGGGTCGCGTTGAGCTCGGCGAGCTCGGCGTCATCGGTCAGGATCAGCGACACCCCAGCTGGCGACGGCGCCCCGGCTGCCTCCAGCGCCGACGCCATCGCCGACGCGAGCCGCGTCGCGGGGACCACCCGCGGGACGTCCTCACGCCGCTGGACGTCGATGCGCCACGGCCCGAGCCGGTGGACCGTCACGCGCCGATCAGCGCCCCTCGTCGCCGGCGGCCGCGCGTCGCGACTCGAGCTCGACGACCTTGTTCTGCGGGTACGCGATCCGCTGGTGGTACATCCCGAGCAGCTGCTGGACGAACGCCTCGCGGATGCGCTCGATGTCGCGGAGGGTCAGGTCGCACTCGTCGAACTGGCCGTCGGCCAGGCGCTCGTCGATGATCCGGCTGACCATCGCCCGGATCGATGCCTCGTCGCGCGAGGTGAGCGAGCGCACCGACGCCTCGACCCCGTCGGCGAGCATGATGATCGCCGCTTCCTGCGTCTGGGGCTTGGGGCCGGAGTGACGGAATCGCCGCTGGTCGACGGCATCGGCGGCCTTCTTGCCATCGGGGGTCCCGAGGCCGCCGTACGGTGCGGCCGCCTCCTCCCTCGCCCGCGCGAGGAAGTAGCTCATGACCGCCGTCCCGTGGTGCTGCGGGATGTACGCGATGAGCGCCTTGGGCAGGCCCGCCTTGTACGCGATGTCGATGCCGTCGGCGATGTGGCTCTTCAGCAGCTGCGCGGACGCCTCGGGTTCGAGCTGGTCGTGGATGTTCTCGCCGCCCGCCTGGTTCTCGATGAACGCGAGCGGGTTCGCGAGCTTGCCGACGTCGTGGTAGAAGGCCGCGAGCCGCGCCAGCAGCGGGTCGGCGCCGATCGCCTCGGCGGCGCGCTCGGACAGGTTGCCGACCATGATCGAGTGGTGGTACGTGCCGGGCGTCTCCGTCAGCAGCCGCCGCAGCAGCGGCTGTGACGGGTTGCCGAGCTCCAGCATCTGGAACACGGTCATGATCCCGAACAGGCTGCCGAGGACCGCGAAGCTGCCGACGGCGACGACGGCCGCCCCGCCCGCGCTGACGGCGGCCGCCGCCCACAGCTGGACCACGCCGGTGAGGTCCCGGTCACCGAGCAGCGAGAACGCGGTCACGACCGTCGCCTGGGCGAGGAACACCGCCGCGCCCGCCTGGATGAACACGCCCAGCCGGTCGCCGCGGCGGATCGCGATGACGCCGGCGAGGCTGCCCAGGAACGTGTAGACGGCGAGCTCGACCTGCCCGCTGTTCACCGCACCGGCGAGGACCGCGAGCAGCGAGGCGACGAGCACGGCCGTGGTCGCGTCGAGCAGGACCGTGAGCAGGATCGCGACCGCGGCCGTCGGCAGGATGTACGGCAGCCACGGGCGGTCCGCGGTCAGCTTGAACGCGAACACGCTGAACACGATGAGCAGCGCGACGAGCAGCAGGATGTTGTTGCGGTGCCAGAGCTCGCGCCGGAAGCGGAACATCCACGCGAGGAGCAGGCCGACGATGAGCGCGGCGATGAGCATCCAGCCGCTGAGGCGCGCGAAGTCGGGCGTCCCGTCGTTCAGGCCGAACTGCTGGATCGCCTCGAACGCGACGGCGTCGATCGCGTCGCCGCGCGCGACGATCACCTGGTCGCGCGTCCAACTCTGGCTCACCGGCGTCACCGCCGCCGCAGCCAGGTCGCGCTGGGCGTTCGTCGCCTGGGCGTCGTACGAGGAGTTCGGGACGACGAACGGGGTGACGAGCTCGATGGCGAGACCCGATTCGGCGCTGGTGAGGCCGGTCCCGAGGGCGTCGCGGACCTGGTTGCGCACGTCCCCGACGTCGCTGTCGCGGATCTCCAGCTCTTCGAGCCGCTGGAGGACGCGCGACGCCTCGGCGCGCACGGCGGTCCAGCGGTCGGGTTCGAGTGCCAGGAGCGTGTCCCGCGCCTTGCCCTGCGGCAGCCCGGGCAGGACGTCCTTCAGCAGCGCGGCCCGGTCCTCGAGCGAGACCGACGGCTTGAAGGCCGCGTCGACCGGCATGACCGCCTCTTCGAACTGGCGGAGCTGCGCGGCCGCGACGGTGATCGCCCGCGACGGCGAGTAGTCGTACTGGGGCTCGACCCGATCGCGGGCGCCCTGACGGGCGCGCTCGGTCAGGACCTGGCTGGTGTAGGTCGTGGGGCGCGGGGCGCGGACGTCAGACGTCACCCGCTGGCCCACGCTCAGGTTCAGCGCGGGCGGCACGATATCCGAGCCCAGGATCCCGCCCAGGACCGCGATGAGCAGCAGCGACGCCGCCAGGAAGCGGCCGGCGTCGCGGCGCGTGAAGTCGACGGTGGTGGTGTCCGCAGAGCGCTTCGCGAGCATGTCGGTCAGCCGTGCTGCAGGTCGTGGCCGACGAGATCGGCCTGGGCGAGCGCCTGCGCGACCAGCCCGGAAAGGACCTTGCCGTCGGCGCGGTTGCGCGTGCGAGGGCTCAGCCAGCCCATGACCTTGCCGAGGTCCCGAGGCGAGGTCGCGCCGGTCGCCGTGATGGCCTCGTCGACGAGCCGGCGGAGCTCGTCCTCGGACAGCGGCTGGGGCAGGAACTCGCCGAGGATCGCGATCTCCGCCTCCTCCTTCGATGCGAGATCCTCGCGGCCGCCGGCCCGGAACGCCTCGACCGACTCGCGACGGGTCTTCACCTCGCGCGCGACCAGCGACAGCACCTCGTCCTCGGACAGGGGCTGGCGCTTGGCCTTCTCGGCGTTGTAGATGGCGTTCTGGGCCATCCGCAGCACGTCACGACGAAGGGTGTCCCCCGACCGCATCGCGGCCGTGGTCTCCGTCTGCAGGCGTTCGCGGAGGGTCATCGGGATGGCACCTCGGGCGTGGCGACGGTCGTCATCGCCCGCGGGCCGCGGCTGCTGGGAGGTGGGGCAACGGGACGCCACGATGGCGCCCATCGGCCCGTTCGTCCGGTCGATCCGCCGTCACCCTGGACGGCGTCGCGATCGGCCCTAGCCCTGGCTCGCGCGGGCGTTCTTCTTGCGCTTGGCTTCCTTGCGCTTGCGCTTCACCGACGGCTTCTCGTAATGCTCCCGTCGGCGAGCTTCGGCGAGGATGCCGCTCTGCTGGATCTTCTTGTTGAAGCGGCGGAGCGCGCTCTCGAACGTCTCGTTCTCACCCACTCGGACTTCGGCCAATCCCGGTTCACCTCCTCGGGCTGCTCATCTCGAACCCCGCACCGGGCTCGGAGCCCGCCGGCACCGGCGCGTCGACCGGTCCGCGAAGCGGGCCGGCCAAGGGCCCGCGGAGCATAGCGGCGAGGGTGGGGCGGGTCAAACGGTCCGAGCGCTGGCCGTGAGCACGATGGACGCGGCCCGATCAGGCCGGGAGTTGCTGCCGCAGCGCGAAGATCCAGTACGCGTCGACGATCGCGACCAGCAGCCAGAAGCCGACGATGTAGGTCGGGCGGCGCAGGAAGCACTTCGACCAGCCCACGCCCAGCGTGATCGCCCGCGCGTAGAGCGCGACCGCGACCAGCGCCACCACGAGCACGAACAGCGCCGGGCCGACGACCCAGGCCACGAGCCCCACGGTCCCCATCCGGCAGAACGTGAACGCCAGCTTCTCGTACTTCTCGGGTCGCGACAGCACGCGTCGCGGGTACGACCAGGGCCCCACCGGACCGGCGCCGACCCCGGGCCCGAGGGCGGGATCCGCGCTCACGAGGGCGCCGCCCGGTACGCCGCCTCGACCATCGGCAGCTCGCGCGCCGGCACGAGCCCCGACGACGTCCGCCGCCGGAGCGCCCCGAACGTCTGCCGGGCGCAGAACGGGATCCGCACCGGATCCTCGACGCCCGTCGAGCCCACGTGGACGCAGCACTGCTGGAGGCGCTCGACGTTCATCGTCCAGGGATCCATGAACGTCTTGATCGAGATGCGCTTCACCCGCTTGGCGAGCATCTCGACGGGCACGGCGCCGCGATCCATGACCCACCGGCCCAGCGTCTTCACGAACCCCGAAACCCCGAGGTCGCACACCTCGCAGATGTCGAGCAGATGGTCGATGAGCTCGGGACGCGACACCATCGCCGTCTCGGACATGAGCTTCGTGAGCGCCTCCCACAGCGCGTCGTCGGGCGCGATGCGGTTCCCGATGAGGACCAGCCGGTCCTTGAGCTCCGCACGCCCGATCATCGAGACGACCGATCGGTAGGTCCCGTCGTCGCGCCGGATGAAGTAGGTCAGCGCCGCGCAGTCGGGATGCGAGCAGGGCAGCGCGATGAAGTCGTCGGCGGTGACACGGCCGCCCGTCTGCGATGCGAAGCGCGCGATCGTGCCCGTCGTCGTCGCCCGGTCCATCGGGTCCAGCGGGTTCGCACGACCCGCCGTGAACAGCGGCTGGATCGCGACACCCGCGAGGTAGTCGGTGTCGAAGACGAGATCGACGATCGAGCCCACCTCGTCCTCGTTCACGCCCTTGGCGACCGCGACGGCCAGCGTCGTGAAGATCCGCGCGTCGGTCAGGCGGCGGATCGCCGCGTCCTTCATCGCCCGCAGGTCCTCGCCGCGGTGCCAGCGGTACGTGGACTCGCGGAAGCCGTCGAACTGGAGGTAGACCTCCACCCGATCGCGCATCGCTTCCAGGGCGTGGAGGAACGCGTCATCACGCGCGATGCGGATGCCGTTGGTGTTGAGGATCACCCGGGTCACGTTCCGCTCGACGGCTGCGCGGACGAGGTCGAGGATCCCGGGGTGCACCGTCGGCTCCCCGCCCGACAGCATCAGGGCGTCGATCCGGCCGCCCTCGCGCTCGATCGCCGCATCGAGCGTCCGCAGCACCTCGTTCTGCGGCGCATGCCGCCCGACGCCCGGCGCCGAGATCGCGAAGCACGTCGGGCACTCGAGGTTGCAGGTCTCGGTGACGTCGACCAGCAGCACGCACGAGTGCTGCGTCTGGAGGTCGCCCAGCCCGTCGAGGTAGCCCATCGGGATCGGTCGGGTGTTCGCCGGCCGGTCGGGGACGATGACCCGGGTCGGGATCCGCCACTGCTGGAGGTCCTCCCAGATCCGGACGTCCTCCTCGTACATCGACATGACCTCGCCATGCCCGCGCCGGCAGTGCCGGAGGAGGTACACCGAGTCGCCCATCGCGACCAGGTTGCCCTGGAGGATGTCGGTCTCGTAGTCGATCTCGCGGTCGGGGTCCTCGCTGAAGCACCGGCCGCAGACCGTCAGGACCATCCGGAGCGGCGTGTACGGGCGCAGCGCCAGCGTCACGCGCGGAGACTCGTCGACGAGCGACAGGCCGCCGAAGCACAGCCCGACAGAGCCCGACGTACACGACGGACCACGAGGCCGATCGCGCCGAGCATCGGGAGGACGCCCCGGCGGCGGCGGTCGACGCGGGTGAGGAACCGGAAGCGCGACGACCGCCGCCACGATGACCGCGATCGTGTACAGCGACGAGACGATCGCACGCGGCGGCCTGCGAGCGCGCCGCCGGTCGCCGCTCGCCCCGAAGATCAGCGCCCCGAACCCGGCGAGGAGCGCCGACCCGCCGTAGACCAGCGATGATCGCGACCACGCGCGAGGATGTACAGGAACCCGGCCGCGCCGGCGGGCTGGCACCGGTGGCGGCCCGGCCCACGGGCCGACGCCCGAGACCCGCTGCCACGCCGCGGCGATCGCCTCGTCGCTGTGGCCGGCGGCCCGGAGCTGCGCGTCGAGTGCCTGGTGGGTGTAGCGGCCCATATGCTCGCGAAGATAGGCGTCGATCGCGGCGTCGTCGGGGATGCCGGCCGGCTGCGGGCTCGGGCCGGGCGTGGGCGGCCCGGCATCAGGCGCGGGTCGGTCTGGTTCGTCTGGTCCGTCACGCCGTCCCTCCCTCGCCGCTCCAGGAGCGGCTGAGCGCCGCGGGCGCCGCGGGCACCCGATAGACGCCCGAGCGGACTCGTCGCACGAAGTGGACGACGAGCAGCGCCACGAGCGGGATGAGCACGAGCTGCGGCCCGGTCAGTCCGGCTGCCTGCACCTCGTTGCCACGCACCGATCTCGACCCCGAAGCGGAACACGAACGCCACGAGCAGGTAGCCCTTCAGCAGGTCGCCCTGGATCGGGCACCCGCGGGCGCAGCCAGAGGATGAGCGGGATGACCGCGAGGTTGAACGCCACCTCGTAGAGCATCGACGGGTGCATCGCGACGTCGCAGCCCGGGCAGCGCGGGAAGGCGGCCGCCGCCGCGGGCGTCGACGCTGACGCCCCACGGCAGGTCCGTCGGCGTGCCCAGGGGCAGCTCGGAGAGGTAGCAGCCGACCCGCCCGATGGCGGTCGCGATCGGGATCGCGAGCACGTACGCGTCGCCGGTGCTCCGCGTGTAGCCCAGCGCGCGCTTCGCGAGCACGCCCGCGAGGAACCCGCCGGCCAGCGCACCGAGGAGGCTCTTGCCGCCATGGATGAGCACCCAGCTGACCGGCAGCCCGGCGCCGATGGCGGCCTCGTACTCGTCGACCCGCTCCCAGGCCGTGATCACGCGCGCACCGATGACGCCACCCGCGAGCACAGCGAGCGAGACGAGGACGATCCGCTCCTCCAGCCAGCCGCGCCGCCGGAGCTCCGCCCAGTAGATGGCGAAGCCGACCACGACCGCGACCAGCGAGAACGCATCGTGCGTCCCGACGGTGAGCGGCCCGGCCTGGACGCAGGATGGGATGCATCGTCGGTCACCATTCTGGGCGCCGCGCGTCGGTGTCCGTCGTGCGGGCGCGCAGCGCCGGCGTCACCGCGAGAGACCGGCCACCACGCGCGACCCGTAGGATGCGTGCCCATGCCGCCCGTCAGCCCGTCCCCGGCCACCCTCATCGAGCGCTTCGACCATGCCGCGGAGCGGTACGCCGACCGGCCCGCGCTCAGCCTGCGCGGCGAGGACGGAGCGCGGATCGACTGGACCTATCCCGAGCTCCAGCGGCGAAGCCGCATCGCCGCGTGGCGCCTCCGGGCACTCGGGCTCCAGCCCGGCGACCGGCTGCTCACCTGGTCCCCGTCCACGCCCGCCCTGCCGGCCGTGTACCTCGGCGCGATGCGCGCCCGGCTCGTGCTGGTCCCGCTGGACCTGCGGATGAGCGTCGAGGCGATCACGAACATCGTCCGCCGTGCCGAGCCGGGGCACCTCGCGCTGGGCACCGGTCGCGATGCGCCCGACCCCTCGGACGCCGGCCTGGAGGCGTTCCCGACGACGACGGTCGAGGCGCTCACCGCCGAGCCCGACGAGGCCTTCCCGGATCGACTGGGAGGCGCAGCTCGCCGCGTGGGAGCCGGCGCGGCCGGAGGACATCTGGGACCTCATCTTCACCTCGGGCACGACCGGCACGCCGAAGGGCGTGATGCTCGCGCACGACAACGTCAACGCCACGCTCGACGTGATCCACAAGGTGATCCCGCCGATGGATCACCGGGTCGTGTCGCTGCTGCCGCTGTCCCATCTGTTCGAGCAGGCGATCGGGCTGCTCTACGCGCTCGACGTCGGGGCGCACATCCTCTACGTGCGGAGCCGCAACCCGCGGGTGATCTTCGAGGCACTGCGCGACCACCGCGTGACCTCGATGATCGTCGTGCCGCAGATCCTCGACCTGTTCTGGAGCGCCATCGAGCGCGAGGCCGACCGGCAGGGCCGACGGGCGACGTTCGACCGGCTTCGCGGCATCGCGCGTCATCTGCCGATGGCGGCCCGGCGGCTCATCTTCCGGCGTGTCCACGCGCAGCTCGGCGGCTCGATGCGGCTGTTCGTCTCGAGCGGCGCGTTCCTGCCGCCGGCGCTCCAGCAGGCGTGGGAGGACCTGGGCGTCACGGTCATCCAGGGCTACGGCTCGAGCGAGAACGGGTTCGGGACGTGCAACACCCTGTCGGACCACGGTCTTGGGACGGTGGGCCGGCCGATCCCGCCCATCGAGCTGCGGATCGCCGACGACGGCGAGGTGCTGTTCCGCGGTCCGACGCTGTTCAAGGGCTACTGGGACGACCCCGAGGCGACGGCGCGCGCGATCGATGACGAGGGCTGGTACCACACCGGCGACATCGGCCATCAGGATCCCGGCGGGCGGCTCGTCCTGAGCGGCCGGACGAAGGACCGCATCGTGCTGCCGAATGGCTTCAAGGTGTACCCGGAGGATCTCGAGAACGCCCTCCGCAATGCCGGCCTTCGCGACTCGATCGCCCTGGAGACGGCCCCCGGTCGGATCGAGGCGATCGTGCTCGCGGCAGGCGTCGACGGCGTGCCACGCCCGGACGCGACGGCGACGCCGCACGACCCGGCAACGCTCGGCGCACGGGTCGACGCCGCGGTCCGCGAGGCGAACGGCGTCCTTGGCCCGCAGCAGCGGATCGCCGGCTGGCGCCTGTGGCCGGAGGACGACTTCCCGCGGACCCACACGCTGAAGGTCAAGCGCGATCTCGTGCGCGAGTGGGTGGGCGAGGACGTCGCAGCCGCCGTGCGCTGAGCGACCTGGCCGGACGCCGGACGAGCCGCCCGATCAGCGCGCGATCGGGATGTCGGTGCCCAGGGTCTCGAGCGCCTGCTGGATCGTCGCGGAGCGCTCGTCGGGCCAGTTGGCCGGCGACCAGTCGAAGAACACGAGCGTGTCGCCCAGCTGGCGGAGGGTGAACCGCGTGTCCGTCGGGAACTGGATGCGGCCCGGGCCGGTGCCCAGGTACTCCGCGAACTCCCGACCCGCGGCGGCGGCGGCGTCATCGGTCGGCAGCTCGTAGATGACGATGTACCCGTGGTCGGGGTCCTGGGGCAGCACGGCCTGGAGCACGGAGCGCGGGGCGTCCGTGATGGTCGGCGACTCGGCGGGGCGATACGGACGCTGCGCGGGCCCGGCCTGGATCGACTGCGCGCCGAGCGCGCCGACGACCGCCTGGACCGTCGCCGCGGCGGACTGGCCGGCCGGCTGGACCGTGGGCGTGGCCGCGGGTCCGGTGCCGCCGCCGAGCGCCGACAGCGACGATGAGGCCGAGCCCTGCCACGAGGCCGACGACCGCGATGAGGAAGATGACCGCCGGCGGTCCACCCCGCCGCGTCGTCTGGGGCGCGGACGACGTCATCCGGGAGGCCAGGTCATCGAGCGACCGCCGAGGAGATGCAGGTGGAGGTGGGCCACCGACTGCCCGGCGTCGGGCCCGGTGTTGGTCACGACCCTGAACCCGGTCTCCGAGACGCCCTCCGCGTGGGCGAGCTCCGCGATGACCGCGAACAGGCGCCCGACGAGCGGCGCGTCCGCGTCGGTGAGCGCGGCGGCCGACACGACATGGCGCGAGGGGATCACGAGGATGTGCGTGGGCGCCCTCGGGTTGACGTCGCGGAACGCGACGACGGTGTCATCGCGGTGGACGATGTCGGCGGGGATCTCCCCCGCGACGATGCGACAGAACAGACAGTCGGCGGCCATGCGTCCTCCGGGTGGTCAGCTCGCGGCGCCGAGCGCCGACGTGATGGTCGCGGGGACCGTGCGCGGGTCGAGCATCGGCAGGCTGGCGCGCACCAGCCGTCGCGGCGGGCGATCCAGGGCCAGGAGCGAGCCATCGAGACGGTCCGGGACGCGGGGATCGATGTCCTCGATCCGGACGGTCGCGATCGCGTTCTCGGGATCGCCGTCGGGCGCCGACGCTGGGATCCGCACCGCGACCAGCACGTGATCCATCGCGTGGCCGACCCAACGCCCATCGTCGAGCCGCTGCTCGATGAGCACGCTCGCGGTCCTGCCGAGGTGCTCTCGCGCGAACGCGGCGCGGGCCTCCGCCGCGAGCGCGAGGAGCGCCGCGCTCCGTGCCTTCTTCATCCGCTCCGGGACCTGGCCGGCCATGCGCAGCGCCGGGGTCCCGGGTCGCGCCGAGTAGCGGAAGACGTGCAGTCCCGCCGGCCGGATCGCCCGGAGGAACGCGACCGTGCGCTCGAACGCCGCGTCGTCCTCGGTGGGGAAGCCGGCGATCACGTCGGCGTGGATGGCGACCCCGGGGATGGCCGCGCGGGCGCGCTCGACGACTCGCGCGTACTCGCCGGACGCATACCGCCGGCCCATCCGCCGCAGGACGCCGTCGTCGCCCGACTGGAGGGGCAGGTGCAGGTGCGGCAGCGTCCGTGGCGCACCGCGGACCCAGGCCTCGAGCAGCTCGTCGTCCACGTGCTGCGGCTCGATCGACGAGAGGCGCAGCCGCTCGACATCGGTCTCGGCGAGGATCCGGCGGACGAGGCCGGCCAGCGTCAGCGCGGAGCGGGTGTGCGTGCCGCGGTAGCCCCGCTCGGACCAGCCGCCGTCGTACGTCCCGACGTTGATCCCGGTCAGCACGACCTCGCGATGCCCCAGGGCGACCGCCCGCCGGACATCCTCGAGCACGAGCTCCGGCGCGAGGGAGCGTTCCGGGCCGCGCGCCCGCGGGATGATGCAGTAGGTGCAGAAGAACGAGCACCCGTCCTGCACCTTCACGAACGCCCGAGTCCGCTCGACGGCCGCCCGATCGTCCGCGACGCCGGCCAGCGATGCCCCGACCGGCTCGACGCCCGCGACCGTCGGCATCGGCCCGGCCAGGACGCCGGGCGCGTCCGTCCCGGCCGGCAGCAGCGCCGCCAGCTCGTCGAGCAGGGCCGCCTTGCCGTCATTCCCGACGAGGTGCGCCGCGGGGTCCACGGCAGCGAACGTCGCCGGATCGACCTGGACGCTGCAGCCGGCGACGACGATCCGGGCGTTCGCGTTCGCCCGCCGCGCGCGCCGCACCGCGGCACGACTCTTCTCGTCCGCGACGGCGGTCACGGTGCACGTGTTGATCAGCACCAGATCCGCGGGCGAGGATGCCTCGACCAGCCGCACGCCGCGCTCACGGAGCAGGCGGGCGGCGCCTTCCATCTCGGACTGGTTGACCTTGCAGCCCAGGTTGACGATCGCCGCCGTCCGCGGCGCCGCGGTCACCACAGCGTCGGCTTCGTGCTCATGAGGAACCCGATGGTGCCGACGAGGCCGGCCATCACGTAGCTCACGTAGCGCTGCTGCTGGGCGCGCGCCTTCCACGCGACGTCGTCGTCGGAGGCGCGGATGCCGACGAGCCGCCGGAGGTTCGGCCGCTGGAGGAAGAACGCGAGGACGAGGTTCAGCGCGTAGATCGAGAGGGCGAGGAGCAGCCACGGCTGCGTGAGCAGTTGCGGTCCCAGGACGGTGACCATGAGGACGCCGGTGATCGCCAGTCCCGCACCGATGATCACCGTCCCGTGGGCCTGCATCCACAGCAGGAGTCGGACGAACGGGTGCTGCGACTCGGTCGCCGAGCGCCGCGCGCGCAGCGCGAACGGGAGCAGGATGGACGGCAGGAACAGGCTCACGGCGAGCGTGATGTGCGTCACGAGGATGAGCGGGAACAGGGCGGCCATCGGCGGTCAATCGTAGCGAGCATGGCCCCGCGACCCCGTCAGCCGCGGCGCGCCCCGCTCAGCGACGGAGGGTCAGCGCCACCCAGTCGCCTTCCATCGTCCGCTCGACGACCTGGAAGCCGACGCCCGTCAGCGCCGTGACGACGTCGGGCTCCCGGTCGCGGAAGATGCCGCTGGCGATGAGCAGCCCCTGGGGCCGGACCTCGGACGCGAGCTCGGGTGCGAGCCGGACGAGCAGCGACGCGATGAGGTTCGCCAGCACGAGGTCGAACGGCGGCTTGCCGCTCGGGAGCGAGCCCTCGCTGGGTCCGCAGCCGGCGCGCGACGCGGTTGCGGCGCGCGTTCGCGCGCGTGGCCTCGATGGCGATGGGGTCGACGTCGACGCCCAGGGCCGTGGCGGCGCCCAGTCGCAGGGCGGCGATCGCGAGGATCCCCGAGCCGCAGCCCACGTCGAGGACACGTGCCGGTCCCCCGCCCCGGCGGCGCATCCGTCCCGTGTCCGCGACGGCCTCCAGGGCGGCGAGGCACAGGCGCGTCGTCGGATGGAGCCCGGTCCCGAACGCCATGCCCGGGTCCAGCGCGAGGACCACGTCGTCACCCGCGGGTCGGTGACGCCGCCACGTCGGCCTGATGACGATGCGCCGGCCGATGCGCAGGACCGGGAAGTGCGCCTTCCACGCGGTCGCCCAGTCGGTCTCGCGCACGACGCGCAGCTCGAGCGGGCCGATGGGCCGCAGGTCGAACGCGCGCAGATGCCCCAGCGCCGTGTCCGCGGTCGCACGCGCGGCCTCGGCCGCAGCACGGTCGCGCGCCGGCACGTAGCCCCGCACGATCGCCGGCCGCGCCGTGTCCACGCGCGCCGCCAGACCCTCGTCGACGAGCTCGAACGCGGGCTCGACCGTCGTGCCACCCGGGGCGACCCGGGCGAGGATCTCGGCCACCGCCTCGACCGCCTCGTGATCGGCGGCCACGGCCAGCTCGAGCCAGGCGTCGGGCGGCAGGTCGTCGGGGATGGAGGTCAAGGGCGGGGACGCGGGCGTCGGCGCCGACATCGCCGACGCGGACGTCGCTGCCGACGCGGGCCCGCGCTGGCGCGCCCGACGCGTCGGCCCGCGACGAGCCCACTACAGCCCGAGCTTCTCGCGCAGTCCCGGACCGCCGTGCGTCTCGCCGCCCTCTCGCGCGTACGCCTCGAGCGCCTCGCGCTGCTTCTTCGACAGCTTCGTCGGGACGACGACGTTGACGAGCACGTGGAGGTCGCCGCGCGCCCCGGTCCGCCGCAGATGTGGCACGCCACGTCCCCGCAGCCGGATCTCCGTGCCCGGCTGGGTGCCGGCCTTGATGTCGACCTCCTCGTCGCCCTCGACCGTCGGCACCGTCACCTTCGTGCCGAGGGCCGCCTGCACGATCGACACATCCGCCTCGAAGTAGAGCTCGGTGCCCTCGCGCGTCAGCTGTGGATGCGGCGCGACATGCACCGCGACGTACAGGCTTCCCGGGGGACCGCCACGCGGCCCGACCTCGCCCTCGTTCGACAGGCGGATCTGGTGGCCCTCGTCGATGCCCGACGGGATCGTGACCCGCAGCGTCCGTCGCCGCTCCGTCCGACCGTCGCCGCGGCACGTCGGGCAGGGCGTGTCGATGAGCTTGCCGTCACCGTGACAGCGCGGGCACGTCGAGACGTTGACCATCTGGCCGAGCATCGTCTGGCGCACCGTGCGCACCTCGCCCCGGCCCTCGCACTGCGGGCAGGTCGTGCTGCTCGTCCCCGGCGCCGCACCCGACCCCTCGCAGGTCTCGCAGCGCCCGAGGGCCGGGAACTCGATCTCCTTGTCCGTCCCGAGGACCGCCTCCTCGAACGTGATGCGCAGGTCGTAGCGGAGGTCCGAGCCGGTCTGCTGGCGCTGCCGCCGGGCGCCCGCCGTGCCGGCGCCGGCCCCGAAGAACGCATCGAAGATGTCGGAGAACCCGCTGAACGCGCCCGCGTCGAAGCCACCGGACGACGCGCCGCCGTTGGCACCCGCCCGACCGAACAGGTCGTACGCCTGTCGCCGCTGCGGGTCGGACAGGACCTGGTACGCCTCGTTGATCTCCTTGAACCGCTCCGGGGCGCCCGGCTCCTGGTTGACGTCGGGGTGCCACTGCTGGGCGAGCCGCCGGAAGGCGCGCTTGATGTCTGCGTCGCTCGCGCCGCGCTCGACGCCGAGGACCGTGTAGTAGTCGAGCTCGGTGGCCATGTGCGCGGAGAGTCTATCGGTCCATCGCGGAGACCCCGGTCGGTGTGTCGGGGCACCGGTCCTGTCCGTGGGCTCGTCCGCCATACCGACCCGCCCCTACCATCGTGGGCATCGCCCGGCGGAGGGAGCCGGGTCGGAGGGGAGCCCGAACGCCGTGGGCGAAGCCGCCGAGAGCGACTCGATCGCGACGCCCGTCCCGCGGGCGCGTCTGCGCGACCGCCTGCTGGCCATCGTCCTGGATCCGGCGAACGTGCTGGGCGTCGTCCTGCTCCTCGCGTTCGTGGTGCGTGCGGTCTGGCTCGACCAGCCGCCCGGCGGCCTCATCTGGGACGAGGCGTATTACGTCAACGCGGCGCGGGTCATCGACGGTCTCCCGGTCCCGCCCCAGGAGCATTACGCCGACGCGCCGCCCGGCATCGATCCGAACGCCGAGCACCCGCCGCTGGGCAAGGTGCTCATCGCCCTGTCGATCTCGGTCCTGGGGGACGGGCCGCTGGGCTGGCGGTTGCCGTCGCTGGTCGCGGGCATGGTCGCGCTGTTCGCGTTCTACGGGATCGTGCGCGGCGCCGGCGCCGGCCCATGGCTCGCGATCCTGGCGCTCGCGCTCCTCGCGTTCGACAACCTGACCCACGTCCACGGCCGGATCGCGACGCTCGACATCCTGGTCCTCGCCCCCATGCTCGTCGGGGCATGGCTCGCGTCCCGGGGTCGGTGGGCGCTTGCCGGCATCGCCATCGGCATCGCCCTGCTGGTGAAGCTGACCGCGGTCTTCGCAGCCGTCGCCCTCGTGCTGTTGCTGATCCTCGAGGTCCTCGGGGGTCGCCGCGACCGAGCGCTCCTCGGCCGGACCGCCAGGCGGATCGCCGCGTTCGGCGTCTCGCTGGTCGTCGTGTGGGTCGTCGGGCTGTGGGCGCTCGACCTGCGGTTCACGACGTTCACGTCACCCGTCGACCACGTGCGCCACATGCTCGCGTACGGAGCCAACCTCGATGCTGCCGATCGCAGCCGGGGCGTCGGCTGCTCCGGGAGCAGCGAGCCGTGGCAGTGGCTCATCAACGAGTGCCAGATCGGGTACTTCAAGGTCACGGAGAACCCGACGGGCGACCCGAACGTGACCCGTACCACGGTGGAGTTCCGCGGCGCCCTCAACGCGTTCCTCGCCGGGCGCGATGCCGCTTGCGCTCGTGTTCGCCGCCTGGGCCGCGTGGCGTCGGCGAGACCCGCTCGCCACGTGGGCGACGATCTGGGGGGCCGCGAACTACCTGCCCTACGTGGCGCTGGCGCTGGTCTCGGACCGCGTCATGTACCTCTACTACATGCTGCCCGTGGTCCCGGCGGTCGCGGCGGCGGTCGCGGTGTTCATCACCCGTGCCGGGCTCCCACCCGTCGTCCGCTGGGCCTTCGTGGGGCTGTTCGCGGCGGGCGTCGTCGCGTACTTCCCGTTCCGGACCATCCCCTGACCCGCCGCTGACGCAGAACGGCCGGGATGCCTGCGCATCCCGGCCGTTCGTGTCGCGTCGGACGCCGAAGCGCCCGAGCGTCCGCCGCTAGCTGCTGGAGCCGGACGAGTCCGAGCTCGAGGAGTTCGACGACGAGCTGCTGGACACCCCGCCCGAGCAGATGTGGCTGAGGTTCAGGTTGCCGCCGTTCGCCGACGTCCACGCACCGGTGAGCTGGCTCGCGCCGGTGGTGAACACGTACCAGTGGAGCGTGCCGCCGGTCTTGCGCGTGGCTGCGAACGTCTGCCAGGCACCGTTGTCGAACTGCACGTTGAGGATGGTCCCGACGCCGGCGCTGGTCTGTGTCAGGACGAAGTGCCAGACGGCCTCACCCGCATCGAGGTCGAAGGCTGCGCACTCCTCGTCGCTCCCCGCGTAGGCGGTGGAGTTCACGGAGATCGGCAGCGTCTGGTGGATCGTGGTCGTCGCGAGCACCGTCCGGCTGCCGCCGGTCGCGGCGAGCAGCGCGAACGCCACGACGCGCGGTGATGGCCAGCCACGCCGTGACCCGCAGGGTCTTCGCAGCCGGCTCCTGGACCTTGGCATGAACGAACATCCGGTTCCCCTTTCCCCACACCCCCGGGACGATCGGACGCGCACGGTGACGGCGCCCGGTCAGCCTAGGGATGCGATCCGGTGGGGTCCAGAGGGGTGCACCCCCGTGTGGTGGCATGCGGCCGATTCACGGTGCGCGCCGGCACCGTGACCCGTGACCGGCGCGCGCGGCGTGCGCGTCGCTCGCATCGCGCGCGGTCAGCGCCCGAGCGCGCCACCGATGTCCGGGACGACCGTCGCCAGCCCCGCGACGGTGCCCGCGACGAGGATGCCGCCCGCCGCCCACCGGAGCGTCCGTCCCGGGCGAGTCCGCCCACGCATCCGCAGCGCCCACCACACGAGGGTGCATGCGCCGGTGGCGAGCATCGTCAGCCCGAACGGCCGGCCGCGCGGATCGAACGTCGCCTGGAGCACGAGGGCGACGCCCAGGAGTGCGCCGATCGCGGTCAGCGACGCGTAGCCCATCGCGGCTCCCGAGGACCCGGCGGTCGGTCGCGGCAGGATGCGGTCGAGCCAGGCGTCGGCCAGCGCCATCGCCGGCCCCAGCGCCGCGATCGAGCGTCACGAGGGTCGCGACCACCAGCGGATCCCGGCGCAGGACGCTGAAGTCCGGGTTCCGGGCATCGATCAGGGCGCCGGCGCCGAACGCGATGGCGATCGGGACAGCGACCAGCGCGCGCGGCGCCAGACGTCGAGGCAGCCACGGCGCGATGACGACCCAGGTCACGGCGAGGAACAGCGTCGCGGCGAGGCCGCCGAACAGCACGAGGCCGATCGTCCCATCGAGCGTGATCCGCCCGATCGGGAAGCCGTTCTCGGTCAGGAGACCGTTCGCCTGGGGGACCAGCAGCGCCGCGATCCGCATCGCCAGTCGGCTGCCCAGCCCCGCCCCGACGAACCCCACGATCAGGCCGGCCAGCCCGCCACGGGCGATGTCGCGGATGATGGCCAGGAAGGCGGCGGTGCTGACGGTCGGCCCCTCGTCGACCAAGGCCGCGCTCGGTGCCTGCAGCTCGCCCATCCGCTCTCCATCGCCTATCGATATATCGACAGACGATACACCAGCGGTCGATCCCCCGCCAGCCCACGGCGAGGCGCATCTCGCCGATGTCGCCGACGCGCTCGCGATCAGGGGATCGCGGCGATCGCCTTCGCGCGCTCGAGCACGTCCTGGAGCATCGGCAGGGTGAGCTTGCCGGTGAACGTGTTCTGCTGTGACGGGTGGTACGTGCCCACGAGCGTGTAGTCGCCGAGTGTCGCCTCGGCGCCGTGCGCGAACGCCGGACGTGGTCGTCGCGGGACATCCACGCCGCGCGCCTCCAGCGTCCGGAGGGCGGCATCCCAGCCGATCGCGCCCAATGCCACGATCACCCGGACGTCCGGCAGGAGCGCCAGCTCGCGGACGAGGTATGGCCGGCAGGCCGCCTGCTCCTCCGGTGTCGGTCTGTTCGCCGGCGGCGCGCACCGGACGGCCGCTGCGACGCGGACGCCATGCAGCATCAGGCCATCGTCGACCCGGCGGCTCGTCGCCTTGTTCGCGAGGCCCACCGCGTGCAGGGCCTGGAACAGGAAGTCGCCGGAGGCATCGCCCGTGAACACGCGACCCGTCCGGTTGCCGCCGTGCGCCGCCGGCGCGAGCCCGACGAGCAGGATCCGTGCCGCCTCGTCACCGAACCCCGGCACCGGCCGGCCCCAGTACGCCTGGTCGCGGAAGCGGGCGACCTTCTCGATGGCGACGGTCTCGCGCCACGCGACGAGGCGCGGGCAGGCGAAGCAGTCGATCTCCGCGGCTTCGAGGGCGAGCAGGCTGCTCGCCGCGGCCGCCCGCCCGGCCGGATCCGCGTGCGGCATCGCTACTTCAGCAGCAGCCGGTCGAGACGTCGTGAGACGACCACCAGCCCGATCGCCCCGAGGACCGTGAGGTACACGATGTGCACGATCGCCGGCGCCTGGGCAGCGCCCGTGGTCAGGCCGCGCAGCAGGTCGACGCCGTGCCACAGCGGCGTCAGCTCGACGATCGTCTGGAGGGCCGCTGGGTACGCGGTGATCGGATAGAACGTGCCCGAGAACAGGAACAACGGCAGGATGACGAGCTGGATCAGGTCGAAGTCCTGCCAGGTGCGCATGAACGTCGTCGCGGCCATGCCCACGGCCGCGAAGGTGAACCCGACGAGCATCGCCGCGGGCACGGCGAACACCACCCCCGGCGAGGACACCAGGCCGAGCACCAGCATCACGGCGACGAACCCGATCGAGTACAGGCCGCCGCGGATCAGCGCCCAGCCGATCTCGCCGAGCGCCACGTCGCCCGGCCCGAGCGGGGTCGCAAGGACGGCGTCGTACACCTTCTCGTAGTTGAGCCGGAAGAACACATTGAACGTGCACTCGGCGATGGCGCCGTTCATCGCCGCCTGGGCGAGCAGTGCAGGTGCGACGAACACCTGGTACGGGATGGGCTGCCCGTCGGGCCCCGGGATGGTGCCCACGATGCCGCCGATCCCGAGACCGATCGCGAGCAGGTAGAACAGCGGCTCGAAGAAGCCCGACAGCAGCATCATCCAGCTGCGCCGGTAGAGATAGAGGTTGCGCTCGATCAGGAGCAGCGACCGGCGGCCGCCGAGCGCGAGCCACGCGCCGGCGCGAGGTGATCGGGTGAGGGACGTCATCGCGCGGTCCGCTGGAGCTGGCGCCGGAACATCCGGACGAGGAGCACGAGGCCGACCGAGCTGACGGTCACCAGGAACACCACGTGGATGAGGTTCTTCAGCGGATCCTCGGCGACGGTGCCCAGCGTGAGCGCGCGGGCGAGGTCGACCCCGTGCCACAGCGGCAGGATCCACGCGACGGGCTGGATGATCTTCGGCAGCTGGTCGATGGGAAAGAAGGTCCCGGCGAACAGGAACAGCGGCGTGACCCCGAAGCGCCAGATGTTGCTGAACGCGTTGGCATTGCGCTGCGTGCTCATGAAGGCGCCGATCGGACCCGCGAAGCACAGTCCGGTCAGCGTCGCGACGGGGATCGCCAGCACGCCCCACGGCGACGAGACCGCTCCGAACAGGACCATGACCAGGAAGAAGATCCCGCCGACCAGCGTTATCCGGGTCGCGGTCCAGGCGATCTGGCCGAGAGCGATCGCATCGGGCGTGAGCGGCGTGGCATGCATCGCGTGGTAGCGGCCGGTCCAGCGGAAGCCGCCGAGGATCGGGAACGTCGCCTCGAACGAGCCGGTCTGCATCACGGTCGAGACCAGCAGGCCCGGCGCGATGAACGCGAGATACGACACCCCGCCCATGGCGGCGCTATCCGCCTGGTCGACGAACGCCCCCAGCCCGACACCCATCGCCAGCAGGAACATCACCGGCGTCAGGAACGTGCCGACGATCGACCCGCGCCAGGTCCGCCGGTAGAGGAGCAGCATGTGCGCGTAGGCGGCCAGCCACGATCGGCGGAAGGGGATCCGGTCGGGCACCGCGGTGGGCGGCGGGGCGAGGGGCGAGCCGAGGGGCGTCGACGCGAGCGCCACGTCGGCTACTCGACCAGGCTGCGGCCGGTCAGCCGGAGGAACACGTCCTCGAGCGTCGACCGGCGGACGAGCACGGTCTCGGGCTGGAGACCGCGCTGGTGGGCGGCGACCGCGGCCGCCTCGCCGTCGTCCGAATAGACGAGGACGCGATCGGGAAGATGCTCCAGCCGCTCGCCGAGCCCTTCGAGCTGGCCATCGAGCGTCTCCTGGACGCCCGCGGGGAAGCGGAGCTCCGTCACCTCGCGCGTCGAGTAGCGCTCGATGAGCTCGCGCGGCGAGCCCGCGGCGACGATGCGCGCCTTGTCCATCACCACGAGCCGGTCGCACAGCTGCTCGGCCTCGTCCATGTAGTGCGTGGTCAGCACCAGCGTCACGCCGCGCTGCTTGAGCCGGTAGAGCCGGTCCCACACGAGGTGCCGGGCCTGCGGGTCGAGGCCGGTCGTGGGCTCGTCGAGGAGCATCAGGCTGGGGTCGTTGATGAGCGACCGGGCGATCGAGAGACGACGCTTCATGCCGCCCGACAGCGGCTCCACCTTGCTCGTCGCGCGATCCTCGAGCTGGACGAACTCGAGGAGGTCGTCGGCCCGCCTCGCCGCCTCGGACCGCGGCAGGCCGAAGTACCGGCCATAGATCACGAGGTTGTCCTTGACCGACAGCTCGGTGTCGAGCGTGTCCTGCTGCGGGATCACGCCCAGGCGCGAGCGGATCCGCGGGCCGTCGATCGACGGGTCGAGGCCGAGGATCCGGAGCGTGCCGGCCGTCACCGGTGAGACGCACCCGATCATCCGCATCGTGGAGGTCTTGCCGGCACCGTTCGGGCCCAGGAAGCCGAACGCCTCCCCCTGCTCGACGTCGAAGTCGATCGCGTCGACCGCCGTGAACTCGCCGAACCGCTTCGTCAGGCCGTGGGCATGGATGAGCGGGGTCGCCTCGGGCATGGGCGGCGAAGGGTACCCCAGCCCCCGGCGCTTGCACCCATCGCTGAAACCTGCTACTTTTCCTGCGCTAGTTAGTCCGTCGGCGATGCCGCCCCCGCGGATCGCCGGGCCAGGAGGCCCACGATGCGTCCACTCCCGGAACAGGCGAGCCAGCTGCTGGATGCGGCCCTCGTCGGCGAGCTCACCGTGGTCCGCCCGGACGGGCGCCCCGTGACCTACCCGTTGATCCCCTTGCGCGACGGCGACCGCGTGTACATGACGTCGAGCACGCTGTTCTCCCGCAAGCTCGAGCACATCGCCGCGAACCCGCGGGTGTCACTGTCGATCACCGACCCGGTCGCGGTCGGCGGTGCGGCCGGGCGGCTGACGATCCAGGGCGATGCGCGCGTCATCGCCGAGGACCCGCACGGCGGCTGGGAACGCCTGCTGCCCATCTGGGAGGCGAAGGAGCCGGCGATCGTGGCGTTCCTCAAGGTGCGGGTGGCGCTGCCGCTGTTCTTCGAGCGGGCGCTCATCGAGATCGTCCCGCGTCGCCTGTTCCTGTGGCCCGACGGTGACACCAGCGTCGCTCCTCAGGTCACCGAGCTCATCGAGGAGGCCGCGTGATGCGTCGGACGCCGGAGCTCTCCGCGGCCGATGGGCTGACCAAGCTCGCCGGCTATCCCTTCCACATCGTCACCTGGGTCGATGACGCGGGCTATCCCGTGTCCGCCGCGGTCGGCGCGGCCATGGATGTCGCCGGCGGCAGCGCGTCGTTCACGACGCCCGCGGGCCTCGCCGTCCCCGTCGATCGCGAGGTCTCGCTCACCGGCTCGCACATCCGCCCGCAGCCCGGCTACGGCTATGACGAACGACGCCACGTCACCGTCTGGGGGCGGGCGTCCGTCAGCGCGGACGGCGCCGTCACGTTCAGGGCCGCCGAGGCCTGGGGTTGGGACGAGCAGGAGACGCCGTTCTTCGAGTACTCGGAGCGATCCGTCGGCCAGTCGCGGAAGTACTTCGACGCGCTGTCGTCGGAACGCGGGACGCCGGTGCGGCCCAAGCTGTCGTTGCCGTTCCTCGCCCTTCGAGCGACCCGGTTGCCGTTCCTCACCGCGACCATCATCCCGGTCGTCGTGGGCATCGCGATCGCCGCGTCCCACGGCCGGTTCGACCTGCTGACCGCCGCGCTGACGGTCATCGGCGCGGCGTTCGTCCAGCTCGGGCTCAACGTCGCGAACGACGTCTTCGACACCACCCAGGGCGCCGACGACGCGAACGTCACGCCCACCCAGTTCAGCGGCGGCTCGCGCGTCATCCAGTACGGCCTCGTGTCGCTGCGCTCGATGGCCGCGATCTCGGCGGCCTGCTACCTCGCGGCGGCGGCCATCGGCCTCATCCTGCTGGCCATCGCGCCGTCGGTGCAGCTGCTGGTCATCGGCGTCGTCGGCATCGTCGTCTCGCTGGGCTACACCGCGCCGCCGCTGCGGTTCGTGTATCGCGGCCTGGGCGAGCTGAGCGTGGCGATCGGGTTCGGGCCGCTGATGCTCCTGGGCGCGTACGTCGTGCAGACGCACGGGGCGCTCGCCTGGGAGCCGTTCGTGGCCTCGGTGCCCATCGCCCTGCTCGTCGCGCTCATCCTCTATGTCAACGAGATCCCCGACCGACGCGGCGACGCCCGGGCGGGCAAGCGGACGCTGCCGGTGCGCTTCCCGCGTGAGGTGATCATCACCGGCTACCGGGTCGCCGCGGCCCTGGCGTTCGCGGTCGTCATCGTGGGCGTCGTCGCGGGCTGGCTGCCGATCCCGGCGCTGCTCGTGCTGCTCACGATCCCGCTGGCCCTGCAGGTGTCGCGCGGTCTGGCGCCGAACTACGACAACCCGTACGGCCTCATGGCGGTCATGGGCGTGAACATCAAGCTGCACCTGTACGCGGGCGTGCTGCTGTTCGCGGCGTACGTGATCGTACTGATCATCGGCGCCGTGGCGCCGAGCGTCCCGCTGTTCCTGTCCCTCCCGCACTGAGCCAGATGGTCACAGCGGGCGACGGGACGGACAGCGACTCCCGTTCCGCCGACCGGTCCCGGTCTCCGCGTGGCGAGCACGTGATGCCGCGGCTGTGATCGCCGCTCGGCGGGACGCGGCACGGTTCGCGATCCGAGTCCTGCGAGATGGGTCCGCGCGGCCGGGTCGGATTGGTCCGGCCGGCCCTGTCGAGGGGCACCGCAGACGCGCGTAATCCCGACAGCCGGAACGCCTCGAGGGCGCCCGAATCGCTCAAGATCCGTGAGTTCGATGTCCCGCCAACGCCTGCTGCTCATCGCCGTTCCGGCTGCGGTCGTCGGCCTGACCGAGGTGGTCAGCGACACGATCTTCGATCCGGTCCTGCCGTTCCCCATCGACGCGCTCTTGATGACCGGCGTCGTGGGGCTCCTCGCAGCCGCGCTGTCCGGCGCCGCGTACCGCCGGATCGACAGCCTCGGAGCGACGCTGGCGGCCCGCAATCGCGATCTCGAGGACCGCGCTGCGTCGGCGGCTGCGCTGCGGCGGGTCAGTATCGCCATCACGGCGCTGGTGGACCTCCCGGAGATCCTGGACGCGATCGTCCGGCACGCCCGGACACTCCTCGCGGCCGACGTCGCCGTCCTCCTGCTCACCGAACCCGACGGGTCCAGCCGAGTGACTGCGTCAGACATGCCCGAGGGCACGCTCGTGCGAAGCGTTCGCCAGGCTGGCGACGACCGCGACGAGCTGGCGCGGTCGGTGCCGGCCGAGCTCCGCGTGAGTCGTCTCGTGGCGCCGCTCCAGCGCGGGCGCGAGACGACGGGACTGCTCGCGATCGGCTGCCGGCGGGCCCGCGCGTTCGACGTCGACGACGTCGAGACGCTCGCGTCCCTGGCGGACCAGGCGGCGATCGCGATCGAGCACGCTCGACTGCAGGCTCAGCTCCGGGACCTGGCCGTCGAGATGGAGCGCGAGCGGATCGCCCGCGAGATGCACGACGGCCTCGCGCAGGTCCTGGGCTACGTGAACACGAAGTCGCAAGCCGTGGAGCAGCTGCTCGCGGCCGGGCGCGTCGAAGATGCCCGCGCTCGGATGGCAGAGCTCAGCGCCGCCGCGCGCTCCCTGTATGTCGACGTCCGTGAGGCGATCCTCGGCCTGCGCAGCCCGATCAGGCCCGAGCTCGGGCTGTCCGGGGCGATCGCCGACTACGCCGAACGGTTCGCCGAAGCGGCGAAGATCGGCGTGACCGTCGAGGTCACTGCAGCAGCGCGAGCGATCCGCCTCACGCCAGCCGTCGAAGCGCAGGTCTTCCGGATCGTCCAGGAAGGCCTAACCAACGTCCGGAAGCATGCGGCCGCGACACGGGTCTCGATCCGCGTCGACGGCGCGGACGACGGCCTCGAGATCCAGGTCACGGACGATGGCCGAGGGTTCGCCGAACGGCCGACGTCGTCCGACGGTGACTGGCCGCATTTCGGTCTGGCCGCGATGCAGGAGCGCGCCGCATCCGTCGGCGCCCGCCTCGTGCTGGCCGACCGGCCAGAGGGCGGCGCGATCGTGACGCTCGATGTCCCGGCCGCCGCGGCGGGACAGGCGGGCTGATGCGGATCCTCGTCGCGGACGATCACGCGCTCATCCGGGACGGCATCGCGTCGCTGCTCGAAGCGTGGGGTCATGCGGTCGTCGGCCAGGCCGCCGACGGGACGCAGGCCGTCGCGATGGTCGACGAGCTCCGACCGGACCTCGTCCTGATGGACGTGCGGATGCCGACGATGTCGGGCATCGAGGCCACGCGCCGGATCGTCGTCCGCCATCCGGACATCCCGATCGTCATGCTGACCGTATCCGAGGACGAGGATGATCTCTTCGAGGCGATCCGCTCCGGTGCGCGCGGCTACCTGCTCAAGAGCCTCGAGGCGAAGGAGCTGCGGTCGATGCTCGACGTCGTCGCGCGCGGTGAAGCCGCGATCGCGCCGACCACGGCGTTCCGGATCATCCGGCTGTTCGCCGAGCGCACCGGGCGCCAGGCCGCCACCCGAGGATGGCACGGGCCTCACGGCCCGGGAGCGCGAGGTCCTGGCGCTCGTCACCGACGGGCTCCGGAATCGGGAGATCGCGACACGGCTCGGGATCAGCGAGCACACGGTGAAGTTCCACCTCCGGAACATCCTCGAGAAGCTCCATGCCGTGAGCCGGACTGAGCTCGCCACGAGAGCGATGCGCGATCAGCTGCGCGACCGGGGCTGATCCGCCCGGTCGAGTCCGGGCGGCGGGACCTAGTCGAAAGGACAGGCAGCTCGGGCCGATCGCTCCTTGGACCGACCCCGCCGTCGGGAGACCCTGTCGTCGGCCGCGGAGCTCGGACGGAGGCGGGCGATGGGATATCGCGTCGACATCAGGCAGACGGGCTGCATCAACTGTGGGATCTGCATGGATTGCTGCCCGGTCGAGGCCCTCGACATGAGCCGGCCCGAGGAGCCGGGGATCGAGCGAGGCCAGGGCCCGACCCGCCCCCTGCCGTGGGCGATGGAGCACCCGATCCAGGTCGGCGAGTGCATCGGTTGTCAGCTGTGCGCACGCGAGTGTCCGGTGAGCGTGATCATCGATCGAAGCGCAGACCGGACCGACGATGCTCGCGCCGCGCCAGGGCCCGATCACGCGACCCGCGGGCACGGTCGGCTGGCTGCCGCTTTCGGAGGTCACGCTCGAGTCGCTCAAGCCGACGCACGGCTCGCCGTGGTCGAAGGTCGATCTGCCGCTGACCGATACGTCGCGGTCGGGGTCGGCCGCTCCTTGCCAGGTCGCATGCCCAGCCGGCACCGACGCTGGCCGCTACGTCGGAGCGATCGCCGCGGGACGCTACGACGAGGCCTACGCCGTCGCCGCCGAGGTCAATCCGTTCCCGTCGGTCTGCGGCTGGATCTGCACGGCGCCGTGTGAGGCGGCGTGTCGACGGGGGTCCTCGACGAGCCGATCTCGATCCGGACGCTGAAGCGGTTCGCCGCGGAGCATGGCTCGCTGCCACCCATCACCCCGCCCACGACGAGGCGGAAGGAACGCGTCGCGATCGTCGGCGGCGGACCGGCCGGGATGTCGGCGGCGTACTACCTCGCGCGGCTCGGCTATCCCGTCGTCGTCTTCGAGGCCATGCCTGTCCCAGGAGGGATGATGGCGATCGGGATCCCGGGCTATCGACTGCCACGAGCGGTCCTCCAGGCGGAGCTCGCCCGGATCGTCGACCTCGGCGTGGAGCTGCGACTCGATGCGGCGATGGGTCGCGACTTCACGCTCGGCGATCTCCAGCGCGAGGGCTACGCCGCGATCTTCCTTGCGACGGGCGCCTCCAAGAGCCGACGGCTCGGCGTCCCGGGAGACGATTCGCCTGGGGTCGTCCCGGCGACGCTCTTCCTCAAGCAGGTGAACCTCGACGAGGCGCCCCGGCTCTCCGGCTCGGTGGTCGTCGTCGGCGGCGGCAGCACCGCGATGGATGCGGCGCGCTCAGCCCTGCGGAGCGGCGCCACATCGGTCACCGTCGCGTATCGGCGACGGCGCACCGACATGCCCGCCCAGCCCGAGGAGGTCGAGGCAGCCGAGCGCGAGGGGGTCACGATCCGGGCCGGCCTGCAGGTCCGCGAGGTCATCATCCGCGAAGGGCTCGTCGTCGGGCTGCGGTGCGCCGTGAACCCGTCCGCGACCACCGACCGCGATCCGTCGCCGCCGGTCCCTGGCCGGGACGAGTCGGGGATGGACTCCGAGATGGTCGTCGACGTCCCGGCACACACGATCCTCGTCGCGATCGGGGAGGAGCCGGACCCCTCGATCCTGCCGGCAGGGACGGGCATCGAGATCAGCGGCTGGGCAGGCGTCGTCGCCGACGAGCGGACGATGGCCACGAGCCAGGCCGGCGTCTTCGCCGGCGGCGACGTCGTCTCCGGTCCGAAGACGATCATCGATGCGGTGGCAGCCGGTCGCCGGGCCGCCGCCTCGATCCACCGCTTCCTGGCGGGCGTCCCCGACGCCGAGGAGGAGATCCTTCGCACCGTCCGAGTCGCGACCGCGACGGAGCAGCGGCTGCAGCTGGATCTGGCCGTCCGCGCGCGCGCCCATCCGCCGCTCCCGGTCGTCGACACCGTGACGTTCTCGGCCGCGCAGGTCGGCTTCGACCCGGCGATGGCGCGGTCCGAGGCGGCCCGCTGCTTCCGGTGCGATGTCGTAGACCAGTGTTCTGCCGTGACCGTCGTGGCCGGCCGTGGACCGGCCGACCGTTCCGTGGCCATCACGCCGCTTCCATCGACCGTCGCGGGCTCGTCGATCGGGCCGGCGACCACAGGAGGACTCGGATGAACGCCGAACAGGTCGCCGGCGTCTTCGACGCCGGCGAGGGCTTCGTCGAAGGCACGATCGCGGCCGCCCTGGTCGTGCTCTGGCTGCTGGCGCTCGCGATGCACCTGGGCCGGCCGTACATGGTCCGGAACACCGGGAAGTTCTCGCTCCGCCTCGGAGCGGACCTGTGGTGGATCATCTACGTCGCGCTTCGCGACCTGATCCTCCTCCAGGTCCTGCTGGGCAGCTTCATCTTCTTCTACCCGGATGTCATCACCGGCCAGGACCTCCCCATCACCGGTGGCGTCGCCGCCGTCTGCGCGTTCGGGGCGCTCCTGATCAAGCTCACGACGCACGGCGACAGCGACGTGAACGGCTATCGCTGGCAGGTCCTGCTCATCGGCCTCGGTGCGACGTTGTATCTCGTCCCGTACTTCCTCGGGACCCAGATGACGGAGCTCACCGGCCAACGCGTCGACGTGATCATGCCGCTGCTCGTGAGCTCGAAGAACCCCGACCTGGCCCTGCCGCTGTGCTACCTGTCGGCCGCGGTCGCCGGTGCCTGCGGGGTGATCGCTGTCGCCTACAACCTGCGCCAGACCACGCGCCGGCCCGATCCGGCCACCCGAGGAGGCGAACGATGAATGGCGACGACCTCGCAGCGGCGCTGACCGACGGCGCGATGGTCTGGATGGTCCTGTCCATCTCTGCGGTCCTGCCGATCCTCTGGGCGTTCACGCTGTCGCTCCACTTCGCGCGACCGTACGTCGTGCGATTCCTCCAGAGGCTCACGCTGCGCTTCGGTGGTGACGTCTGGTGGCTGTCGTACGTGCTGATCCGTGACGGCCTGCTGGTCATCACCCTCGGGCTGAGCATGGTGTTCCTGATGCCGAACCTCTATCTGAAGGTGGGGCTTCCGATCGACCTCGCCCCTCGCCACCGTCGTCCTGTTCTGGGCTCTGGTCGTGAAGCTGATCCGCGACGCGGACGACGACCCGCGCGCCTTCAGGCTGGTGAGCATCCTGCTCGTGGTCGCCTCCGTCCTGTACATCGTTCCCCAGGTGTACGGCCTCGAGGCGGCGGACCAGGAGTACCTTGGCGGACTGCCCGAGGCGCTCACGAGCAGCTCGAACCTCGGGCTGGCGCGACCGATCCTCTGGATCAGCCTGGGCCTGGTCGGGTTGACGGGCTTCGGGCTCTTCGCCCGGTTCCTCGTGCACCTTGGGCGAGCCGAACGGGCGATGCGCGACGATGTGCAGCCGGTGGAACGACCGTCGACGGCCGCATGACCTGCTGCTTGTCCGCTCACGGGACGGCGCGCGCGGCGTCGGCTGCCCGAACGGGCCTGCCGCCCCTCACTCGGCAAGCCGTTCCAGGTGTTCGTCGCGCCCGATGAGCGTCAGCTCGTCATCGGGCTCGATGCGTTCGTTCGCGTCGGGGTCGATGGTGATGCGATCGCCACGCCGAAGCACGATCGAGCTGAGGCGATAGCGGTTCGCGAGATCGATCTCGCCCAGGGTCTTGCCGTGCCACGACGCCGGCGGCTTCGTCTTGACGATCCCGAAGTCCGGCGCGACGTCGAGGTAGTCGATGATCTGGCGGATCTCGAACGCATGCGCCACCCGCCGGCCCATCTCCTGCTCCGGGTGGACGACGCGGGTCGCCCCGACCCGCTCGAGGATCGCGCCGTGGAGCACCGAGCCCGCCTTGGCGACCACGTTCGTGACGCCCAGCATCCGCAACGCCATGGTCGCGAAGATGCTCGCCTCGGTGGCGCCGCTGATCGCCACGATCGCGTGCTCGAACTCGGCAGCGCCGACCGATCGCAACGCCTCGTCATCGGTCGCATCGAGCTGGTGGGCGTAGGTCACGTCGGGCGCGATGTCGTTGACCCGCCGCTCGTCGACATCGATCGCCAGCACCTCGTGACCGAGCTGCATCAGCTCGAGCGCCGCGGCGGTCCCGAACCGGCCGAGCCCGATGACGATCACCGAATGCTTCATCGCGACCTCCGGGTCAACCGATGCGGATGGCTTCGAGCGCCGGCTGATGCCGGTGCGTCCGCTCGCGAGCCGCGAGCGCAAGGACGAACGTGAGCGGGCCGAGCCGGCCGATGAACATCGCCACGACGAGCAGGATCCGCGCCGCCGGACTCGCGTCGGCGGTGACGCCGACGGACGCGCCGACGGTCCCGAGCGCGGACACGGACTCGAACAAGCACGTCGATGAACGGGGCGGTCGTCAGGAGGCCGAGGCCGAACGCCACCACGAACACGACGGCCACCGACAGCAGGGCGATGGCGATCGCACGGTAGATGATGACCGGCGCGATCCGTCGTCCGAGCGCCATCGGAGCCGGATCGCCGCGGACCGTCGACGCGATCGCGATCAGCAGCACGCTGAACGTGTTGACCTTGATCCCGCCGGCGGTCGACCCGGACGCGCCGCCGATGAACATCATCGCGATCGCCACGAACAGCGTCTCGTCGAGGAACTGATCCGTCGGCAGGACGCTGAAGCCCGCGGACCGGAGGGTGATCGTCTCGAACAGGGCGCTCAACGGGCGGATGGCCGGGGGCAGCGCGCCGAGCGTGGCGGGGTTGGCCCACTCGATGCCCGTCACCGCGAGCGTCCCGACGACGATGATCGCGGCGGTCGTGAGCACGACGACCTTCGTCTCGAGCGCCAGCCGGATCCAGCGGCGCTTCGCCGCGACGTCCGCGACGATCGCGAACCCGAGCCCGCCGAGGACGATGAGGATGGCGATCGGCGCGAGCACGCCGACATCGCCGGCGAAGCGCGCGAGGCTGCGGCCATCCCCGAACAGGTCGAAGCCGGCGTTGTTGAACGCGGAGATCGCGTGGAACACGCCCCACCACAGCGCGGTGAGGGCGTCCTCGCCGTGGACCAGGAAGCCGGCCGTCAGGATCAGGCCGCCGATCCCCTCGACGACCAGGGTGAACACGGCCACCCGCCGGACCAGGCCGGTGACGCTGCCCAGGTCCGACGCATCGGTGGACGCCTGGACCAGGATCCGGTCACTCAGCGAGGTCCGTCGACCGATGAGGATCGCCAGCAGGAGCGTCGAGCCGGTCATGAAGCCGAATCCGCCCACCTGGATGAGCGCGGCGATGACGAGCTGACCGAACGGGCTCCAGAACGTGCCCGTCTCGACGACGGAGATGCCGGTCAGCGAGACCGCCGAGGTGGCGGTGAACAGCGCGACACCCGGATTCGTCCACGCTCCTGCCGCGGATGCGACGGGCAGCATGAGCAGCACCATCCCGACGCCGGCCACGACGACGAACGCGATCGCGAGGGCGAGGGCGGGCCGGTTCTGCCGCCGGCCGCGCCGGAGCGGACGCACCAGGAAGGACTGGGGGCCCGCAGTGGGTCGGCGGCCGCCCCGCCCGCTCGAAGGCGTCACGCCGCGATTCTAGGTTCGGCGAACGCCGGCGAGTCGCCCCTGTCGGGCGCGTGGGGATCGCGATGGCGAGACCCGCGCGACGTGGAGCGGCCCGCCGCTCCCCGAGGGGTGCGACGGGCCGTCCCGTGACTGCGTGGTGCGCGGCGAGGGCGCCGCGGGAGGTCAGACCTCCTTGTACTCGCCCTCGACCGTCTCGTCGGCGTCGGAGCCGCCGCCCGAGCGGGCGCCGGCAGGCTCGCCCTCCCCGGACTCGCCGGTCGGACCTGTGCCATCGCCATCGCTGCCGTTGGCACCGCTCTCGGACGCCGTGGCCTGGTACGCCGCGGTCGACACCCGCGAGACCGTCTCCATGAGCGTCGACATCCCGCCGCGAACGGCCTCGACATCGGAGCCCTGGAGCGCCGTCCGCAGCGCGGCGACCTGCGTCTCGACCGCGTTCCGGTCCTCGGCGGACACCTTGTCGTCGAGGTCCTTGATCGTCCGCTCCGCCTGGTAGGTCAGCTGCTCCGCCTGGTTGCGAAGCTCGACCTCCTCGCGGCGCTTCTTGTCCTCGTCGGCGTGCGACTCGGCGTCGCGGACCATCTTGTCGACGTCGTCCTTCGACAGCATCGACGAGGCCGTGATCCGGACCTGCTGCTCCTTGCCGGTGGCGCGGTCCTTGGCCTTGACGTCGAGGATGCCGTTCGCGTCGATGTCGAACGTCACCTCGATCTGGGGGATGCCGCGCGGAGCCGGCGGGATGCCGTCGAGGATGAACCGGCCCAGCGTCTTGTTGTCGTTCGCGAAGTCGCGCTCGCCCTGGAGGACGTGGATCTCGACCTGGTTCTGGTTGTCCGACGCGGTCGAGAACACCTGCGACTTGGACGTCGGGATGGTCGTATTGCGGTCGATCAGCCGGGTCATGACGCCGCCGAGGGTCTCGATGCCCAGCGACAGCGGCGTGACGTCGAGCAGGAGGACGTCCTTGACCTCGCCGCCCAGCACGCCCGCCTGGATGGCCGCGCCGATGGCCACGACCTCGTCGGGGTTGACGCCCTTGTGGGGCTCCTTCCCGCCGAACATCGCCTTGACCGCCTCGACGACGGCCGGCATCCGGGTCATGCCCCCGACGAGGATCACCTCGTCGATGTCGGCCGCCTTGAGGCCGGAGTCCTTGAGCGCCGACTGGACCGGACCCCGGGTCTTCTCGATCAGGTCGCGCACCAGCTCCTCGAGCTTGGCGCGGGTCATCGTCATCACGAGGTGCTTGGGACCCGACGCGTCCGCCGTGATGTACGGCAGGTTGATCTCCGTCGACGCGGTCGAGGACAGCTCGATCTTCGCCTTCTCGGCGGCCTCCTTGAGGCGCTGAAGGGCCTGCTGGTCCTTGGCGAGGTCGATGCCCTGGTCCTTCTTGAACTCGGTCAGGAGCCACTCGATGACGCGCTGGTCGAAGTCGTCGCCACCGAGGTGCGTGTCACCGTTGGTCGCCTTGACCTCGAACACGCCCTCGCCCAGCTCGAGGATCGAGATGTCGAAGGTGCCGCCGCCCAGGTCGTAGACGGCGATCTTCTCGTCGGCCTTCTTGTCGAGGCCGTACGCGAGCGCCGAGGCCGTGGGCTCGTTGATGATCCGCTTGACGTCGAGACCCGCGATCCGGCCGGCGTCCTTGGTCGCCTGGCGCTGCGTGTCGTCGAAGTACGCCGGGACCGTGATGACCGCCTCGGTCACCTTCTCGCCGAGGTACGCCTCGGCGTCGGCCTTCAGCTTCTGGAGGATCATCGCGCTGATCTCGGGCGGCGTGTAGCTCTTGCCGTCGCCCAGCTGGACCCGGATGCCGTCGGACTTGGCGTCCTTCTCGACGTTGTAGGGGACCAGCTCCTTGGAGCGCTTCGTCTCGGGGTCGTCCCAGCGACGGCCCATGAAGCGCTTGATGGAATAGATGGTGTTCGTGGGGTTCGTCACCGCCTGGCGCTTGGCCAGCTGGCCGACGAGGCGCTCGCCGGTCTTGGTGAACGCGACGACGGACGGGACGGTGCGATTGCCCTCCGCCGACGGGATGACGGTGGGCTCGCCGCCCTCCATGACCGCGACCACGGAGTTCGTGGTGCCGAGGTCGATGCCGATGATCTTCGCCATGGTCGATCCGTGCTCCTGGGTGGTTTGGTTCGGGGTTTCCGGTGTTTGGGTTCGGGATCAGTGGATGCGACGCGGCGCGTCCGCGTCGTCGGTGGCCGCCGCCTCGTCCGTGCCGCCGCTCGCGACGGCCACGAGCGCCGGGCGGATGACGCGCTCGCGAAGGCGATAGCCGCGTCGGATCTCCTCGACGATCTCACCGTCGCGCCGGCCGCTGCCCGGGACGTTGACGACCGCCTCGTGCTGGCGCGGGTCGAACGGTGTGCCGGGGGTCGCATCGATCTCGCCCACGCCCTCGCTCTCCAGCAGCAGCCGGAGCTTCCGGTCGATGGCCGCGATGCCGTCGCTCCACGCGTCGCCCGCCAGCTCCTCGGGCCGGGCGTCGATCGCCCGGTCGAAGTCGTCGGCGATGGTGAGCACCTTGGAGATGAGGCTCTCGTTCGCCAGCCCGGCGCTGGCCAGCCGCTCCTCGGCGCTGCGGCGCTTGAAGTTCACGAACTCGGCGCGTTCGCGCTGGAGCGCCGCGAGGTATTCGTCGGCCTTGATGCGGGCCTCGTCGCGCTCGGCGTTCGCGGCCTCGAGATCCGCGGCCAGGGTCGCGGGCGTCGCATCGAGCTCCTCGATGCGCTGTTGAGCGCGGGTCTTGTGGTGGGTCATGGCGTCTCTCGGTGCGTCGACGCCCGGCGCGCAGCCGGGCGGGTGGGATCGTTGATCAGGCGTAGAGGTGGTCGATGAGCTCGTCCATCAGCCCCGACACGAAGCGGACGGTGCCGATGGCCTGCGGATAGGCCATCCGCCGCGGCCCCAGGACGCCGACCACCCCGATCGCGCGGCCGGGTCGGCCGTACGGGGCGAGGACCAGGGACACGTCGCTCATCTCGGTGGACGGGTTCTCGCGGCCGATGAACACGCGGACGCCGCCCCCACCGGCCACGCGGTCGACGAGCCCGCCGAGCGTGGCGCGATCCTCGAGGGCCGCGAACACGCGGCGCAGCTTGTCGCTCTGGGCGAATTCCGGCGCGGCCATCACGTTGAGCAGCCCGTCGGAGAAGACATCCTCGACCGCCGCGGCATCGAACTCGCGCAGCGCGCGCACCACACGCTCCCCGACGCGGCGGGGCAGCTCCAGCGCGGGGTCGTCCGCCGGGAGACGGGCGAGGCGCGTCTCCGCCTCCGCCGCCGTGCGCCCGCCGATGAGGTCGTTGAGGTGGGCCGCGACCGAGGTCAGGGTGTCCTGGTCCGTGGCCTCGTCGAGCGCGACCATCACCTGCCGCAGCGAGCCCTCGCGGAGCACGAGGATGACGCTCGCCATGCGGTCGTTGAGCGACACGACGTCGAGCCGGCGCAGGTGCGCGGCCCGCGGCTTGGCGGGGGTGGCGATGCCCGCCGAGCGGGTGACCGAGGCGAGCGTCGTCGCCGCGAGGCGGAACCAGTGCTCGCTCGCGAACTCGACCTGGCCGAACTGATGGCGGATCATGAGCTGCTCGACGGGCGGCAGCGCGACGCCATCGACCATCGAGGACACGTAGAACCGGTAGCCGGCGTCGGTGGGCACGCGGCCGGCCGAGGTGTGGGGATGCGTGAGCAATCCCTCCATCTCGAGCTCGGCGAGGACGCTCCGAACGGTCGCGCTGGACACCCCCAGCCGATACCGCTCGACCAGCGCGGACGAGCCCACCGGCAGAGCGGTGCTGACGTATTCCTCGATGACGGCCCGGAGGATCGCTTGACTGCGGAGGTCCAGGGGGCCGCTGGGGCGACGGATGCGACGCGCCACGAGCCTCTCCTGCGTGGTTAGCACTCTCGATGGGAGAGTGCTAACGGCTTGGTCGCAAGCGTAGCAGTCGACGACGACGAGTGTCAACGCACTCGAGCGGGCCCGCGAGGCACCTCCACGAGCGGTGCAGAGCTCAGGCGACGGGTTCGGCGAGGGCCTCGAGGACGAGCATCGAGAGGGCCTGCGGCGTGAACGGCTTGGCGAGGAACCGCGTGCCCGCCGGGATCGGGTTCTCGCCGTGGGGTCCCCGCTCGAAGTACCCCGACATGAACACGGCACGCAGGCGAGGATGTCGTTCCCGGAGCCGCCGATAGACCTCGGGACCGGTCAGTCCCGGCATCACCACGTCGGACACGAGCAGGTCGACGCGATCGAGGTCCGGCCGCCCCAGGGCGACCAGCGGATCCGCCTCGACGAGGATGTCGTGGCCCGTCCGCGAGAGGACGCGCGCGACGAGGTCCCGCACCGCCGGCTCATCCTCGACGACGAGGATGGTGCGGCCGGATGACGCGATCGGTGGCGAAGGTCGGTCCACGGGGTCCTCGATCTGGGGACGGGACAGTCACCGGTGCCGCGGACCCCCCACGGCCGGTCGCGCAGCGAAATCATGCCCACGCCAAGGCTCGTCCCGCCATCACCCGTGCGGGCCATGGCCCGCTACGCCGAGCCGCGTATCCGCCCGTGCCGCCGGCGCGTCGCCGATCGCAGCGCCGCGCGACCGTCAGACCAGTCGACCGAAGAGCTCGTTCGACAGCAGCCGACCGCGGGTCGTGAGGCGGACCCGTTCCTGTCCGCGTTCGCCGTCCACCTCCAGGAGCTCCGCGGCGAGCGCCCAGCCGAACTGATCGCCCAGCGGTGGTTGCAGCGCATCGGCGAGCGGCAGGCCCGTGTCCAGCCGGAGCCCGAGGATCGTGGCTTCGACCGCGGCGGCCGCACCATCGACCTGCTCCTGGCCGCCGGGTGGGAGCGACGGTCGTGACCCGTCGGTGGGGGTGAGGGCGGCGACGTACCCATCCAGGCGCGCGGCATTCCAGCGGCGCGTCAGCCCATCGAAGGCGTGTGCCCCGGGGCCGACGGCCTCGTACGGGCGGCGCTGCCAGTAGGCCAGGTTGTGGCGACTCTCGTGGCCGGGCCGTGCCCAGTTCGAGATCTCGTAGCCGCGCCAGCCCAGCTCGTCGAGCAGTGCGACCGCATGGTGGTACTGGGCAGCGGCCCGGTCCTCGTCCTGGCCGGGCCGAGCGGCCTGACGCCAGCGGCGGGCACCGCTCGTCGTCGGCAGGTGATCGCCCAGCTCCCCGGTGAGCCCCTCGCCGTCCGGATCGTCGAGCGTCAGCGCATACAGCGACAGGTGGTCGGGTCCGAGCTCCAGGGCGGCGTCGAGGGTCCCCATCCAGTCCGCGAGCGACTGACCCGGCACGTCGTACAGCAGGTCGAGCGAGATCGACGGGATGCCGGCGGCCCGCGCGTCCGTGACGGCGGCCATGACATCGGGCACCCGATGCCGCCGGCCCAGGCGCCGGAGCAGCCCATCGTGGAGCGCCTGCGCGCCGTAGGAGATCCGGGTGACGCCCGCCTCCCGCAGCGCCGCGGCGTCGCCGCGCTCGTCGGGTCCAGGGTTCGCCTCGATCGTCACCTCCGCGCCCGCGACCAGGCCGAAGCGCTCGCGCACGCGCACGAGGATGCGGTCGATGACGTCGGGCGGCAGCAGCGTCGGCGTGCCGCCGCCGAGATACACCGTCTCGAGCGCTGGACGCGCCCCGAAGCCGGCGTCCAGCGCATCCGCCCGCGCGCACAGCTCCGCGTCGAGCGCCTCGATGAACGCCCCGACGCGCGCCCGCGGCCCGCGCGCCGCGGCCCCCGCGAACACCACGAAGTCGCAGTACGGACACAGCGAGACGCAGAACGGGATGTGGACATAGAGCGCGACCGGTGGCCGCGCGCCCGGCTCAGCCGTCGCCGCGCTCGCGCGACCCGATGACGGTCCAGCCGTCGGGCGTCCGTCGCCGTCGCTCCAGCTCCTCGACCTCGCGGCCCTTGGGCAGCGGCTGGCCGACGTGGCCGGTGGTGAGGAAGAACGCGAACCGGGTGACCGCGTGACCCAGGAACGCCGCGCCGATGCCGCCCGTGATCCCGGTCACGTAGCCGCTCGCGAGGCCGATGGCGATGACGAGCAGCAGCATCGTCTTCGGCCGCCCCGGCGCCCCGGTCCGCGTCGCCAGCGCATAGATGAGCGTCTGGATGACGTTCGCGAGGTTCGGCTCGAGCCCGAGCATCAGGATCCAGCCGAACACCAGACCGCGGAACACGGCCTCGTCGACGAACGCCGTCGCGACCTGGTTGATCAGCGCGCCGGGATACGAGCGCACCTCGGGAAAGCGCAGGTGGCGATACCGCCAGTACGCGACGACCAGCGCCGCGACGGCGCCCGCGACGCCATAGATGACGCCCCAGGTGATCGACAGCGCGCGATCGCCGGGTCCCAGGAACAGCTGGATCTCGGGCGCCGGGTGCATCACGTAGACGGCCGCGACGCCGCCGATGCCCAGCACGTACCACGCGATCCGTCGCCGCAGCGACGGCACGTGGCCGTACCGGTCGGGCTCGTCGTACTCGGCCGCGCCGAAGCGCTGGGCATCGAAGCGCAGGATGACGAGCAGCCCCGTGAAGCCGAGGCACATGAGGATCAGGAACGGTTCCGGCAGCGCCGGCAGGTCGGGCAGCGGCATCAGGACGCTCTGACGCGGGACCCTGACCCCGCGCTGCGATGCGCGGTGCCGTCGGCGGGATTCGTGGTGCCCCCCTGCACGACGGTCAGCCCTCGCCCATCCGGAGCATCGCGAGGAAGGCCTCTTGCGGGATCTCGACGGACCCGACGCGCTTCATGCGCTGCTTGCCTTCCTTCTGCTTCTCGAGAAGCTTGCGCTTGCGGGTGATGTCGCCACCGTAGCACTTGGCCAGCACGTTCTTGCGCATGGCCCGGATCGTCTCCCGGGCGACCACGTGGCCGCCGATCGCCGCCTGGACGGGCACCTCGAACATCTGGCGCGGGATGAGCTCCTTGAGCTTCTCGGCGAGCTGCCGGCCGGTGGTCTGGGCGCGGTCGCGATGGATGATCAGGCTGAGCGCATCGACGGGTTCGCCGGCGACCATCACGTCGAGCTTCACGAGGTTCGCCGGGCGGTAGCCGATCTCCTCGTAGTCCATCGACGCATAGCCCTGGGTGCGGCTCTTGAGCTGGTCGTAGTAGTCGACGATGAGCTCGGCGAGCGGCAGCTGGAAGTGCATGTTCACGCGCTGGGGGTCGAGATACTCGAGGTTCTCGAACGACCCCCGGCGGTTCGTCGTGAGCTCCATCAGCGCCCCGATGTAGCGGTCCGGCGTGACGATGCTGACCCGGACCCACGGCTCCTCGACCTGCTCGATCTCGCCGGCATCGGGGAACTTGGCGGGGTTCTCGACGTGGATCACGCCGCGCTGGTTGATGCGCGTGATCCGGTACTCGACGGACGGCGCGCTGGCGATGAGGTCGAGATCGAACTCGCGCTCCAGCCGCTCCTGGACGATCTCCATGTGCAGCAGGCCCAGGAACCCACACCGGAACCCGAAGCCCAGCGCGACGCTGCTCTCCGGCTCGTAGGTGAAGCTGGCGTCGTTGAGGTGGAGCTTCTCGAGGGCATCGCGGAGGAGCGGGTAGTCCTCGCCGCTCAGCGGATAGAGCCCCGCGAACACGAGGCTCTTGGCCTCCTGGTAGCCGGGCAGCGGGTCCTTGGCCGGGCGAGCCGCGACGGTGATCGTGTCGCCGACCTGCGCCTCGCGGACGTTCTTGAGGCCGGTCGCGACGTAGCCGACCTCGCCGGCCACCAGCTGCTTGACGGGCACGAGCTGCGGGCGGAACACGCCCAGCTCCAGCAGCTCGGCTTCGGCGCCACTGGCCATCAGCCGGATCGTGTCGTGCACCTTGAGCGTGCCCTGGGCCAGCCGGACGTAGCAGACCACGCCCTTGTAGGGGTCGTAGTGGCTGTCGAAGATCAGGCCCTGCACGGGCAGCCCGGGGTCGCCTTTGGGCGGCGGGACGCGCGCCACGATCGCCTCGAGGATCTCGGCGACGCCGGTCCCCTCCTTGGCGCTGGCGAGGAGCACCTCCTCGCGCGGGATGGCCAGGACGTTCTCGAGCTCCTCGATGACCACGTCAGGCTGTGCCGACGGGAGGTCGATCTTGTTGAGGACCGGGACGATCGTGAGTCCCTCGCGGAGCGCGAGGTGGACGTTCGCGAGCGTCTGCGCCTCGATCCCCTGCGCGGCATCGACGACGAGGATGGCGCCCTCGCACGCCTGGAGGCTGCGGCTGACCTCGTAGCTGAAGTCCACGTGGCCCGGCGTGTCGATGAGGTTCAGGCCGTACGTCAGGCCGTCACGGGCCGTGTATTCCAGGCGGACGGCGCGCGCCTTGATCGTGATGCCCTTCTCACGCTCGAGGTCCATCGAGTCGAGGACCTGGCTCGTCATCTGGCGCGCATCGATGGTGTGCGTGATCTCGAGCAGCCGATCCGCGAGGGTCGACTTGCCGTGATCGATGTGCGCGATGATCGAGAAGTTGCGGAGGCGCTCCTGGGGGATCCGGTGGCCTCCCTCGGCATTCATGCCGGCCAACCTGACAGCACGGCGGAGGGGAGATGAACACGCTCATCCGCGACCATCTCGCGGCCACGTATTTCGCGGAGTACCAGCTCCTCCGGAACGAGCTCGTGGACATGCTTCGTGACGACGACCTGGCCTTCCGACCGAGCCCCGCCACGTTCACGCTCGGCGAGCTGTGTCGGGAGATCGGTGAGATCGAGCACTCGTATGTCGACGCGCTCAAGACCTTTCGCCAGGACTTCGGTCGGCGGAACGCCGATCCCGAGGTGGAACGAAGCGTGGCGGCGCTGTCGGCATGGTTCGCGCGACCTCGACCGGGGCATGCTGGCCGCCATCGAGGCGCTCACCGAGGACGACGTCGCGAATCGAAGGATCACCCGCGTCGACTACGACATCGACGACTTCTCGCCGCGCCCGCCGCAGGAACTCGACATCTACCGGGAGGCCCTGCTGATCTTCTACGGCAAGGTCAGCATCTACCTGCGGACGATGGGCAGGGATCTTCCCGGGCACTGGAGCCAGTGGATCGGCTGAACCGCACTCGGCCGCTCCCGAGTCGTCGAGTGGCCCGGATGATCGAACCGCACAGATGCGCAGCCGCTCCTGGAGGATGGTCACGGGGCGGGAGTGTAGCCGGGCAGCCACGGCTCCTCGACGGGACGGGTCCTCGGGCTTCGGCGACCGGAGTGGAGGCGCCCACGTGTCCCCGCGAGTACGCAGCGCATGGATCCGGGCCCGGGCTCGCGGCCCAGCTGGGCATCGTCGGCGGCGGCGGGCTCCTCGTCGGGGCGCTGACCGCCGTGGGCCAGGGCGTTCTGCCGTCCGAGCTCGGCTCGCTCGCCAACTCGGCCGGGTCGTGGAGCCTCGCCGCCTTCCTGCTCGCGCTGGTCGACCGCGTGCCGAGACGAGGCGCCATCCTGGGTGCCCTGGCCCTCGCCGCGATCGATGATCGCAGCCGATGAGCGCGGTCGCGGCGATCCGCGCACGGGACTGGGTCGTGGCGCGTCGTCGCCGTGACCGCCACCGCCCGGATCGACCCGACAGCCCGGAGATAGGGCTCGCACCGATATCCCTGGTCGTAACCCGGGCGCGCGGAGCCGGCGGCGCCTGACCTGCCGCGCTCGGGGGCCGGCTTCACCGCGACGACCGGCCGGTCGAGGAGCCGAAGGGATGAAGTCGCAACGGTGCCAGGACTACGATGCGGTCGATGGCCATCGACCTCGCCGCCCCCGTCCGGATCACCGACACGCCGGCATGGGCCGCGCTCAAGGCCCACCACGAGACGGTCCGCGACCTGACCCTGCGCGACCTCTTCCGCGACGATCCGGAGCGCGCCCAGCGCCAGACGCTCGAAGCGGTCGGGCTCCTCCTCGACTACTCGAAGCAGCGCATCACCGCCGACACCCTGCCGCTCCTGCTCGACGTGGCGCGCGCGGCGAACGTCGAGGAACGCCGGGACCGGATGATGGCCGGCGAGCACATCAACGTCACCGAGGACCGCTCGGTGCTGCACATCGCCCTGCGCATGCCGCGCGATCACCGGCTGATCGTCGACGGCATCGACGTGGTCCGCGAGGTCCACGAGACCCTCGACCGCATGGCCGCATTCGCCACCGCCGTGCGCGACGGCGAGCGCCTCGGTCATACCGGGAAGCGGCTGCGGAACGTCGTCAACATCGGGATCGGCGGGTCGGACCTGGGGCCCGCGATGGCCACCCAGGCGCTGGCGAACTACCGCGACCGGTCGATGCGCTTCCGGTTCGTCTCGAACATCGACGGCACCGACCTTCGCGAGGCGACCATCGACCTCGACCCCGCCGAGACGCTGTTCATCGTCGCGTCGAAGACGTTCACGACCCTCGAGACCCTGACCAACGCGCGCTCGGCCAGGCAGTGGCTGCTGGCCCGTCTCGGCGGCGACGAGTCGGCCGTGGGGAAGCACTTCGTGGCCGTCTCGACCAACGAGCAGCAGGTCCGCGCGTTCGGCATCGACCCGCACGACATGTTCGGCTTCTGGGACTGGGTCGGCGGACGCTACTCGGTCGACTCGGCGATCGGCCTGTCGCTCATGCTCGCCATCGGCCCCGACGACTTCCGCGAGTTCCTTGCCGGGTTCCATGCCATGGATCTCCACTTCGCGACCGCGCCGCTCGACCAGAACCTGCCGGTCATCCTGGGCCTGCTCGGGCATCTGGTACCGCGACCTGTTCGGCTTCCAGACCCACGCCGTGCTGCCCTATGCCCAGGAGCTCGACCGCTTCCCGGCCTACCTCCAGCAGCTGGACATGGAGTCGAACGGGAAGTCGGTGCGGCTCGACGGGTCGAAGGTCGACCTGGACACCGGGCCGATCGTCTGGGGCACCCCGGGCACCAACGGCCAGCACGCCTACTACCAGCTGCTCCACCAGGGCACGACGATCGTGCCCGCCGACCTCATCGGCTTCATCAACCCGACGACCGAGCTCGGGGACCACCAGGACCTGCTGCTGGCGAACCTGCTCGCGCAGGCCGAGGCGTTCGCGTTCGGCAAGACGCGCGACGAGGTCATCGCGGACGGCGTGCCGGCCCACCAGGTCGAGGCACGGGTCTTCGCCGGGAACCGGCCGACGTCGGTGATCCTCGCCGACCGCTTGACGCCGCGGGTCCTGGGCACGCTCATCGCGCTCTACGAGCACAAGGTGTTCGTGCAGGGCGCGATCTGGGGGATCGACTCGTTCGACCAGTGGGGCGTCGAGCTGGGCAAGGTGCTCGCGGGGCGGATCGCGTCCGAGCTGCTGAGCGCGGAGGAACCCGTCGCCGACCTCCACGATCCGTCGACGACCCGGCTCATCCGGCGGGTGCGCTCGCGCCGGGACCGAACGCCCGCGTGACCGGTCAGGCGACGGCGCGCAGCAGCGCGACCGCCGCCACGCCGATCCCGATGAGCACGATCCCGGCCACCTGGTGCCGCTGGAGCCGCTCGCCGAACAGCAGGTAGGCGCCGATCACGGCGACCGCGGCGAACTGCGACGAGATGACCGCCGTGATCGCGATGGCGTCACGGGCGCCGTAGGCGATGCCGACGACGCCGACGACCTCCAGCAGGCCCATCGTGACGACCAGCGGCAGCGTCCCCCGCGTGATCCGGAGCTGCCGTCGCAGCACCAGCGGGATCGTCACGAACACGACACCGACGAGGCGCGACGGGCAGCACGGTGAGCCCGATGCCCAGCTCGGCACCGATGCGCCCGGTCGCATAGAGCCCGACCGCGAACAGCGCCGCGGCCGCGATGGCGAGGATCACGGTCCGCCGCGTGTCCGTCACACGGCCGGGGTCCTCGCGCTCGGCACTCGCCACGAGCGCCGGATCGCCGACCGGAACGGGCGGCGCGTCGTCCGGCGCGTCGGTCGGGCGTTCCCAGGAGACCAGGACCACACCCGCGGCAGCGACCCCCAGCGCGAGGAGGACCGGCAGGCCGACCGTCTCGCCAAGGACGATCGCGATGAACGCCGCTCCCGCCCCCTCGGTCGAGGTGATGGGGGCCGCGATGGACACCTTGCCGGTGGACAACGCGGTGTACGCCAGCAGCAGCCCCAGGACGTTGCCGAAGCCGGCGATCGCGAGCAGGGCCCACGCCTCGGCGTCGAGCGGCGGCAGCGGCTCCGCGGCGACGATCGGGATCGCCGCGATGAGCCCGATGAGCATCACCCAGCCGAGGAGCACGCGCGATCCCAGCACCCCGGCCGCGCGTGAGGCGCACAGCGTGGCGGTACCCCAGGCGAACGCGGCGACCGCGCCCCCGACGATGGCGAGCATCGGTCGAGGATGCCGGACGCATCGGCCGCCCGGGAGCGCGTCCTGTCGAGTGGTCAATTCGGTGGGTGTCTGCTAGCATCCGTCGCCGCGCCTGCGGGCGGCCGTCCGCGCGCCATCCAGCACCACACGAACGACGGAGTCGATCCTTTTGGCCAGAACGCCCCGGAAATGGCAGGGCGCACGGAATCCGTCCGGCCTCAAGCGCGTCCGACAGGCTGAGCGCCGGCACGCGATCCTCGCGCCGCGACGCACGGCCGCGAAGACGCTCGTGACCAAGGCGGTCCGCGTCGCGACGGTCCCCACCGATGGCGTCGATGCGGTCGCGGCCCTCAACGAGGCCCTCAGCGCCCTCGATCGGGCGGCCAAGGTCGGCGCGATCCACCCGAACGCCGCCGCGCGCCGCAAGTCGCGCCTGACCATCAAGGTCAACTCGGTCATGGGCGGGCAGGCCGTGACCGGCGCGCACGTCGCGAAGACCACGGGCAAGGCAGCCGCCACCAAGGCCGCCAAGGCGCGCATCGCGGCCGGCAAGGCCGTCAAGGCGAAGGGCGCCCAGACCGCGGCCGGCAAGGCCCGCGCGGCGCTGTCGCGCTCGAGCCGGACCGATGCCGGGGCCGCCGCCACCGCGGTCGCCGAACCGACGACCGAGACGCCGAAGGCGACGAAGTCGACCGCCAAGGCGACCACGACGAAGGCTGCCACCGCCAAGGCGAAGACCACCACGACCAAGCCGCGGACCACCAAGAAGGCCGAGTAGCCGGTCCCCCGCGTGCGAGCTGACGCCCCGGTCCACGACCGGGGCGTTCGTGTGTCTGGCGGACGTCAGGCCGTCGGTCAGCCCGCGGTGAGCTCCCCGCGCGGCTTGCGGTTCGTCAACCCGTACAGCACCGCGCCACCGAGGCCGCCCGCCGTCGCCAGCGTGAGGACCAGGGTCGCCGTGCTCAGCTGCTCGCGCCAGTAGAGCGCGCTGAACGACGCGACATCCGTGACACCGGCGGCGGCCAGCGCGTCACCCTGCCCCGCCGCGAGGTATCGCTGGTAGACGCAGTCGGCGCCCGTCTGGCACGTCAGCGATCCGCCCTGGTCGCGGTAGCCGTTGTCGGCGGCGAAGAACAGGGCCTTCACGGCGAGCAGCAGCAGCGCGAACGTGATGCCGGTGACCACCCCGGCGAGCAGCCCGTTGGCGACGATCCGCAGCCACGGGCCGCCTTCGCGCCGCGATCGCGCATTCGCGTAGTAGCCGATCATCAGCCCGGCCGGCAGGGCGAGATACCAGTAGATCGGCTCGATCGGGATGACCAGCAGGAAGCTGACCCCGATCGTCACGGCCATGCCGACGCCGACCCAGGCGGCGGTGATCGCGCCCCGGTCGACGACGCGGCGCGGACGTGCGGCAGCCATGCTCGTCACGAGCGGTGCGACGCCCCGGCCAGGGCTGCCGACCCGAGGTACACGGCACCGTCGCCCAGCTCGCCCGCGATGCGCAGCAGCCGGTTGTACTTCGCGACGCGCTCCGAGCGCGACGGGGCGCCGGTCTTGATCTGCCCCGTCCCGGTCGCGACCACGAGGTCCGCGATGGTCGTGTCCTCGGTCTCGCCCGAGCGATGGGACACGATGGCCGACCAGCCGGCTCGGCGCGCAAGCTCGATCGCGTCGATCGTCTCGGTCAGCGTGCCGATCTGGTTGAGCTTGATGAGCACGGCGTTCGCAGCGTCCTCGTCGATGGCGCGCTGGATCCGCTCCGTGTTCGTGACGAGCAGGTCGTCGCCGACGAGCTGCACGCGGTCGCCGAGGCGCTCCGTCAACAGCTTCCAGCCAGCCCAGTCGTCCTCGGCGAGGCCATCCTCGATGGAGACGATCGGGTAGCGCGCCGCCCAGTCGGCCCAGAGGTCGACGAGCGCTCCCGACTCCAGGGTCCGATCCTCCTTCGCCAGCCGATAGCGCGTCGGACCCTTGCCGCCGGAGCCTCCTTCGACCAGCTCCGTCGTCGCCGGGTCGAGCGCGATCGCGATCTGCTCGCCGGGCCGGTAGCCGGCCCGCTCGATCGCCCGGAGGATCACCTCGACCGCGGCCTCGTTCGAGGCGAGCGATGGCGCGAACCCGCCCTCATCGCCCTGTCCGGTCGCGTGGCCCTCGTCGTGCAGGATCCCGCGGAGGGCGGCGAAGATCTCCGCGCCCGCCCGGAGCGCCTCCTCGAAGCTGTCGAGCCCGACGGGCATGACCATGAACTCCTGGAAGTCCGTGGAGTCCTGGGCGTGCTTGCCGCCGTTGAGGATGTTGAACATCGGGACGGGCAGGATCCGCGCGCCGACGCCGCCGAGGTAGCGGTAGAGCGGCAGATCGTGCGCGGCCGACGCGGCGTGGGCACACGCGAGCGAGACGCCGAGGATGGCGTTCGCGCCGAGCGTCGCCTTGTTGGGCGTCCCGTCGAGCTCCCGCAGCAGCAGGTCGATCGCCGCCTGGTCCGCGGCGTCCTCGCCGATCAGCGCCTGGCCGATGGGGTCGAGGACGTTCGAGACCGCCTGCAGCACGCCCTTGCCGCCGAACCGGGACTTGTCACCGTCCCGCAGCTCGACCGCCTCGTGGGCCCCGGTCGACGCCCCGGACGGCACCGCCGCCCGGCCCACCGATCCGTCGTCGAGCACGACATCGACCTCGACGGTCGGGTTGCCGCGCGAGTCCAGGATCTCCCGAGCGTCGACGTAGGCGATGGTCGTGTCGGTCACGCCGGGCTCCCGGTGGGCTGGCGGTCCTGGAGGACGGTCACACCGGGCAGCTCGCGGCCCTCGAGGAACTCGAGCGAGGCGCCGCCGCCGGTGCTGATGTGGGTCATCTTGTCGGCGAGGCCCTGCTGGGTCACGGCTGCGGTCGAGTCGCCCCCGCCCACGACGACCGTCGTGCCGGCTTCGGCCTTCTCGGCGAGCAGCCGCGCGAGCTGCTTCGTCCCCTGCGCGAACGACGGGATCTCGAAGACGCCCAGCGGACCGTTCCAGATGACCGTCTTCACGTCGGCGAGCGCGGCCTCGATGTTCGCCAGCGACTGCTTGCCCAGGTCGACGATGTGCCAGCTGGCCGGGACCTTCTCCGCGAGGAGCGTCTTGTACTCGGTGCCGCGCGTGACCTCCTTGGCGACGATGACGTCGACCGGCAGGATGACGCGGGTCCCGCGCTTCTCCGCCTCGGCCAGGATCGCGCGCGCGTCGTCGAGCCGATCGGGCTCGGCGAGGCTCTTGCCCACCGGCTTGCCCTGCGCGAGCAGGAAGGTGTTCGCCATCCCGCCGCCGATGACGAGGATGTCGACCTTCGAGAGGAGGTGCTTCAGGACCTTGATCTTGTCGCTGACCTTCGCGCCGCCGATGATCGCCGCGAACGGATGCTCGGGGTTCTCGAGGAGCTTCGAGAGGACCTCGATCTCGCGCTCCATCAGGAAGCCCGCGTAGGCGGGCAGGAGCTTCGCGACGCCGACGGTCGAGGCGTGCGCGCGATGCGCGGTGCCGAACGCGTCGTTCACGTACGCGTCGGCGTAGCTCGCGAGCTGCTTCGCGAACGCCTCATCGTTCTTCTCCTCCTCGACGTGGAACCGGAGGTTCTCGAGGAGCAGCAGCTCACCGGGCCGGAGCCGCCGGATCGCGTCCTCGGTGCCGACACCGAGGGCGTCGCCCGTCACGGGCACCGTGCGCCCCAGCAGCTGGCCGAGGCGCTGTGCGACCGGCCGGAGCCGGAGGCTGTCGGACACCTTGCCGTCGGGGCGGCCGAGGTGGCTCGCCAGGATCGACGCGGGCGCCCTGCCCCAGCAGGTGCCGGATGGTGGGCAGCGCGGCCCGGATCCGGGAGTCGTCGGTGACCTTGCCGTCGGCGAGCGGCACGTTGAAATCGACGCGGACGAAGACGCGCTTCCCCGAGGCATCGAGGTCGCGCACGGTCAGCTTGTCCATGGGGCCATCGGTAGCGGTGGGCTGGCTGTCGGGGCGCCGGCGGTGGCCGGCCGTCAGGCCGTCGCCGCCGCAGTGGCCCCGGCGGGCAGGCGCTGGGCGACGAAGCCGATGAGGTCGGCGACGCGGCAGCTGTAGCCCCACTCGTTGTCGTACCAGGCGATGACCTTCACCATCGAGCCGCCGAGCACCATCGTGGATTCGGCATCGATGATCGAGCTTCGGCTGTCGCCCCGGAAGTCCGTGCTGACGAGCGGCTCGTCGCTCACGCCGAGGATGCCCTTCATCGGGCCGTCCGCCGCCGCGCGGAACGCGTCGTTCAGCTCCTGCGTGGTGGTCTCGCGGGCGACATCGGCGGTGAAGTCGACGACCGAGACGGTGGGCGTCGGGACGCGCAGGCTGAAGCCGTCGAACTTGCCCTTGAGGTCGGGCATGACGAGCGCGAGCGCCTTGGCCGCGCCGGTGCTCGTGGGGATGATGTTCTGACCGGCCGCGCGCGCCCGCCGTGGATCCTTGTGCGCGACGTCCAGGATCCGCTGGTCGTTCGTGTAGCTGTGGATCGTGTTCATCAGACCGCGCTCGATGCCCAGCAGGTCGTGGACGACCTTGGCCGCCGGCGCGAGGCAGTTCGTGGTGCAGCTGGCGTTGCTGATGATCGCGTGCGTGTCCGGGTCGTACTTGTCCTCGTTGACGCCGAGGACGACCGTGATGTCCTCACCCTTGGCCGGGGCGCTGATGATCACCTTCTTGGCACCTGCCTGCAGATGCGCGCGGGCCTTCTCGGCGTCCGTGAACAGGCCGGTGGATTCGAGGACGATGTCGACGCCGAGGTCGGCCCACGGGAGCTGGGCGGGGTCGCGGTACTGGAGGACCTTGATCTCGCGGCCATCGATGATCAGCGCGTCATCGGTGTGCGAGACGTCACCCGGGTAGGCGCCGTACGTCGAGTCGTGCTTGAACAGGTGAGCATTCATCTGGGTGTCGACGAGGTCGTTGACGGCGACGATGTCGACGCCCGGCGTGCGCTCGAGGAGTGCCTTGAGCGACTGCCGCCCGATACGGCCGAATCCGTTGATGCCGACGCGGACGGTCATGGGGCGCCTCCTCGATGGCTGCAGGCGGCGGTCCGCGACTTGGGACCGCACGGTCGTTCGGGTGGGGTGCCGCAGGCGCGCACGAGGCGCCACCGGCGTGCCGGGAAGTCCTCCCGAGTCTAGCAAAGGCCCCTCGCGCGACCCATGCCAAGGGTCGCGAACGCGAGGGTCCGAACGGCCTGCTCCACGGTCGCACCGTGCCGGACATGGAAGGACCCCCGCCCGGCTCGTCCGGGCGGGGGTCCGATCAGGACGTCGTCAGGCAGCGCCGATCCTGAAGACCTTGCCACCGCACTCGGGGCACGTGCCCTGGAGCGCCGGCTTGCCGTTCTTCATCGTGATCCGCTGCGGATTCTGGACTTCGACCTTCTTCTTGTCCTTGACGCAATAGGCTTCAGCCATCGCGGTCCAAGCCCTCCTCGTTCGCTGTGCGTCACCGGGAGCATCCGTCCCGTGCCCGCGTGCGTGCTACCTGGCGCCCGTGGGTGAGGTCTTCCAGAGCGACGGGCGCCAGTGCTCCGCCCCGGCCGATCGTTTCTGGCGGTCCAGCTCGGCGAGGATCCGGAGGCTCTCGAGCCCCGTCTCCACCGCCGCGGCTTCCGCCTGATCCTTCACATCGCCGGCGACGAACTCGCCGGTCGTCCGTTTCGCGTAGACGGCGCACACGACCCCGGCCCGGCACTTGCCGAGCCCGGCGAGGACGAGCAGCGCCGACGCCTCCATCTCGAAGTTCAGCACGCCCTGGCGTGCCATCTCGTCGGCGAGGTCAGGGTAGCGGATGGGCAGGTGCGGGATGGGCCGTCCCTGCGCGCCGAAGAACCCCGGAGCCGTCGCGGTGATTCCCGTGTGATACCGGTGACCGAGCGACTCAGCCGCCTCGACGAGCGCGACGACCGCCTCGTAGTCCGCGACGGCCGGGTAGCCGTCGTGGACGAAGAACGACGTGGTGGCCTCGAGCCGGACGGCGCCGGTCGAGATGACCAGGTCGCCCAGCTCCATCCCCGGCTGGAGCGCCCCGCACGACCCGATCCTGATGAACGTCGGCCGCTCCGTGATCGCGAGGATCTCGGCGACGACGATCTCCACGTTGTCGGTCCCGATCCCGGTCGAGACCACCGACACCCGCTGGCCGGCGTAGGTGCCGGTCGCGGATACGAACTCCCGGTGACGGTGCTCGAGCTCGATGCTGTCGAACCGGGAAGCGATGCGGGCGGTGCGGTCCGGGTCGCCGGGGAGGAGGATGTAGTCGGCCAGCTCGCCTGGAGCAAGGCCGATGTGGTACTGCCGATCACCTTCAGGGATCGCGACGCGGTGGTCCGCGCTCGGCAAGACCTCTCCCTCGTGCGTGGGCCCCGTTCCGGAGCACCGTCGCGGGCGAGGATAGGCAGCCGATTCCACGAGCGTCAAGCCGAGTGGCCCACGCTCGGATCGTGCGTGGGACGTGCTCGGGGGTCGGGAGCGCCCCGAACGGGGCCGAGCGGGGCCCCGTCGGGTGTCGTGCTCGACCGCTCGGAGGTCGTGGTGCCGCGCTCACTCGGGGGTCGGCGGCGCCGGCATCACGGTCGCGAGACGCTCCCGGATCCGGGCGGCCAGCAGCCGGCGCGTGCGCAGCCGGCGCCGCAGCAGGGCGATGGCGCCGGACGCGACGGTCGCGAGGATGAGCGTGGCGAACCCGGCTGGACTGCCGATGCCCGCGACGGGGTCGAGCGGTCCGAGGCCGCTCACCGACCCGCCCAGGAGGGGCGTCGGGACGGGCGAGGCCCCGCCGCTCGCCCCGGGTGGGACCGCGTCGGTCGCCGCCGGGTCCGGCGTCGGCATCCCGGCGACCAGGAGTCCGGCCGGATCGTCGACCGCGACGACGAGCTCGCCGGCGACGCGCTCCGGGCGACCGATGACGTTCACCGCGTCGCCCGGCTCGACGAGCGGCAGGAGCTGGGCGGCCTCGTCGCGGAGGACGACCCGTCCCGTCGCCGTGCCGTCATCGAGCGTGAACCCGTCGGGACGAAGCTCGTCGACGAGACCACCGACGCGGACGAGCGTACCGACCGCCGCGTCGAGCCCGACGAGGTCGACGTCCCTCGGCGCGTCGACGGTCGAGGCGCTCGGCGACGCCGAGGACCCGCCGGGGACATCCGTCGCGCCGGGCCCCGCCGACGCGGCAGCCGGCGTAGCGGCACCGAGCGTGATGTCGGCGGTCCCGCGCGGCAGGATGCCGAATCGCCGGTCCGTGGCCGTGGGATAGGGACGCCGGACGACACCGGTGACGGTCGCCTCGCGGCCTTCGACCAGCCGATCCGCGGCGATACCGGCGCCAGCCATGCCGTTGACCACGACCCGGTCCGAACCGACCTGGACCTCGGCGCGCCAGCGCTCCCCGAGCTTCTTCACGTCCAGCACGCGGCCCCGCACCCGGACGAGGCGCCACTCCTCGGCGGCGGTCGGCGTGCGGCCGAGGTCGTGTGGCGTGACCGTGCCGGTCCCGAGGACCACCACGGCCGTCGCGCGGATCCGCGGCGCCCCATAGGCCCGGCCCGGCTCGCCGGTCACACGCAACCGGCGCCCGACCGGCATCGACGGATCGGCCGCAGGGAGCAGCACCTCGATCCCGCCGGTCGCGTCCTCGATGACGATGCGCCGGTCGCTCGCATCGAGGAGCGCCGGACCGGCGATGACGACGCCTTCGACCGTCACGGTCCCATCCGTCAACGCTCGAGCCCGGGCGATCGAGGTGACGCTCGCCGGCGAACCTGAGGCCCCGGGCGATGCCGATGGCGACGGGGACGGCGATCCCGACGGCGAGGCGCTGGCGATGAGCGTCACATCGGCGCGATCGCGGAGCCACAGCCGGTAGCCATCGAGGGCGCCCTTCTTCGAAGCACGCTGACCGACGATGCCGGTGAACCGGTACGTCGACCCGTCACGGAACGCGGATGCGTCGATCCCCGCGGACGTATCGGCCATGACGCGGAGCTCCGTGCCGTCCGTCGCGCGGACCGTCAACGTGAGGTCGCCGCTGGAGGCGCGTTTCGGCTTGCCGACGGCGACACCGTCGAGACGGGCGAGTGATCCCTCGGTGGCCTCGCCGATCTGGGCGCCGCGCAGTGAGCGGGGCGCCGGCAAGGCGGCGGAGCCGACGACGGTGACACCGCCGCTCGTCGGACGGAGCTCCAGCTGGCCGTACGGCGCCGCCAGCGTCCCACGAGCCTCGAGGAGCGCGCCGCGTGACGGCCGGACACCATCGGGCAGCTTCAGCGGGAGTCCGCTCGCGGCATCGCCGATGACCGCGACGGGCGGACTGCCGATGCGGCCGGCCTCCGCGATGACCACGCCACGGACGGTGACGTCGGCCCCGACACCGAGCCCGCGGGCGGCGGCGATCGTGATGGTCGGGGGCGGGCTCGCTGTCGGGCTCGCGGTGGGCGACGGGGTGGGCGTCGGTGACGGCGTGGGTGAGGCGGTCGGAGCCGGCGTCGCGGTCGGCATCGGCGTCGGGCTGGAGGACGCGCTCGCCGTCGGGGTCGGCTGCGGCGTCGGGGTGGGCGACGGCTGTGGCGTCGGCGTGGGCGTCGCGACCGGCTTGGGCGTCACGACGAGGTCTTCCGGCCGCGGGACGTAGAGGCGATAGCCGGTGGCGCCCGTGCCCGAGCTGTCACGCTGGCCGAGCGGACCCGTCGCGTGGACCACGTCGCCGGTGCCGATCTCCGGCGCGCGCGGCCGCAGGAAGCACGATCACGCGGACGGAGCCCGAGCCGTCGTCGACGGTCACGGCGAGCCCGTCGGCAAGGTCCGACGGCGGGTCGGCGACGACGCCCTCGACGGTGACGCGCGACCCTTCGAGCGGCTCGCCGGCCGCACCGGTCTCGATGTCCTGAGCCACCGGCACGTCGGCCGCGCCGAGCGCTTCGACCGCATCGGGTGCCACGCGGATCACCCGCTGCGCGTAGCGCGTGTCGAGGACCCCGGTGATCCGGACGTGCGCGCCGAGCGGCGCCAGGGCCGGCGGATCGGCCGTGAGGTACAGCCCGATCCCCGCGGTCAGGTCCTGGACGAACCCGCCGCGCGCGCCGTCGATCGAGCCGAGGTCCAGCGTCAGCACGCCGTCGACGACGACGGGCGTGTCGTCCGGCAACGCTCTCGCCGCGGCGATGTCCATCGAGGCGACCGGCGACGGTGTCACGGTCGGCGTCGGCACCGGCGTGGGCTGCGGCGTCGGACTCGGTGTCGCGGACGGAGGCGCCGTCGGTGTGGGCTGCGGAGATCGGCGTCGGTGTCGCGGCGGTGTCGGTGTCGGGCGTCGGTGTCGGGGACGGTGTCGGCGGGGGTCGGGCGTCGGAGTCGGTGTCGGGACGGGTGTCGGTGTCGGGGCGGGTGTCGGTGTCGGCGTGGGGTTGGGGACCGGCGTCGGTGTCGGTGTCGGAGTGGGGACCGGCGTCGGGACTGGTGTGGCGCTCGGCGTGGGGACGGGCGTGGGCGTGGGCGCCGGTGTCGCGGTCGGCGTCGGGATGGGTGTCGGGACGGGCGACGGCGACGGCGTGGGCGTCGGGTTCGGGGGTCCACCCGGCACCGGCGGCGCGGCGAGCGGCTGCGCGACGGGCGCGCCGTTGACGACGACATCGGCGAGGTTGTCGTTCGTGTCCTGGAGGTTCCCGCCGACGCCGCCCGGCTTGCGCTCGATGCTCGACCCGGCCGGGGGCGCCGGTGCCGCCGTGCCCTCGACGAACGCATTCGTGGCATCGCCCCAGCCGATCGCATCGATGGGGGTCCCGCCCACCGGCCGCAGCACGAGCGCCCCGCCCGTGGCCGCGAACCCGCCGGAGTACGTCGCATCCGCACCCGTCGCGAAGACGCCCGCGCTGTTGGCGATGAGCACGTGGCGACCGGGCTCGAGCAGCACTGACGACGCCCATGTCGCCTTGCGCGTCACCGTGGACCCGCTCGACGTCACGTACGCGACCTCGAGACCCATCAGGTCGGCTGCCGTCACGCCGGCATTCGTGAGCTCGACGTACTCGTCCGACGCCGACGCGCCACCCGTGACGATCTCGGCCACGACGAGCCCTGTGGACGGCGGCCACGCGACCGCCGCATCCGTCCCGACCCCGACCGGCGCGAACGGCGGCGCAGCCGCCCGGACGACCGACGCACACAGCGCGAGGACGAGGCAGGCAAGCCCCACATGGGCACCGAGTCGAGCACGCGCCATCAGGCGACCTCCGGGCGGGCGGTCTCGATGGCGGGCGTGGCGGACGACGACCCTACCGCGCGCCACTTATCCGTGGATCACCAGCGCCGGGCCGCGACCGCGTACCATGCACCGGTCCCACCGGCCGGCCGTCACCCGGCCGTGTCCCCCGCAGGAGGAGTTCGTGGCCCGCGCCAAGCGAACCGATCGCGCCGAGGCGCGTCGCCGATACCGAGCCGAGCTCGCCCAGGAGGCACCGCCCCGCCGCCGATGCGTCGTCCGACGACGCGGTGCCCGCGACCCCGGCCACTCCTCGACCGGCCAGAGGCGCGAAGCCGGCGACTCCCGCGCAGCCGCCCGCGACGGCCCGTCCGAGCTTCAGGAACGCCTTCCGGGCAGCCTTCCGCCCGCCCGATGTCCGCGCCGACCTGCGCTACCTGCCGAAGCTCGTCCCGTCGCCCGCGGTCCTGCTGCCGGTCGCCCTGACCGTCGTCTCGACGTTCGCGGTGCTCGCCACCGGCGCCCTCGATGTCAATGCCGTCACCGGCACGTCGCCCAGTCCGTCGCCCGGCGCCAGCGCGAGCGCGGCCCCCTCCGCGAGTCCAGCGGCGTCACCGAGCGTCAGTCCCTCGGCCAGCGCCGGTGCGTCCGCCAGCCCGAGCGCGTCCGCCAGCGCGGGCGCGTCGGCGTCGGGCAGTGCCGGTGCCTCCGCGAGCGCGTCGGCATCGGCCAGCGCCAGCACGTCGCCAGCCCCGACCTCCTCCCCGGCTCCGACGACGAGCCCCACGATCTTCCAGGTCGCGAGCTCCCTCGCGTTCCAGTTCTTCGTCTACACGCCGCCGGTGGCCGCCGCGTTCCTGGCCGGCTTCCTCGCCGTTCGCGCGAGCTACCTGGCGGGTCTCATCTCGGCGCTCGTCGCGGTCGGCTGCCTGACCGTGTCGGTCTACGCGACGCCGGGTGTCAGCGACGCGCAGCGACAGTCGATCGTCACCCAGGCGCTCGTCATCTCGCCGGTGTCCGGGGCGGTGTATGCCGCGGCAGCCGCCTGGTACAAGCGGTTCCTCAACCTGTCGAACCCGAATCGGGCCCGCGCCCAGCAGCAGCAACAGCGCAACCGCAACAGCCGCCCGAAGTCCAGCGCTCGCCGGCGCTGACCCCGCGTGGGGGCTCCGCCGCGCAAGAGGCAGTCCCGGCGCGGCCCGAGCTTCCGCGACGAGACCGCCTCCTCCGAGGCGGCATCCGCCCGTTCCTTCGGCCGACAGGCCGGCGCGGATGGGTCTAGGACAGCCGGCGCATCCCGGCCTGCCCCATCTGGCGAACACCGCCTGGAGCGTCCGGCCCGCCGACCCTCGCAGCCGCCTCCACCAGCGGCCGAACGTCATGGGCCACCACGTTCACCACGCTCGCCTCGCGCTGGAGCTCCCCGTCGACCAGGAGCAGCGCATGCCGGCGGACGATGCCCCGGAGTCGCTGCCAGGTGTCCGGCCAGAGCGTGACGTTGACCATCCCGGTCTCGTCCTCCAGCGCCAGGAACACCGTCCCGCGCGCCGTCATCGGATGCTGCCGGGTGACCACCAGCCCGCCGATCCGCACCCGCCCCGGTCGCTTCTCGTTCAACGAGGCGTTCGTCACCGCCCCGAGCCGGTCGAGCGCCTCGCGGAACAAGCCCACCACCTGGACCCGCGCATCGAGCCCGACGACCGCGTACGCATCGCCCAGCCGCTCCGTCTCGGTCAACGCCGGCAGCGGCGGCGCGTCCGTCGCCGGCAGCCGCAGGTCCATCGGTCGTCCCGCCGCCCGCTTCGACACCCGCCCCGATCCGACCGCCCGCCCGTCCATCCGCCCCTTCGTCGCGCCGGCGACCTCGCGCAGCTGCCACAGGAGCTCCCGCCGCGGCCGACCCAGCGAGTCGAGCGCACCGGCCCGGATCAGCCGCTCGATGACCTCCTCGGCCAGCCCCGTCCGCTCGACCACGTCCGCGAGCGACGCATACGGCCCGCGCGCCAGCTCCGCGTCCAGGCGCGCCTCCTGCTCCTCGCCGATGCCCTTGACCAGCTTCAGCCCCAGGCGGACGCCCCAGCCCAGCGCGCTGTCCGCCGCCCACCGGTCGCGCGCCGCCGCCGACGGCACGAGACACGCCGACGACCGCACCGGCCGCGCCCGAGCCCGCACGCCCGCCCCGTCCGGCAGCGCCTCGCCCGGATCGCCGTCGTGCGAGCCGTCATCGCCCGCCGCACCGGCCATCGTCCAGCCCGGCCGGCCGACCCATTCCGTCGCCGTCTTGTACGACGACCGGTTGATGTCCACGGGCAGCACCGTCACGCCGTGCCGCTTCGCATCGTTGACGAGCACCTCGATCGGGTAGAAGCCCATCGGCTGGGCGTTGATCAGCCCGACCACGAACTGCGCCGGGTAGAACAGCTTCAGGAACGACGACTCGTATGCGGTCCGGGCGAACGCCGCCGCATGCGACTTCGCGAACCCGAACGACGCGAACGCCGCGCACTGGCGGAACAGCTCCTCGGCGTCCTCGCGGCGCATCCCCTGCTTGTCGACGCAGCCGTCGACGAACTGGACGTGGAGCTTCTCCATCTCCTTCTCGGAGCGCCAGGTGCCCATCGCCCGCCGGAACGCGTCGGAGCCCGCCGGCGTGAAGCCCGCCACGTCGATGGCGATCTTCATCACCTGCTCCTGGTAGAGGATCACGCCGAGGGTGTCGTGGAGCGCCGACTCCAGCGACGGGTGGAGGTACGTGACCGGCTCCAGGCCCTGCTTCCGGCGCAGGTACGGATGGACGGCGTTCCCCTGGATCGGGCCGGGCCGGATGATCGCGACCTCCACCACGAGGTCGTCAAGGCTTGCCGGACGCGACTTCGGCAGCGTCTGCATCTGGGCCCGGCTCTCGACCTGGAACACGCCCACGGTGTCGGCCGCCTGGAGCATCGCGAAGACCTCGGGGATCTCCTCGGGGATGCGGTCGAGGTCGAGGCACACGCCGCAGTCGTGCTCCACGAGCCCGACGGTCTCGTCGATCGCCGCAAGCATGCCGAGGCCCAGCAGGTCGAGCTTGATGAGCTTCATCGTCTCGACGTCGCGCTTGTCGAACTGGACGACGACGCGGTCGGCCATCGTCGCCCGCTCGATGGGCGCGATATCGATGAGCGGCGCCGCGGTCACGAGCATCCCGCCCGAATGGATCGACAGGTGACGCGGGAAGCCGTCGATGCGGGCGCACATCTCGAGCCAGCGCTCCCAGTCGGACAGGCCGACGGTGCTGCCGGGTCGGCGGGGATCGGCGACCGGCCGCAGCAGCTCGGCGGGCGGCATCCGCATGATCGAGTTGCTCCGATCGGCGCGCATCGCCACCTGTTCGCGCGCCCACCGTCGCGCCGCGGCGCTCTCGTCGCCGGGGCCGCCGCCATCCTCTGACGTCAGGCGATCGATGGGCCGGTCGAGCATCGGCGGGCCACCGACCCCATACGTGGCGGAACCCTCCGAGGTCCGAGGCGACGCTCCCGCGAGCCATCGGCCCGAGGATCCATCGATGGGCCGGTCCTCGATGGGCGTGCCCGACTCGGGGTCGAACCTGCGGCCGCGCCTTCCAGTCACGCCACCGTTCCTGTTCGCGTGTCGGCGCGCCCTCCTGGATCCAGCGGACGCTCACCGGGGAGTCGCCGGGACCGCCCTCGTCCTGACCAGGTGCGAACCGCCCGACCTGGCGTCGCAGCCACAGATCGGCGACATCCCCGCCCAGATACCGGTCACCGCCGATGCGGAAGCCCTGGCCGCCACCTCGTCCGAAGTGATTGCCCTCCGCGGCGCTCGTCCGCTCCCGCTCGTCCTGCTCCGCCCGCTCGCGCCACCGCGGGTCCTCGATCGCCGGCTCCGTACCGGTGCGAGCGCTCGTTCCGGTGGTTCCAGCGTCGGAGGCTGCCGCTGGGCCCCCGGCGAGGCCGGGATCGCCCTCGGCCCACGCTCGATCCAGTGCGCCATCGCGTTCGAGGACCTCCCCGACGTCCCCATCGTCGGCGCCCATGCCCCCGGATAACGGTCGCACCGGTACGGGCGCGCCAGGGCCGGGATCAGTGGCGCCGACGCCGTCCGCGATCGCTCGCACCGGTACGGGTGCGCCGGGTGCGGAGGCAGGCGCGCCCTCCAGCCGCCGCGCGTCCTCGGGTCGCGCCAGCCGGCCGTCGCCCCGCTCCCCCGCCCCGTCCGTCGAGATCCGCCCGCCCCGCGCGTGACCCAGCTGGCCCATCGCATCGGTCAGGCCACGCTCCCGTGACAGGTCGGGGATGACCTCCATCGGGTGCTCCCCCGGCCGCACGAAGAACTGCGCGAAGCCACCCTCCGCCTCGAGGTCGCGCCGGACCATCACCGAGTCGTACGTCTCGAGCGCCTTGGCCACCCGGTCGACGAGCGGGCGCGGGAAGCCCAGCGCGTAGCCCACCTCCCGCACCGCGGAGCGGGCCCGGTACGTCACGAGGTTGCAGACCATCCCCGTGTGCTCCGCGCCATAGCGCCCGTAGACGTACTGGATGACCTCCTCCCGCCGCTCCGAGCTGAAGTCGATGTCGACGTCCGGGTAGGCCGTCCGCCCCTCGTTGATGAACCGCTCGAACAGCAGCTCGTGGCGGATGGGATCGACCCGGGTGATGCCCAGGACGTACGCGACGATCGAATCCGCGGCGCTTCCCCGGCCCTGCGCCGGGATCCCCTTCGACTTCGCGAACCGCATCAGGTCCCAGCAGATGAGGAAGAACTCGGCGAGGCCCGTCTTCTCGATGACGTCGAGCTCGTGGGCGAGCTGCTTCACCACCGACGGCGTCAGCGGGTGGTAGCGACGACGCGCCCCCTCCCAGCACAGCTCGGACAGGTGGCTGAACGGCGTCTCGCCCTTGGGCACCGGGAACCCCGGGAAGCGGTACTGCTCGAAGCCGAGGTCCAACCGGCATGCGGCGGCCACCTCGGCGGTCGCCGCGAGACCCTCGCGCCAGGCGCGGGCGGTGACCGGGTCAGCGCGCTCGAACGCCGCCTCACCCGGCGGCAGCGCGAGCAGCTCCGCGGACCCCTTGAGGTACGACTCGCCGTCGGCACGCCGCAGGTCGGCCAGCGTGTCGAGCGATCGGCCGTGGCGGATCGCGGTGAGCACGTCGTGGAGCTCACGACCGGCGGGCTCGGCGTAGTGGACGTCATTCGTGACGACCGTGGGCAGGCCGACCTCGGCGGCAAGGTGCGCGGTCTCCGCGACGAGCCAGTCGTCGTCGGGGAGGAGGTGGTGCTGGAGCTCCAGGAGGAAGCCGGCACGGGACGGCGACTCGCCGCTGCCGCCGAACAGCGCCGCGTAGCGCTCCGCGACCGCCCGCGCTCCCTCGCGATCGCCCGCACGGAGCCGTCGCGCGACCTCCCCGTCGCGACAGCCCGACAGCGCGATGATCCCTTCCGTGTGCTCGGCGAGGAGCGCCTGGGTGAACCGCGGGACCGCCTTGGAGCCCGCGAGGTTCGCCCGGGAGACGAGCCGGCACAGGCTCCGCCACCCGCGACCGTCCCGGGCGAGCAGCACGAGATGCGCCCCGCGCTGCGCCTCCCCGATCCCCCGGTGGTCCTCCTTCACCACCGTCCGATGTCCGGGCAGTCGCGCCCGCTCCGGGCGTGGCCGAGCGGGACGTCCCTCGACCGGCCGATCCGGCTCGCGCGGCGGCGGACCCATGCGCCGGCCGGGGCGCCAGGGACGCGGTGCGGGGATGACCAGCCCGTCGGGGTCGGGGACCACCGGGTCGAGCAGCTCGATCTCGACGCCGACCACCGGATGCAGCCCCACCGCCTCGGCCGCCGTCACGAAGCGCACCGCCCCGTAGAGGCCCTGGTGGTCCGTGACGGCGAGCCCGGACAGCCCGAGCGTCACCGCGCGCGCCACCAGGTCGTCGGGGGGCGACGCCCCGTCGAGGAACGAGAAGTGGCTGTGCGCGTGGAGCTCGGCGTAGCGGGCGCTCATGCGTCCGGCCCGGATGACCCATCGACGGACAGGACGGATGTCCTGCCGTTTCCGCGAAACCTTCCGCGAGGGTCATGCGTCTCAGGCCCATGACCGCCACGCGATCCGCCGCCGATCGCCCGACCACCACCCTGGTCGTCCGTAGTGCGCTCCAGGTCGCGTTCGCCCTCCTGCTCATCCTGGGTGCCCTGCCCGCGCTCCTCGGGGCGGCCGGCACCTGAACCATCTTCCGTCTCGACCCGACTGGGGGGCTCGGGACGATCTCGTGGCGACGATCGGAGCGATGGCCGATCGTCGACCTCCGGCGGACCGGTGGGCGGTCCGCTCCGGGACCCCTCGCCGCTGGGGGCGGCGAGGGGTCCCCGCATCTCGAGGCTAGATTCCCGTCCATGCCGATGCCGTCCCGCGTGTCCCTCGCGTCCCTTCTCCTGCCACCGCTCGCCGCGCTGCTCGTCGCGTGCGGCACCACGGGCTCGGCCGGGCCCACGCCCGTCCCGACGGGCGCCGTGGGCTCGCCGCTCGAGAGCTCGCCCAGCCCCGCGGGCAGTGCCCTGGCATCGCCCTCCGAGACGACCTCGGCTCGCCCATCGCTCACGCCGGTCCCCGGCGGTCCTTCCAGCTCCCCGGACCGGCCGACGACCACCCAGACCGAGTGGGGCGAGATCGTCGACCAGCTGCCCATCGACTTCCCGGTCTTCCCGGGCTCCCACGAGGCGACCGGCGACCCCACGGAGGGGCCGATCAGCGGCGCCTTCTCCGCGCCTTCGGACGGCATCACCGTGACGAAGTGGTACCAGGGCGCGCTCGAGCAGGCGGGCTACAGGACGGAGGCCGTCTCGGGGCCGTTCGAGGACGGATCGACGGTCATCGACTCGGTCGGTGCCACGACGTGCCGCGTCCAGACGACCATCCGGCCGCTGTCCGGGACCACGCTGGTCTCGGTGCGCTACGGTGCCGGCTGCCTCGACTGACGCGCCGCGCGCGCCACGCGTGTCAGCTACCATGAGCGCAGACCGACGGCGGTCGTCGGCTTGGGGGAGACCGCGCTCGTGCAGTCCACGCAGCCCCGGGATCGTGCCGCGCTCCTGTTCGTGATCGCCCTGTTCCTGGTCCTGTTCGTGGTCTCCGCCGCCATGGGTCGGCCCGCGACCTGACGCTCCGGCACCCCGCATGGGTTCGCACGGATGTTCGAGTCGCGACCACCGGATCCGGTCAGTCATACACGCGCTCGAGATGCCACGTCCCATCCATCCGGTCCAGGTAGACGAGCGCCAGCCAGCTGGGGCCGACGACCTTGAAGTACTCGCGGGCGATGGGCTCGCGCCACCACTGCTCCTCGATGCGCCAGTGGTTGCACACCTCGACCGGCTCGCGCCGGCCGGCCCAGCGGATCGCCGTAAGGGCGCCCGCGGCATCGACCTCCACCTCGATCGACGGGTGCTCGCGCAGCAGGCGCGTCACGGGACGGTCTCCGGCAGGCTGAGTGGCCGCTCGCGGGTCGTCGGCGGGACGACCTCCGGGACCAGCTCCGAGCCGAGGACCGCGGCCCCGGCGACGGGCACCCACCGCCAGCGCGTCTCGGCCAGGGGCGCCTCGGGATCGGTGAGCTCGATGCGGTGGATGCGGTCACTGCCGAACGCGATCGCAAGGCGCGCGAGCTGCCAGTCGAGGCGCGCACCGCGCGCCGCCTGCGGGACGAACAGCGGGAGCTGCTGACCGGCCGCGGGCTCCACCCCCGCGAGCTCCAGCTCCAGCCCGGCGACCGCGGCCGGCGGCGGCGTCCGTTCGAGCCGGGCGACGAGCAGCCGCTCGATCGCCTCGGGGTCCGCGGTGGGCTCGGGGAAGCGCTGCTCGAACCGGAGCTCCGCCGGGGTGCCGTTCGGCGCGAACGCGAGGTCGTGGCGGACGACGAGTCGTGCCAGCCCGGCCGCGGCGCCTCTCGCGCTCAGTTGCGCACCCAGCGCCCCCGCGAGACGCCGGAGGACGAATCGGACGGCCTCGACGCCGTCGGTGGGCGGGTCGATGGGCAGGCTGAGTCTCAGGCGCTCCGGGGCACGGCGCGGCCGGAAGGTCTCGGTCTCGCGGCCGGTGGCGCGCGCGTGGATCAGCGCGCCCTCCCCGCCGAAGCGGGCGACCAGCGCGGTCTGCGGCAGGTCGGCGACCGACCCGATCGTCCGCAGCCCGAACCGGGTCAGCCGGCCGCGGATGTCCTCGTCGTGGGTGAGGAGCCGGGCGGGGTATGGGGCGAGGAACGCCGCATCCTCGCCGGGGTCGACACCCAGCGGCGTGCCGTCCTCGGGGGCATGGGCGGCGGCGACGGTCGCGGCGAAGCTCGTCCCGGCGACGCCGACACGAGGCGGCCCGGGCAGGAACGGCGCGAGCGCATGGACGAGGCGGCGCGCGAGCTCGGGTTCGGGGCCCCACAGGCGGTCGAGCCCGTCGACGTGGACGGCGAGCCGGCCGAAGCCCGCCTCGGTGACGTCGCTCGTCCCGGCGATCCCGGGGCTGAACGCCGCAAGGCGCTCGCACGCGGCCTCGACGGCGTCCCGATCGGCGTCAGGGTCGAGGTCGAGGAAGGTCGCCTCGGGCGCGAGCCGGTGTGCGCTCCCGAGCGGGATCGCCCGCCGGACGCCGAGCGCCCGAGCCTTGGGATCCGCGTCGACGACCGTCCCGTCGGTCCACGGCTGTCCGCCGAGGACGATCGGGCCGTCCGGCCACGAGCCGGAGGTGGCCGTCCGCTCGAGGCGCGCGCGGGCGAGCCGGAGCGGCAGGTGGGGCCAGAGGAGGTGGAGCAGTCGCATGGGGATCGAGCGATAGCGGTCCTTCCTGGACGATGAGGGATGGGGGCGAGGTGCTGGCGTGGAGCGCGATGGGCCGACCGGCCCGAGCGGGTTCGGGCCCCGGTGGGGCCTTCCCGAGCAGGTCGTCATGGAGGAGGCACGCGTCGCGGGAGCCGCCCTCCGCGTAGAGGATCCGGAGCTCGGCGGAGCGTCCCGGCGGGCCGAACCGGTTGCGGGCGACGGTCACCTCGGTCCGCTGGCCGACCACATCGCGCCCCAGCCGGATCCAGTCGCGTCGCGCGAGCTCCAGGCGGAGGCCGGTGGCCTCGGCGACGGCGGTGCCCAGCCGCTCCCCGACGTTCATGGGCTCCAGGACGACGAGCAGCGTCCCGGCGCGCCGCGCGAGGGCCGCGAGCCGTCCCAGCCGGTCGCCGACCTTCACGCCTGCGACGGCGGGGTCACGCGCCTCGGGCAGGTCGACCAGCAGCAGATCGACGGTCCGTGCCGTGAGCAGCGCCGCCGAGAGCGCGAGCGCCTCCTCGAGATCCGTGGGCGTGAGGACGACGAGCCATTCGGGGCGGATGCCGCGGGTCACGGCCTCCACCGGGTCGAACGAGCGGGCGAGGTCCAGCCACGCGACGATGAGCCCGGCGGCCTGGGCCTCCGCGGCGAGTCGCAGCGCGAGGGTCGTCTTGCCCGACGAGTGGTCGCCCTGCAGCGCGACGCTCGCGGTCCGGGGCAACCCGCCCGGGCCGAGGATCGCGTCCAGCGCGGCGAACCCGGTGGGGACGATGCGCCCGTCGAGGTCCTCCGCGGGCGTGACCCGCGGCGCCTGCTCCGGCGCATCGAGGGGACTCGGCAGCGCCATGGGCGCTCTCGCGAGCGCGCCCTCGGTCGCCAGACCCAGCTCCCCACCGGTCCGCGGAGCTGCCGAACCCCAGCGCGCCTGAAGCGTCGCAAGAGCCGCCGTGACCTCCGGAGACCGTCCCATCGGACGTCCGATAGTAGAACATCTGTTCTACTCGGTCAATGTCGATCGCCACTCACCAGGCCGTAGCGATCCTGTTGCTCGCGTCCGCTCCGAGCACGCTCGTCACGCGCTCGATCGCACCATCCCGGCTCGCATGACCAGGCTGCTCGCAGCGATCCTGAGCAACGCCAGTGCTACACGGCTACCCGCCTCCCGACCGCTGCCTGGCCGGCATCAGATCCCAACGACGCCCGATGCCAGGCCCCGCGGTCGATCGGATCGCTGCCTGGCCGACATCGACTCGCTCGGATCACCCGGCGACCCGACGGATCTGCTGCCTCACCGTCCGCGAACCGCTCGAACGGCCATTCCTCGTCGGGATCTGCTGTCCACGAGACAGCGGTCAGGCCGGAGCGCGAGTGGACCTCGCGCGCCGCGAACGGACACGTGCCGAGCGTCAAACGGGCGTCACGGGCCGGGACGTAGCATCGCGAGGATGGCCCAGACCGATCGACCCATCCTCGTCGTCGACGACGACGCCAAGATCGTCCGGCTCGTGCGCACCTACCTGGAGCGCGAGGGCTATCGCGTCGTGACGGCCGCCGACGGGCCCGCCGCCCTCGCCGCGATCGAGGACCATGAGCCGGCACTCGTCGTCCTCGACCTGATGCTTCCCGGGCTCGACGGGCGCGCCGTCATCCGCGCCGTCCGCCGCGAGCCCGACGGCGACGTCCCGATCCTCATCCTCTCGGCACGGGGCTCGACCGTCGACCGCATCGCCGGCCTCGAGGACGGCGCCGACGACTATCTGCCGAAGCCGTTCAGCCCCGCGGAGCTCGTCGTCCGGGTCCGCCGGATCCTCGAGCGGACGGCCCGAGGCCGCACCACGCCGGGCGCGATCGAACCCACCGCCGACGAGCCCGAGCCGCGCCTCATCCGCCACGCCGACCTCGTCCTCGATCCCGCGCGCCACGAAGTCCTGCGCGACGGCGACGTCGTCCCGCTCACCCGGGTCGAATTCCGACTCCTTCAGGTCCTGCTCGAGGCCGGCGGGCGGGTCCTCACGCGTGATCAGCTCCTCGACCAGGTCTACGGCCGCGACGACACGTCGATCCTCGACCGGACCATCGATGTCCATGTCGGTCGTCTCCGCGAGAAGCTCGGCGACGACGCCGAACAGCCGCGCTACGTCGCGACCGTCCGCGGCGTCGGCTATCGGGCGGCCCGCGACCCGGGCGCCCCGTCGCGATGAGCGTGCGTGGCCTCGCCGGACGGATCGCGCTCGCGGCCATCGCGACGGCGGGCATCGGCATGGCGATCCTCGTCATCGGCGTCGTCATCGTCGGCGGCGAGGCGTTCGCGGCACTCATGGTCGAGGCCGGTGACAGCGCCGACCATGCCCGGGCGATGTACGACCAGTCGGTCACGCAGGTCGTCGTCGGGGCGGCCGTCGTGGCGATCGCGGCGGCGCTGGTCATCGCGGTCGTCCTCGCGCGGATGCTGGCTCGCCCCCTGGCCGAGGTGGGCACCGCGGCACGCCGCGTGGCCGAGGGCGACTACGCCGCGCGCGTCCCCCGCGAAGGCCCGGAGGAGCTGCGCTCCGTCGCCGACTCGTTCAACCAGATGGCCGCCGCCCTTGCCGACCAGGAGCGGATGCGCCGCGATTTCATCGCCAACGCCGCGCACGAGCTGCGGACGCCGCTGACGAACCTGCAGGGCTACCTCGAGGCGCTGCGCGACGGCGTCATCGAAGGCGATGCCGCGACCTACGAGTCGCTCCGCGAGGAGGTCGACCGGCTGGTCCGGCTCTCGCGGTCGCTCGACGCCCTCGCCGAGGGTGAGGATGTCGGTGGCCCTCCGATGGTCGACCTCGACCTTGCGGCACACATCCGCAGTGCCCTGGCGCTCGCGATGCCGACCCTCGAGCGCGCCGGTCTCGAGCTCCAGGTCGACGTGCCCGATCACCTGGCGGCGCGTGCCGACCCCGACCATCTCGCCCAGGTGCTGGCGAACCTGCTGTCGAACGCGGCGCGCTACACACCACGCGGTGGTCGCGTCACCGTCCGCGCCGAACGACGACCCGCCGATGTGCTGGTCTCGGTCGTGAACACCGGCGACGGGATCCCGGCGGACGACCTGCCACGGGTCTTCGAGCGCTTCTACCGGGTCGAGAAGTCGCGCGATCGGGCGCACGGCGGCGCCGGCATCGGCCTGGCCATCGTCAAGCAGCTGGTCGAGGGTGCAGGCGGCCGTGTCGGCGCGGAATCGGCCGAGGGCGCGACGCGCTTCTGGTTCAGCCTGCCCGCGTGAGCGTCAGATCGGCAACGCCAGCACGACGACGCCGAGCCCGAGCGCCGCGAGCCCCAGCCATTGCGTCGGTCGCGGCCGCTCGCGAAGGGCAAGGACCGCGAAGACGATCGCCAGTGCTGGCCCGAACGACGAGCTGAGCCCCACGACCCACGTCTCCGACCGCTCCAGGCCCACGGCGAAGCTCGTGTTCGCGGCGGCGTCGAGCAGGCCGACCGCCAGCAGCCCGATCACCAGCCCCCGGCCCGCGTCGGGGTGCCGTGCGACCGCCCCATCGAGGGCCTTTGGCTTCAGGACGACCGCAACGGCGAGGAACGTCAGGACCAGGGCGACGTTGCCGAACCTCGAGATGACCGTCGCGGGCAGCCAGCCGGCGGCCTGGATCGGTGCCGCGAGCCCGACGGTCGCGAAGGCGAATCCGAGACAGGCGATCAGCGCGAACGCGACGCCCGCGCTCACGGGCCGCGCCTTGCGGATGCCGTCATCGAGGACGAGCGCCGCGAGCACGATGCCGCTCGTCGTCAGCGCCACGCCGACCCATTGCGCCGATGTGAGCTGCTCGTTCCGGAAGACCACCGCGAGCACGACGGTCAGCCCGCCATAGGACGCCATCACCGGGCTGACGACGGCGAGCGGGCCGATCCTGAGCGCGGTGAAGGCGGCCAGGTAGCCGATCGCGGCGACCCCACCGAACAGGAACGCCTCGCCGGCGGCGGTCGGCCCGATGGTCGTTCGCGTGATGATCGCGAGCGCGACGAACACGGCCAAGCCGATGGACTGGGTGGCGGCGGCGAAGGCGATCGGCCCGAGTCGCTTGCCGGTCACGGAGGCGATGACGTCCACGAGACCCCAGCCGACGGCAGCCACCAGGCCGTACAGGAGTCCGGAGGGCATCTGCTACACTCTCGCACCGGTCACGGACCGCGTGTCGGACCGTTCCCGTGGGGATGTAGCTCAGCTGGGAGAGCACCGCGTTCGCATCGCGGGGGTCAGGGGTTCGAGTCCCCTCATCTCCACCAGCACCCCCAGGGAACGTTCGACGGTCGCGGCGCGATCCGATCACCGGGTCGGTTGGGCAGGTGGTGAGCCCAAGGGTCTGTAAAACCCTCGTCTATGACTGTGGCAGTTCGATTCTGCCCCGGCCCACCATCCCTCCGCCGATCCAACGGTCCGACGTCATGCGGCCCATCTGCCGCGTTGCCGCGTCCGGTGCTCGCTTGCGCCATCCGGGTGCGCGCGCTCCGCTCCTCCTGCGCCGCCTTGCATCTGGACCGCCTGACGCCGGAAGGGCGAGTCATCGGGCGTCGGCACCGTCCTGTCGGCGCTCGGACGTCATGCAGAACCCTGGGCTGCGGCGCGGCTGCCGCGTTGGCCGATCCGGTGCTCGCTCACGGCCATCCGAGGCCGCTCGCTCCGCTCCTCCCGGCCGCCTTGCATCTCGACCGCCTGAGGACGGAAGGACGGTTCATCGGGTGTCGGCACCGTCCTGTCGGTGGTCCCTGGGAATCGGGAAGCCCCGGCGCTGGGCCGGGGCTTCGATGCGCGTCGCAGCGGGGAGCGCGGAGCGGCTATTCCCAGGACTTGAACGTCTGGCTGTCGTGCCAGTCGCCGAGGATGAACGGTTCGGCGGGCCAGCCGGCCGTGGAGCCCGTGATCGCGATCCGCGTCGAGGGATCACGGAAGGTGAAGCGGGCGGTCAGGACGCCATCCGTATCGTCGAGATGGATGCCGTCCGACGAGAAGCACACATCCACCGTGCGATGGCAGCCGCCTGCGGCGACCGTGGGCTCGTCGGGCATCCGGGTCAGGTCATCGGTCGAGACGACCTCGTTGCCGACGATCTCGTCGATGTGGATGGCCGGGACGATGTCGCCGGTCTCGACGATGAGCTCCAGGCGATCGGCCGCGTCGGTGCCGCTGATCCGGATCCGCCAGGCCTTCGCGGTGGAGTCGGCGACCGAGATCTCGAGCGAGTCAGGGCCGTCCGACTCGATCGCGAGCTCCGGGGCACCCTCCTGGACGCCGTCCACGTCGCCTTCGGGCAGGGCGACCGTCGGCGTGGGCTCCTCGGGCGATCCGGGCACCGGCGTCAGGTCCGGCTGGGCGGGGACGGGCGTCGGCGTGACGGGCGCGACCGTGGCAGTGGCGCTCGCGCCACACGCGGTGACGACGAGCGCGGCGGTGGCGACGAGCAGGGCGAGACGCGTGGACAAGCAGGCCTCCAGCGATGGCGGGTCGTACGTGTGACGGCCGAGCGCGCCATCGCGTTCCGCGAATCTCGTGGGTGTTACCGAACCGTTGCCATGGACGAAGGTCGACGGCGACCGGGCCGAACGACCCGTTCATCGCGCGACCCCTCCCTATCATCGACCAAGCGCTCGCACCGCCGCGCCGACAGCCAGCCAGTCAGGAGCACGCCCGGATGATCGCCGACGACGAGACGCCGAGCGACACCTCGGGCGACGCTCGGGCCGTCATCCATCTCGTCCCCCATACACCCACTGGGAACGCGAGTGGTACCTGCCGTTCCAGACGTTCCGGATGCGGCTCGTCGCCCTGTCCGACCAGCTCCTCGACCGCATGGCCGTCCAGCCCGACCTCGCGTTCACGCTCGACGGCCAGACGGCCACGATCGACGACTACCTCGAGCTGCGACCCGATCGTGAGCCCGACATCCGCGCCGCGATCGCGCGTGGACGGATGGCGGTCGGGCCGTGGCGCATCCTGCTCGACGAATTCCTCGTCTCGGGCGAGACGATCGTCCGCGACCGGTGCCCAGCGGGGTGTCAAGGCTGCTTCGGCATCGCATTCCCGGGCCCAGACATGGCGTGCCCATGGCAGTCGACGAGGGCGCTCCGGGCGCGCATCATGGCGACGTCATGACCGGGCGAGCGCGTCGAGTCGACGACGAGCGGCACCGCGACGGAGCGGATCGCGTGCCGTCCGCTGCGCTTCGTCGCCTCGAGCCCACGATCCGCCGCGTGACGACCTCGGCCGAGCCCGCGGGGATGCCGGCGGATGGGTCGGTGCGGGCGGCGCCGGCCGTCTCGCTGCTGATGGCGTCGCTCGAGGTCTCGCCCCGCGCCTTCGGGGCCGCGCTCGCCGGCACCACCCTCATCGTCGTCGCGGTGGCCGCCTGGTCCGGCGATGTCCGCGTGCCGCTGCTCGTGCTCCTCGGTGCCGCCACGATGGTGGTGCTGCGCATCGTCGAGGGTCGCACCCGACTGTCGTTCGGCCAGGGCTTCCTCGGCTACCGCGGCGATGGCTGGCCGGTGGGCGTGCAGGAGGACGACGACGTCCACTGGTCGTGGCATCGCTCGGGCGTCACCGAAGCAGAAGCGACTCCCGAGCCGGAGATCGAGATCCTCGACGACCGCTGAGCGCGGCCGTCGCCCGGGTCAGGCGGCGTGTTCCTCGCCGGAGGGGTCGAGCGCCGCGTGCAGCTCGGCCGCATGCTCGCGGAGCCAGCGGCGCCACTGCGCGTGGTCCGGGATCCGGCCCGCAAGGAGGGCGCGGAACCGCGGGCCGTGCCCGAACACCCGCAGGTGGCACAGCTCGTGGACGACGACGGACTCGAGCGCCTGGGGCGGCGCGAGGATCAGACGCCACGACAGCGACAGGCGACCGCTCCGGGAACATGAGCCCCAGCGGGAGCGCGGATCGCGCAGCGTCACGGCGGCCGGCGATACCCGGAGTGGCGGTGCATGGAGGGCGATCGCTCGGTCGATCGCCTCCCGCGCGCGTACGCGAAGCCACGCGTCGAGCACCCGCTCGAGCGGTCGACGGTCGGTGGCCGCTTGTTCGATCCAGAGCTCCGGGCCACCAGGACCGCTCGTCACGATGACCCTGCTCCGACGGGTGGAGGCCGGCAGGATCCGGACGAGGTGCGGGACGCCTTCGAGAGGGAGGGTGCGGCCGGCACCGAGCGCCGGCCGCCGCTCGAGCGCCGAACGGCGAGCGGTCTGATCCGCCAGGTGCGCGAGGATCCAGCGCTCACGCGCACGGAGGAAGGCCTCCACGTGCGGGACCGGCTGCGCCCAGCCGCGGCGCGTCGGGAGCGGCACGGACACGACGACGCCGCGCGCCGGGTGGATCGTCACGCGCAGCCCGCGCGAGCGCGATGACCGGCGCAGGACGTAGACGAGGCGGCCGCCCGGGAGATCGACCTGCTCGACGGTCTCGTCCAGCCGGACTCGCGTGACGAAGCGGACGGGACGCGCAGCGGCCATGGCCGGATGGTGACACGGCGGAGGGCGCTGCCGCAGCGCCGTCGTCGGCCTGGGCGAACCGCAAATCCCAGACCCACTCGTCGACAGGCGCAGCCCCACCGCGACATCTTGCGGGACGTTCGAGTCACCCGTCCGGGCCCGCTCACGCATCTACCCTGCGCACGACGGGCCACGCCGTCGGCGAGGGATGGGAGCATCGATGACCGTCGAAGCCCTGCGACGGCGACGACCGGAAGCGCTCGGGGACCTCCTCGGGACCTACGGCCGCGAGCTGCAGGCCGTTGCCTACCTGATCACGCGGATCGCGCCGATGCCGAGGACGTCGTCGTCGAGACGCTCCTCACGGCCTTCGACAAGGCCGGCTCCATCCGCGATGAGCGTGCGTTGCGGGCCTGGCTGCTGCGGGTCGCCACCAACCACGCGCTGCAGCTCCGCCGGAGCCAGGCGCGGGTCGTGCGGCTGCATGTGGTGCCGGACGCGCCGGAGCCGGGGGACCTCGGGCGTCACAGCGACGATCGCGTCGTCCTGATGCACGGGCTGGCCGACCTGCCGCCGCGGACCCGGGCGGCCGTCGTGCTGCGTTACTACGCCGACCTGCCGGTCGACGATGTGGCGGCAGCCCTGGGCAAGAGCCCGAACACGATCAAGACCCAGCTCCGCGAGGCGCTCGTCATGCTGCGAGCGGCCCTCGGCGAACCGGCGACGGTGGAGGCCCGCCATGCATGAGACCGATCCGCGCGTCGAGGATCGCCTCCGCGCCGCCCTCCGGGCCGAAGCCGACGACCTGCCGTTCACAATGACTCTGGACCGGCTCGAACGCCGCCAGGCCGAACGACGCCGGACCGCGCGCGCCGTGCGCTCACCGGATCGCTCGCGGCCGCGGCCGCGGTGGTGGTCGCTGTTGGCATCGCGGCCTACGCGCTGGTGAACCGGGACACCGCCCCGGCCGCGACGCCCCAGCCGACCGCGCCGCTCACGTCGCCGTCCATCGCGCCGACGGTGGGGCCGTCGACGCCGGTGTCGCCGTCAGCGAGCTCATCCCCCGCCGCGACTCCGGCACCGACACCCGTCGCGCCGATGGGCGTCGCGTACGCCTGCGGAGACGCACGATTCGATGCCGCGCTCCTGTCCACGAAGGGCGCGGCCGAGCGGGCTGACCGTCCTGATGCCGCCGCGATCCGTGAGGAGCTCGCCCACCCCTCGCTCGATCAGGCGGTCCTGCCGCCGTCGGGCTACTGGCTCGTCGACGAGGCGCCCGGCCGCTCGCGCTACCTCTCCGCGCCGCTCGGCGTGGCCGAGCAGTACGTCGCCCTGGACGTCAGCGAGAAGGACGGGACCTGGGCGGTCCGAAGCGCCACGGAGTGCCGGCCATCGGCGGTCGTCGACGGGGTGGTGGGCGAGGCGACGTGGACCTGGGATCCCGCCGTCGCCGCGCCCGACCCAGCCACCACGACCTTCACGGCGCTCGTCCACGAGTACGCATGCGCGAGCGGGCAGCCGGTGGGCGAACGCCTGCACGGGCCGGAGATCGTCGTCCTGCCCGACCGGGTGCTGGTCGGGTTCGCCGTCGAGCCGCTCTCCGGCGGGCAGGACTGCGAGGGCGTGGATCCGACGCCGGTCACCGTCACGCTTCCCGAGCCGCTCGGCGATCGAGCCCTCGTGGACACCGGCGGTCATCCGTTCGCCGATCCGGGGCCGACACAAGTCGTCCCGCCGACCCCGCTGGCCGACCTTCCGGCGCCGAAGCTGCCCGACAAGCTCGACGGGGTCACCAAGCTGCTCGGGGCGAGCGGGACGAGCGAGTCCGCACCGCTCATCCGATCCGTGGCGGTGCCGCACGATGCTGACCGCTACTACCTCCGCCTGGGCTGCACCGGCACGGGGACGATCGCGCTCATCATCGACGGTGTCGGCGACGACGTGGCGTGCGACGCGGCCGGTCTCTCGGAGTTCGGCCGTGGCGTGGATGACACCCTCGACTTCTCGCTCGAGACGGAGGGCGTCCTCCGGTACACGGTCGCGGTGGATGCCAGGGACATCGACGCGGGGCCGGGGTTCCACGTGCCCGCGCTCACGATGACCGGGCCCGACTACACCGCCGGTGACCTCGTGACGCTTCGCGGCTTCGAGGGCTGCGGATTGAGCTACGCGCCCAAGGGCGGGCCCGCGTCGGTGACCGACTGCGGCCCGAGCTGGCAGCCGGTGGCGACATCCCTGCATCAGCGACCCGGGACGAGCGTGTCGTTCGCCGTTGCCGACGGCTGGACGATCACGCGGATCAGCGGGCTGTATGCCGAGCAGGACCGCATCCTGCCGTCGGGCCGCGATCCCGTCAGGACGCCGTGGTTCGGCGAGGATGCCGGTCTGGCTCCGGTGACCCCCGACGCCGGCGGCGAGGTCCTGGTCCCGGTGCCGCCCGTGGGCGGGTGGGGGCTCCTCGTCTACGTGACCGCCACGAAGGACGGTGACGAGTTCTCGGTGCCCTACTACTTCCGGATCGATCGTCGAGCCCTGATCGGGCGGGGCTGCCGGGGTCTGACCTCAGGCCTCGGCGATGACCCCGATCGAGACCCGGAACCCGGCTCGGCGCTGGAGCGCGCCCATCACGGTCCCCTGACCGACGGGCGCATCGCCCGGGAAGAACTTCGCCCATTCCTCGTTGAAGGCGTCGAACTCGGTGGCGTCCTTGAGCGACCAGTTGGCCCACACGATCTTGTCGACCGAGGTGCCGACGCCCTCGAGCTTCACCTTGAGGTTCTCGAAGCACTGACGCGCGTGGTCCTTGATCGCCGCCCGGGACGAGCTGGCCGGTGACCGGATCGATCGGCCCGATGGACGACACGTAGACCATGCCGCCCGCGACCACCGCCTTGCCCTCGCCGAGCTTGCCG
>CAVZTA010000011.1:0-153481 GCA_963778025.1 uncultured Chloroflexia bacterium | reverse complement strand
GATGTCCGTCCGGCGGAGCCGCGCACGCAGCGAACGGCATTGCGTGGACGCCCGATCGGACGTCAGCCGCGCGTGCGGTCCAGGTTGTGCCCGACGAGCTTCGTGCCGGTGGGCCGACTACGACCACCGGGCCATGGGCCTGAAGACCGCGGTTCGCGCGGACGGTTGGTTGAGGTCAGTCGACCCGCTGCCAGACGCGACAGGCTGACTGAAGCCACGATCGCCAGGGTCTTCATCATCCGGACCTTACGCGCCACAAGCTCGAAGTTCAGCCGATGCGCACGAGCAGTTGCACGCTGAGGTCCATCACGACGCCGCCGTCCGGGCTGACCACCACGACGGTCAGGGTCAAGGTCGAGTCACCAGGACGGTTCGGGACGGGCATCTCGAACTGACTCGACGGCTGCGGCAGCTCGATCGGCGGCCAGATGTTCGCATCCCCACCGGCGACCGCTGCATCCGACCCCTCCCAGTGGACGATCTGCCAACCGGTCGGGACAGTCACGCTGATCGTCTCGCCGGGCTTGGCGTTCAGCGGCTCCGATGGCGAGATGGGGCCCGCATCGGACGTCCCGACGGTCGAGCAGGTCATCGTCGTGGATGAGCCGGGCGTGGCGACGACGGCGGGCCGACCACCAGCGGACGCCGCCACGGCCGGGGGTTCCGGAAGTTCGGCCGGCGCCGGACACTGCGGCGTCGGTGGAGCGTATCGGCGTGGGTCCGGCAGGGCGAACTCGGGATGGCGGATGCGACGGCCGATGGCTCGGTCGGCGGTGCTGTCACGGGCGGCGCCGGGGGGCTCAGGTAGGCGAAGTTCGTGACACCGACGGCCGAGTTGGATATCGCTCCAGCCGACGATCATCAACCGGTCGCCGCTCGAAGCCGCGTCGATCGCCATGATCGTCGTCCCGTCGAGGATGGCGCGGCGGCCCGTCCACTCGTTGCCAGATCGACGCCATCAGCGCTGCGCCAGAGTCGGAGCGCCGCAGGGGGCGCGGCGCCCGGGCTCGACACCGACCGCGAACACATATCCGCCGGCCGATGCCACGTCCGCAAGCGCGGACGAGCCGGTGATCTGCGTCACCGTCCAGGTCGAGCCGTCGCGTGAGCTCGCGGCGACACCGTCGACGACGTCGATGCAGGTCGGCTGGCAGATCGTGCCGACCGCGACCAGACCCGGTCCGCCGCCGGTGACGCCGGAGAGCCGCCCGCCGAAGTCGAGCCCGGTATCGGTCCGAGTCCAGACCTGGCCATCCTGCGAGGTCCACGCCGCCGGCCGCGAGACTTTCCCGAAGTCCTCTCGAGCCTCGCCCACGGCCACGAAGGACGAGCCGGTCCAGGTGATGGCGCGCATGCCCCCGCAATCGGGTTCCTCGAGGGTGTCCAGGCATGGCCCGACGTCCATCGCGGCCGTGTCCGTCACTCGGGTCCAGGTCAGGCCGTCGGGCGAGATCCACGCCGCCGCGTGGGCCGTCAGGGCTCCGTAGTCGACGGCTCGGCCGACGATGACGTACCCCTTCGGATAGGCGGCGATCGCGACGAAGAAGTCGTCGACGACGTTCGATCCGATCGAGACGCGTTCCCATCGCTGCCCATCGGTGGATCGCCAGATCCCGGGACCGACGCCCGCGTACTGGTGACCGATCGCCACGATGCCGGCCGGACCCGCCGCGACGTCGAAGATCCCCTTCTCGGGGCCACTCGTCGGGGATTCGAGCCCGACCGCCAGACCGGGCTGATCTTCGGCGCGGACCCATGATCGACCCTGGGCCGCCGTCCATGCCGCACCGTAACAGTCGGTCGGATTGCTGAAGTCAGGCACGCAGCCGCCCCGTCCCACCCCGACGATGTCGGCGCCGACGAACGTGGCGGCCTCGATGCGAGCCACCCGAGCCGGGCGCGAACTCGATCGTGGCCCACGTCTCGCCAGGGACCGCAGGTGACGCACTCGGGTCGGGGCTGACGACGGTGACCGGCGTCGACGGCGGCACGACCGTGAGCGGCCGATCCTGGAGGTTCCGCAACATGTAGCTCCCGATGGCCGCCGCCCCGAGCAGCGCGAGCGCCAGGAGCGCCGCGACCGCGACCAGCACGAGGCGACCCGGTCGGACACGCCGGCCGGCGATCTCGGCCGCGATGGCGGCGTCGACCCGGGCCGAGGGTCGGACACCCAGCGGTCGGCGGAGGGCCAGGGCGTCGGCACGCATGCCGGCCGCCCGCGGGGCGCACACCGGGCAGCCCGCGAGATGGGTCGCGAGCTCGGCCGACTCGGCACGGGTCAGCTCGAAGTCGAGTCCGCCGGCGGCCAGCTCGAGGCCACGCTCGTGGATCGCGCGGGCGGACGGCTGGACGCTCATGACCCGCCCTCCGCGGCTTCGAGGACCAGGCGGAGCTGGGCACGCGAGCGGCACATGAGCGTCCGCGTGGCGGCCTCGGTCCGACCGATCGACGCGGCGATCTCGTGACCGGCGAAGCCCTCGGCCGCGAGCAGCAGGGCGGCGCGGGCGTCGGGTGACAGGTCGGCCAGGGCGTGGTGCAGCGCTGCGTCGCGCTCCGTGCGCAGGAACTCAGCGTCCGGGCGGGCCGGCTCCCGCCGGTCGAGCAGGCGTGGCAGCAGCCGGTTCCAGACCGCGGAGTGACGGCCGCGGCTGACCGCCGAGTTGGTCGCCACCCGATACAGCCACGGCCGGACCTCGTCCGGCATGCGGCCGGCGCGGGCCTCCCGGATGAGCCGGATGAACGTGTCCTGGAGGAGCTCCTCGGCGGTCTCGCGATCGCGGGTCATCCGGATGAGAAACCCGAACAGCTCGCCCCGATGGGCCTCGTACAGCGCCGTCAGCTCGGCGTCGTCGACCCGACCCCCGGTGCGCAGCCGCTCGACGATGGGCTGTGCCTCATCGGGTGCGGCGTAGTCGGGCAGGTCGGTCACAGCCGTGTGACGAGCGCTGATCGAGTTTGTTACCGAGCCGTCTACTCGCCGGAGCCGCTGTCACTCCGGGCTGCCGCCGCTCCTCAGGGATTCCGACGTGGAGTCAGCCGTCCAGCAGCGGCTCCATCCGGGCGGCAAGGACCGCGCGGAAGACATCGACCACGAGGACGCCCCGGTCGCTATCGGCCAGGGATGGGTCGAGCAGGGGATCGAGGAGCTCGTCGATCCGCTCCCGGCGCTCGGCCGCGACGAGCTCCGGCCGCTCGGCGACCGAAAGCTCCCACAACTCCTCGTACAGGAACCACGCGAACTCGTCGTAGATGAGGCCGGCCTCGACCTCCCAGGCCTGCGCCGACTTCACCGCGCTGCCGACCTCCAGGGCGGCCGGCAACGCGTTCTGGATGAGGCTCTCGATCGAGCGCTCCTGTTCGTGGAGCAGGTCGGGCAGCGTGACACTCGCGACCGCCGCGGTCCCCAACGCCGCGCCCCAGCGGCTGGCACTTCGCGACTCCGATTTGCTCGACAGGGCGCGCAGGCAGGCGTGGAACTCGCGAGCCACGACGCGCGCTCGCGCCGCGTCCTCGCCGCCGGTCATCAGGAGCGCCTTCTGAAGCTGCCCAGAGGTCCGCCGGGCTCGGTTCGACAAGGATGCGGTCGAGCACCATCCGCGCGGGATCCGGGGTGTGGCTCACGACGACCAGCGTACGCGCGCATCCACGTGTGAGCGACGCGCCGCTGCCGGCGCGTGACCCGTGAGCTCGACGGACCGTTCGCGGGTCGCACCCGGCGGGTCCGATACTTCCGGTCCAGCAGCCGCTCGTACGTGGAGGTCGCCCGTGCCCGCCGAGACCCGATCCCTTGCCGACGACGTCATCGCGATCACCGGCGCCACGTCGGGGATCGGCGCCGCGGCGGCCCGGCAGCTCGTGGCCGCGGGCGCCAAGGTCGCCCTGGGCGCCCGCCATGGCGACCGGCTGGCCGCGATGGTCGAGGAGCTGGGCGCCGACAACGCGGTCGGGGTCGTCTCGGACACGCGGCTGCCCGCCGACAACGCCGCGCTCGTCGAAGCCGCGAAGGACCGCTTCGGGAAGCTGACGGGCCTGGTCGCGAATGCGGGCATCGGCGTGTACGGCAGCATCCTCGACCACGACGACGAGCTGCTGCGGCAGATGATCGAGACGAACTACAGCGGGACGGTCTGGGCGGTCCGGGCGGCGGTGCCGGCGCTGCTCGAGAGCGGCGGCGGGGACATCGTCATCGTCGCGTCCGCTGCTGGTCTGCGTGGCGGCGCCGAGGAGGCCGTCTACGCGGGCACGAAGTTCGCGCAGGTCGGACTGGCGGGGTCGCTCGACCGCGAGCTGCGCGAGCAGGGCATCCGCGTCTGCGCGATCTGTCCGGCGGGCGTGGCGACCGAGTTCGCGATGGGCACGGGCCGGACGCCGGACATGCCGATGCTCGCGGACTTCCTCGATGCCGATGACGTCGCCTTCGCGATCACCACGGTGCTCCAGCAACCGCGGCGGCTGCGGACGACGCTGTGGTCGCTGTGGAGCAACGGCCAGTCCAGCTGAGCGGCCGGCACTCGCCCGTCATGGCATCCACCGCCCGCGAGATCCTCGATGCCCTGGATGCGCTGCGCACGCCGCGCGGCATCCCGATGGGCTCGATCTTCGCGCTCGCCAAGGCGCACATGGACCTCGACCCCGCGGGGATCGAGGAGCTCCTGGATCGCCCGGACCACGAGGCGCGTGTCGCTGCGGTGAGCGTCATGGACTTCCAGGCTCGCGACCGGCGGACGACGGACGCTCAGGAAGCAGGATCTCTTCGACCTGTACCTGCGCCGCCACGACGCCATCGACACCTGGGACCTGGTCGACCGCAGCGCGATCTGGGTGATCGGCGAGCACCTGCGCGACCGTCCCCGGGAGATCCTCGACGAGCTCGCGGCGTCGCCCGACCCGAACCGGCGGCGGACGGCCATCCTCGCGACGTTCGCGTTCATCCGCCGCGACGACCTCGACGATGCGATGCGGATCGCCGAAACCCTCGTCGACGATCAGCGCGACACGGTCGCCAAGGCCGTCGGCTGGATGCTGCGCGAGGTGGGCAAGCGCGACGAGCCACGGATGCGGGCGTTCCTCGACCGCCATGCCGCGACGATGCCGCGCGTGGCGCTGCGCTACGCGATCGAGAAGCTCGAGCCGGATCTCCGCGCTGCCTACCTCGCGAGGAAGACCACTGCCTAGCGACCCACCCGCCCGGAGCGCCGGGCGAGCGGACCGACGCTACGAGGTCGGGATCGCGGTCACCATGCCCAGCGCCGCGTGCGGTGCCCCGGTGGCCTGGTCCGGCACGAAGCAGATGAACGCGTAGCTGGCGCCGGCCTCCAGCGTGACCGTGAACGTGGCGGTGGAGCCGGGCGAGATGGCGGCGATGCCGCCCGCATCCTCGAACGGCGGCGGGCCGCCGGACCCGGAGGGGGAGGCGCCCGCCGAGCGCCGAGGCCGAAGCGCCCGGCCGAGGCCGAGGCCGAAGCGCCGGCCGATGCCGACGCACCCGCGGATGCGGAGGCGCCGGGCGAGCCGCTGCTCGACGGCCCGGAGCCCTTGACCGCTTCGACGATCTGCTCGGCCGTGACGCCGGGCGCGAGCTTGATCAGGCCCGCCTCATGCGGCTGCGGCCCCTGGTTCGTGAACGTGAACGTGTGCTCGCCCGGGGCGATGGGTCCCTGCACGTCGAAGCTGAAGTCCTTCGCGGCCACCGTCGCGTCGCCCGCGGGCAGCGCGCCGCCGCTCGACGTCCCGGTGACCTGGAGCTGCGAGATCATGCCCTTGGCGAGGTGCGGCAGCCCGTCGGGCGCGGTGAAGAAGCACAGGAAGGCGTACGTCCCGGCCGTCAGGTCCGTCGCCGTCTGGACCGTGGCGCCGGGGACGACGGCGGTCGGTCCGCCGAACAGCGTGACGAGCCCGAGGGCGGCGGTCGGATCGCCCGTCGCAAGGGCGGTGGTGAGATCGGCGAACGTCTTGCCGTCGTTGAGCTTCGCCAGCTGCGCCTGGTGCTCCTCCTGGCCCGCGTTCTGCAGCGAGATCGTGGTGACGCCGGCCGTCGCGGTCGTCGGCCCCTCGTACGAGTACTCGCGACCGATCAGGGCGAGCGTGCCGGCGGCCCCGGTGCTGGCAGATGCGCTGGCGCTCGCGGGCGCGCTGGCGCTCGCGGACGGGCTATGCGGCACTGGCGGATGGCGACGTCGCGGCGCTCGGACTCGAGCTCGCGGTGCCCTGGTTGCAGGCCGCGACGAGGCTGACGCGTCGCGAGCACGGCGAGGAGGCGCACCGAACGAAGACGGCGGGGCATGAGGGACCTCCCGGCGATGATGACGCCCGAATCGTTCGCAACGACCGATGGGGGCGCGCCTATCCGCTGGCGGTGCGAGACGTATCGCAGCGGCGTTGCAGTGCCCTCGCCTGTCCGGCGGCGTCGTCAGCCGCTCGCAAGCCTCGTCGCGCCCGATCGCGCGACCCGTTCCTCGAACCGTCGCGCCGCTGCGTCGAGCTGCTCCAGGTGCTCCACCAGTCGGTGGCGCGCCTCCTCGGCGGCGGCGTCCAGCCCCGACAGGTCGAGCAGGCCCCAATGGCGGACGATCGGCAGCAGGACCTCGTCGCGGTGGACCCGCAGGTCGTAGATGCCGGCCTTCGCGATGTCCGCCGCCTTGCGCACGAAGTTCGGGATGCCGGCACCCGGCATCTGGAACCGCAGGATCTCGTCGACGATCGCGCGGACCGCCTCGGACGGGCGGATCTTGAGCGCCGCGCCGAGGATGTCGCGGTAGAACACCATGTGGAGGTTCTCGTCGGACGCGATGCGCACCATGATCCGGTCGGCCACCGGGTCGTCCGAGTACTTGCCGGTGTTCCGGTGCGAGATCCGCGTCGCGAGCTCCTGGAATGCGACGTACGCGAGACCGTGCAGCGTGTCCGGCGCGGCGTGGTCGTAGCCCTGCTGGAGCTGCGTCATCCGGCCCCGCTCCAGCTGGACCGGGTCGATGTTCCGGGTCACCGTCAGGTAGTCGCGCAGGACGATCGCGTGGCGCCCCTCCTCGGCCGTCCAGCGGCCCACCCAGTTCAGCCACGCCCCGTCGCCCTTGCCGAACATCCCGTGGATGAGCCGGTGGTAGCTCGGCAGGTTGTCCTCGGTCAGGAGCCCGATCTCGAACGCCGTCTGCGCGACACCGGTCAGCCGCGGCTGGTCCGGCGTCCACGGCTCCTTGTCGTAGTCGCGTCCCAGGCGGTACGGGATGTAGTCGTGCGGGAACCACTCCTGGGCGACCTTGAGATGGCGCTCCAGCAGCTGTCCGGCCTCGGGCTCGAGCTCGACGAGCAGCTCGCGATCGAGGTCGGGGATGATGGGGTACGATCATCGGGAGTCTCCGGGCAGCGGCGTGTCGGGGTGAGCCGTGGGCGCGGGGAGGGAAGCGTACGGGCGCCCGGCGCTGTGTCCTCGTCGAGAGCGTGCAGACCTGCACGGGGCGGCACCGATCGGTCAGTAGCGCTCGCGACGGACGTTGATGCGGCGGCCCTTGACCGAGCCGCCGCGAAGCGCCGCGATGACGCGATCGGCCTCGGCCTCCGGGACCTCGACGAGCGAGAAGCCCTCGGCGATCTGGATGCTGCCGATGCGATCGCCCGCGAGCCCTGCCTCGTTCGCGATCGCGCCGACGAGATCGCTCGGGTCGCATGCCGGCCGCTCGTCCCGCGCCCACGAACAGTCGCGTCGTGGGTTCCTGGTCGGCGAGGCGACGACCGCGCGTGCCCGTCGGCCCGTGCTTCGTCGCCCCGCTCGGTCGGCGGGCCGCCCGAGCGGTCGCTCCAGGTCGCCTGCGCGCCGCCTCGGCCGACCGGTGCCGTCCGGTCCCGCGACTAGCTCGCCCCCGGCTCGCCGAGCCGGTCGGTCCGGCGGCAGGGTCGGCGTCGGCAGCTCCTCGTCGTCGGTCTCGTCGTCCGGCGCATCGGCGAGGCGGACGGCGGCGAGCGCGATGTCGACCAGGTCGAACTCGTCCGACAGCGGCTCGACGACGGCCCGATAGCGATCCAGGTCGTCGCCCAGGACCGTCTCGCGAAGGGTCGATCGGAGCATGTCCAGGCGTCGCTCGCGAAGGCTCGCCACCGTCGGCAGCCGGCCGATCTCGAGCTTCGTGCCGACCGTCGTCTCGATGTCGCGCAGCAGCCGATGCTCGCGCGGCTCCACCAGGGTGATGGCGGTGCCCTCGCGACCGGCGCGGCCCGTGCGGCCGATGCGATGGACGTACACCTCGGGCGATGACGGCACGTCGAAGTTCACGACGTGGCTGACGTGCTCGATGTCCAGGCCTCGTGCCGCGACGTCGGTCGCCACGAGGACGTCCAGCGCGCCCTCGCGGAAGCGACCCATGATCCGGTCGCGCTGCTCCTGGCGCGAGGCCGCCGTGGAGCGCGGCCGCGTCGTGGCCGCGGCCGCGACAGCGCTTCCGCCAGGTCGTCGACCTCGCCGCGCGTGCGCGCGAACACGAGCGCCGACGTCGGGTCCTCCATGTCGAGCAGCCGGCACAGCCCGACGAGCTTGTCGGCGCGCCGGACGACGTACGCGACCTGTCGGACGCGGGCCTCCTCGCCGGCCGGCTCGTGCTCGGCGTGGACGGCGATCCGGACCGGGTCCTTCAGCTGGCGCTCGGCGAGTCGCTTGACGAGCGCGCGGCAGGGTCGCCGAGAACAGGGCCGTCTGGCGGGTCGCGGGCAGCCCGCCGAGGATCGCCTCGAGGTCCTCGGCGAAGCCCATGTCGAGCATCTCGTCGGCCTCGTCGAGGACGACCATCTCGACGCCGTCGAGTCGCACGGAGCCGCGCGTGAGGTGGTCGACCGCCCGGCCGGGCGTCGCGACCACGACGTCGACGCCGCGCTGGAGCGCGCGGAGCTGCGTGCCGATGGGCTGTCCGCCGTAGACGGGCAGCACGCGGACGCCGACCTCCCGACCGTAGCGATGGATCGCCTCGGCGGTCTGCATCGCGAGCTCGCGCGTGGGCGCGAGGACGAGCGCGAGCGGTGCGCCGCCCTTGCGACGGCGTGCCGGGTCGGACGCGACCGCACCGGCGAGGCGATGGAGCATCGGCAGCGCGAACGCCGCCGTCTTGCCGGTGCCGGTCGGTGCCTCGGCGAGGAGGTCGCGGCCCTCGAGCAGCGGCGGGACGGCGGCCAGCTGGATCGGCGTGGGCTCCTCATAGCCAAGGCCCGCGACCGTCTTGAGGAGTCGCTCGTCGAGACCGAGCGTGGCGAAGCCATCGTCAGTCTGGGCGCGGCGGGACGGCAGGCGCGGGCGCGGCCGCCTCGGCCACCTCGGCCACCTCGGCCTTAGCCGTCTCCTCCGTCTCGACCGGTTCCACCGGTTCCACCGTTTGCATCGGGTCATCGTCGCACGGTGCATGCGTCGAGTCGCATCGCGGTCGACCGGGTCACCTTCCACCTTGGCGTCTCCAACCAGCCGTGGCGCATGGTCACCTTCCTGTTACCGTCTCGGGATGGCCGATCCGTTGCGCGGCGATCCGTTCGACGCCCTCGGCGACCCGCACCGGCGCGCGATCGTCGAGCTCCTGGCGCGCGATGGCCGGTCGGTCGGCGAGCTCGCCAGCGTCCTGCCCATCAGCCGCCCCGCGGTGTCGCGCCACCTGCGCCTGCTGAAGGCCGCGGGCCTCGTCGTCGAGGAGCCTCAGGGCACGCGCCGGATCTACCGGCTGCACGACGCGGGCGTCGAGGCGGTCCGGCGCTACCTCGAGCAGGTCTGGGGGGACGCCGCCGCCCGCTTCCGGCTCATGGCTGAGAACACCACGGAGCCCCGACCGATGACGACCCACGAGGCCATCGAGCCGATCCATCCGCTCTCGTTCGAGGTCGCGTGCCCGCCCGAGCACGCGTTCAGCACCTGGACGGAGCGCATCGCGACCTGGTGGCCCGCCGATCACACGGTCACCGGCGACGCCGACCTCCACGTCGTCCTGGAACCGCGCGTCGGTGGCCGCATCTTCGAACGGACGCGCGGGGGCGACGAGCACGACTGGGGGTCGATCACGGTCTGGGAGCCACCCGGCCGCTTCGCGTACACGTGGCACCTCCGGATCGACCGCGCGGACGCGACCGACGTCGAGATCCGCTTCGTGCCGGCCGGCGGCGGCGACCCGCGTCGAGATCGAGCATCGTGGCTGGGAGCGCCTGGGTGTCGAACGCGGCCGCGATTGGCGCGACCGGAACTTCGGCGGCTGGGACAGCCTCCTGCCGCACTATCGGCGGGCGGTCGAGAGCGGTCTGTAACCTTTACGTCAACGTTAAGGTTCGATAGACTGCTGATGTGCCCGCCCGACTTGCCCCCGCGCCCACGATCACCACCCCGGAGCCGGATCACCACGCCGAACCCGACCGCTTCCTGCGCATCCAGGAGGTCGCCGACGAGATCGGCCTGACGACGCGGGCCATCCGCTATTACGAAGAGGTCGGGCTGCTCCGGCCCGCGGCTCGCTCGGAGGGGTCGTACCGGCTGTACGACCCGGGCGACCTCGAGCAGCTCCGGTTCATCAAGGGACTGCGCGACGACGCAGGGTTCTCGCTCGCCGAGATCCGCCAGCTGCTCGAGGACGAGGCGGCGCGCCGCGCCGTCCGCGCCCGCTATCGCTCCACCGACGATCCCGCCGAGCAACGCCGGCTGCTGGGCGAATCGCTCGCCCGCGCGGATCGCCAGATCGACACCCTTCGTCACAAGGCCGAGCGTCTCGCCGCGATGATCGACGAGGCGACCGAGCGGCGGCGCCACCTCGAGGCGCACCTTGCCGAGCTCGACGGCGGCCCGGATCCGCACGGCGGCCCGGGTCCGCACGGCGCCCCTGAGCCCCACGCCGCTGGACCGGCCCACCCGCATGGCCGCGAGGCGGACCAGTGACGCTGGGCGCCATCGACGGACTGCGCGCGTTCCGCCACCGGAGCTACCGGCTGTTCTTCGGCGGCCAGGCGATCTCGCTCATCGGCACATGGATGCAGCAGGTCGCCCAGTCGTGGCTCGTCCTGACGCTGACCCATGACCCGATCTGGCTGGGCGTCATCGTGGCCGCGCAGTTCCTGCCGGTCCTGCTGTTCGGCATCTTCGCCGGCGTCATCGCCGACTCGTGGCCGAAGCGCCGGCTCCTGCTCGCGACGCAGATCACGAAGATGGTCCTCGCGTTCATCGTCTTCCTGCTGGTCGTGACAGGCGCGATCCAGATCTGGATGCTTGTGCTGCTGGCGCTCGCGCTGGGCATCGCGAACGCCGTCGACATGCCCGTCCGGCAGTCATTCGGGATCGAGATGGTCGGACGTGAGGACATGGCGAACGCTGTCGCCCTGAACTCCGCGATGTTCAACGGGGCGCGGGTCATCGGCCCGGCCATCGGCGGCATCGTCATCGCGACCGTCGGCATCGCCCCCGCCTTCCTGTTCGACGCGGTGAGCTTCCTCGCCGTCATCGTCGGCCTCCTGCTCATGCGCGAGGAGGACCTGCTCGGCAGTGGCGTCCGGCCACAGCGGCCGTCGTCGTTCGCGGCCGTCCGCGAGTCGCTGCGCGAGGGCCTCTCATACGTCCGCACGACGCCGATCGTGTTGCTGGCCACCGTGACCGTCGGGGTCGTGTCGACGGTGGCCATGAACTTCCAGGTGCTCATCCCACCCTTCGCCGCATCGACGCTCCGGGTCGGGGCGGATGGCTTCGGCTTCCTGATGGCGGCCAGCGGCGCCGGGTCGCTCACGGCGGCGTTGTGGCTCGCGTTCGGCGGGCGCGCGAAGCCGCTGATCCTGTGCCTCGGCGCGGTGGTCCTGGGTCTCGCGGAGATCGCGCTCGGGTTCACGACGCTGTACGCGCTGTGCCTGGCGCTGATGTTCACCGCGGGCTTCGGGGCGATCCTCATGGCGACGTCCGCCAACACCACCATCCAGCTCAACGTCCCGGACGTGCTCCGGGGCCGCGTGAGCGCGGTCTACACGACGGTGTTCGTCGGCTCGACCCCGTTCGGCGGCCTCCTCATCGGCTGGCTGGCGTCGACGATCGGCCCCGCGCTCACGATGGTCGCCAGCGGCGTGTCGGCGGTCGTGTTCGGGCTGTTCGCGCTCGCCTGGCTCCGCGCGATCGAGCGACGCCAGGCGGCGGCCGGGTCGGCGACCACGGGCGCTGCGAGCGGCCGGGTGGGTGGCGCGATGGCGCCGGCGCGCCGCCGCTGAGGGCCGACGTCCGCTCACACGAGACGCAGCGCCGAACGCCGGGCCACGAAGGACTGCTCGGGCTCGAGGTACTCGACGACGAGCTCGTCGTGGTGAGGGATGAGCTGGCGGAGCAGCCCAAGGATGCCTCGCGGGAGCGGGTCGCGGCTGCTGCAGACAAGCCACAGCGAGCGGTCGCGCGTGACGATCCGCGTGGGCTCGCCGCACGTGTGACAGATCGGGGTGCGGGTGTGGGCGCGGTCGATGGCATCGACCAGGCGGGCGTGCCGATGCATGGGAGACCTCGGTGAGGGATCAGGGGGAGGAGCCGCGTCCCCGGAGGAGGACCCGCCATGAGCGGTAGCGAGAGCGCGGCGAGTCCACCGTAGGCGGCGACCCGGTCAAGGTCGGCATCGGCGGCGGCGACAAGGTTGCCGTTCGGTGTGCCGGCACGGCGAGACGGGTGTCGCTCTGCGCTGCTAGCATCGCCCGCCGAAGCGCCCGTGTGGCGGACACGCGAGGCGAGGATGGCGGACCAGCGGTACGACGTGATCATCGTCGGCGGCGGCTCGGCGGGGTGCGCGCTGGCGAACCGCCTGTCGGCCGATCCGTCGACGTCGGTGCTGGTGATCGAGGCCGGTCGCACGGATTGGCGGATCGACCCGTTCATCCACATGCCGGCGGCGCTGACGTTCCCCATCGGGTCGCGCTTCTACGACTGGCAGTACGAGTCCGAGCCCGAGCCGTTCATGGGCGGACGCCGCATCTTTCACGCGCGCGGCAAGGTCCTGGGCGGGTCCAGCTCGATCAACGGGATGATCTTCCAGCGCGGCAACCCACTGGACTACGAGCGCTGGGCGTCCGAGCCCGGGATGGAGACCTGGTCGTACGCGCACTGCCTGCCGTACTTCAAGCGGATGGAGGACTGCACCGCAGCGGCGCCTGATGACCCGTGGCGCGGCCACGGCGGGCCGCTCGGGCTGGAGCGGGGGCCGGCGACTCACCCCTGTTCCAGGCCTGGTTCGAGGCCGCGGTCCAGGCCGGCTATTCCCTGACCGACGACGTGAACGGCTATCGGCAGGAGGGGTTCGCGGCATTCGACCGGAACATCCGGCACGGGCGCCGGCTGTCGGCGGCGCGGGCGTACCTCCACCCGGTGCTTCGTCGCCGGAACCTCAAGCTGCGGACGTCGACGCTGGTGACGCGCGTGGTGTTCTCAGGTCGGCGCGCCGTGGCCGTGGAGGTGCCGGCGCTGGGTGGCGGCTCGGAGCGGATCGAGGGCGGCGAGATCCTGCTGCGGGTGGGGCGTTCAACACGCCGCAGCTGCTGCAGCTGTCGGGGGTGGGACCGTCCTCGCTCCTGGCGGAGCACGGTGTCCGGGTCGTCGCGGACCTGCCGGGCGTCGGCGAGCACCTCCAGGACCACCTCGAGGTCTACATCCAGTACGGCTCACGAGAACCGGTCTCGATGCAGCCGCACGCGACCGAGCTGTGGCGGCGTCCGTTCATCGGCGCCGAGTGGCTGTTCCGCCGATCCGGCCCGGGCGCGACGAACCACTTCGAGGCGGGCGGGTTCGTGCGCTCCAACGACGACGTCGAATATCCCAACCTGATGTTCCACTTCCTGCCGCTCGCGATCCGCTACGACGGCACATCCGGCGCCCAGCGCCCACGGTTACCAGGTGCACGTGGGGCCGATGTACTCGGACGCCGAAGGCTCGGTGCGGATCGTGTCCGCCGACCCGACCGTGCATCCCGCGCTGCGGTTCAACTACCTGTCGACCGACCAGGACAAGCGCGAGTGGGTCGAGGCGATCCGCGTCGCGCGGCGCATCCTGCGGCAGCCGGCCTTCGAGCCGTATTCGACCGGGGAGCTGTCGCCGGGCGCCGTCGGTGTCGAGTGACGAGGAGATCCTCGACTGGGTGGCACGGGACGCCGAGACCGCACTCCACCCGTCGTGCACCACGCGCATGGGCGTGGGAGCGGGCGACGTCGTCGATCCGCTGACGATGCGGGTCCACGGGGTCGACGGGCTGCGGGTCGTCGACGCCTCGGTCTTCCCGTGCATCACCAACGGCAACATCTACGCCCCGGTGATGATGGTCGCCGAAAAGGCGGCCGACCTGATCCGCGGCGACACGCCCCTGCCGCCGGAGCCGATCCCGTTCTACCGGCACGGCGTGACGGAGCCGCCCGAGGCCGCGGGTCGCGCGGAGCCGGAGCCGGCCACGGCGTCGTCGTCGCCGATCGGCTGAGACCCGTCGCTTGAGGCCGTCGCCCCGTTTCTGCCCGACGTGCCCCAGGCGAGCACTCGTCACGCCGATCCCGTCACCTGCTCGCCCGGCACAGCATCTGGCCCGATCCAGTCGCCCGCCCACGCGTGATCACCGTCGACGCGTACCGTCGGCCGTGACGAGCGCTCACCCGGGCACTTACCGTACGGTCCGCGCCGCTCGCACTGCTTCGGAATCCGTTCGCGCAGCACGATCGGTGGCGGGCGCACCCCGGCGGTCAAGAAGCGGTGGTAGCGTGCGCCGAACCCGCCCTTCGATCGCGCCGAGCCCTGCTCATGGAGGAATTGGCGATGGCCTCGACCGACGACGTCTTCCGTGACACGTCGATGCTGCTCGACGCGCTCTTCCGGACGCCACCGGACGCGATCACCAACGGTATGGGCCAAGCGGGGTCGTTCCCGGGTCTGGTCCCGAGGACCTATCACGTTGCGCAACAGGCGCGCGACGCGTCTTCTCAGGCCCTGACGACGCTGAGGGAGACGGCCACGCTCCTCGATGCGGTGAACGACGTCACGCTCGGCCGGCTCGAGACGGAGATCAACGACATCAAGCAGACCGCTGGTCGGGTCGAGACCGCGGTCAACGACAGCCGCGGGATCGACGATCAGGCATTCGGTCGCATCGAGGCTGTGCTCAAGAACGTGATGGACTTCCTGCCGACGGTCCGCGCCGACTTGGCTGACCTCGCATCCAGACTCGACACGCTGGCGGCCGAACAACAGCAAGCGATAGCGGGCCTGAATGCCAAGCTCGATGCGCTCAAGGCCGAGGTCCAGGGTCTGCCACATTAGGCTGACGCTCGGACGCCGGCGCGCATCCAGCGAGATACCCGCGGACCGCATGCGACGTCGTTCATGGTGTGCGACTTCGCGGCCGGCCGGTCCGGACACATGACGCTTTGCGACCGGACGATGCTGATCCTGGGAGCCTGCGCGACCGACTTACAGGTCGCGCACGAGGTAGACCACGTCGCCGTCATCGTCGGTGGCGATGTGATCCCTCCGGAACCCGACCTTCTCGAGCACGCGGAGTGACGCCGCGTTCCAGGGCCGCACAGTCGACCACAGACGATGTCGACCCGTCGCGGCCGCGGCGTCCACGAGGGCTCGTGCCGCTTCCGTGGCATAGCCACGTCCGTGGAATCGGCGAAGCAGCTCGTAGGCGAGTTCCGGTTCGTCCAGGCTGCAACGGCCCACGACGAGGGCGCAGTAGCCGATCACGTCGCCTTCCGCGCGACGACAGATCGCGAGGGCACCGATGCCGATCTCGGTCGTGAGATCGCGGAATCGCGCGAGGCGAGTGGTCGCCTCTTCGAGCGACGGCATGTCCTGCCCACGCTCGGCGATCAGCTCCCGGTACCACGCTGCGTCGCGCTCGTCGCGGAGCCGGAGGGTGAGTCGCTCGGTCTCGATGGCAAGCGACATCGGTTGCCACGGCACGGATCCAGGGTAGGGAACCACTCGAATGGGTGGTCTGACGCGGATGCGTCGTCGCCGGCCATGGGTGTCACCCATCGAGACCGGCCCGAAGCCAGTCGCCCGGCCGCCCCTGAGCGATCCGGCTGCTCAGCTCCCAGCGGCTCCGCGCTCGTCACGTCGCCCAGGGGTGCGCCACCGGCAGCGTGACCAGCGCGCTCGTCGTGGACATCGAGCGATCGGCTGGTCCGGGGCCGCGGCCGCGATGCGCCGAACGACCGAGACACAGAAAGGGCCGGCCCGCCCCCTCCGCGAGCCGGCCCGGTTGAGATCTGCAGAAGCGCCTACATGAGGCCGACGACGTGGCCCTCCGGGTCGCTGAACAGCGCGACGGTCGTCTCCGGGGCGACCTCGGTGAGCGGCATGATCACGCGGCCGCCGTTCGCCTCGACCTGGTCGAGCGTGCCCTTGGGATCGTCGCTGTGGACGTAGAAGGTCACGTGGCCGGGCTGCCCGTTCTGGGCCGCGCCGACGCCCGCGGTCAGGTCGCCCTCGCGGTACAGGCCGTAGCCGCCCGGGTTGTTCGTGTCGAGCGACCAGCCGAAGACCTTCGAGTAGAAGTCCTGCAGCGCGCCGCCGTCGTTCCCGATGACCTCGACGTGGATGATCTTGGTGCCCATCTGGGGCCTCCTCGCTGATCCGTCAGCGACCTTCGGCCGCCGTCATCCCCTCGACGAACCACCCGGCCCGGAATCGACACGGCCCGGACGCGGGCTCGAACCATGGACGGATGTCCATCCCGGCTGCGCACGGACGTCGGCCGGGCGTGGTGGCGCACGACGGCTGACCCGGCCCGGGCGCGCGGCGAGCATGGGCTCACTCGCCGCCCCGCGCTCCTCGCGCCCCACCACTCCCCATCGCACGACCCTAGGAGCCGCCCCCCATGGAAGCCCTGCTGCCGCCCGCCTCTCCCGACTTCGCCGCCTTCGGCTCGACCCTGCGCGGACACGTCATCCTGCCGGGCGACGCCGCGTACGACGACGCGCGCAAGCTCCACGACCCGACCATCGATCGCCGTCCCGCGGCCATCGTCCGGGTCGCCGACGCGCAGGACGTGGCGCGGACGATCCGGTTCGCCCGGGCGAGCGGCCTCGAGCTCGCGGTCCGCAGCGGCGGGCACAGCATCCCCGGCCACTCGATGGTCGACGACGGCGTGGTCATCGACACCACCGAGCTCAAGAGCCTCCACATCGATCCCGCGGCCAAGGTCGCGTGGGCCGGTGCCGGCCTGACGGCGGGCGAGTACACGAAGGCGGCGGCCGAGTTCGGCCTCGCGACGCCGTTCGGCGACTCGCCGTCGGTGGGCATCGCCGGCCTCACGCTCGGCGGCGGCATCGGCTACCTCGTGCGCAAGCACGGCCTGGCGATCGACAGCCTGCTCGCGGTGGAGCTCGTCACGGCCGACGGCCGGATCGTCAACGCGAGCGCCGACGAGAACCAGGACCTCTTCTGGGCCGTCCGCGGCGGCGGCGGCAACTTCGGGGTCGTCACCCGGTTCCGCTACCGGCTCCACGATGTCGGCATGGTCTACGGCGGCGCGCTCGTCCTGCCGCTGACGAAGGAGACCGTGCGCGGGCTCGTCGACCTCGGCGCCGCAGGCGCCCGAGGAGCTGACGATCATCGCGTTCGCGATGCCCCTGCCGCCGCTGCCCGTCGTGCCGCCGGAGGCGGTCGGCACGCCGTCGCTGATGCTCACCCTGGTCCATGCCGGCGACGCCGAGTCGGGCGCGGAGGCCCTCGCGCCCGTTCCGCGCGCTGGCGGAGCCCATCGTCGACATGGTGGGCCCGATGCCGTACCCGGCGATCTACGAGCTGACCGGCGGCAGCGAAGACGGGATGCCGCCGCTGGCCGGCCAGTCGACGTTCATCAACGAGTTCGACGACGCGGCGATCGACGAGCTCCTCGCGCGGCACGCCGACCCCTCGATCCCGTTCGTGTTCACCCAGATCCGGCCGCTGGGCGGCGCGATGGCCCGTGTCCCCGCCGACGCCACGGCGTTCGGCGCATCGCGACGCGAAGCTGATGATCATGGTCCTCGCCGCGCACGACGGGAACCCGATGCCGGTCATCGGCTGGGTCGCCGACTACCTCGCCAAGGCGTTCGGCGACAAGCGGACGGGCGTGTACTCGAACTTCCTCCACGACGAGGGCGAGGCGCGCATCCGGCAGGCCTACCCGGGCTCCACCTATGAGCGCCTCGCCGCGATCAAGCGCCGCTGGGACCCGACCAACGTGTTCCATCGGAACCAGAACATCCGGCCTCTGGCGACGGCCGGCTGAGCGCGGCGGGCCGCGAGGTCCGCGGATCCGCCATCCCCACGACGCCCCGTCCGGTCCGCCGGGCGGGGCGTCGTCACACCCGACCGGCGCCCAGTGCCTGCCGCAGCCGCCGGCCCAGGAAGAGCGCACCCACGCCTGGCAGGCCGAGCCACAGCGTGAACGCGATGCCCGCGAGCGGCACGAGGCGCGACACATCCTCGATCAGGTCTCGGACGTCGGGCTCGAGGTTCGTGCGAAGCGCTCGCAAGCTGGTGGCCACGGGTGGCAGCGCCGTCGCGACCCGGTCGATCGCCGCCTTCGACCCATCGAGCGTCGCCGCATTCCCCTCGACCGACGTCGCGAGGCCTTCCAGCTCGGTCGCGGTGGACGTGAGCGAGGCCGCGAGGCTCTCGAACGGGCGCGAGCCGAGGAGCGACACCCGGTCGGCGGTCGCGGCGAGCTGCGAGAGCGTCGCCGAGCCCGATCGGAGCGAGGTCGTCGTCCGCTCCAGGGTCGGCCCCAGCGTGTCCAGCGTCGTCCCGATCCGCTGGATGCCGGCGACGCTCTGGTCGATCGCGTCGGCGGTGCGGTCCAGCGTGGACGAGACCTGGGCGACCCGGTCGAGCAGGCGATGGGACGATGCATCGAGTCGGATCGCGACGACGAGCGTCGCCGCCAGCGCCACGGCAGCGACGACGATGCTGATGGCGCCGTACGTGATCAGCCCCCGGGCGGTGAGCGCGAGGGCGGCATCGATGCGCGCCGCGCGCGCCTCCCGAAACGCGTCGCCGGAGGTCACCGCTTCGGCGGGAGCGTCCGGCCGAACGCGACCGCCCGCTCGACCCACGCGGCGGCGCCGTCGGCGTCGTCGGCCGTGGCCTTCGGCAGGAGGGCGTAGCCCTTCATCGGCTTGCCGTCCATCGGCTCGAACGGGTCGGCACCGTCGAGCTCGAGGAGCTTGGCGCGCTCGTCATCGGGCAGCCGCACGGTCCAGCGATCCCGGAACAGGCTCGTGACGAGGTTGCCGCCGACGAACGCGGCCGGGTAGCCGAACATCTGCCGTCGCGTCGCGTCGGGGAAGCGCGCGAGGACGGCGTCGAACGCCTCGACCAGCTGGGGCGGCGACTTCTCCCAGGCCATGGCGGACCTCCTCGTGGTGGCGCCTATCGTGCCGCAACCAGGTCGCCGTCATGACGTCCTCGCCTCGCCTCGCCTCGCCCGGCCGGTGTGCACCCGATGCGCGCTGCGACGAAGCGGACCTGCGCGATCGCCTCGCCGACGACGGATGTGGCATCCCGTGCATCGTTCAGCGTCCGAAGGTGGCGGTGGGCCCGCCATGGAGGCCTCGAGGCATCAGCTCGGGCGCCTCCTTCGTCGCAAGCCGCACCCGATGCACGAAGGGCGGCGTGGCTCGGAGCGGCACGGCTGGAGCGACGGGCCGCGGGGATGGACGGCGGATCAGCGGTAGCGGGCCGCCCAGTCGCCGATGGGTCGCGGCTCGTACGGCAGGACCAGCACGTACTTGCCGCGCAGGGTCGACCACGGGTCCAGCCGCGCGAAGATCGCCGCCGAGCCGTTGGACCGGCGTGGCTTGAACTGCCGGCCCACCTCGGACGGCGTGAGCCGCTCCCCCGGGCTCGGGCTCGCGTCCCCACACCGACGAGCCGTACGGGTACAGCGGGTCGTGCACGTTCACGCCGGTGACCGTGAACGACGAAGCGGTGAGCGGGTCGGCGGTCGCGGTGAAGCCGCTCATGACCCACGCGTGCCGTCCGCGCCACACCAACAGCCCGACCGGCTTGCCGGTCTCACGGATCGCCTTGGCGGCCGTGCGAAGCGCCCCCTGGAGCGAGGTGGTCCCGACCAGCTTGTACGGCCCGACGCCCATGAGCGTGAGCCCCGTCGCCCAGCCGTCCACGCTCGCGCCCTTGCGCTGGAAGCCGGCGGGCCGAGGGCCGCTCCACGAGCGGGCGAGGTTCTGGAGCCGCCGCTGGGTACCCGACGACCGGTCGCGTCCCGGCTCGATCATGTTGATCATCATCTGCATGCTCGCCCCGACGCACTGGACGAAGTTCGCCTGCGGCACGAAGTCGGCGCGCTGGCCGAGCACCAGCGAGAACGGGCGGACGACGTCCGTCGACTCCGTGCCGGAGGTGCCGGACCCGGGCGTGGCCGCCGCGGCCGCGGGCACCGGCAGCAGCGCGAGGGCGCCGGCGAGGAGCAGCGCGACGCGGAGACGACCCATCTCCCGAGGATACGGCCATCGTGGAGCCAACGGTTCCGAGGCGCCCTTCGGCGAGTGGGGGTGCGTGCCTGCACCGGCCTATCCGGTCACCTCGCCGGTGGTCCATTAGCGGGATGCGAGCGCGTCGCCGCGCGTGTCATCCTCGGCGCGTCGCCCGTCATCCGCAGCAAGGCCCAACCGAAGACCGCCGCTCCCCGGCACGCTGCGCATCAGCGCCCACTGACACGCCGTCGGCCCCATCGGCCCGTCTCCCATCCTCGCTGCCGTCGATGCTCGTCGCGTTCGTCGCGACCGTCGCCGCCTCCCCGTCCCGTGTCTCGAGCGGCCAAGCCCGCGATCCGCGACCCGGATCCCGACCTCGTTCGTCGCGTCCCGACGCGGCGTCCAGGCAGACAGGAGGCACGTTCGTTGCCGTCGACCGACCCGATCGCCCAGCGGGCTCCCCGCCGCCGTCGCCATCGCGCCATCGCCCTCGCCCTTGGGGCCGTCGCCCTGCTGGCCGTCGCGCCGAGCACGTTCGCCGCCGATCCGACGGTCGCGACCTCGGGCAGCGCCACGACCTTCGGCGCGGACCAGGTCTCGCCGGAGGCCTTCTACCTGCGGCTGCTGAACTGCAGTCGCACCGGTGGCTACGTCAATGCCGACGGGAGCTGCGCGGGCTATGGCTCGGGCCGCTACTCGTCGTACGTGCGCCCCATCACGTTCAACTGGGGCCTGACGACGAACGTCGCGCGCCCCTACGCGAAGCTCCTCGCGACGAAGGGGCAGTGCGACCACTTCCTCGCCGGCGATCCGGGCGACCGCATGCGGCGAGCGGGCTACCACCCGTCGTGGTGGGGCGAGAACATCGGCTGCCGGGACGGATCGAACGTGTACACGTCGATCCTCGCGTCCCACCGCGCGTTCCAGGCCGAGAAGCCGAGCAACGGCGGCCACTGGCGGAACATCAAGAACAGCCAGTTCCAGTTCGTGGGCGTCGGCATCTACCGCTACGGCAGCCACATCCGGCTCGTGGTCGACTTCTACCGACCCGCCTGACGGCGCAAGGCCCGGGCTACAGGCCCTCGATCCGTTTCGGCGCGAGCCGCGGACCGTAGCGGGGCGGCGTGATGCCGCTCAGCTCGAGGAGGCGGACGGCGCGCCCGCGCTGGCCGCGATAGGGCTCCAGAAGCTCGAGCATCCGCTCGTCGGTGCCGCGCGCCTCGCCGGCCAGCGCCCAGCTCACGACGTGCTTGAGGTGGAAGTCGCCCACGCTCACTGCGTCGGGATCGCCGAACGCTCGCAGCCCGACCTCCGCCGCCGTCCACGCCCCGACGCCCGGGATGGCACGGAGCAGCCGATAGGCGGGTGCCGGGTCGCCTGACGTCGCGGCGTCGACCGCGGCTTCCAGCCGCGGATCCATCGCGGCCGCGCGCCGGACGGTGTCGGCGCGTCGCCGCTCCACGCCGAACGGGTGGAACACGTGGTACGGCAGCCCCGCGACCACCGCCGCCGACGGGGCGACCCGCAGCCCGCCCGGACCGGGCGCCGCCTCGCCGTGCGTGCGGACCAGGCCGCGATACCCGCGCCACGCCTCGGTACCCGTGACCTTCTGTTCGAGGATCGCCGGCAGGAGCACCTCCCAGACGGCGCCGGTCCGTCCCAGCCGCACCCCGGGCATCCGTCGCGCAAGCTCGGCGACGAGCGGGTGGTGGGGCACGAACGCGCTCGGATCGTCGAGCAGGCCGATGAGCGCCGGCACCCCCTCGATGGCCCGCGCAGCGCCTGGTCCCCAGGCCGTGACCCGGACGACATCCCGCCGCAGCTCCAGCGCGACGGTCGCGAGTCCATCCGGCGTCCGCGTCGCGCGCCGGATCACCGCTCCGGGCTCGAAGCGCATCGTCGGGTCGCCGCTCCCGCGCAGGAGCGGGCGGAGCGCGGTCGCGACGTCGATGGCGGCCGGCAGGCGGATCTCGTCCAGCACGGCCTCCCGTTCGGCGAGCATCAGACTGTCACGCACCTGACACCACCGCACCGGACCGACCACGAGCCTGCTGCCATGTGCCGAAGGCTAGCGTCCGAGGCGACTCGTGCGAACCAGGATCACGGTCGCGTTCGCGGCGCTCATCGCCGCAGCGACCCTGGTCGCGCTGCCCGGCCCGGTCGGCTCGCGAACACCCTCATCGACCGGCACGTTCGACGATCTGGCCTTCGCGCCGCTGGCGCCGCAGGTCCTGGATCGGGACCTTGGCGGTGCGTCCGGTCTCGACGCAGCATGGCATTCGGACAGCGGTCTCGAACCCGATTCGGTCCTCGCGGAACCGGGCTCGATCGCCTATCCCGTCACGCGCCCGAGCGTCGACCAGCCCGCGGCACCGGCCCGGTCGGTGACGAAGCGCGTCTGGCGCTGGGATCCCGAGACCAGCTTCTACGGTCCGGGCCTGTACGGCGGCAAGACGGCGTGCGGCCACGTCTACACGAAGCAGCTCGTCGGCGTCGCTCACCGCACCCTTCCGTGTGGCACCCGCGTCTCGTTCCGCAATCCCGCGAACGGTCGCGTGGTGACGACCCAGGTCATCGATCGCGGGCCGTATGTCGCGGGCCGCACGTGGGACCTGAGCGGGGGGCTGTGTCTGAAGCTCGACCACTGCTACACCGGGCCGATCGAATGGCAGTTCGCGGGCGGTTGATCCGCGCTCGCCTGAGCCCGAGCTAGCCCGAACGGCCGGGCTCCCAGTCAGGCGGCGCCAGCTCGAACCCGTCGAACGTGAACGCCGGCGCGACCGTGCACCCGACCAGCGTCCAGTCGCCCAGCGGGTGCGCCGCCTGCCACGCGCCGGCCGGCACGACGACCTGCGGCCGCTCGCCGGCGTCGACGGCCATGCCCAGGACGTGCGTGGCGACCGTCGCGACCGTCGACCGACACCCGAAGCACGAGCGGGCCGCCGGCGTAGTGATGCCAGATCTCGGTCGCGTCGACCCGGTGCCAGTGCGAGCGTTCGCCGGCGCGAAGGAGGTAGTGGATCGCGCTGGAGGCCGGGCGCTCGCCGTCGGCCGCCGGCTCGCGCCATGTCTCGGCGAACCAGCCGCCTTCCCGATGCGGCTCCAGGCCAAGGGCAGCGATGACGTCGTCGGCGGTCACGCTCGCAGCGTAGGCGTCAGCCGCCTTCACGCGCCCCGTCGATGAGGCGGTCGATGGCCGCCAGCACGAGGTCCGGACGGTCGAGCTGGATCGAATGGCCGCTGCCGTCCGCGATCGTCACGCGCGTCGCGCCGGGCGAGAGCGCGAGGCACCACGCACGCCATGCGTCGATGACCGCCTCCTCGGTCTTCGGCGGCAGGCGCGGATCGTCGTACCGGAGGTGCTGGTCGACCGCGAGGACCTCCGTCGGGATCCCCTGGAGCGGTGAATCCGCCAGCTCGGCGAGACTCGCCGGCCAGTCGAGGTGCTCGGTCGAGGCGATGAGCGCACCCGTCGAGTCCATCGCGGCGCGGTGATCCAGCAGGACGCCGGGGTCGACGGTGACGTCCTCGAGCCACGAGGCGTCGGGGAAGAACGCGTCGACAAGGACCACGCCGCGAACCGCCTCGCGGGCCTGGTCCGCGAACACCCGCACGTGGACACCCCCGAGCGAATGGCCGACGAGGACGAACGGCCCGCGCTCGCCGGCGGCGTCCAGCGCCCGCCGGAGGTCCGCGACCGCCTCGCCGACCGAGTGCATGGCCGTCTCCGGATCGCTTCGTCCGAGGCCGGCTCGGTCGTACGCGCACACACGGGTCCGCTCGGCGACCTTGGGCAGGACGAAGCCCCAGCCGCCGGCGTCGGCGCCGAGCCCGTTCTCGAGGATCACGGTCGGACTGCCTGAGCCGCGGCAGTCGAGGTAGAGCGAGCGCCCGCCGATGTCGACGAGGTGCCCTTGCGCGACGTACGGCGGCGCCCAACCTCGGCGGGTCAGCCAGAGCTCGAGCGATCCGGTCCGGGCGACGTCGATGACAAGCGCCAGCCCGACCCCCGCGAGCAGCGCAAGGACCGCCTCGAGCGCGAAGCGGCGCGGATGGTGCGGGCGAGGCATCCCGGGTACGGTACCGGCATGTGCCGCAGCATCCGCAACCTCCGGCGTCCCGAGGGCGCCGCCACCACCGGCGAGGCCGAGGCCGCCGCCCTCCAGTACGTCCGCAAGATCTCGGGCTATCGCGCGCCCGCCGCCCGCAACCAGGCGGCGTTCGAGGCCGCGGTCGCCGAGGTCGCCGAAGCGACCGAGCGACTGCTCCAGGCGATCGGCACGCCGGTCGAGGACGGGCCCGACCCGTGGGCCGACCCGGCCTACCGCCGGATGATCCTCGCCAGCCGACCGCCCCGCCGCGACCGCCCCGTCGTCGCCGGCTGACGCTCCGACGAGCGCCCGAGCTCACGAGCGCGCGAGCGCCGCCAGATGACGGACCTCGTCGATCCGCCGCCCGCGCGAACGGCGGACACCACCGCGCCCGACTGGTGGCGCAGGCCGCGGCTCGACGTCGTGGACGACCGCCTGCAGCTCGGCGGCGTCGATCTCGAGTCCCTGGGGCGCGCATACGCCACGCCGCTGTTCGTCTACGACCTCGCGCGACCACCCGAGACCGCCCGAGCGCTGCTGGCGGCGCTTGCCGGGACGGGCGCGCCGACGACGCTCCGCTTCGCCCTCAAGGCGAACCGCGAGCCGGAGGTCCTCGCGACGCTCCGCGCCGTCGGCTCGGTCGGGATCGACGCCTGCTCACCCGGCGAGGTGCTCCACGCCCTGGCGAATGGGTGGCGCGCGGACGAGATCAGCGTCACGGCGACCAACCTCTCCGAGCGCGACCTCGATGTCATCCTCGCGCACGACGTCCACCTGAATCTCGACGCCGTGAGTCAGCTCGAGCGCGTGGGGCGGCGCGCGCCCGGGAGGACGGTCGGCATCCGCGTGGACCCGGGCGCCGGCGCGGGCTATCACGAGGGCCTCGAGTACAGCGGTGACCGGCCGACGAAGTTCGGCGTGACGGCGGACCGGCTGGACGACGCGATCGCGGCCGCGCGTCGCCACCGGCTCGTCGTGGACACGCTCCACTTCCACGCCGGGTCCGGCTGGCTGGGCGATGGGCTGGCGCGGTTCGAGGGCGCCCTCGTCGCCGCCCTGCCGTTGCTCGACCGACTCCTCGCGGCCGGCTGTCCGATCCGCGAGGTGAACGTCGGTGGCGGGCTGGGACGGGTGGCCCGCCAGGACGAGCGGCCGATCGACCTTACGGCGTATGCCGCCGTCCTCGCTCGTCACCTTACGCCGTATGGCGTGACCATCGCGTGCGAGCCGGGCGACTACGTGATGAAGGACGCCGCGGTGCTGCTGGGCGAGGTCGTCACCGTCGAGCGACGGGCCGGGACGACGTTCGTCGGGCTGGACCTGGGCTACAACGTGAACCCGTCGTACTTCAGCTACCGCTTCGCGCAGGAGATCGTGCCCCTGCGGTCACCGTTCCGCCCGCGGACGGAGCGCGTGACGATCGCGGGTCACATCAACGAGGCGGGCGACGTGTTCGCCGAGGACTACCCGTTCCCCTCGATCGAGGAAGGTGAGCTCGTCGCGATCCTCAATGCCGGTGGCTACCACCAGGGCCAGTCGTCGACCCATTGCCTCCGCCCGCTGGCCGGCGTGGCGTTCGTCGACGTCGACGGCGGGACGACCGTGCGAGCCGGTGCCTAGGACGTCGCCGGCGCCGGGTCCTCGATCGCGCCCCACGAGCGCACACGCTCGATCGTCAGCCGGATGATCGGCCGCTCCTCGAGGCGATGCGTCCGGTACTGCTCGTACTTCTCGCGGAGGGCGGCGATCGCCGCGGCGTGCTCCTCGACCTCGCGCGGCTCCGGCTCCAGGATCTCCCCGCGGCCGTAGAGGCGCAGCCAGGCGAGCTTCGACCAGTCCTCCGCCCAGCGGTCGACGAGCAGCGTGACCTCGGGGAGGATCAGCAGGTCCTGGACGCGCTGGAGCTGACGCGGGTCGTCGGACTGCTTGGGTTTCTCGTCGATCGGCGTGTGGAGCACGAGCCGGCCGCGCGCGTCGAGCTCGGGCGCGACGACGAAGCAGATGGGCACGAGTCGCGGCCGACCGCCGGGGTCCTGCGTCGCGAGCACGGCGGTGCGGGATGGGCGGAGGAACGCCAGCTCGGCGTCGGTCAGGGTCGTTCGGTCCATGGTCCGCTCATGATGCCGGGATAGACTGCGGCGCCATGCGTGTCGACGACGGTCCCGAGCGACGCACCTCGGGTGTCGAGATCGTGGCGGTTCGGGGGTCGACCGTCGAGCGACGCGCGGACCGGCTGGTGGGCGAGGAGCCCATGGCGATCCGCGCGGCCGGTCCGGGGCAGGAGCCCATCGAGGTCGCGGTCACGATGCGCACGCCCGGCCACGAGGCGGAGCTGGCGGTCGGGTTCCTGCGCACGGAAGGGCTGATCGACGGCTCCGAGGTGGTGGATGTCGCGTTCGGGGACCCGTCGGGCTCCTCCCAGCCCGATGACGAGGTGCTGGTGCGCCTGGCGCGCCCGTTCGACGCGTCGCTCGTCGCGGAGCGGCACTTCGTCGCGACGGCGTCGTGCGGGATCTGCGGCAAGGCATCGCTCGACGAGATCGCGGTCCGCTGTGATGCGCTGCCTCCCGGGCCGGTGGTGTCGCGCGAGGTGATCCTGTCGCTGCCGGACCGTCTGCGCGCGGCCCAGGCGATGTTCGAGACGACCGGGGGGCTGCACGCGTCCGGGCTGTTCTCCGCCGACGGCGAGCTCCTCGAGCTGCGCGAGGATGTCGGCCGCCACAACGCGCTCGACAAGCTCATCGGCAGCCAGGTGCTGGCGGGGCGGCTGCCCCTCCACGACCGGATCGTGCTCGTCTCGGGCCGCGTGTCCTTCGAGCTGGTCCAGAAGGCTGCGGTGGCCGGCGTGCCCATCCTGTGCGCGGTCTCCGCGCCGAGCGATCTCGCCGTCGAGGCGGCCGAGCGCCTGGGTCAGACCCTCGTCGGCTTCCTGCGCGGCGACGGCTTCAACGTGTATGCCCACGCGGAGCGCCTCGCCCTCTGAGGGCCCCTCCGCCGTCAGGTCCACCACCTGGGGTGGCTAGGCAGTGGCGGCGGCGCTGGCGGGCGAGCGCGACGGCGGTCAGCCGGCGGCGACGCCCTGGAGCGGCGAGCCGCGCATCGGCTGCGGGTCATCCGGCTCGTCGTAGGCCCCGCTCGCCTCGATCCGGCGGATCGCGAACAGCCCGATGAGCATCGAGAAGCCGCCGTACCACAGCGCCGGCAGCGCGATCATCGACGCCACGAGCACCGTCCAGCGCCGATCCGTGCGGGCGCCCCACACGATGAGCGCGGCGGCCGCCGGCATGCGCACCCAGAGCGGGATCGGCACTGCCGCCCACGTCCCCGTGCGCCCCGCGTCGGCGTTCCGGGCGAGCACGTCGAGCCACTCCCGCCACGCACCCGGCAGCACCGCGGCCGAGACGACGACGACGATCGCCGTCGCGGCGAGCGCCAGGCCCAGCTGCCGCCACTCGCGCCGGGCCGCGAACCACAACAGCCCGATCCCGGGCGTGATCTTCGTCAGCAGCACGAACGCCCAGGCGGCGGGCCACCGGAAGCCGGCCACGATCGCCAGCGCCAGCAGCAGCGAGATGTTCCCGCCGGAGAGCTCCATCGCCGCGACGATGATCCCCAGCCACAGCCAGCGCGGCCCGGTCATCCAGCGGACGACGCCGATCAGCAGCGCCGCCCAGCCGCCGACGAACAGCGGCCACGGCAACCAGGTGATGGGTGCCAGGAGCTGGAGGAACGCCGGCGAATAGACGTACGCGACCGGGCTCGTCCAGGTCGAGAAGTAGTACGGGTCCTCGAGGGTCGGCAGCCAGTAGCAGCGGGCCTCCTGGAAGGTGCTCCACGGATGGCCGGGCGTCGAGAACGCCACGATCAGCGACCACGCCACCGCCGCCAGCGCGATGCCCAGCGACGGGGGGACTGCCGCGATCGCATGCTCCACGAAGGCGCCCACCCGGCCGAGCCGTGTGGGCGCGAAGTCATGGGGCGTGCCGTCGCGGGCGATGCTGGCCATCCCCCTCCTTCGGGCGGGTCGGTCCGTATGGTGGCCGCTCCCGCGGGCCGGTCGTCACCCGTCGGTCACCGCGATGCGGTTCCGGGAAGACCCGGGTGCAAGGCGGGCCGCCGGTCGCGCTGGGCGAGGACGCGTGGATGATCCGGACGTGGCATCGGCGCCGCCGTGCCGAGCACATCATGCCGCCTCAGCGGCGGATGCGCCTCAGCCAGTCGCGCCCGGCATCGCAGGTGCATCCCCGGGATCGCGATGCTGGCTCTCCCGGAACGTGGCGTCGCCCTTCGGGCGGAGCTGGACGAACTCGAAGCCGAACCGGCCCTTCACGCACAGGTGTCCGTGCGTGACCGACGAGTCCAGCGGCGAGGTCACCTTCACGATCCGGTCGTCCTGCGTGTGCAACTCCAGCACGCAGCCGACGCCGCAGTACGGGCAGATGGTGTCCGTGCGGTCCTGGCGGGTCTCATCCCAGGTCCCCGCGTCGCGCATGTCGTGCTCCGACTTGAACATCAGCGCGCCCGTGGGGCAGGCACCGATGCAGTTGCCGCAGTACACGCACGCGCTCTCGGGCAGGCCGACATCGAACTCGGTCGAGATGCGGGCGTCGAAGCCACGGCCCGCGACCGCGATGGCGAAGGTGTTCTGGGCGTCTTCGCCGCATGCCTCGACGCACTTGTAGCAGAGGATGCAGCGCGCGTAGTCCCGGACGTAGAGCTCGTTGTCGACCTTCACGGGCTGGGCGACGGTCTCGGCGACGGGCGCGCCCTCGGCCGCGTGGTGATGGCCGGCGACGCGCGCATCGCGCTCGCCGCTCGCGTGGACCTCGCCCGGCTGCCCGAACCGGGCGGCGTCGGCGCCGTAGTGCTGCTGATAGCGCTCGAGGTCGCCGTTCGGCTGCGCCGGCCCGGCGAGCGACAGGTCGACCGACGAGCCCAGGAGCTCCAGCACGACCTTGCGCGATGTCCGGACCCGCTCCGAGTCGGTCTTGACCTCCATCCCGGGCTCGACCCTGCGTGAGCACGCGGGCACGAGCACGCGCGAGCCGGTGACCTCGACGACGCACACGCGGCAGACGTTGACCGGCGTGAGGTTCTCGAGGTAGCAGAGCGTCGGGGTGTCGATGCCCTGGGCGCGCGCGGCCTGCAGGATCGTCGTTCCCTGGGGCACCGAGACGGTGACGCCGTCGATGCTGAGCTCGACCTGCGGCACCTCCGGCGGGGGCGGCGGCTCGGGTGGCTTCGTCGGCCGCGCGGGGGGCGTCGTGAAGATGACGTCGAGGCTCACGCGCTGGCCTCGGCGGCTTCGAAGTGGACGAGCCCGGCGCGCACCGCCGACTCGATCGCGGACGACGCGGTCTGCCCGAGGCCGCAGATGCTGGCGTCGCGCATCGCCTGGCCGACATCGCGGAGGCGGATCAGCTCGCCGTCGACCCCGTTCATCGGCCGGCCCGCGACCAGCCGGGCGAGCAGCTCCTCCTGGCGCACCGTTCCCACGCGGCACGGGACGCACTGGCCGCACGACTCGTCGCGGAAGAAGGCGGCGATGCGCCGCAGGGCGCCCGGAAGGTCGGCCCGATCGTCGAACACCATCACCACGCCCGAGCCCAGCGTCGCGCCTGCCGCCCGCGCGCCCTCGAACGTGAGCGGCATGTCCAGCAGGTCCGGCCCGACGAACACGCCGGCCGCGCCGCCCAGCAGCACCGCCTGGATCGGCCGGCCGCCCGGCACGCCGCCCGCGAGCGTGAGCAGCTGCGACAGCGACGCCCCGAACTCGACCTCGTAGACGCCGGGCTTCGCGACGGCGCCCGAGACGCAGAACAGCTTGGGCCCGGTCGACCCCTCGGTGCCGAGCTTCACGTACGCCGCGGGCCCCATCGACAGGATGAGCGGGATGTTCGCGAGGGTCTCGACGTTGTTCACCGCCGTCGGCTTGCCGAACAGGCCGACCTCGACCGGGAACGGTGGCTTGTTGCGGGGCTCGCCGCGCTTGCCCTCGATCGACTCGAACAGCGCCGTCTCCTCGCCGCAGATGTACGCGCCGGCGCCCCGCCGCAGCTCGATGTCGAACGACCAGCCGCTGCCCGCGATGTCGGCGCCCAGGAGGCCTTCACCGCGTGCCTGGGCGAGGGCGCCCTCGATGCGGGCGGCGGCGAGCGGGTACTCGGCCCGCACGTAGAGGTAGCCGCGCGTGGCACCGACGGCGAAGCCCTCGATCGTCATCGCCTCGACGATCGCGAACGGGTCGCCCTCCAGGAGCACGCGGTCCTTGAAGGTGCCCGGCTCGGACTCGTCGGCGTTGCACACGACGTAGTGCGGCTGCGCGGCCTGCGCGGCGACGGCGGCCCACTTGCGGCCGGTCGGGAACGCCGCGCCACCGCGTCCGACGAGCTTCGCGTCGGTGACGGCCTGGGTCGTCGCCTCTGCGCCCGAGGCGCATCGCCTCCGTCAGCGCCTGGTAGCCGCCGCTCGCGCGGTAGGCGTCGATCGAGGTGGGATCGACCCGCCCGACGCGCGCCAGCAGCCGAAGCCCGGCGTCGTCGAGCTGCGGGATCGACGGCCGGACGTCGTCGATGGGCTCCGCGGCGGGTTGCCGTTCCGCGGCGGCGGTCTCGAGGCGAGTGACGATGCCGACCGCGTCGACCGGTGCCGCTGCCTGGGCCGTGGGCTGGGTGCCCGCGGCCGTCACGAGTGCGGCGGGACCGCGTTCGCAGAGGCCGAGGCACGGCGAGCGCTTCCAGCCGATCCGCCCGTCACGCGCCGCTTGGCCTTCCGGGCCGATGGAGCGTGCCAATCCGGCGCACACGTCCTCCGCGCCCAGCAGCTGGCAGGCGATGTCGTCGCAGACGTGGGCGACGGCCGGCGGCTGCGGGGTCGTGGAGAGCAAGGCGTAGAAGGTCGCGACGCCGTACGCCTCGGCGGGCGGGACCGACAGCCGGCGGCAGACGTGGTTCAACGCCCCGCGGCTGATCCAGCCGAACCGTTCCTGGGTCGCCTCGAGGACCGGCAGCAGCAGGTCCCGATGGCCCCGCGCGCTGTGTCCGCCGCGCGAGACGTGGCTATCGATCGCCGAGCGCTGGCCCCCGTCCCAGCTCCCACGGGGCGCGCCGATCAGCGGGTCGAGGAACGCGTCGATCGCGGCGCGCTCCTCGGGCGTGGCCGCCGGCCCGACGACATGGAGGTCCATTCGCCACCGAGTCTAGCGAGGCGAAGGGGGAGGGGCCTGCGTGGTCGCGTCGCGCGGAGCGGCGCCTCGGAGCGCGGCCGACGTGCACCCGATGCGCGCTACGACGAACGAGCCGCGCCGATCACGCCACCTGGGCGCCCGGACGACCATTGCAGCGCCGATCGGCGCACCGGATGCACGACCCGGCACCGCGCGACTGGATCGGGGCCGCTGCAGGAGGCTCCCTTCGTCGTTAGGCGCACCCGGTGCATCCGGCGCAGACGAACTCGCTCAGCCCGACGCGTCCCAGCCCTCGTAGCGACCGTCTCGCTCCGAGGCGAGCTCCTCGAGCCGCGAGCGCATCGCCGCCAGGCGTTCGGGCGTGATGGCCATCGGTAGCGTCAACCGCACGAGCCAGCGCGGCTCGAAGCCGCCGGTCGCGCCGATGCGGAGGTCGCCGCCCAGACCCGCGAGCTGCGCGACGGTCTGGCGGGCCGCGCGCTCGTCGCGGAACGTGAGCTTGAAGTCGACGGGGACCGGCACGCTGACGTCCACGCCGGACGCGACGAGCTCCGCCAGCGCGCGATCGTCGGCGGCGGACCCGTCCTCGCCCCAGCTGTCCCCGAACAGCCGGCGCATGAACGTCACCCGGCGGGACCCACCGCTTCGGCGCCCTCGGCGGCCGCGGCGACGAGACGTGCCGGCTCGTCGCGCTCGTTCGGCAGCCGCTCGACCCGGATCGCCGTCGCCTTGAACTCCGCCGTGCCCGACTTGGGATCCGTCGCGTCGATGGTGAGGATGTTGGTCGCGACGTCGTCCTGGAAGTGGAGCGTCATGAACGCGAGGCCGGGTCGCAGGCTCTCGTCGGTGCGCACCGGGACCTCCACCTGTCCCCGGCGCGAGATGACGCACACCCGTTCGCCCTCGGCGAGACCCATCGACGCCATGTCCTCGGGGGAGAGGTCCAGCGACTCGCCACGGCGCATGGGTGAGCGATAGCTCCCCGACTGCACGCCCGTGTTGTACGAGTCCAGGCGGCGCCCGGTGGTCAGCCGGATCGGGAAGTCCGGGGTGAGCTTGTCCACCGGCGGATCGTGCTCCACGGGCACGAACGGGACCCGGTTGCCGGGCATCGGGTCCTCGTACAGACGGCTGTGGAGGAACAGCTCGCCCGGGTGGTCCTCGTCATAGCACGGCCACTGGAGGCCGCCCAGGGCCTCGAGACGCTGATAGCTCATGCCGCGATGGACCGGGGAGACGGCGCGCACCTCGTCCCACACCCGTTCGGCGTCGGCCTCGCCCCAATCGTGACCCAGGCGCTTCGCGAGCTCGAAGATGATCCACAGGTCGTCGCGCGCCTCGCCGGGCGGCTCCAGCGCCTTGCGCACCCGCTGGACCCGCCGCTCGGAGTTGGTGACGGTCCCTTCCGCCTCGGCCCACGCGGCCGAGGCCGGGAACACGACGTCGGCGATCTCGGCGGTGGCGGTGAGGAACAGGTCCTGGACGATGAGCACGTCGAGGCTGCGAAGGCGTCGCTCCGTCAAGTGACGGTCGGCCTCGGACTGCAGCGGGTTCTCACCGATGACGTAGAGCGCGGTCAGCTCGCCGCGGTCCATCGCCTCGAACATGCCCGACAGGTGCCAGCCCTTCTTGGGCGGGACCACGCACCGCCAGAGCTGCTCGCAGCGCTCGCGGAGGGCGTCGTTCTCCACGTGCTGGAAGCCCGGCAGGCGGTCGGGCAGGGCGCCCATGTCGCCGCCGCCCTGGACGTTGTTCTGGCCGCGCAGCGGGTTGATGCCGGAGCCGTACTTGCCGACGTGCCCGGTCAACAGGGCCAGCGAGATCAGCGCGAGGACGTTGTCGACGGCGTTGTGGTGCTCGGTGATGCCGAGGGTCCAGCAGATCATCGCCCGGTCGGCGTTCGCGTACGCGTGCGCAGCCTCGCGGATCGCGTCGGCCGGCACGCCGGTCTCGCGCTCGGCGTACTCGAGCGTGTACGGCTCGACGGTCTGGCGGTACTTCTCGAAGTCCGTCGTCGCCCGGGCGATGAAGTCCTCGTTCGCGAGGCCGGCGTGGATGATCTCGCGGCCCATCGCGTTGGCCATGGCGATGTCGGAGCCCACGTCGAGGCCGAGCCACAGGTCGGCCCACTCGGCGCTGCTGGTCCGCCGGGGATCGATGGCCACCAGCCGGGCACCCCGACGCACCCCCTTCAGGAGGTGGTGGAAGAAGATCGGGTGCGTCTCCCGGGCATTGCTGCCCCACAGGAGGACGAGATCCGTCTCCTCAGCCTCTCGATATGAGCTGGTCCCGCCGCCAGCGCCGAACACGGTCGCCAGACCGGCGACAGAGGGGGCGTGTCAGGTGCGGTTGCAGCTGTCGATGTTGTTGCTGCCGAGGACGACGCGACTGAACTTCTGTGCGGCGAAGTTCACCTCGTTCGTCGCCTTCGAACAGCTGAAGACCCCGTACGTCCGGGCTCCGTGCTGCACACCCGCCGCCCGCAAGCCGTCCGCCGCGCGATCCAGCGCCTCGTCCCAGCTGGCTGGGCGCAGGACACCGGTGCGGCGGTCGCCGTCGCGGACGAGCGGCGTGGTCAGCCGGAGATATTCCTTCGGCATCGGGTCCTCCTGCTTCGAGGTCCGACCGCGCGAGTCTAGCGCGGCACGTCGCATCGAAGATCGAACGCGCTCAGAAACGCTTGTTCGCGTCAACCGCACAAGATGCCGGGTCGACGGGACGGGTCGTTCTCACGTCGCTGGCGTTGAGCGGCAGCGCCGAGCGGCGTAGGCTCTGCACTCCCCGAGATCGTGGTGTTGGCAGGAGGCGGACGATGTCGACGATGCGCGAGTCCCTCGAGAAGGCGATGCACCGAACCGATGACGACGGCATCTGGCAGACGCTGGGCGAGAACGGGCTCGTGGTCGCCGATCAGGACTCGATGAGCCGGGCGATCCATGAGGTCTTCTGCGGGATCACCGCGGATCACGACCACCCCAACGAGAAGGACCAGCAGCAGGCGCGCCAGATCCTCGACGCGATGAAGCCGCCCGCGATGGCCGGCGCCTGAGGCGTCGCCCCGCCGCTGGGGTCCCGTAACGGCGTCCCCCAGCCGGCCTATCGACGCCTGGACCCGTTCGCGCCTACGCTCCCCGGCGATCCCACGCCGAGGGGCCCATGACCACCGACATCACGCTCACGCCCGCCGCCGACGAAGAGGAGCGCCTCTTCTGCTTCCGGCATCCGGAGCGCGAGACGTGGATCCGCTGCGGGCGCTGCGACAAGCCCATCTGCGTGAAGTGCGGGCTGATGGGCCCGGTCGGCATGCGCTGCAAGGACTGCGGCCGGCTGCGTAACGACCCGCTCACATCGTTCACGCCGACCCAGCTCGTGCTGGGCCTCGGCGCGTCCATCGGCGCGGGGACGATCGGCGGCCTGGTCGGGCTGCAGCTGGGGATCCTGGCGATCTTCATCGGCCCGTTCGCCGGCGGGCTCATCGGCGAGACGGTGATGCGCGTGACCGGCTACAAGCGCGGTCCCGTGATGCAGTCGATCGTCTTCGGCGGGATCATCGTGGGCGCCGTCCTGGCGGCGCTCATCGACTACCAGATGCTGAGCAGCACGCTGGGCCAGGACGAGCTCTTCCCGTTCACGACCTTCCTCGCGACGAGCGGCACCTGGTTGCTCATCTGGGTCGGCGCGACGCTCGCGGGCGCCTGGACGCGGATCCGCTGACCACTCCCGCTCGGGGACGCCGCTTGCCGGCTGCGGCGGTCGGAGGATGGCGCGCGTCTCTCCAGCGCCGCGTCGCGGCGATCGATCTTCCGGCCGTGGTCGCCGTTGCGATCCCGGTCCTGGTCGTCCTGGTGCTGCTCGTCCCGTTCGCGGACGTCGATCCGGTCGGCGGCGTCACCACCAGCAACAGCCCGTTCACGGACGAAGCGTGGACCGTCCAGAACGCCCGGAATTGGGCATTGTTCGGGACGCCCGCGACCGACGAATGGACCCTGTGGCTCGTGACCCTCCCGTTCACGGTCATCGACGCCGTCATCTTCCGCTTGTTCGGCGTCGGGATCGTGCAGGCGCGGCTGGTCGACATCGGGTGTGTCGCCGTCACGGTCGGCGCGCTCGGGGCTGGGCTTCGGCGCCCCTTCGGCGACGTGCCAGCGTTCGTGGCCGCGATCGCCTACGGAACGTCCTCGCTCGTCTTGTACTACGGCCGGATGGCCTATCTCGAGCCGATGGCGGGGATGTTCCTCGCGATCGGCACCCTGAGCCTCCTCGCCGTGGATGGGTCGCGGCCCGGTCGCTGGGGGCTGATCGGTGGGATCGCCCTGGCGTTGGCGGCGGGGACGAAGCTGACCGTGTTGCCCGGGACGATCGCGGTCCTGGTCGTCGCGCTCGCTGGGGCGATCTGGTCGCCCGCCGCGCGACGCTGGGTGACCGCCGCCGGGACGACGCTCGCCGTCGCCATCGTGGCGTGGATCGTGGGTGTCGGGATCCCGAACCGCGACGCCGTCGCGAACGTCGTCGACAAGATCTACCCGACGGCCCAGAGCCTGACACTCCGTTCGTTGTTGGGGCGCGTCCTCCGCGATCCGCTCAGCAACGAGCGCACCATCTGGTACACGACACCGCTCCTGATCGCGGCGGCCGGTGGCTCGATCGTGTCCCTCCAGGCGATCCGGCGGTACACGCCCGGCACGCGTCTCCTCCTTGTGGCGAGCTTCGTCGGGTACGTCGTGAGCGCCGGCTCGGTCATCCTCAGGGTCGGCGGCGCGAACCGGTATCTGGTGTTCGCGATCCCGTGGCTCGCGATCCTTTCGGCGCCGCTCGTCGGCGCGATCCTGCGGCGTGTCGTCAGGCGAGCCGCGTCCGGCGAGGAGCTTGCCCGTCGCCGACGCCGGTGGGCGGTGGGGATCGGACTGGCCGTCATCGTCGCGGCGCAGGGCATCTGGCTGCACGCCTCGTGGATGCGCGGCGCCACTCGCGATCTGGTCGCCGTCCAGGCCGAGGTCGCGAGCCGGCTCCGACCGGGTGCGGTCGTCTCCGGTGGTTTCGCGCCGACACTGGCCATGACCTCCGGTGCGAAGACCGTCATCGCGTGCTGCCATCTGCCGTACGTGAACGCCGGCGATCTGTATCTGACGGCGGGGACGCGCTACTGGGCGGACGCCGCGACACCCCGGTGGGCCGCGGCGCACCCAGCTGCGTGGGACGCGCGATCCCCGCTCGCGTGTCTGGACTGGACCAACGCACGGCAGACGGTCTGCCTGTTCGACCTTCCCTGAGCCTGGAGGGCGGGGCTCAGTTCGTCCGCGGTGACTGGATCTCCTGGATCGCCCAGTCGTTGCCGTCGGGGTCCTTGAGGAACAGGAAGCGGCCCCACGGCAGATCCTCGATCTCGCCGACGTCGGTGCCGCGCTCCGTGAGCTCGCGCTGCGCGATCTCGATGTCCTTGACCACGAGCTGCATGCCGCGCACCGAGCCGGGCTCGGCCGGCGTCAGGCCCACGCCGATGGCGATCGAGCAGCCCGATCCGGGCGGGGTGAGCTGCACGAATCGCAGCTCCGGGCTCACGCGATGGTCGTAGTCGGCGTTGAAGCCGAGCTGGTCGACGTAGAACGACTTGGCGCGGTCGACGTCGCTCACGGGGAGGGTCACGAGCTCCAGCTTGTAGTCCATCCGAGGGCTCCTTCGCTGTTCGGTTCGACAGGATGCTGTCATCTCGAAGACTAGCAGATTGACAGGATGCTGTCAATATGGATCGCCCCGGCGGAGCGATGTTTGAACGCTCCTGGCGCGGCCTGAATCCCTGACCGGAAGCCGATGTGCCCGCATTCGCGGGCGGCTTCGAGGGAGCCAGTCATGACCCGTCATGCCGCATCGCTCGCGGCCACCATCGCGGTCGTGGTCGCCGCCTGCGCGGGCTCGACCGCGTCGCCGGCTCCGGGGACGCCGGGGACGCCGTCCACCGTGCCGAGCGCCGCGACCCACGCCTCGACGCCCCAGCCCACCGCGGTGATCGCCCAGGCGACCCCGACGCCGTTCGGGGACGGACCGTGGATCGCCTACCAGGCCGACGGCGCCAACGGGTACGGCGTGCAGCTCCTGCCGCTCGACGGTGGACACGGTCGTTCGGGCACGGTCGCCGGCCTGGGCGGCTATCAGGAGCATCCCGACTGGGCGCCCGACGGACGCCGATTCGTGTTCACCATCAAGCACGACGACACATCGGGCGAGCTCTGGATCGCGGACCCGGCGACGGGCAAGGCTGACAAGGTCGTCGAGTGCGTCAGCCCATGCCTCTGGGCCGACGAACCGGCGTGGTCGCCCGACGGGACGAAGATCGCCTTCCAGCGTGGTGCGCTGCGGGATGGGAAGCTCGTCTCGACCATCGAGATCCTGGACCTCGCGACCGGCGAAGACGACGTGGTCCTGACGCTCCCGAAGCCGTTCGTGGGTCTTGCGCCGCGGTGGTCCGCGGACATGCACCAGCTCGTCATCGAGGACATCGAGCTCGAGAACGCCACACCGACGTCCGACCTCGTCGGCGGGACCGTCGGCCTCATCGATCTCGACCACCCCGACAAGGTCCATCCGCTGCTGCCGTTCGAGCGCCGGGCGAACAACCCGGACTGGAGCCCGGACGGCAAGCTGATCCTGTTCTCCATGCCGGACAAGGGCGGCGAGGCGGGCGGCGGGCTGAGTGACCTGTGGACGATCCACCCGGACGGCAAGGAGCTCACACGGGTCACGCGGAGCGCGGCCGACGGTGGCACCGCCGTCCATCCGACGTTCACCCCCGATGGCGACCGCATCGTGTTCGCCTACGGCGCGAACGCGGATGCGCCCTGGACATTGGCGACCGTGGGCATCGACGGCACCGACCTTCGATCGGCGACCGGCAAGCTTTGGGTGGAGGGGCTGCATCCACGGATCCGCCCGACCCGCTGACCGCGGCGTCGTACCCTCGGGCGATGCCTGATCACCCGAGCCGTGACCGACTCGACGACAGGGCTCTGAGCGAGGCGCTCGGGGCCCTGTCCGGCTGGGCCGTGGACGACGATGCCCTGACGCGCACGGTCGTGTGCACGGACTTCCGGGCGGCCGTGGCCCTGATCGACCGGATCGCCGACGCGGCCGAGGCCGCCGACCACCACCCGGATCTGTGCCTGCGCCGCTACCGGCGGCTCGAGGTGCGCCTCACCACCCACGACGCGGGTGGCATCACCGGCTGGGACGTGGAGCTCGCCCGCACGATCGACCGCCTCGCGGGCGAACGTTGAACGCTGGAGCGCCTCGCTGAATCCCTGCAGTGACGCCGCCCCACCGAGGCCGACCGATGGCCCGGCGGCGTCGAGGGAGAACCGTCGATGCGCCGGTCCGATCGATGCTCGCGATCCATGCGCCCGTGACGGGCGTCCGCGACCATGCGGTCGTGCTCGTCGCGCCTCGCAGGGACGCCTGGATCGCGTGGCTCATCGCCCGCGACGGTGCGCTCGCGGGTTCGCCGGGCGACGCCCGCCTCGAGCTCGTGGAGCGAGCCCGGTCGGGCGATCCGCAAGCGTTCGAGACCCTCATCCGTGCACGCGGGGAACGGCTCCTGGGTCTCGCGCGCAAGATCCTTCGCGACCAGGATGCGGCCGACGACGCCCTGCAACAGGCCGTGGTCGCGGCCTGGCGGACGTTGCCCCGCCTGCGAGATCCAGGGGCGTTCGACACGTGGCTGACCCGGCTCGTCGTCAACGCCTGCTACGGCGAGGCGAACCGCACGCGGCGGTTCCGCGCCCAGGTCCGGCAGGTGCCCAACGAGCCGGAGGCGCCTGAGCGGGTCGATGGCTTCGACGATCGCGAGGCGCTCGATCAGGCCTTCCGGGCCCTCACGCCCGCCCATCGTGCCGTCGTCGTCCTCCACCACTACGCCGACCTGCCGCTGACGGAGGTCGCGCGGATCGTCGGGGTGGGGCCCGCGACGGCGCGCACCCGGCTCCACTACGCGCTGCGCGCGCTGCGTGCGGCCCTCGAAGCGCAGGACCGCCCGGTGATCGAGGAGCTGTCCCGATGAGCGGGCCGCGCTACCTCCGGGCGGTGCCGGATCCACGCGATGGGGTCGTCCTGGACTGGCTCCAGGAACACGAGGTCGTCGATGCGGCTCCGGTGCTCGATGCGGTGTTCGAGACCCTCGCCGATATCCGTCAGGTCCGCCGCTGGCCGTGGGATGCGGCCGTCGAGGTCCTGCGGCCCGTCGATCGCCAGACCCGGGCGCGGCGGTGGGCCGTCCTCATCGCCGCCGCCCTCATCACGGCGCTCTTCGTCGGCGCGACGCTGTCGGGCGGCGCTGTTCGTCCGGCCGCAGACGACCGTCGTGCCGCCGGGGCCCACGTCGGTCGCCGGACCGAGCGCGATCGTGGCGCCGTCGGCGCCCTCGGCGCAGGTCTACCCGCTCGCGAGCCCTCGCCTCGTGATCGTGGACGGTGGTCAGGACGGGAACCTGTATCTCGACTGGACCGATGGCACGCCGCGCGAGCGGATCCCACCCGACATCGCGACCGCGGATGTCCAGCCCGCATGGGCGCCCGACGGCAAGCGGATCCTCGTCCTGGATCAGCAGGTCGACACCGAGCAGCAGTGGGAGATCGACCCGAACGGTGTCGCGCCGAGCCAGGTCGTGCTGCCGTGCATCACGCCGTGCGGTTCGCGGAACGAAGCGTCGTACTCGCCCGACGGCACGAAGATCGTCTTCTTCGAGGCCCGAGGAACGGCGGTCGGCGGGATCCCGCCCGATTGCGGGATCTACCTCTACGACCGAGTGACCCAGACGAGCGAGCCCATCCACCGGTTCGCCTGTGGCATCGAAGAGGATCGCGAGCCCCGGATCTCGCCCGACGGCTCGTCGGTCGCGTTCTGGCGTAGCCGGCACGCGGTGCAGGGGCCGTCGCAGGCGGTCGACGACGCGGCGATCTTCGTCCGGGACCTCGCGACGGGCGAGGAGCAACAGGTCACCGACTGGTCCGTCCACGCGACCTCGCTCGACTGGTCGCCGGACGGCCGATGGATCGCCTTCACCAAGGAGTGGTGGCGCTACGCCGACCGCGGCTACAAGACGGACGTCTGGCGCATCCACCCGGACGGGACGGGTCTGGAGCAGCTCACGGACCTCGGGAACGCGATCGCCTGGCAGCCGCGCTACTCGCCCGACGGCCAGTGGGTCCTGTTCTCGCGGGTCGCCGACGACCACTCGCGGCTGTGGGCCGTCCCGGCCGATGGCGGCCAGGACGTGGAGGTGCTGCCGGGCGGCGGCGACATCTACCAGTTCGACGTGCTGCCGGCCGAGACCCTCGACCAGGTCCGTCAGGCGATCGCCACGCCCTCACCGTCCTCGACGTAGCCCACCCGCCAGCTCGTCGACGCCCGCGTCGGCCAGCGCCCGCTGGATCGCCTCAGCGTCCGCGGCCGGCACCGCCGCCAGCAGGCCACCCGAGGTCTGCGGATCGTGCGCCAGCGCGACGAGCTCGGGCGGGACGCCGTCCGCGACGGTCAGGGATGGCGCGGTGAAGCGACGGTTGTGGCCCGCTCCGCCCGTCTCGATGCCCGCGCTCGCGGCCTCCAGCGCTCCATCGAGCGCGGGCAGCGCCGCCGCGTCGAACACCAGCCGTGCGCCGGGACGCCCTGGCCATCTCGAGGCCGTGGCCGAGCAGACCGAAGCCCGTGACATCCGTCGCGCCGCGGATCCCGTGTGCGACGAACACTTCCGACGCAGCACGGTTCAGCGTCCGCATCTGCTCGATGGCCGGCCCGAGCGCGGCGTCATCCACACGGCCCTGGCGCCGGCCGCTCACCAGCAGGCCCGTCCCCAGCCGCTTGGTCAGGATCAGGACATCGCCGGACCGTGCGCCGCCCTTCCGGAACAGCCGATCCGGGATGCGCCGCCCCGATCACCGCCAGGCCGTACTTCGGCTCGGCGTCGCGGATCGTGTGGCCGCCGGCGAGCATCCCGCCCGCTTCGCGCACCTTGCCGGCCGCCGCCTCGAAGACCGTCGAGAGCGCCTCACGCGGGAAGTCCTCCGGGAACGCCGCGATCGACAGCGCGAACAGCACCCGGCCGCCCATCGCGAACACGTCGGACAGGGCGTTCGCCGCGGCGATCTCGCCGTATGTCGCCGGGTCGTCGACCAGGGGCGGGAAGAAGTCGAGCGTGCCGAGGATCGCGAGGTCGTCGGAGATCCGGTACGCGGCGGCGTCGTCGGGCGGGTCCAGCCCGGCGATGAGCGCCGGGTCCGGCGCGCCCGTTCCCGCACCCAGCCCGGCCAGCGCCTCGGCGAGCACGTCCGCCCCGAGCTTCGCCGCGCAGCCGCCGCAGTCGGTCAGCTCCGTGAGACGGATCGGGGACTCGAGCTGGGTCACGACGCCGATGATAGGCGCGGCCGGGCGAAGGTCACGCCGGTGCGTCGCCGACCCACCCGGTCCGCGTCCCGTGCGGTTCCTCGTCGCCGAGGAGCTCGGGCGCATCGGGCGGGAAGGCCTGTGCCGTCCGTCCGTAGCGTGCCGCGAAGGGTCCCGCCGTGATCCCGTGGAGGATCACCGACAGCAGGACGGTCCACGCGACCGCGGCCGCCGTCGGCCCGATGTCGACGCCCGCTTCCTGCAATCCCTCGAGGCCGATGATGAGGAACACGATCGAGGCCAACCCGCGCGGTCCGAACCACCCGACGAACAGGACCGTGCTCGGCCGCAGCCCCGAGCCGAGCAGCGCGACCGCCACCGGCACCATGCGGACGATCGTCAAGCTGATGACCGCGTACCCGATCGCCCGCGCGTCCCACAACCCGGGCTCCAGCTGACCGCCGAGCAGCAGCCCGAATGCCGTCCAGACGCCGATCGCCAGCAATGATCCCTGGGTCTCGGTGAACCCGAGCGCGTCCTCCTCGTGGTGCCGGCTGCCGACGCCGAAGGCGAGCCCGCCGACGAACGCGGCGATGAACCCGTTGCCCCCGAGCGTCGTGGCCAGCAGGTAGCACGCGGCGGCGAGCGCGAGCACGAACAGTCGGCGCGAAGCGGCGGACGTCCAGCCGGCGCGGGTCGCCAGGTCCAGCGACCCGCCGCCGCCGAACCCCAGGGCGACCCCCACCAGCACGCCGATCGCCGAGGCGACGACCGCGTCCGCCAGCCAGCCGGCGTGGCCGGTCGCCTCCGCGCCCGCGAGGGCGATGGCGAGGAACACGAGCGGTGTGGCGATGCCGTCGTTGAGGCCGCTCTCGACGTTGAGGACGCGACGGATCCGCGATGGGACGATCGGGTTCGTCACGACCGGCTGGCCGAGGGCTGCATCCGTGGGCGCAAGCGTCGAGCCCACGAGGAGGGCGAGGCCGAGCGTGACGCCGGGGAACAGGACGATAGCGCCGACGGTCCCGAGCAGCACCGTGAGCGGCAGCCCGATGGCGAGGAGCCGGGCGATCGTCCCGAGGTCGTGCCGCAGGGCCTTCCGCCGGATCGAGGACGCGTCGGCGAACAACAGCAGTGTCAGCGCGCCCTCGGCGAGGACCTTGACGGCCTCCATGTGGGGCTGGAGAGAGACGAGGCCCAGGATGCCTTCAGAGCTGACGAAGCCGATGACGACGAACGCGAGCGCGGCGCCGATAGACAGCCGGTCAAGTCGGGCGGCGACGAGCGCGTATGCCGCCAGCAACAGCGCGAAGAACGCGAGCTCACCCCCCACGTGGGTGCCGCTCGATCGGGGGTCGGTGGCGGATCGGCAGGCGGAACCGGTCCGGATCTCGCGCCACGATCGATGCTCCTCTGTGCGCCGCGCGTCGACTGCGGACGATCCTCATGATGGCGCGGACCGCTGGTCAGCCTTCGGCCGGTGCGATGACCGCCGGCGTGCTCGCCCGACGAGGCAGGACGGCGTACGCGATGGCCAGCGCGACCAGCCCGACGAGCGCCGCGTACGGGCCGGCCAGCGCGAACCCACCCAGGACGAGCATCTGGCCGGTGACGATCGGGCCGACGACCTGGCCCAGGCTCTGCGCGCTCGTGTTCAGAGCCAGCATCGTCCCGCGGGCGTCCTCCGACAGCCCGGCCACGATCGTCTGGATGGCCGGCACGCCGATCCACGTCGAGAACGCCCAGAAGAGGAACAGCACGACCGTCAGCGGCAGCGCGACCGCGGTCCGGGGGAGGAGGAACGCCGAGATCGACGAAGCCCGAGATGGCCAGCAGCACCGCGCGACGCGCCCCGACGCCGGTGATGAGCCGGCCGCTGACGCGTGTCGCGATGACGCCCGACACGCCGACGGCGATGTAGATGAGCCCAGCCTGGTCGGTCGGGACGCCGAACGACTCGTGGATGAACTCGCCGACGTAGATGAACAGCCCGAACGTGCCCATGAACCACACGAACATCACGGCGATCACCCGGAGCATCCGCGGCCGCTCGAGGATCGTCCGGTAGGCCCCGAGGTAGCTCCCGACCGTCGGGCGGCCGTGCGTCTCCGGGGTGAACCGGAACACCAGCGCCAGGGCGACGACGGCGACGATCACGATGAACACGAACGACATCCGCCAGCCGCCGACGATCGCGGCGAACGCCCCGATGGGCAGCCCGAGCAGCGTCGACAGCGGGAACATCCCAGCCACGAGGCTCATCGAGCGAGCCCGTGCGCCGAGCGTCGGCAGGTCGCCAACGGTCGCGAACACCGCCGGGATCGCGATCGCCGCGCCCAGCCCGTTGGCGATGCGCGCACCGATGAGGAGCGGCAGCGTCGGGGCGACGACGCACGCGGCCGCCGCCGCGGTGAAGATGGTCAGGCCGAGCAGCATCGAGAACCGCCGGCCGCGCCGATCCGAAAGCGGGCCGAAGACCGGCGCCAGGATCGCGGTCGGCAGGGCATACGCGCTGGCGAGGAGCCCGACGCTCGAGACAGGCTCGTTGAGATCCGCAGCGACGGCCGGCAGGATCGCCGCGACGATGTAGTTGTCGACGCCGATCGCGAAGGCGACGACCGCCAGCGCGAACGTGAGATTCACCCAGCAAGGGTACGGGGCGTCGCCTGCGCGGACCGGATCGGGTGGCTGGAGTCGTCGCCGCCGTACCATCGGCCGTGGGAGCGGAGGGGTCCCGGTGGGCTCCCCGGTCTTCAACACCGGTGGCGCGGCGCTCGGCGTCGCGCGGTGGGTTCGACTCCCATGCGCTCCCGCCAGTCCACGGAGGATCGATGACCACGCTGGCGTCGCGGCCGCCGTCCGTCGAACGGGTGCTGGCGGCCGCGCGGCCGTCCCTCGGCGAGCGGGATCCCGGCGCGGTGCTGGCCGTGGCCCGGGCCGTCGTCGACGAGGAGCGTGCCGCGACTCGCCGCGGGCGCGCCCGCGTCGTCGGTCGAAGCGTTGGCGCGCTCGTCGTCGCACGGCTGGGCGCGTTCGAGTCGGCAGCCGGTCTGACGCGCGTGATCAACGCCACCGGCGTCCTGATCCACACGAATCTCGGCCGAGCCGCGTGGCCCCGGGCGGCGATCGAGGCGGCCGCCGCGGCCGCGGCCGGGACGTCGTTCCTCGAGCTGGACCCGGCCACGGGACGGCGAGGCCGCCGCTTCCGCCTCGCGGAGGAGCACCTCATCGCGCTGACCGGGGCCGAGGACGCGCTCATCGTGACGAACAACGCGGCGGCCGTGGCGCTCGCCTGCGGGCTGGCGGGTCGCGGCGGGATCGCGGTCAGCCGCGGGGAGCTGGTCGAGATCGGCGGCGGGTGTGCGGATCCCCGAGATCGTCCGCCGCGCCGGCGCGAAGCTGATCGAGGTCGGGACGACGAACCGGACGCGCGTCGCCGACTTCGCGGAGCCGCTGGCCGATGGGCGGGCTCGACTGGTGCTGCGGGTCCACCCGTCGAACTTCCGGCTCGATGGGTTCGTGGAGGCGCCGGATCCGCCGTCGCTCGCGCGGCTGGCGCATGAGCACGGCGCGCTGGTGGTCGACGACCTGGGCAGCGGGGCGCTGCTGGACACTGCCGCGTTCGGCCTGGCGCACGAGCCGACGCCCGCGGAGCGCCTCGCCGACGGCGCGGACCTCGTGACGTTCAGCGGCGACAAGCTGGTCGGAGGTCCGCAGGCCGGGTTCATCGTCGGCCGCGGCGAGCTGGTCGCGCGGCTTCGCAAGGACCCGCTGGCGCGGGCGATGCGGCCGGACAAGGCGATGCTCGCGGCGATCGCGGCGACCCTGGGGCTGTACCGGGCGGGCGTCGCGGCACGGGAGATCCCGGTGTGGCGGCAGCTGTCGACGCCGGTCGATGTGCTCCGCGCGCGGGCCGTCGCGCTCGGGACACGCGTCGGCGCCGGCGAGGCCATCGACGTGGTCGACACCCGGGCGACGGTGGGTGGCGGATCGCTGCCGGGCGAGACGTTGCCGTCGGTCGGGCTCGCGCTCGGCGGAGCGGGGTCGGCGGACGCCCGGCTTCGGCGCCTGCGGACCGGGACGCCGCCGGTCGTCGGGCGGATCGAAGACGGGCGCGTGGTGCTGGATCTCCGGACCGTCGAGCCAGCGGACGACGAGGCGCTCGCGGCGGCCATCGCCGCGTCTCGGTAGCGATCGATCGTGACTGCGCGCACGGTCGTCATCGGCACCGCCGGGCACATCGACCACGGCAAGACGACGCTCCTGCGCGCCCTCACCGGCATCGACGCGGACCGGCTGCCCGAGGAGCGCCGGCGCGGGATGACCATCGACGTCGGGTACGCGCATCTCGACCTCGACGACGGCACATCCCTCGACTTCGTCGACGTCCCGGGCCACGACAAGCTGGTCGGCAACATGCTCGTCGGGGCCGGCGAGATCGACGCCGCGATGGTCGTGGTCGCGGCCGATGACGGCCCGCGCGCGCAGACCCTGGAGCACCTGGAGCTCCTCGACGCGCTCGGTATCCGCCACGGCATCGTGGTCATCACGAAGGTCGACGCGGTGGATGACGACCGGGTCGAAGCCGTGCGTGCTCTCGTCCGTCAGCTCATCGACCGCACCACGCTCGCAGCGTCGCCGATCCTTGCCGCGTCCGGCGTGACGGGGACTGGCCTCGAGGACCTGCGAGCGGCGCTCGTCGCCCTCCGCGATCGCGCGATGCCCGGGGCCGCGCTGCGGCCGTCGGCGAGACTGGCGATCGACCGTGTGTTCTCCGTGAAGGGTCGCGGGACGGTGGTGACCGGCACGCTGCGCGACGGATCGGTGGAGCCCGGCTCGGAGCTGGTCGCGGAACCGGGCGGCGTCCGCGTCCGCGTGCGCGAGGTCCAGGTCCATGGCCGGACCGTCGAGCGTGCCGAAGGTGGTCGGACCGCGCTCCTGCTGGGCGCCGTCGATGTGGCGGATCTGCATCGCGGACAGGTGCTCGCCGGTGCGGGACGTGGGACCGTCACGTCGCGGATCCTCGTCGCGCTTCGGGCCGGAGTCGACCTTGCGACCGGCCTGCGCGGCGAGCCGCCCGCGAACGGCTCGCGACTCCAGCTGCATCTCGGCACCGAGCAGGTCGGCGCGCTCGTCGTGCGCTCGCCGCGAGAGTCGGTCGATCGACCGGATGGCTACGCCGTGGCGATCCTCCGGCTCGACCGGCCGGTCGCCGCGCGAATCACCGACCGGTTCGCCCTGCGCGATGCATCGCAGGGCCGGTCATCGGGCGGTCTCGTGCTCTGGCCGGACCCGCCGCGCGGCGTCTCTCGGCGACGCGCGACCCCGGCCCGGCTCGAGGCGCTCGTGGACACGACCCTCCGGCTCGACGCACTGGGCGAGCCCGAGCCGTCGACCGCGTGGCTCGAGCTGGCCGGCGTGACCCTCGACCACGCCGGGATCGCCTTCGCACCCGACGTCCGCGCGGCGCTCGAGCTGGTCGCGATCCGCGCCGTCGAGCAGCACCACGCGGCCCATCCGGACTCGAACGGAGCCAGCCGCGCCGCGATCGCTGCCGACCTCCAGCGCGCCGCCCGTCGCCTGGCCACGCTCCGCCGGGACGAGGCGGCTGCGGTCGTCGACCGCCTGCTCGATCTGCTCGTCGCCGAGGGGCGACTGGCCCGCGACGGCGACCGCCTCCGGGATCCGCGGCGCGCCACCGGACCGTCGCCGGAGCTGCGCGCAGCGATGGACCGGCTCGAGGCGGCGCTGGCGACGCCGACACCGCCGCCGCTGGCCGACGCGGCGCGCGCCGCCGGCTGCTCGACGGATGGGATCCGGGCGCTCGAGACGGAAGGGCGGATCGTGCGGCTGGATGACGACCTGGCGTGGGCGGCCTCGACGTACCGGGAGATGGCTCGGACCGCGGTCACGATGGCCGCGCGCGCGCCGCTGACGCCGGCGGCGTACCGCGACGCGATCGGGTCGAGCCGGAAGTACGTGATGGCGATCCTCGAGGACCTCGACCGCCGCGAGCTGCTCCGCCGCACCGACGCGGGTCATGTCCTTGGCCGCCGGTCGCTCGCCAAGGCGCGTCCGGCCGCGCCCGTCGAGACGCCGTGACGCGCGCCGGCGAGTCGCCCAGCGGCGCAACGGGCGCTCGGCGGCCTCGCCGCGTCCATCCCCGGCCGCCAGGTGAGCCGCTCCCCGGCTCGGACGGCGTCGCAGTGCCCGGTCGGCGGTCGGTCGAGCCGTCCAGCGGCGCAACCGCCGACGTGGACCGTCCGTTGAGCCGCCCGGCGGATCACGGGCCGGGAGGCCGGGTCGCGGTCACGGCGATCGTGCTGGCGGGCGGCCGCTCGGCGCGCTTCGGCGGGGACAAGCTCGCCCATGACCTCGACGGTCGACCGGTCCTCGAGCACGTCCTCGAACGCGTTCGGCGCATCGCCGCCGATGTGGTCGTGGTCCGGCCGCCGGACGTCGGCGATGACCTGGCCGGCGTGCGCGTGGTCCACGACCCGGAGCCGTTCGGTGGGCCGCTCATCGGCGTGCTCGCCGGACTCGAGGCGGCCAGGGAGCCCATCGCGCTCGTCGTCGGCGGCGACATGCCGCGGCTCTCGCCCGACGTCCTGGAGCTGCTCATCCGCACGCTCACCGCCGGCGACGCAAGCGACATCGACGCCGTCGTTCTCCAGGGCCGTGGCCGTGTCCAGCCGCTGCCGATCGCCGTGCGCACCGGCGCCGGGACCACCGCCGCGCAAGGCGCCCTGCGCCACGGGGCGAGGAGCCTGACCGCGTGGCTGGAGGCGCTCCGCACGCGGATCCTCGAGGAGGACGAATGGCGGCCGCTCGACCCGCCGGCGGACAGCCTCGTCGACATCGACTCCCCGCAGGATCTCGCCGATCTTCGCTAGACGCGAAGAAGCCCGTCCAGTGCGGGACGGGCTTCCTGCGTGGTGGGTTCGAGGCCGGGGCCTCGGGTCGTCAGCGGCCCGGGAGTTCGTGCCGGGTCGCCTCGCGGCGTCAGCCGCTATCGGGCGTACGGGTAGGCGGTCAGCGCCGGCGTCGCGGGCGCGGAGGACGGTCGCAGCGTCTCGATGACGCTCTCGACGAGCTTCCGGAACGGGCTCGGGCGATCGGCAGCGGCGAACTGGTTCCGCTTCGCTTCGCGGTGCAGCTCCTGCAGCCGGACGGCGACGAAGAACTCGGTGGCCTCGTGCATGTCGTGGGTCCTCCTTTCCGCGACCCGTCGGTTCGGGTTCGCTGGAACGGAGTCTCGACCATCGAGGCTCGCGGGAGGATGGACCGCGATGCTCGAACGCGCTACGTCATCCGTCGTGGCGAAGGATCGTTCGCGGTCGACGCTCGGTCACACCTCGAAGCTGCGGTCCTTGGTCACGCCGACCCGATGGCGGTACGCAAGCTCGCCGCCGAGCCAGCCGGTCACGAGGAGCAGCCCGCCCACCGCGGCGCTCGCGGCCATGGCGGCCGGCGGCACCTTCTCCGGCTCCCGGAGACGCATCGCGAGGCCTGCCAGGGAGAGCGCCACGGCACCCACGTTCCCGGCGGCATGGAGCCACGCCGCCGGGTGATCCCGGATGCGTTCGCGTCCCAGGAAGTCGGCGGCACCGGCGCTCGCGGCGAGCAGTCCGCTTCCGATGCCGACGGCGGTCAGGGCGGTCGCCGCGCGTGCGAAGAAGCGATCCTGGGTCAGGGCATACGCGGCATCGGCGGCGACCGTGAGGACGAACGCGCCGATCGGCAAGGGCACGAGCAAGGGATGGATGGGATGCCCGCCGAGCGCGGCGACGCTCGGGATGGCGTCGTGCTCGTGGCCGCCGCGGGGATGGGAACTGTCCCGCGCGCCCAGGGTGGCCGTGTCCGATAGCGCAAGCGTGGGGTCGGCCGGCGCGGAGATGTCGATGAAGGAGCGCCGATCGCTGCCGGCGCGCCGCTCCGTGCCGCCGAATTCGTAGCCGCTCATCCGCCGCTCGCCGCCGCGTCGCTCCGTGCCGGTCCAGGGCGTCGTGGCCATCTTCAGGTCGTCCATCGTGCAGCCTCCGTCGGGTCGTCCGGACAGGGTCTCGCCACCGAAGCCACCGTCACGTGCGCAGGATGCGCCGCCCGATGTCAGCGACGTGGCAGTCGGTCAGCCGAGACCGGGTGTCTCATACACGGCGTCGCCCTCGACGAACGTCGCGACCACGCGCGCGTCGCCGATCTCGCCCGCGCCCCGGTCGAACAGGTCGCGGTCGAGCACGACGAGGTCGGCGAGCTTGCCCGGCTCGAGCGTGCCGGTGTCGTCTTCGAGGTGGTTGACATAGGCCGTCCCCGCGGTGAACGCGGCGAGCGCGTCGATCAGGGGCAGCCGCTGGTCGGGCAGGAAGGGCGGCGTCGTCCCGCGCGACTCGTACCAGACGCGGTTGACGGCGAGCTCCATCTCGAGCAGCGGATCGGGCGTCGACACCGACCAGTCGGAGCCCGCGACGAGCACCGCGCCCGCCCGGCGGAGCGACTGGAACGGGTATTGCCAGGTGCCGCGTTCCTCGCCCAGGAAGGGGAGGGTCAGCTCGTCCATCTGGCCTTCGTGGCACGCCCACAGCGGCTGCATGTTCGCCGCGACGCCGAGCTCCCGGAAGCGCGGGATGTCGTCGGGGTGGATGACCTGGATGTGGCTGATGTGGTGGCGCCCGCCCGACGCGCCGTTCGCGTCGCGCGCCGCCTCGAACGCATCGAGCGCCTCGCGCGTCGCCCGGTCCCCGATGCAGTGGAAATGCACCTGGAAGCCGAGCGCGTCGAGCCGCGTGACGTGGCCCTTCAGCGCCTCCGGGTCGACCATGCGAGATGCCCTTGTTGCCCGTCGGGCGGCCGTCCGGACCGAGGTAGTCGTCGATCATCGCGCCCGTGAAGTTCTCGAGGACCCCGTCCTGCATGATCTTCACGCTCGTGCTCTGGTAGCGGCCGATGGGCCCGGCCGCGCGCCGCTCGACGAGCCGGTCGATCTGCGAGGCGTCCTGGTCGCCGCTCCCACCACATGGCGCCGGTGACCCGACCGGTGAGCTCGCCTCTCGCCGCGAACGTCCGGTAGGCGTGCTCGCCGTCGTCGCTGACGATCGCCTCCTGCCACTGCGTCAGGCCGAGCGAATGGAGGTAGCGCTGCGCCTCGCCGAGCCCGGCGATGAGGTCCTCGGGCGTGTCCTCGGGGACGATGCGCTCCACGAGGTTGCCGGCACCTTCGTGGAGGGTCCCGGCCGGCGAGCCATCGGCCTCGCGGATGATCACGCCGTCGCGCGGGTCGCTCGTGTCTTTCGTGACGCCCGCGAGCTCGAGCGCCTTCGAGTTCACCCACACGCTGTGGCCGTCACGGCTGCTCAGGAAGACGGGGCGATCGGGGACGACGGCGTCGAGCAGCTGGCGCGGCGGATTGCCGCCCGGGAAGTCGGCCATGTACCAGCCGTCGCCGACGATCCACGGCAGGTCGGGGTGGGACTCGGCGTAGCGGCGGACGACGTCGGCGTATCCCGCTTGGCCGCGCGCCTCGCGGAGGTCGCACTGGCGCATCCCCACGCCGGCCATCACCGCGTGGATATGCGAATCGCCGAAGCCCGGGACGACGGTCCGGCCGTGGAGATCGATCACGCGGGTCCTGGGGCCGACGAGCTGCCGAACCGTGCCGGCCGTCCCGACGGCGGCGATCCGGCCATATCGGATGGCGATCGCCTCGGCGGTGCTGCGGGCGGCGTCCACGGTCGTGATCGCGCCGCCGGTCAGGACGACGTCGGCGGGGGCGTCGTCGGCGATGGCCGCGGCTCGGGCGGCCGCGCGGGCACGGCGGGTGGCCGGATCGAGACCGGGATGGAGGGTCTGGGCGGCGACGGTCATCGGGAGGCTCCTGGCGAGCGGCGCGCTACGACGAGGATGCCACCCGCGCGTACGGGGTCAGCCGCCGATGCGTCGCGCGCGACGGTCTCGCGCGTCCCGCGCCGCAGCGTACGGTGCGCGCATGACCACCGTCGACCTCCTCCATGCCGGCTACGCCTCCGACCGCGTCGGCTCGTCCATCGTGCTCGTCCGGGACGGCGACGCGCGGATCGTGTGCGACCCCGGGATGGTGTCGTCGCGCTCGAAGATCCTGGATCCGCTGGCTGCCCTGGATGTCGCGCCGGAGTCGGTCACCCACGTGTTCCTGTCGCACCACCATCCGGATCACACGGTGAACATCGCCTTGTTCCCGAACGCGGAGGTCGTCGACTTCTGGGCGCGGTATCGGAACGATGAGTGGCTCGACCATGAGGGCGACGGGTACCGGCTGTCGCCGAATGCGACCTTGTGGCTGACGCCGGGCCACACGAACGAGGACGCGTCCCTGATCGTGGAGGCGGAGGGCGAGACCTACGCGATGACGCACCTGTGGTGGACGCCGGACCGCGAACCTGTCGTCGATCCGCTGGCCGACGACCAGGCCTCGATCGAGGTCAATCGGAAGCGCATCCTCGACGTCGCGACGATCGTCATCCCGGGCCACGGGGGCGCGTTCCGCGTGCGATGACCCTTTGGAGTCCACGCTGATCCTGACGATGCTTCGGCATGGCTGACGCTGCGGGCCAGCGACTCGGTCCGATCAGCGGTCGCGCGGGCTCGGTGACGGTCACCCTCACGGACCTGACGTTCCGGGCGTCGGACGGCGGCCGGCGCTTCGCGTATCCGGACTTCGGGTCGGATCTCATCGAGGCGCTGCACAAGGCGCTGGTCGGCCCTCGACGGCGGGGGCTCCTCCGCTCGACGCTCGTCTGCCCTTCGTGCGACACCAGGCTCGAGGGCCTCCAGCACGAGCAGGTGATGGTCACGACCGAGGTCGTGCTGAAGCGAGTCCCGCCGATCGCGGTCGACGTCGACATGCCCGGAGTCACGTGTCCCGGGTGTCGTCGCCCGCTGGTGCTCATCGACGACCGCGCGGTCGCCTCCGAGCTGAGCGATGCCCTCATCGACGCGTTCAAGTCGGCCGGGATCTCGCCCGGCTGAGCCGCGAAGTCGAGCCAGGTTCATGATGCGCTGGCTACCGATCGCCGCGTTCGATGAGGCGGCGGGCCAGGAGGTCGACGCATGCTTGGCGCAACGATGGTCGTGGCAACCATCCCGGTCAGCGACCTCGAACTCACAACACTGAAGGTCCGATGCCGCGCGGGCCGCCGGCCGGATCATGACGACTTGGGAGGTCCGCCCGGTGGCGAAGGCGATCATGAGCGTGGTCATCGCACGACCTGTGGAGGACGTCTTCCGCGTCCTGACCGACCCGACGCTTGCGCCCCGGTGGGCGGCGAACGCGATCAGGGGTGAGCTGCTCACGGACGGACCGGTCGGCATCGGGAGTCGGCGGAAGGCGGTGGTCAAGGGCGTCCTGGGCGGACGATGGAGAGCGTCATGGAGGTGACCGAGTTCGAGCCCGACCGGGCGCTCGGTCTGCGCCTCATCAGCGCGTCCTGGGGCGGAAGCGGTCGAACCAGGTACACGCTCACGACCGAGGGCGAGGCGACGAGGATCGATTGGATGTGGGAGATGCAGCCGGGCGGACTCCTCACGCCGTTCGATCGGCCGTTCATGGTCATGTTCCAGCGGCTCTTCCAGCGAGACCTCGAGAACCTCAGGGCGATGATGGAGTCGCACGCGCTCTAGCCGCGTTCAGCGCCAGGCGCGGTCCTAGAACTCTGACCGTGCTGGCGGCGCGGGCTGTCACAGCGCCGATGAAACGTAGTCCTTGCTGACAGCGGCGGATTGCGACGTACTGCTCGTACATGTCGAACGCCACCGACGTCGGACGCTGGGACCGGGTGGCACCCATTGCCGGCCTGCGTCGGCTCAGGTGACATTCGCGAACACTCGCTGAGCCGCGCGTTCTCTCGTCGAAGTACGCGACCGGAATGGTTGGATGTCGCGAACGGATCCAGCCGTCTGACCGGTAGTGAGCGCGCGATGAGCCGCGGATTCGTCGTGGGCGACTAACAGGAGGTCGTGAAGCACCTCGAAAGGCAACTGACGGGCTGATTCCCATCGAATCTGTTCGATTGCGGCGAACGGCGACGTCGTGGACCGTGGTTAGCCTCGGGCGCGCAGCGACGCCGAGGCGACCGTCAAGAACCGCTCGATCAGGATCGTCCGCTCGCGACCACGGTGCAGGCGTCGTCAGTTCGATACCTCCGGCGGACGATCGGGTTGGTACACCTGCCGTGTCCCCCAGGGCCGAGACGTGGTCCTGACGCAGCTGAAGTAGCCTGACGGCTGCGTATCGGCGCGAGGCGTTGACCCGCGGCCCACATGCCGGCCGCCCGGACCGCGGCGAGCCACTGGCGAGACCGTCCCGCGCGATCGTCCGAGAGGTGAGGCCATGCGTCGGTTCAGAGTGCTGGTGGTTGGTGTCGTCGTCCTCGTCGGACTCCTCGGAGCCGTTCCGACGGCGAGCGCTGCGCCGCCGGGAGACCGGGTCTCGATCATCGACTTCAGCGGAGACGTCGATTGCGATGGGGCGTCGCTGACGTTCCATACGACTGGCTGGGCGAGGGGCGCGTTCGACGCCAGCCATCCCACGTTCTACCACCTGACCTGGGTGTACTCGAACGCCGACGGGGATAGCTGGACATACATCGACACGGGGCTCATCCGGTTCTTCGAGCGCGATGGCGTGCTGTACGGATCGTTGTCAGGCCGGTCGACCAACGTGGGGCCGGACGGCACCGGTTGGATCGGTCACTGGGAGCTCAACACCGAAACCAACGAAGTGTCGAGGGTCGGTCGTGGGGTCGGGTACATCGATGAGCTGGCGTGCAGCAGGCTCGCGCCATCGTCCTGACGCCGAGCTCCGGGTGCGCGGGATGGTCGGTTGTCGCGAACGGATTTCAGCCGTTTGGGCTGAGGTGAGGGCGTGTTCAGCCGCGAATTCGTCGTGCGGGACTAACAGAAGGTCGTGAAGCGCCTCTCGAGGCCTCGAACGGGCTGATCCGGACCGAATCTGTTCGATTGCGGCGAACAGCGACGTCGTCAGCACCGTGGCTGACCTTCAGGCGCGCAACGACACCGATGCGACGGCCAGGAACCGCTCGATCAGGGCCGTCCGCTGGCGAGCCAGCTGCTCGTCGTCGGTTCGGTACCACGGGCAGGAGAGGCTGAGCAACACGACCCGGCCGGTGGCGTAGAGGCGGGCGACCGCCGCGAGGACCGCGTCGGAGCTGGGGCCGTGGCCGACCGGGAAGCGCATCCCCGGGACCTCGGCTGCGTCGATGACGTCGAGGTCGATGTGGATGAGCACCGGGCCGGGCGGCAGATCGGCGGCGGTGAGCTCGTCCACGGACGATCGCCGGACGCGACTCGTCGCCAGGAACTCGACCTCGCCGGGGTCGAGGTCCCGCGCATCGACCAGGACAGCCCGATCCTCGGCCAGCGTCCGGATCCCGAGCGGGCCCGGTGAGCCTGTCCGGGTCGCCCCCGATCATCATCCGCAGCGGCATCCCGCCCAGGTACTGCGAGGTCGACGACGCGATCGTGTGGATGTCGCCGTGCGCGTCGAACCAGACGATCGATGGGTCGTGGCCCGCCCGCTGCAGCCCGGCCAAGTGTCCCGAGCGACGCCAGGCAGTCGCCGACCACGACCGCGCGCAGCCCGCCGCCGCGGAGCCCTGCCGCCACCGCCGAGGCCAGCTCCGCATACAACGCGACGAGCCGCGGCCACTGCGAGTCGGCGACCGGCAGCGGCGGGTCGACCAGCGTCGCCTCGACGCTCGGAAGGCAGCACGATCGCCGCGTCGTCGAGGCGCTCGTCCTGGTGGTACGGGAGCAGGATGACGTCGCTCATGCGCGGGTCGCGTCGATGTTGAGCCGGACGTAGTCGAGCTCGGGTTTCGGCATCCGGCGCTGGACCTCGGCGATGAACGCGTCGTGCTCGGCCGTCGGCAAGTGCTCGAGATACGGACTCAGACACACCGTCCGCAGGAACGAGGCCATCGCCTCCGGCGGCTCGATGACCGTCGGCTCGTCGTGGAGCCAGCACCGCACATCCGTGAAGCCCGCGGCGCGGAGGAGCTCGGCGTCTTCGTCCGGATCGGCGAAGTGATGGACCTCGTGGCTCGCGTAGCCCAGCGAGTCGACGATCTCGTTCAAGCGCGTGATGTTGCCGCGCCCACCGCACTGCGCGACCAGCCGGCCTCCAGGCCGCAGGACCGCGGCGAGATTCCGGAACAACGTCGCGTGATCCAGCACCCAGTGGAAGGTCGCCGTCGAGAGGATGGCGTCGACTGGCGCGATCGGCAGCGGCTGCAGGAGATCCGCGACCACGAACTCGACGCGATCGCCGAATGGCGCCAGCCGCTCGCGCGCGGCATCGACCATCCGGCTCGACCCATCGAGCGCCACGACCTCGCCCCGAGGCAGTCGCTCGGCCAGCAGCTCCGTCACCCGCCCGCTGCCGCAGCCCGCATCCAGCACCCGCTCGTCGCCGCGCAGCGGCAGCCGATCGAGCACCGCGGCGCCCCAGCGCGTCATCGGGTCGGCGACGCGGTCGTACGTCCGAGCGTCCCACTCGCGGGTCATCGTCAGCCCGCGCCGCCTGCCGGTTCGATCGCCTCACCGCGCGCGCCCATCGCGGGCGCGGCTGACCGAAGCCCGCGCAGACCGAAGAAGTTCGTCGCCGCGCCGCCCAGCAACAGCGACGCCGACACGAACGCGGCCACGTGGAACGCATCGACCGAGGCCGCGCGCGCAGCCGCCGCGATCTCCGGTGGCGTCCCGGGCGGTGGCGCGGTCAGGGGCTGGAGCTGGCGAAGGGTCGGATCGTTCGGGTCGACCCCGGCGATCGCGCCGAGCGTCGCGTAGAACGTGCCCGACACGACCACGAAGATCAGCGCCGCGAGGATCGGCTGCCCGACGCGGCTGATCGCGTTGTTGATGGCCGAGGCCACGCCCGCGTTGCCGGTCGGGACGCTCGACATCAGCGTCGACGTGAGCGGCGCGACCACCATCGAGATCCCGACGCCGAACAGCACGATCGCCGGCAGCACGTCGATGAAGGTGGCCGCGGGCGGGACGAGCGTCGACGGGTTCGTGATCGTCGCCTGCCACGCCGTCGACGTGGCCGGCAGCCGCGTGTACCACAGGAGGCCCGTCGCCATGAGCAGCGGTCCGGCGACGAGGAACGGACGCGCCCCCATCCGCCCCGCCAGTGTCCCGATCCGGGTCGACAGCAAGGCCAGGATGATCCCGTTCGGCAGGCCGACCGCGCCGGCGCCCAGCGCCGTGTACCCCAGCGCCGACTGGAGCACGAGCGACTGGAACGCGAAGTTCACGTAGAGCGCGGAATAGATCAGCAGCGTGGACAGGTTGATGACGGCGAACCCGCGGTTCCGAAACAACGCCAGCGGGACGAGCGGGTTCGGCCGCCGCGCCATGAGGATCGGGAAGGCGATGAGGGCGACGATCCCGATGCCGAGCGCGATCCACGCCGCGGGGTCGGCCCAGTGCTGCTGCTGACCGCGGATCACGCCGAACGCGAGGCCGCCGATGGCGAGGATCGCCACGAGCGAGCCGAGCCAGTCGAAGTCGCCGGTCGCCTCCTCGTTCTTCGTCTCGGGCATGTGCCGGATCGCCGCGTACAGCGCGAGGAGCACCAGCGGCACGTTGATCAGGAAGGCCACGCGCCAGCCGATGGTGTCGACGAGCGTCCCGCCGATGAGCAGTCCCAGCGGGCCCACCGCCGCCGTCGCCGCCGCCCAGATGCCGAACGCGCGGGCTCGGCCCGGTCCCTCGAACACCGCCGTGATGATCGCGATCGCGCCCGGGACGAGCAGCGCCCCCGCCGCGCCCTGGAAGATCCGCGCGACCACCAGCAGCTCGAGGCTGGGCGCAAGCCCGCACAGGGCCGACGTGGCACCGAACCCGGCGAGACCGATGACGAAGACCCGCCGCCGGCCGTAGTAGTCGGCGAGGGCACCCGACAGGACGAGGAGCGCGGCCAGCGTCGCGAAGTAGCCGCTGGTGACGTACGTCAGCCCCTCGAGCGTGCCCAGCACCGCGCCCGGCAGCTCGCGGCCGATGGTGGCGAGGGCGACGTTCACGATCGTCCCGTCGAGGAACACGATCGCCGAGCCCAGGACGACGGCCAACATCGTCCAGCGCTGGGTCGTGGTCATCGGCTGGCTCGGCATCGGGAGCAGGCGAGTGTCGCATGTCGTCGCGGTCGTCCGGCACGGCATCGATGCGCCGGATGCATAGACTTCGGCCGTGCCCGGATCGGTCGCGCTGGTGGGCGCCGGCGAGTTCCTTGCTGCGATGGGACACGGTCGACCGCGGCCTGCTCGATGCGACCGGCGTTGCGCGGCCACGTGTGGCCATCCTGCCGACGGCGTCGTGGCCCGACGGCGCCGCCACGTTCCAGCGTTGGGCGGCGATGGGCGTCGAGCATTTCACGGCGCTTGGCGCCGAGGTGGAGCCGGTCATGGTCCGCACGGCCGACGATGGCCATGACGCCGCGAACCTCCAGGCGGTCGGCGAGGCGGACCTGATCTACCTGTCGGGCGGCAAGCCATCGCATCTGCTGGGTGTGCTGCAGGGGTCGCCGCTGGGAGAGGCGCTGCGTGCCGCCCATGCACGCGGCGCGGTCATCGCGGGCTGCTCCGCTGGGGCGATGGTGCTGGCCGGCTGCCAGGCCGAGATGCCGCGCCAGAAGGTGCCGTTCCCGATCAGGTGGCGGTCGGCGCTGGGACTGGTCGAGTCAGCGGCCGTGCTGCCGCACTACGACGCGTGGCCGGAGGCGCTCGTCGCCCTCATCGCCCTGCAGGCGCCGCGCGGCGATGCGGTGCTGGGCATCGACGAGGAGACGGCGGCGATCGGCTGCAACGGCGCGTGGCAGGTCCAGGGCCGTGGGCGCGTCACCGTGTGGCGGGGTCGGCGCCGGGAGCGCTATCGCAAGGGCGACGCGTTCCGGATCTGAGCTCGCTCCGCCGCGGCGCGCGCGCGGCTCGCGACCGGCGTGCATCGGGTGCCGCTTGCGTCGAAGGAGGCGGCCAGGGTGCGGCTAGGTCCGGCGGTCTCCGCCGCCGGATGACGCGCCCGATGCATGGAACGACGTCGGAAGAGGCCTGCCGCGGGTCCGGGGCCGGGCACCGCGCGGGTGGTTCGTCGTAGCGTGCATCCGATGCATCGCGGCGCGGGAGAGGGCCGCCCGGGCGCGCACGAACGCGGGAACGGATCGGGGAAGTCAGGCGGCGCGCAGGCCGCGGCGATGGACGGCTGGGGCGCGGCGGGGGTCGGACCGCGCTCCGGCTCAGGTCGAGCGACGTGGTCGCTCGGGGCACCCAGCTGGGGGTCTGGGCTCAGTCGGGCTTGATCGTCCGGTAGCAGTCCGAGCAGTAGACGGGCTTGTCCATGCGCGGCTTGAACGGGACTTGGGCCTGGTTCCCGCAGGACGTGCAGATCGCGGCGAAGTACTCGCGCGACAGCCGGTCGTCCCCTCGCTCGTAGCCCCGGGGGCCGCCGAGGGAGCGCGGGTCCGAGCCCGAGTCCTTCGTCGCCCGCCGATAGGCTCGGCAGCTGGCGCAGCGCTTCGGGTCGGACGCGAACCCCTTGGCTGCGTAGTACTCCTGGTCGGCGGCCGAATGGACGAACTCCACTCCGCAGTCGACGCAGTTCAACGTCCGATCGACGTAGGTCACCTTGCTCCTCCCGGGCGCGTGGCTCGGCTCAGTCGTTGGCGTGGCCCAACCGGGGAGCGACGTGGGTGACGTGTCGGCGGGGAGTCAGCCGGGGCCGCCAGACCCAGGTGCCGTTCTCGGAGTCCCGAGCTGGGGCGCACCGTGCTTCGATGGCTGCGGGACCATACACCGGGTCCGCGGAAGTGGGCCTTGCAACGGTCCGCCGACCTTCTGACAGGTGCGTGACACCTCGCCACGAGCCGCTACCGCGAGTCGCCTACCACGAGTCGCCGCCCGAGCCCCCCTTCGGCTGTGACACTCTAGGTGTCACGACGCCCGCCGAGACTGGTGAGGCGATCGGGGAGCGATGGGGGCGCCTCGATCGTGCGACCCGGGTCCCGGGGCGGCCACGCCCCGCCCAGGCACGCGATCCGCGGCGGCGGCCGGTGGCGCGTGATGGGCGGACGGTCGCCTCGGGGTCCCGAGGCCACCCGCGCTCGGGCACGTGTCGTCAGCTCATCGCGTCAGAGGAGGCCACGCCGCACCGGATGCTTCGATTGCTCCATACGGCAGACGTCCACCTGGGCGCGCGTCACGCGGATCTGGGCGAGGCGGCCATCGCGCAGCGGGAGCGGCAGTTCGCCGCGTTCGTCCGGACCATCGACGTCGCGCTCGCCGAATTGGTCGACGTCGTCCTGATCGCGGGCGACCTGTTCGACTCGAACGTCCAGCCCCGGCGTTCGGTGGAGCGGGTGGCCGCCGAGCTGCGCCGGCTCGTCGAGCGCCGCATCCGCACGGTGATCACGCCGGGCACGCACGATGTCTACGACCGGGCCTCGGTCTATCGCGCGTACGACCTGCCGTCGATGGCGGCGCCGCGGGACGCCGGCATGGTGGTGGTCCTGACACCGGAGCAGCCGAGCACGTTCATCGCGACATGCGACGTCTCGATCGTGGGCCGGCCGTTCCCGACGAAACGGGCGCCGTTCGGGCCGTTGCGCGACGCCGGCATGGCCGATGGACTGCCGGGCCGCTGGAAGGTCGGGCTGTTCCATGCCGCCGTCGCCATCCCGGGCCGGACCGACGGCGATGACGTCGTGATCACCACCCAGGAGATCGCCGCGAGCGGCCTCGATTACGTCGCGCTTGGGCACTGGCACGCGGCGCAGACGGCGCGCGCCGGCGGCGTCACGTGGGCGTACAGCGGCGCCCCGGAGCCGGTCGCCGTCGACCAGGACCGCGCCGGCAACGTGCTGCTCGTGACGCTCGACGAGGCGGATGGGCGGCGCACGGTCGACATCGAGGAGCGGCGGGTCGGTCGGACGCGGTTCGAGCGCATCGACCTCGATGCGTCGGTGATCGAGAGTCAGCCTGCGGTCATCGAGCGGCTCCAAGCGCGGGCCGACGCGGATGTCGTGCTGGACGTCCGGCTCATCGGCGTGCGGCCCGACGAGCTCGATGTGCATCCCGATGAGGTCGAGGCGGCGTTGCGTCCGTCGTTCCTGCGGGTGCGCGTGCGGGATGCGTCGCGCCCACCACTCACGGACGGCATGCTGCCCGGGCCCGACACCATCGCCGGGGCGTTCATCCGCGACCTCGAGGGGCGGATCGCGAAGCTCGAGACCACCGTCGGACCCGGGGCCGGCGACGAGGCCGCGGAGCTGCGCGACGCGCTGCGCCTCGGTCGCCTGCTGCTCGCAGGTCACGAGGTGACGCTGTGAGGATCACGCGGCTCACCCTTCGGGACATCCGGGCGCATCGCGGGACCCGCGAGCTGGACCTTGCGCGCGGGCTGACGGTCATCCGCGGGCCGAACGAGGCCGGCAAGTCCACGATCCTGCGCGCCCTGGAGCTCGCGCTGACGCGCCGCGTCACGAGCACCGCCACGGACCTCGACGGGCTGCGCACCTGGGGCGCGCCGGAGGATCGGCGTCCGGAGGTCGCGCTCGACTTCGTGCTCGAGGACGAGGACGCCGTGCGGACCGGCCGGCTCGAGAAGACGTTCCGCGGGGCCCGAGGGACGGTGCGCCTGGAGATCGACGGCGAGGAGCCCCTGACCGATCCGGCCGCTGCCGACGAACGGCTCGCCGAGCTCACCGGCATCCCGTCCGAGGCGTTCTTCCGGGCCACGGCCTCCGTCCGCCACCACGAGCTGGCGGCGATCGCGAAGGACGAGGCGGCGCTGCGCGATCGGCTCCAGGCGTCGATCAGCGGCGCCGATCGCGGCACCTCCCTGGCGAAGCGGCGGCTCGAGCGGGCGCTCCTCGAGCTCGAGCGGCAGGGCCAGAAGCACCCCGGCCTGTTGAAGTCCACGGAGGCGCGCCTGGCCGACACGGGTGAGCGGCTGGCGCGCGGCGAGGCGGCGCTGGACAGCCTGGAGCGGGATCGCGATGCGCTCGCGCTCGCGCGCGAGCACCGGGCGGGTGTGGATGCGAGCCTGGCCGAGGCACGGGCGATGCTCGACAAGGCGCGCATCGCCGAGCGGCTGGAGTCCGAGCGCGGGCGTGCGCAGGACCGGTACGAGCGGTTCCGCCAGGCGGTCGACGTCAGCGGGGAGATCGATCGGCTCGAGGCCGACCGCTCGTCGACGGTTGCCTTGCCGGTGCTTCGTCAGTCGGTCGAGCGGCTGCGCATCCTGGATCGCCGGATCCTCGAGCTGACGTCGCTGCTGAGCGACCAGGTTCACAGCGGGTCTGAGGTCGCCGCCCCGGCGCGATGGCGCCCGCTGATCCGGTCGGGGGCCGGCCTGCTCGCCCTCGGCGCCATCGTCGTGGCCGTCGGATCCGCCACCGGGTTCGCATCGGTCGCGCTGGGCGGTGTGCTTGCGGCGCTGGGCGCCGTCCTCGTGCTTGTCGGCGCGTGGCTCCGCCGCTCCGACGAGCTCGACGCCCAGCGTCGCGAGGAGCAGGTCGCGCAGCGCGTTCGAGGCCGCGCGGAGATGGAGGCCGAGCTGCGCGAAACACGCGCCGACATCGAGCGGCAGCTCGCGGGCCTCGGACTGGATGATCTCGCCGCGGCCGAGACGTTGCTGCGACGTGAGCAGGACCACGTCGCGGCGATCGACCACGCCGCCGCGCGACTCGATGGCCTGCTCGGCGGTGAGGCGCCGGACGACCTCGCCGGCCGGCGGGACGCGGCGGCGCTCGAGGTCGAGCAGAAGACGTCCGCGATGGACGCGCTGGGGCCGATCACCAAGGACCCGCGAGCCCGGGAGCGCCTCGAGGTCGAGGTCGCCGAGGCAGAGCGGGCGATGGAGCGGGCACGGGACGACGAGGCGGCGGCACGAGCGCGGGTCGAGCAGAACGCGGTCGACGCGGAGGAGGTCGCAGCGCTGGCCGAGGAGGCCGCGGGCCAGCAGGAGCGCCTGTCCGAGCTGCGACGGCGAGCTCGGGTCTACCGACTGACGCGTGATGCCATCGAGACCGCCGAGAAGGCGACGATGGAGACCGCCACGCGCTACCTGGAGCGGCACATGGTCGGCGACCTGGGGCGGATCACGGGCGGTCGCTATCAGCGCGTCCGCGTCGACGACGCGACCCTCGGGATCGAGCTCTGGGCGCCGGAGCGCGACGGCTGGGTCCCGGTCAGCGAGCTGTCGCAGGGGACGCTCGACATCGTGTACCTCGCGGCGCGGCTCGGCCTGGTCCGGCTGGTCACCGGTGACCGCCGACCGCCGCTCGTCCTCGACGATCCGTTCGTGACGCTTGACGACCCGCGGGCCGTGCGCGCGCTGGAGCTGCTCCGGTCCATCGCGGCGGATCTCCAGGTCATCGTCCTGACGACCAGCTCCCGCTACGACCACCTCGCGGACCGCGTCATCGAGCTGCCGGGACCGGCCGCCGTCGATGACGCACGGGCTTCGCCGGTCGAGGCAGGCGTCCACGGCTGACCTGCTGGGTCCGGCGGGCGGCAGCGTCGCGTTCGGGCTGCTCTCGGCGCTCGGGTGGGGCACCGCCGACTTCGGCGGCGGGCTCATGTCGCGGCGTGCGCCCGGTCTTCGGGGTCGTCCTGGTCAGCCTCGCCGCACCCCTGTTGGTCACGGCGTTGCTGTCCCGCGTGCTCGGCGAGCCCGTGCCGGTGCTGCCCGACATCGCCTGGGCCGCGGGCGCCGGTGCCGCGGCCGCGCTCGGGATCCTGTGCCTCTATCACGGCCTTGCCGTCGGGCGGATGAGCGTCGTCGCGCCCGTCACGGGCGTCCTCGCCGCGACGATCCCCGTGTTCGCCGGCATCGTCCTGGAGGGCCTGCCGCGCCTGCCCGTCGCGATCGGCATCGGCTGCGCGCTCGTCGCGGTCATCCTCGTGTCGCGCGTCACGGATGAGGCGGGGAGCGGCGACAGCGGCCTGCGCTTCGGGATCCTCGGCGGCATCGGGCTCGGCGCGTTCAACGTCCTCGCGGGCCAGCTGTCCGAGACCGGGTTCTACGGCCAGCTCACGATCATCAAGGCGGTCGAGCTCACGCTGGTCGCGCTCGTCGTCCTCGCGCTTCGCCGCCCCGCCCGTGTCCCGGTCCGGCTCGTGCCCGCGGTCGCCGCGGTCGGATTGCTCGACCTCGTCGGCAACGCCGGGTTCATCGTCGCGGCGCAGCTGGGCGCACTCGCCGTGGCCTCGGTGGTGTCGTCGCTCTACCCTGTCACGACGATCATCCTCGCCGCCACCGTCCTCCGCGAGCGCGTGACCGCCACGCATGCCGTCGGCATCGTGCTCGCGCTGGTCGCCATCGTGCTCATCGCGGCCGGGCCGCAGCTGGCCGATGCCGTGGGTGTCGCCGGGTGACCACGTTCGTCCCGCCGACCTTCGCGGTGCCGCGCGAGCTCCGAACGCCGGCGTTCCGTCTCGAGCCGCTCGGCCCGGAGCACAACGAGCGTGACTTCGCGGCGTGGACCTCGAGCATGGACCACATCCGAGCCACGCCGGGGTTCGCCGGCCGATCGTGGCCGCACGACATGTCGCTCGAGGAGAACCGCCGCGACCTCGAGGGCCATGCCGCGGACTTCGAGGCGCGCACCGGCTTCACCTTCACGGTGCTCGAGCCCGACGGCGACGACGTCATCGGCTGCGTCTACATCTACCCGGATGCCGACCGACCGGACGTGACCAGTGTCCGCTCGTGGGTCCGCGCGAGCCACGCGCACCTGGACCGCCCGCTGCACGACGCCGTCGCCGCGTGGCTCGCCCGCGACTGGCCGTTCGAGCACATCGAGTACGCCGAACGGGATCGCCAGCCATGACCCACGCCGTGCCGCTGAACGCCGTCGGCGTCGTCAGGGCGGGGGAGGTGCCGGCGAGCTGACACGGGGCGGCGACGGGCGTCGCTCGATCCGCAGGCCGTCCAGCGTCGGCGCGTCGAGGATCAGCTCGATCCGCGTGAACCCGTCGTTCGCGAACCGGTCGCGGGCCAGCCCTCGCTCCAGGACGTCGAGCTGAGCCCGGACCACGTCGAGGGGCACGATGCGGCCGGGCCGCAGCGCGTTGCGCGCAAGGACGATCCCCGACGGCAGGGCGAGGACGATGGCGATCGCCGGCACGCCGGCCGCCTGTGCGCGTCGCGTGAGTGCCCGGCGTGCCTGGCCGTCGACGTTGGTCGCGTCGACCACGGTGAGCCGCGCTTGGGCGAGGCGCCGATCGAGCGCCTTGTGGAGGACCCCGAAGGCCGTCTTCGTGACCGACTGGTTCGCCGCGTCGCCGGCGATGTGCGCGCGGAATGCGTCCGAGGACAGGATCTCGCCCGGTTCGAACCAGCGCTCGGCGAAGGTGGACTTGCCGGCCCCCGCCGCCCCGACCAGCACGATCAATGACGGGTCCGGGACCTCGACGACGAGCGGTGCAGGCATCGCCCGGATGATGCCGGACCCGTCCGTGACTCCGCCGCGCCCGAAGGGTGGGTATGACCCGAGCGATCGTCTGGTTCCGCCGCGACCTCCGCCTCCACGATCATCCGGCGCTCACCGCCGCCATCGCCGAGGCCGACGAGGTCATCCCGCTGTTCGTGTTCGATGACGCGCTCCTGCGCGGCCGATGGCCCGCCCCGAACCGCCTCTGGTTCATGCACGGATCGCTGGCGAGCCTCGCCGCGTCGATCCGCGAGCGCGGCGGTCGTCTCCGGTTCGCCCGGGGCCGGCCCGCCGAGGTCCTCCCGCGGCTCGCCCACGAGCTCCGCGCCGACGCCGTCTACATGACCCGCGACGCCTCGCCGTACGGCCGTCGCCGCGACCAGGCCGTCGGGCGGGCCCTCGCGGATGCGAACGTCGACATCCACGCGAAGCGCGGCCTGTACATCCACGAGCCCGACGACCTGTGCACCCAGGACGGCGCGCCGTTCACCGTCTACTCGCCGTACCGCCGCGCGTGGCAGGCACGCCCGCGCCGGCCCGTCATCGACGCCCCGACCCGCATCCCGACGCCGGACCGCCTCGCGGCCGAGCACTCCACGACCGACCTCCCGACCCTCGAGGATCTCGGCGTCGACGGTCCGACCGCCGACCGCCGCTACCTCCTCGAACCCGGCGAGCCCGCCGCCCGGCGACGCCTGCAGCGATGGCTCGACGACGGCATCGCGGACTACGCGCAGACCCGAGACCAGCTCATCGACGGGTCGACGTCCCGTCTCTCGCAGGACCTCCGCTGGGGCCTGCTCTCGCCCCTGGAGGTCGTGGAACGCGCGAGCGGCGCCGGCGAGGGCCGACGGATCTTCACCCAGGAGCTGGTCTGGCGCGACTTCTACGCGCACGTCCTGTGGCACCACCCGGACGTCCTCGAGCGTCCCTTCCGCCGCGAGTTCGAGCGCCTGCCCTGGCGTGACGACGAGCAGGCGGTCGAGGCCTGGAAAGACGGCCGGACCGGCTACCCGATCGTGGATGCGGCGATGCGGCAGCTCCGCGCCACGGGGTTCATGCCGAACCGCGCCCGGATGGTCGTGGCCTCGTTCCTCAGCAAGGACCTGCTCGTCGACTGGCGCATCGGCGAACGGCACTTCATGGAGCACCTGGTCGACGGCGACGTCGCCTCGAACGATGGCGGCTGGCAGTGGACCGCCTCGACCGGCACCGATCCGCAGCCGTACTTCCGGATCTTCAACCCGGTGCTCCAGGCGCGCCGCGCCGACCCGGACGGCACCTTCGTCCGCGCCTGGCTCCCGGAGCTCCACGAGGTGCCGACGACGCATATCCACGAGCCGTGGACGATGTCGCCCGAGCTCCAGGCACAGACGCACTGCCGCATCGGCATCGACTATCCCGCCCCGATCGTCGACCACGCCGCCGCGCGTGAGCGTGCGCTTGCCGCATTCGCGTCGGTCAGGACCTAGCCCCGGCCGAGCGAAGGGTCCGCGATCAGGACGGCGACGGCTCCGGCGTGGGTGCGGGCGTGGGCGTGGGCTCCGGCGTCGTCGCGGGCGTTGGCTCCGGCGTGATCTCCGGGGTCGGCGCCGGCGTGGCCGTCGCGCCGGCGGTCGGCTTGGGGGTCGGCTTCTTCGTCGGCCTCGGCGTCGGCTTCGCGGTCGGGCGCGGCGTCGCCTGGACACCACACGAGGATGACGAGGACACCTGCTTCTTCGGTCCGCCGGACTCCGCGGGCAGCGTGTCGAAGCCCTTCGGGCGCTTGCCCGGATCGGTGAAGATCCGATCGGCGAACCTGCGGATCGCGTTCCGGTCGGGCAGCAGGATCGAGCCGCGCACATCCGATCCGCTGCGGATCAGCGGGTAGGTGATCACCGCGCGGTACACGTCCTTCCGGTCGATCTCGGTCGCGAGGCCGATGTAGTCGGCGATGAGCGAGGGCTTCACGTTCGTCTTCACGGTCTGCCCGACCGAGGCGAAGAACTCCGCCGGGTCATCGAGGAGCCCACCGCGGACGACGCGATCCTTGAGGGCCGCGGCGACCTCCTGCTGACGAGCGGCCCGCGTGAAGTCCGACTCGCCCGCCGCCTTGCGCACGCGCGCATACGCGAGCGCCTGGAAGCCGTTCATGTGGTACCGGCCGGGAGAGATCCCGAAGCCATCGATGCCGTACTCGTCGTAGCGCGGGTCGCAGAACCCCTTGCGCACGGTGATGTCGATGCCGCCCACCGAGTCGACCAGCCGGACGAACCCCCCGAGGTCGACCTGCGCCCAGCTCGAGATCCGGATGCCCAGCAGCTGGCCGATGGCCGCCGCGAGCACCGACTGGCCGCTCTTCGCGCCCGGGAACTTGCCGGGGTGCCAGCGCACGTACGAGGCGAGGCCGTTGAGCTTCGGCTTGAACAGGCGCCCGTCGGGCAGTGGCACGTCGACGAGGTCGCGCGGGATCGACACCAGTGAGACGGTCCTGCCGACCGGGTCGAGCGACGCGACGATCATCGTGTCGGTGAGCGCGGTGTTGCGGCCGACGCCGGAGTCCACGCCGATGAGGAGCACGTTGACGCGCGGCACGGTCGGCGCGGCCGCCGACGTCGATGGCGGCGGCGGCGTGACCAGCGGCGCGACGCTCCGCGGCAGCAGGTCGAAGTCGTCGTCGTCAGCGGCCACGGGCGGCGGCGTCGCGTCGGGCGGCGGGACCCACGCCTCGCCGTCGTCCGCCTCGGCCGGCTCGAACACCGCGGTCGCCGCATCGTGCGCGACGAGCGTGAGATAGCCGACGTAGCCCTGCGGGATGATGACGATCGCGAACGCGAGGATGACCGCGACCACGGTCGTGGGTGTGGTGGTCAGCGCGGCGACACGCCCCACGGCGAGGACCGCGATGAGCCGCCAGCCGAGGACCACGGCCTGGAGCGCGAGCAGGCCGCCGAGGACCGCGGGGTCGAACAGGCGGGCCGCGAGGACGGTGGACGGGGTCGTCAGCGCGACCGCGATGCCGACGAGCAGCGCGAGCGCGATCGGCCCCGCGAACAGCGCCGCCCATCGCCGCCGTCCGGCGGCGGCGTGGCCGAGCCCGGGGATGATCGAGGACAGGAGGAAGAGGCGCCCTGCGCCGGGGGTGACGGGTCCCGACATCGGCGCGCACGATGCGGTGCGAACGGCGCCGCGCGCAAGAGGACGATGGTCCGGGGTGGTCCGGTGGGGTCTGGTGCGGTCGCCGCACGATCAACCGGCCCGACGCGCCTCCCAGCCCGCCTCGCCGCGGCGCACCTCGTACACCGGCTGGTCGTACACCGTCGGCCCTCGCCGCAGGTGGCCGTCGTCGAGGCGGAACCGTGACCCGTGCCACGGGCACTCGATGCACCCGTCGACCACGGTGCCACCGGACAGCGGGCCACCCGCATGGGCGCACGTGTCGTGCAGGGCGTGGATCGTCGAACCGACCCGGACCAGCACCAGGGTGTTGATGCCCAGCTTCGCCTTCGTCGGGGTCGCCTCGGGCAGAGCATCCGGCTCGACGCCGCCGTCGACCTCGAGGCGGATCCACTTCGTCCCGGCGCCACGGAATGCGTGCCGCGAGACCATGTTGCCCAGGGCATAGACCACGTCGCCGCCGACGAACGCGCCGAGCGTGAGGAGCAGATACCCCACGACGGAGAGCGCGATGGGCGCTGCGCCGTGGGAGCCGCCCCAGCGCAGCAGCATCGACACGACGTACACGACGAGCGCGACGACCATCACCGGAGCCATGGACCGTCGCTCGGACCCGCGCCGAGCCGTCGGTGTCGGTGTAGTCGGCCAGCCCGGTCGCGGCCGCGGCGAGCATCGCCAGGATGCCCAGGACCAGCGCGATGTCCGCCGCCGTGGGCTGGCCCAGGATGTCGAGCAGCAGCGAGGCGGTCAGGACGCCGATCGGGATATCCGTGACCGCGGCGTGGAGCGGATGGCCCAGCCACGTCCCGTGAAGCAGGTCCTGGACGGGGCGCATCGGCCGGAACAGCGCCGACAGCCAGCGGTGGTTGAAGTCGCCGAACGGCCGCGCCCACCCCGATTGGGCATCCATGAGACGCGTGAGCAGCCGACCCAGCACGGCGACCTCCGATGGCTGTCCCGTTCCGCACGCCTTCGCACACGGTACGCCGTACCGCCTCCGCCGGGTTCGCCGGGTTCGCCGGAGCGCCCTGGTCCTGGGGTAGATACGCCATCCGTGGGAGGTCCGGCGCCGAGTGCGTGGAGTACGATGCCGCCGATGCGCACCGGAGTCCCCCCAAGTGCCGACGTTGCTCCGTCCCCGGCTGCGGCCGCTGCGGGCGGGTTCGGCGCGCTCCGGGACGGGAGCTGCCAGCGCTGATCCCACGACCCCGGACATCATCGATTCGTCCGGGATCCGGTGGCTCGACCTCGAGCGTCCGCGCGAGGCGGACCGGGAGTGGCTGGAGCGGGAGTTCGGCTTCCATCCCCTGGCCATCGAGGACGTCGCGTCCCGCAACCAGCGTCCCAAGCTGGATGCGTACGACGACTACCTGTTCCTCGTCCTGCACTTCGGCGTCTTCGACAAGGTCGCCGGCCGGCTGCTGACGGTCGAGCTCGATGTGTTCGTCGGGCCCGACTTCGTCATCACGCTGCCCGACGGCCCGCTGCCGCCCATCGCGGCGATGTTCGAGCGCTACCGGCTCAATGACGAGCTCCGGGAGTCGGTGTTCTCGAAGGGCCCGGGCTACCTGCTCTACAAGATCGTCGACACCGCGGTCGACGCGTCGTTCCCGCAGCTTCGGCGGATGGGCGAGAAGCTCGACCGGCTCGAGGACGACATCTTCGAAGGCCGCTCCGCCGAGATCGTCCGGGACATCTCGAACGCGAAGCAGGAGATCATCAACTTCCGGCGGATCGTGCGGCCGATGCGCGCGGTGCTGCGCGACCTCGAGCGGACGAAGCAGCGGTATCTCAACGAAGAGCTGGACATCTACTTCGACGACATCACCGACGCCGCGGAGCGCATCTGGGACCTGCTTGAGAATTACAAGGAGGTCGTCGAAGGGCTCGAGGACTCGAACGAGTCCGTCCTGTCTCACCAGCTGAACGCGAGCCTCCGGGTCCTCACCGCGTTCAGCGTGGCGCTGCTGCCGCTCACGCTCCTGGCCAGTGTCTTCGGGATGAACGTCCCGCTGCCGGGCCAGCCGGGCAGCGCGATCGAGTTCTGGCTGATCCTGGCCGTCATGGTCGGGACGCTGGGCGGCGTCCTCTACTTCTTCCGGAGGCGCGGGTTGCTCTAGTCCGAGACCGGGCTCAGACGCGGAGGACGAGCTTCGCGATCTGGAAGTAGATGATCAGGCCGGTCCCGTCGACGAGCGTCGTGATCAGCGGGGCGGACACGACCGCGGGGTCGATGCGCAGCCGACGAAGCACCAGCGGCAGCGCGGCCGCGACCGTCGCCGACCACAGGCAGATCGCGAGGATCGTGATGGCGACGGTCATCCCGACCCGGGAGTCGACGCCCAGCAGCCACGCGCGGCCGTAGGCCACCACGGCCATCACCGCGCCCAGGATCAGCCCGACCCGCAGCTCTTTCCAGATGACCCACAGGACGTCGCGCAACCCGACCTCGCCGATGGCCATCGCACGGACGATGAGCGTCACCGTCTGGCTGCCGATGTTGCCGCCGGTCCCGATGAGCAGCGGGATGAAGAAGCTCAAGGCGACGGCCGCCTCGAGCTCGTCCTGGAACGTCCGGAGGACGGTGCCGGTGTACGCCTCCGCGACGAACAGCAGGAGCAGCCAGCCGATCCGCTTGCGCACGAGGAGCGGCACGCTCGACAGCCGGTACGGCCGCTCGAGGGGCTGCGATCCGCCGAGGCGCTCGATGTCCTCGGTGACCTCTTCCTCGAGGACGTCGGCGACGTCGTCCTCGGTGATGATCCCGATGAGCCGCTCCGCGTCGTCCACGACCGGCACGGCGAGCAGGTTGTGGTCGGTGAGGAGGCGGGCGGCGTCCTCGCGGTCGGCGGTCGGCGCGGACCCGGATCGTCGTGGGCGCCATCAGCTCGTGGACCCGCGTGGTCGGCGCGCTGAGCAGCAGGCGGTACAGGGACAGCACGCCGAGCAGGTGGCGGTCGGCGTCGACGACGTAGACGTAGTTCACGGTCTCGGCGGTGTCGACGAGTCGCTGGATGGCGGCGATCGCCTCGCGCGCGGTGGCGGTCGCGGGGACCGCCACGAACGCCGGGGTCATCGTGCCGCCCGCTGAGTCGGGCGGGTACGCGGCAAGCTCGCGGAGCTCCTGCGCCTCTTCGGGACGCATCCGCACGAGGATCTCCTCGGCCTCGGCGTCGGGCAGCTCCTCGACCACGTCCGCCGCGTCGTCCGGGTCCATCCGCTCCAGCAGGACCGCCGCCTGCGGCCGGGTCAGCGTGCGCAGCAGGGCAGCCGCTTCCTCGGGCGAGAGCTCCTCGAGCAGTTCCGGTAGCTCCTCGTCGGGCAATCCCTCGAGGAGGATGGAGACCTCGTCCGCGTCGAGGCGCGGGACGATCTGGGCCCAGTCCGCGGGACCCAGCTTGTCGGCGAGGCCGCGGATGCCCTGTTGCTCGCGCTCGCGGATGAGCGCCTGGACCTCATCGAGCAGCTCCGGGCGCTCCAAAGACGACATCGCGCGCCCCTCCAGTCTCTGGACCGGGGCGACGGGCCGGCGGTCGGTCGCATCGTCTCACCGACCGCTTCATGGCGCTGTGTCGGGAGGTGTCCGAAGCGCGGGTTCCCCTAGGCGAGGACGTCGCGCGCGGCAGGCCTCGCAAGGAGCCAGTCGCCGCGCACGGCCAGCACGAGCGCCATCGCGAGCACGATGACGCTGCCGCCGATCGGGAACGTGAAGAAGCCGAGCCCGACGCCCGCCCACCAGCCTGCGAGCCGGGCGTGCGTTCCGATCGCGAGCGTCACGGCGACGACGAATGGTCCATACAAGGCGACGAGGGCACTGACCGCGAACACGGCGAACATCGCCTCGACGCCGAAGCCGTCCTCGAGCGCGTTCGCGATCCCGGCGACCACGGCCGCGCCCGCGACGACCAGCGCGGTGAGTCGGCTGGCGCGTGTCGGGGTCAACGCTGGCGAGGCCGCGATCGCCAGGGCTGACAAGAGGAATGCCAGGCTGAACCCCCACACCGCGAACCAGTCGAACGGCGTCACCGGGTCCGTGTACGTCGGGTGAGCGAAGACCATCGCTGAGCGGAGGGCCCACATCGAGCCCGCGGCGATCCACGCGCCGCGAGCGAACGGCGAGAGCCGCACCCCACGGGTCATCGATCGCGTCTCAGGACGACGGGGCGAGGACCACCCGATCGCGCCGGATCGCGTCCATCCCCAGCCAGATCCAGCCGATCGAGCATGATGCCCAAGCCGATCAGGAGCGGGATCGGCGACAGCATCGCCGAGACGAAGCACCCGACGCGCACCGAGACCGACGAGGGCGACCGGCCGCGGTGTCGAGCGCCTTGGTGCGCCAGGTGGCGATCGCGAACAGGATCGACCCCCAGAGCATGCCCAGGATGCCGAGGATCCAGACGTCCCAGGCGCTGTCGCCGAACCAGAACGGCCCTTCGTCGGAGCTCTGCAGCATCCCGATGCCGCCGACGATCGCGAGCACGCAGCCGGCGACCGGCAGGATGACCGACGCCCCAGATGAGGCGGCCGATGGTGGCGGGCCTGGAAGGCGCTCAACCCGGTCACCGCGAGGACCAGACAGACCTCGCCGACGACCATCAGGAGCGAAGCCGGGCAGATTCTCGTCGCGCGGCTCGCTCGCCGTTGCCCAGGCGAGTCCGACCGCCCAGACGAGCCCGAAGACGATGGCGGCCAGGCCGCCGATCCGAAGCGTCATGGCAGGAGCCTTTCGTGGTCCCGACTCGGTCCACAGACCGCGCCGGTGGAGGTGCGCATCGAGCGCCCCCAGCAGCACGTCGGCCACGTCGAACGGGCCCAGCGGTCGCTCCTCGAGCACCGCGGCGAACTCGTCGCCGTACCGACGCTGCCAGGCAGCGGGGTACAGCCGGAGCAGGAGCGCGATCACGGCTCGCCCCTCAACGGGGCGTCTCGCCGAGCCGCCGAAGGCCGAGCTCGGCGAAGTCCGAGAGCTGGTGCAGCTGCTCCGACAGGACCGTCGAGCCCACTGCGGTCAGCCGGTATGGCCGCCGCCGGTCGACGGGCGCCAGGGCTTCGATGAGCCCCCGCTCCTCGAGCCTCGCGAGCGCCGCGTACAGCGTGCCGGGTCCGAGGGGCTTGCCGGTGCCTGCTTCCACGTCGGTCATGATGGCGTAGCCGTGTTTGGGGCCATCGCTCAGGCTGACGAGGATGAGCAGGGCGGGCTCGGCGAAGCGGCCGAGCTCCGGGACGGTGGGGGACATCTTGCTCCTGGTATGCCGGGCGCCGTTGTATCGGCTTACGATACATCCAGCGTCCGGCGGGTCAAGGGTCGGCGTGCGTCAGCCGGGCGTCGGCTTGGCGAGCTCGATCACGCCGCACGCGATCCGGGCGCCGCTGTTGCCGTTCGTGGCGTTCGTGACCTGGTCGTCCTCGTTGGCGTGGATGATGAACGCACTCCCGTCGTGGTCGAAGAGCGTGGCGCCGCCGCCGCTCAGGGTCACGCGGTCGGTCGTTGCGTCGAGGTGGCCGATGCCGGCCGTGTTGACCTCGAGGTTCGGCAGGTCGCCGGCATGCGGGCCGTTCGCGTTGTCGAGACCGTGCTCCCGCGTGAACGGGTTGTAGTGGCCGCCGGCGGCGGCGAACGTCGGGCCGCAGGCGCCGACCGCATGGATGTGGATGCCATGGCGGCCGGGAGCGACACCGTCGACGTGGACGTTGACGTGGACGCGTCCGGCGCCGTCCTCGACGAGCTTGCCCCAGCCGACGGTCGCGCCGCTCGCGTCGACGAACGTGACGCTCGCGTGCAGCGCCGGTTGGCCTGCGACCACCACGGTGGCGGCGGGCAGGATGAGGAGTCCGGCGATCGCCGGGATCCAACGACGCATGGCGCCCTCCTTCGTCTGTCGATATAACGTCTCATCGATATATCGTGCGACGATAGAACCACGCGGCGCGGGGTTTGTCAAGGGTGCAGGAGCCGGAAGTCGCGGTCGGGCACCGTACTCGGCATTTGCGAACGGGATCCGCCTCCGAGCCTCCCGGCGCCCGTGGGGGTTCGACGCATGCGACCAGATCCGAGAAGGTGCGTCGGATACGTGGCCTCGCGGCCGGGAGCTCACTCGGCGAGCAGCACCGGGGCGATCCGGGCTCGGGCCGCCCGCTGCGCCGGCAGGTACGCGCCGGCGACCGCGATCGCGAGGCCCGAGCAGGCGAGGGCCAGGAGCAGCAGCGGCGGGAACACGTCGAATGCGCTGTCGGGGATCGCCGTGTTCGCGAACGTATCGCCCATATAGCCGAGCACCGCACGCTGGCTCAGCAGGCCCAGCGGCACGCCGAGCAACCCGGCCACCAGCGCCAGGGGCCCGACCGAGCACAGCACGAGCACGACGACCTGACGCGGGGTCATGCCGACCGCCTTCAGCACCGCGAGCTCGCGCGTGCGCTGCCGGGTCTCCAGGAGGACCGTGTTGAACACCCCGCCGAGGGAGATGGCGACGAGCACGATGCCCATCGTGGCGACGACAGAGAGGAACAGGATGAACTCCTCATCGGAGGCCGTGTCCTCGCGGCTGTAGGCGGAGAGCGCCCCATCCGTCGCCGTCTCGAGGTCACGGGTCAACGTCCGGAGATCGACCCCCGGGACCGGCCTGATCTCCCACTGGTCCGGCGCCGCGGACGGATCGAGGACGACGAGATCCGCCCAGGCGCCGCGCAGCACGATGGGCACGTCGGAGCTGTTGCCGGTGTCGAAGATCTCGCCGACCAGCCGGACGGTGCATCTGGCGACCTGCCGAGGAGAGCGTGACCTGGTCGCCGATATGCAGACCGGTGTGGCGGAAGAACGCCGAGCCGGCGACAACCTCGCCTGGTCCGGCGAAGAACCGGCCATGGATCAGCTCGTAGCCGATCCACGTCGCATCGCCGTCGTAGGCGACGAACGGCACGGTCCCGAGTCCCGCCACGCTGACCTCGCGACTGGTGGATGCGACCGAGCGCTCGACGGCGGGCGTCGCGGCGATGGTCGCGGCGACCTCCGGAGCACGCTCCGGTCGAACGAGCTGGGCGCGGACCGGGCTGGCCGCGTCGCGGTCGAGCTGCTGCACGATCCGGATCAGCGACCAGTCGAGCCCGAGGGCGAATGTCACCGCCGCCACGCCCACGACGAGCGCGCCGAGCGTCATCAGCGCGCGCCCGGGGTGGGCGATGCCACTGGTGAGGCCCAGCCGGACGGGCAACGGGATGGGTAGTCGCAAGCCGCTCCGTCGGACCCGCCCGGCCGCACGATCGGTGGCGGGCATCGTCCCGCGGGTCATCGCGGCCACCGCGCTGAGGCGCCCCGCACGGATGGCCGGGATCAGCGCGGCGATGACTGCGATGAGCAGGCAGGCGACGGGCACGCCGACCAGCACCGACGGTGCGATCGTGAACGCCGGCGGCAGACCGAACGACTGGGTCGTCCGCTCGATGGTCGGCTGGCTCGCGACCGTGCCGATGACGACCCCCAGGAGGGTGCCGATCGCGACCGGCGCGAGGATCTGGCCGAGGAGCGTGGCGCTCACCTGGCCGGGCGTGAAGCCGACCGCCTTGAGGACCCCGATGTCGCGCCACCCGGTCAACACGATGCCGCTGACGACGTTGGCGATGGTGAACGCGGCGGCGAGCAGCGCGAAGACCGCGAAGGCGAGCAGCACCGGCACGTAGAGCTTGGCGGTGTCGCTCACGCCAGCCTTCGCCTCGAGGTAGGTGTGGCTGCTGGAGACGGCATCGGGTGGGAGATCCGCGGTGATGGATCGCAGCGCCGCGCCCAGCTCCGCATCGGTCGCCGACGGGTCGATGCGGTAGAGGACCTGCCGGTCGAGGGCCTCGCTGCCGACGACCGTCGCGAGGTCGCCGGGGCTCATCCAGCCCGCCACGTTCGGCGTGCTGACGGAGCGGGCGACGCCGACGATGGTCGCCGTCACCGCGACATCCGCAGGCGGCGGCCCCTCCTTGCCAGGCACGACGGCGATCGGGCCGCCCCTGACGGCCCCCTCATCGGTCGGGCGGTCCGGTTGCCGCGCGACGCGGACGGTCTGGCCCAGCTCGAGTCCCAGCTCCAGTGCGGCCTCCTGGTCGATCACGAGCTCGCCGGGAGCGCGCCACCAGCGACCGGCGACGACGGTCACCCGGTCGACCGGCGCATCCGGTGTCGCCCGTCCGGCCATGACCTGGTCGGTCACCAAGCCGCCCTTGGGATGGACCAGGGCGACCTGGGCGACCGGCCATGGACCCGCGGTGGCGGTCACGCCGGTGGCCGCCGTCGTCGCGGCCAGCTCCGCGTCACCCACCGATCCGCGATAGTCGACGACGAGGTGGGCGCCGTTCGCGGCGGCGAAGGCGCGGTCGAACGGCTCCTGCGACGCGACGAGGATGCCCAGCGCCAGCGTCGCGGCGCCGCTCGCCAGCAGGAGCACGACGGCTAGCGCGATCGTCTGCGTTCGGCGCCGGCGGAGGTCGGCGAGCGTCTTCGCCCGGACGGCACCCATCACGCGACCCGCCGGATCGGCTGGTCGTCGGCGATCGACCCGTCGACGAGGTGGACGATGCGATGCGCGATCGCCTGTGCGAGTCGCTCGTCGTGGGTGACGAGCAGGATCGTCTGCCCGCGGCGATTGAGGTCCTCGAGGATCGCCAGTGCGGTCTCGCCGTTGCGGCGGTCGAGCGCGCCGGTCGGCTCGTCCGCGAGGAGCACCGCCGGCTGGTTCACGATCGCCCGCGCAAGCGCCACGCGCTGCCGCTCACCGCCGCTGAGCCGCGCGGGATAGTCATCCGCGCGGTGACCCAGCCCCAGCTGGGCGAGCAGGTCGGTCACCCGTTGCGGGCTGTCCGTCGCGCCGGCGAGCATCGCGGCGACGGCGACGTTCTGGGCCACGGTCAGGTCGTCGAGCAGGTGGAAGAACTGGAAGACGAAGCCGACCTTCGTCCGCCGGAAGCGTGCCGCGGCGGTCTCGCTCAGGCGGTCGACGCGGACGCCGTCGACGACGACCTCGCCGCCGGTGGGTCGATCGAGACCGCCGACGAGGTTGAGCAACGTGGACTTGCCACCGCCGGATGGACCCATGATCGCGGTGATCCGACCGGCTTCGACCTCGAGGTCGATCGCGGCGATGGCGGGCCGGTCGGCGCCGTCGTAGCGCTTGGTCACCCCATGGAGCTGGATCAGTGAGCTCATCGCGGCCTCCTGCGGATCGACGGATCGGCGGTTCGAGACGGACCTGCCGCGAGGGTCGGGGTCGCCGCGTGGGGCGTCGTCGGCCGGGAGGCCGGACCCGGGTCATCCCGCCGGCGGACCGCGGCTCGGGCTCATCCCTTCGGCGGATGTGGTCTCGTCCGCGCGACGGAGGCCCCACGCGAGGAGACCCATTACAGTCCCGCCATGGCCGTCCGCACGACCTGGCGACTGCTCGCGCTCGACGTCGTGCCCGTGGTCGCGCTCGCGATCCTCGCCGTCCTGATCAACGACGGCGAACGCGGTCGGTCGCCCCTCCCGACGCTGCTTCTCGTCGTGCTGCCGCTCCTCGTGCGACGGTCCATGCCGCTCGTGGTCCTGCTCGTCGTGTCGGCGGGGACACTGCTCACGGCGGCGGCTTCGCCCAGCCCCGTCGTTCAGATCCTGAGCGTCGCGCTGGCGAGCGCGACGCTGGGTTCGGCCCCCGGTCCGACGACCGGCGAGCGGACGCGCAACGCCGTCATCGTCGTCGCGGTCGCGTCCTGCCTCGTGGTCGGCCTGCTCGCGCTCGGCGCCGACGGGTTTGAGTCGATCGTCCTGCCGTTCGTGATCCTGCTGCCGTCGTGGCTGGCCGGGGACATCCTGCGGATGCGCCGGCTCGATGCGCTGGAGCGGGCCGCGGCGGTCGAGCGCTCGCTGCGCGAGCAGGAGGAGCGAGTGCGCGCGGCGGCAGCCGAGGAGCGCCGGCATATGGCGCGCGAGCTCCACGACGTCGTCGCGCACGCGGTCAGCGTGATGATCATCCAGGCCGGCGCGGCGCGGCAGGTGCTGCGCTCCTCACCGGACGAGGCGGAGACCTCGCTCCTCGCCGTCGAGGCGACCGGACGCGAGGCGATGACGGAGCTGCGCCGGTTCCTGGGCGCGCTAGCCGATGACGAGGCGGGCGGCCTCGCGCCGCAGCCGGGGATCGGCGCGCTGGACAGCCTCGTGGAGCGCGTCCGGGAGGCTGGTCTGCCGGCCTCGCTCGAGGTGGACGGCGAGCCGGTCCCGGTCCCGGCATCCCTCGACGTGACGGTCTATCGCATCGTCCAGGAGGCGCTGACCAACGCACTCCGGTACGCCCGCCATGCGGCCACGCTCGTGCGGCTGTCGTGGGAACCCGAGCAACTCCGCCTGGAGATCCTCGATGACGGGCCGGAGGCTGCCGCGTCCCCGAGCGAGGGCGCGGGGCGCGGGCTGGTCGGCATGCGCGACCGGGCGTCGCTCGTGGGCGGGCGCGTCGAGGCCGGGCCGCGCGTCGGCGGCGGCTACGCGGTCCGGGCGTGGCTGCCGCTGTCGCCGCCCCCGCCGTCGGAGGCCGGATGACCGCGCCCGCCCTGCCGCTGCGGGTCCTCATCGCCGACGACCAGGCGCTCGTCCGGGCGGGCTTCCGGCTCATCCTCGAGGCCCAGCCCGGGATCGAGGTCGTCGCGGACGCGCCCGATGGTGAGGCTGCGGTCCGGCTCGCGAGGCGGTTCCGGCCCGACGTCGTGCTGATGGACATCCGCATGCCCGGCCTCGACGGGTTGGAGGCGACCCGCCGCCTGCTCGAGCCGGCGGGCGATGGCATCGCGGGCGCGCCGACCCCCCGTGTCCTCATCCTCACGACCTTCGATCTCGACGAGTACGTCTACGCGGCGCTTCGCTCGGGCGCGTCGGGATTCCTGCTGAAGGACGTCTCGCCGGAGCAGCTCGTGGTCGCGGTCCGGACCGTCGCGCTGGGCGATGCGCTCCTCGCGCCATCGATCACGCGCCGCCTTATCGAGCGGTACGCACGCCCGCCGGCGCCTCCCGCCGGCTCGATCGGGGCGCTGGCGACGCTGACCCCGCGCGAGACCGAGGTCCTGCGGCTCGTGGCGCGGGGCATGAGCAACGCGGAGGTCGCGGACACGCTGGTCGTCAGCGAGGCCACCGCGAAGACACACGTCGGCGCGATCCTCGCCAAGCTGGACCTGCGGAACCGGGCGCAGGCGGTGGTCCTGGCCTACGAATCGGGGCTCGTGCGCGCGGGCGCCGAGGTGGCAGCGTCCCCGCGTGACTAGCGGGGGAGCGGCCGCTCGGCCTCGCCGGTGTAGCGCATGTCGGGGCGGATCAGCCGGTTGGCTGCGGCCTGCTCGATGACGTGGGCCGTCCAGCCCGCGTGGCGGGCAAGGGCGAACGTCGCCGGGAAGAGGTCCGGCGTGAGCCCGACGCCCATCAGCACCGGTGCCGCGTAGTACTCGACGTTGGTCTTGAGGGCGCGGTCGGGGCTCTTCTCGGCGAGGACCTTGAGCGCGACGTCCTCGATGGCGATCGCCGTCTCCAGCCAGTCCGGCTTGTGCTCCATCGACTCCGCGACCTTGCGCAGCGCCGCGGCTCGCGGGTCGTACGCGCGGTACACGCGATGGCCGAAGCCCATCAGCCGCTCGCCCCGCGCGATGGCATCGCGCATCCACGCCTCGGCCTTCTCGGGCGTGCCCATCTCATGGATCTGCTCGACGACCTCGCTCGGGGCACCGCCATGGAGCGGCCCCTTGAGCGCGCCGATCGCGCCGCACACCGCGGACGCCATGTCGGACCGCGTCGCGGTGATGACGCGCGCAGCGAAGGTGGACGCGTTGAGCCCGTGCTCGGCGCCGACGATGAAGTACGCGTCGAGCGCCCGGGCCGTCGCGTCGTCCGCGCGCTCGCCGTTGAGCTGGTACAGGAAGCCCGGCACGAGGTCGAGCGACGGGTCGGGGTCGACGGGCTCCTTGCCCGCCCGGATGCGCGCATACGCGGCGAGCGCCGACGGCGAGAAGGCAGTGAGCCGGCGCGCGTCGTCGACCGTCGGCGGCCACTCGAGCGTCGTGGTCGCGCCCCACACCGAGACCGCGGTGCGCAGCGCGTCCATCGGCTTGGCATCCGGACCCAGCGCGCGCAAGGCGGTGAGCACCGGTTCCGGCACGGCCGCCGTGGGCAGGCGAGCCGCCGGATCCCACTCGCCCGTCCAGAGCAGGTTCGCGATCGCCGGATAGGTCCCGTGCTCGACGAGGTCGCCGATGGCGTAGCCGCGGTAGAGCAGCCGGCCGTTCGCGCCGTCGACGAGACCGAGGGCGCTCTCGGCGGCAACGACGCCCTCGAGGCCCGGCGAATAGGGGCGGGTGTCGGGCGCGGTGGCCGGTGCAGTCATGGGCTCAATCGTAGCCGCGGAGCGTGGGACGCGAGTCCGTCAGCGCCGTCCGCGCTCGAGCGCCTGCAGCACGAGCCGCACGAGGATCGCGCCGACCGTGGCGAAGACCAGGGCGCCGATGAACCCCTGGACCTGGCCCAGGCCAAGCGCGGTGCTGAGCCAGCCGCCGATCAGCGCGCCCACGATGCCGACCACGATCGTGGCGATGCAGCCCTGCGGTGTCCGAGAGCTGACGAACCAGCCACTGATCGAGCCCGCGAGGAACCCGATGACGATCCAGCCGACGATGTTCATGTCCATGGCCGCGAGTGTCGCATCGGCCGAGGTCCTCGTGCGATGTCAGTCGCGCAGGAAGGCCTCGACCGCCTCCACGAAGGCTTCGGGATGCGTGTGGTGCGCCGCGTGGGCGGCGCCGTCGATCGTCACGAGGTGGGCATCGGCGAGCAGCCCGGCCAGCTCGGCGGCCCCCGCCCGGAACACCGGCGGGCTCGCGGTGCCGGCGACGAGGAGGACCGGCGTCGCGAGGCCGGCGAAGCGCTCGGGTGGGTCCACTCGTGCGGCGACGAGCTCGCGCGGGACGGTGTGGGCCGCCGCGACCCGGGCGGGCCAGATCGGGTTGGCGCGGTACGCGGCGATCGCCGCGTCGTCCATGCCCACCACCCGGCGCATGAACGTCTCCATGACGGCATCGGCATCGCCCGCCTCCAGCAGCCGAACGAGCTCCGCGACCAGCTCGTCACGCTCGAAGCGCTGGCCGCGCGGCGCCGGCGCACCCTCGTAGCACACGAGCCGCCGCAGGTTCCGCGTCAGCTCAGCCGCCCCCAGCCCGCATCGGCCACCGTACGAGTGGCCGACCACATCGACCGGCGAGCCGGTCTCCGTGGCGAGCGCGTCGACGACCGCCGCGAGATCCGCGTACTCCAGGTCGAGCGAGTAGCCATCGGCGGCTGACGACGGACCATCCCCGGACGCTCCCCGCCCGCGACGGTCGATGGCGTGCAGCGTGTGCGACCGAGCCAGGAGTGGCGCGACCGTGCGCCACGCCGTGTGATCGGCCGTCGTGCCGTGGACGAGCACGAGCGGCGGCCCGGACCCCATCGAGAAGACCGCGATCGGGCACGCCGCCGGCGCCCGTGACGTGGCGCGACGGCACGTCGGGGAACGGTCCGGTCACCGGGAGGCGCTCAGCGCGGGATGCGGGCCGCGGCGGCCTCGTCGACGAACCAGATGGCCCCCGGGCGCACGGCGACCCGGGCCGGTATCTCGCGCACGTCCTCGGCGGGCGTCCACGCCCGGCCCAGCGCATCGGCCTTGGCCGCGCCAGACGCGACCACGACGATGCGGCGCGCGGCCGCCAGATACGACGGGTGCAGCGTGACCCGGTCGACATGCGGCTCGATGTGCGTCGGCGCCGGGACGGCGACGACGGGCGCGGCGACATCCCAGACGGTCGACCCGGGGAACACCGAGAGGACGTGCCCGTCCGGCCCCATGCCCAGGACCACGACATCGAGCGATCCGGCGGTCGCGCCGTCGGCCAGGCCCGCCTCCTCGAGATCCACGGCGTACCGCGTCGCCGCCCACCCGGCGCCGCGACCCTCCTCGATGGCCTCGTTGGTCGGGATGCGATGGATGTTCTGCGCCGGGACCGGCAGATCGTGACCCTGTCGCTGGTCGAAGGACAAGGCGTTCGACAGCGGGTGATCGTACGGGACGTAGCGCTCGTCGCCCCACCACACGTGGACCGCGCCCCAGGGGACCGCATCCCGGCGCGCGGGATCGGCCAGCGCGGCGTACATGGCCGGGGCCGTCGATCCCCCCGTGGTCGCCCAGTGTGCGACGCCCCGTTCGCGCACCGCCGAGACCAGCGACTCCACGATGGCGTCGGCGGCGCCGACCGCCGCGTCACCGGCGGACCCCACGATCCGGAGCTCGGCGGCGGCGGGATCGCTCGTCATGACCCTCCGCCGCGCGGACCGACGAGCTCGGCCGCCATCTGCGTGGTCTCGACGGCCAGCGGATCGCGCCCACCGACCTCGATCGCCTCGCCCAGGAGGTCGACGTCATCTCGCCGCGGCGCCTTGAACGACCGCTCGAGGATCTCGATCCCGTCCCGCCACACGCGCACCCGGACGGTCTCGCGTTCGGCGGTGACGTCGGCGCGCAGCTCCGACCCGCGGCGATCCGCCAGCAGCTCGACGCGCAGCGTGGTCCCGGACGGCATCTCCGACTGGATGGGGCGCATCACGACCGCGACGTCGCCGTGCCGGTCACGCAGCGTCGCCGCGAGACCCGGGCTGGGCTGCGTCGCGACGCGCCCGCCGCGCTTCGTTCGGACGGCGGGACCCTTCGGGACCATCGGCGCCAGCGGTCGCACGACGCTCATCTCGAGACGGGAGGCGAGCCACGCGACGTGGTACAGCGGCTTGACGACGTTCGCCTCCAGACGCTCGTCGTGGGTGGCGTAGGTCACCGCGATCCGGCGCATCGAGGTCAGGTACGGCAGGAACTCCGGCATGTCGAACACCGACGCGATCGCCTCGCGCCAGCGCGACTGCCGGACGAGGGCGAAGTCGCGGATCGAGAGGCGCGGAAAGCGCTCGTAGAGACGCGCCATCTGGATGAGCCGCGCCAGCCCGTCGCCCGACCAGGTCGAGCCGTCGACCACCAGACGGTCGCCCATCGCGAGCACTTCGTCGCTCTGCGGCGTCCCGAACGGCGGCTCGCCCGGCCACCAGATGGTCACCGGCAGGTCGTGCACCAGGAGCGGCGCGATGATCGCCGCAAGGTGGCGCCCGGACTCGCCGCCGGCCGTCAGGAAGATCTGTTCAGCGCACGTCTCCGGGGCGTCCTCGCGCGGCATGACGCAATGCGCCTCGACCCGGCCGTCGATCCACGACGGGCCGTCCGGGTCGGCCGACAGGACGATGAGCGTCCGCGACGGATGGCGGCCCGTGAGCTGGTTGATGGTCGCGGCGCAGCGCTCGCCGACCTCCGGGCGCCGAGCGACGACCACGAGGTTCATCACCGACGTCCGCGCGGCGATGTGGCGGCCGGGCTCGCCCTCGATCGTGGCCATCAGGTTCGGGACCGCCCAGATCCGAGCGAGCTCCGCCTCGATCTGCGGGATGCTTCGCGCGCGGGACGCCCAGCGCAGCGTCGGCTCGCCCGGTCGTGGCGGCTCCTGGAGGGCGATCGGTCCGCCGCCTGCCGGTCGCACGCCCACCGCGATGATCTCGCCGTACGAGCGCCCGGTCGGGTTCTCGCCTTCGCGCGGTGGCCGGAGCTGCGGGCCGGACGGGCCGTCCATCAGATGCGCCGCCAGCGGCGGCCCTCGCGGGCCATCAGGTCGTCGGCCGCCTCGGGACCCCAGGTGCCCGCGGCATAGTTGGGGAACGACGGAGGGTCTGAATCGGCCCACGAGAAGATGATCGGGTCGACGATGGACCACGCCTCCTCGACCTCGTCGGCGCGGGTGAACAGCGAGGCGTCGCCAAGGAGCGCGTCGAGGATGAGCGTCTCGTACGCGTCCGGCGAATCGACCGCGAACGCCGAGCCGTAGGTGAAGTCCATCGTCACGTTGCGCACGTCGACGCCCAGGCCCGGGGTCTTGGCCCCGAACCGGAGCATGATCCCCTCGTCCGGCTGGATCCGGATCGCGAGGAGGTTGGGCTCCGGATCGCTGCTCGACTCACGGAACAGGCGATGCGGCACGGGCCGGAACTGGATCGCGATCTCCGTGGACCGCTTGGGCAGGCGCTTGCCGGTCCGGAGATACATCGGCACGCCCGACCAGCGCCAGTCGTCGATCGACAGGCGAGCCGCGACGTACGTCTCCGTCTCCGATTCGGGGTCGACCTCGGGCTCGTCCCGGTAGCCGGGGACCGCCTGCCCCTGGACCCAGCCCGGGCCGTACTGGCCGCGGACGACGTCGCTCCGGACCTGGTCCGGTGTCAGCTCGCTGATGGCCCGCAGGACCTTGACCTTCTCATCCCGCAGCGCGTCGGCATCGAACGTGGCCGGCGGCTCCATCGCCACGAGCGCGAGCAGCTGCAGCAGGTGGTTCTGGAGGAAGTCGCGCGACGCGCCGGTCTCCTCGTAGAACGCGCCGCGATCCTCCACGCCGATGGCCTCGGCCACGGTGATCTGCACGTGGTCCACGTAGCGCCGGTTCCAGAGCGGCTCGAACAGCGAGTTGCCGAACCGGAAGACCAGCAGGTTGCGGACGGTCTCCTTCCCGAGGTAGTGGTCGATGCGGTAGACCTGCGACTCGCGGAAGACCTTGCCGATCTCGCGGTTCAGGCGCTTCGCGGACTCGCCGTCCCGGCCGAACGGCTTCTCGATGATCACGCGGCGCCAGCCGCCCTCGTGGCGCTCGTGGTCGAGGCCCGCGCGACCCAGCTGGGCGATGATCTCGGAGAAGGCTGACGGCTGCGTCGCGAGGTAGTAGAGCCGGTTGCCGCGGGTGCCCTGCTCGCGATCCATCCGGTCGAGGCGCTCGGACAGGCCGTCGAACAGGGCGGGGTCCGCGAAGTCGCCGCGGTGGTAGACGATCCGATCGGCGAGCGCCGACCACGTGTCGTCCTCGATGGGCTTGGTGCGGCTGTGCTGCTCCAGCGAGGCGCGGATCTCCGCCCGGTACGACTCGTCGTCGTACTCCCGCCGACCGATGCACATGATGTGGAAGTCGTGGGGCAGGAGGTTCGTCCGCCACAGCTGGTACAGCGCGGGGATGACCTTGCGGTGGGCGAGGTCGCCGGTGGCTCCGAAGAGGACGAACACCCCCGGATCCGGGATGCGCTCGAGGCGCAGGCCCTCCCGGAGCGGGTTCTCGATCGGCCCGCGCGACGCCGTCGGCCGCTTCTTCCCCTCGTGCGCCCTGCGCAGGTCCTTCATCGTCCGCGGGGCATCCTTGGTCCGCGGGCCGGGCATGGCCGGCTTGTCGGGCGCGGACTCGGTGCGGACCGGGACTCGAGGCTTCGTGGTCGCCATCGGACGCCTCAGCGAGGACTTGGGACGACGCTAGGTGGACTTGACCGCGTGACCGCCGAACTCGTTGCGGAGCGCTGCGAGCACCTTGGCGCCATAGGAATTGTCCTGGCGCGACCGGAACCGCGTCAGGAGTGACAGCGTGATCACGGGCGCCGGGACATCGTGGTCGATCGCCTCCTGGACCGTCCAGCGCCCCTCGCCCGAGTCCGCGACCCAGCCCTTGAGCTCGGCCAGATCCTGGTCGCCCGCCAGGGCATCCGTGAGCAGCTCCAGCAGCCACGAGCGGACGACCGAGCCCTGACCCCACAGGGCGGCGATCGCGTGCAGGTCGAGGTGGTAGTCGCTCGCGTGCATGATCTCGAAGCCTTCGGCATAGGCCTGCATCAGGCCGTACTCGATGCCGTTGTGGACCATCTTCACGTAATGCCCGGCACCGGGACCGCCGACGTGGAGATAGCCACCCTCTGGCGCGAGGCTCTTGAAGAAGGGCTCCAGGCGCTTCACCGGCTGCGGGATCGCCGCCGACCATCAGGCAATAGCCCACCTTCAGGCCCCAGATGCCGCCCGAGGTGCCGGCGTCGACGTAGTCGATCCCCTTCTCCTTGAGCGCGGCATGGCGGCGCACGTCGTCGTGGAAGTTGGTGTTGCCACCGTCGATGATCGTGTCGCCCGGCTCGAGATGCTCCAGCAGCTCCTCGATCTGCGCCTCGGTGGCGTCACCCGCGGGGACCATCAGCCACACCGCGCGCGGCTTCTCGAGCTTGCTGACCAGCTCGGCGATGGAGAACGCCGCCTCGGCGCCTTCGCCCTCGATCTCGCGAGTCTTCTCCGGGGTGCGGTTATAGGCCACGATCTCGTGCTGGTCGCGCAGGCCTCGGCGCACCATGTTCGCGCCCATCCGCCCGAGCCCGATGAACCCGATCCGCATGCCACGCCTCCGCTTGGGCTCGCCGCGCCGCGGCGCGATCGATCAGTCGATGTCGGCAGGATAGTCCGCGTCCGTGAACGGACGATGCCTCCGGCGGCTCACGTGCCGCCGCCCATGGCGGCCTGCTCGATGGCCAGGACCTTGCCCAGTCGCCGGACGTGGCGAGGCTCCCCACTGAAGCGGGCGGCCAGGAACGCGCGGGCGCATTCGACCGCGGGCTCGGGGCCGATGACCCGGGCGCCGAGCGTCAGCACGTTCATGTCGTCATGCTCCACGCCCTGGTGGGCCGAATACGTGTCGTGGCAGACGGCGGACCGAACGCCGCGCATCTTGCACGCGGCGATCGACGCGCCCACCCCGGAGCCACAGATGAGGATCCCGCGATCCGCCCTCCGGGCGATGATCGCCTCGCCCAGCCGCTGGGCGAAGTCCGGGTAGTCGTCGTCGGGGTCGGAGCCGTCCCCGCCGAGGTCGATGAGCTCGTGGACGCCGGCCAGCTCGCCGGCGAGCCGACGGAGGAGCTCCGTCTTCAGCGGGGCACCGGCGTGGTCGGCGGCAAAGGCGACGCGCATCGGATCAGTCGTGGCCCGGGTCGCTGCCCGGCGTGCGGTCGGTGCCCGACGAGCCGGGCGGCACCGTGGGGTGCGAGCCATCACCGCCGTCCGCGTGCGGCGCCGCCTCGAGCGTCGGGATCCGGCCGTGGAGGCCCTCCCGGACGACCTTCCGGGCGATGTCGGCGACCCGATCGGTCGTGAACCCGAACGCCTCGAAGATCGTGCCGGCCGGCGCGCTGGCGCCGTAGTGGTCCAGCCCGATGATCGCGCCCTCGTCGCCGACCCAGCGTTCCCAGCCCATCGAGACGCCCGCCTCCACGGACACGCGCTTGCGGACGTCGGGCGGCAGCACCGAATCGCGATAGCCCTGGTCCTGGAGGTCGAAGAGCTCCCAGCAGGGCAGCGAGACGACGCGTGCCGGGATCCCGTCGGCTTCGAGCTGGTCCGCCGCGCCGTACGCCAGCTGGAGCTCCGAGCCGGTGCCGATGAGGATGACCTGCGGCGTTCCGCCGGCCGCCTCGCGGAGGACGTAGCCACCCCGTCGGACGCCGTCTCGAGCGTGCTGCCCCGTGCCCGGAAGCGTCGGCAGCTTCTGGCGGGTGAACGCCATGCCGACCGGGCCGCGTGGCGAGCCGTCCTGGCCCCGTTCGACGGCCATCGCCCAGACGGCCGCCGCCTCGTTGGCGTCGCCGGGTCGCGCGAACCACAGGTTGGGGATCGCGCGCAGCGCCGCGTAGTGCTCCACGGCCTGATGCGTCGGTCCGTCCTCGCCCAGGCCGATCGAGTCGTGGGTCCACACGTACAGCACGTGGAGCCCGCTCAGCGACGCGAGCCGCACCGAGCCGCGCATGTAATCGCTGAACGTGAGGAACGTGGCGGCGTAGGGGATGAACCCGCCGTGGTACGCGATGCCGTTGGCGATGCCGCCCATCCCGTGTTCGCGCACCCCGAAGCGCAGGTTCCGCCCGGGGTGATCGGACTCGAAATGGTCCTGCCCGTTCGCCTTGACGTCGGTCAGGTTCGACTCGGACAGGTCGGCCGCACCGCCGAACAGCTCCGGCAGGTGCGCCGCGAGCTTCTGGATCGTGTCCTGGCTCGCGTTGCGCGTCGCGACCTGCTCGCCCTCCGGGTAGCTCGGGAGGTCGCCGTCCCAGCCGTCGGGAAGGCGGCCGGCGAGCCGTCGCTGGAGATCCGCGCTCTCGGCGGGGAACGCGGCGCGGTAGGCCTCGAACCGGTCATGCCATTCGGCGGTCAGCTCCTTGCCGCGGTCGACGGCTTCGCGGAACACCGCCAGGGCATCGTCGGGCACGAAGAACTGCTTGTCCGGGTCCCAGCCGTACGCCTCCTTCGTCAGGCGCACCTCGTCGGGACCCAGCGGCTGGCCGTGGGCCTTCTGCGAGTCCTGGCGGTTGGGGCTGCCGAAGCCGATGTGCGTGCGGACGGCGATGAACGACGGGCGGTCGTCGGCCTGGGCCGCCTCGATCGCGGCGGCGATCGCCTCGATGTCGTTGCCGTCCTCGATCCGCTGGGTGTGCCAGCCGTAGGCGGCGAAGCGGCCGACGACGTCCTCCGTGAACGCCCATGCGGTCGGTCCGTCGAGCTGGATGCGGTTGTCATCCCAGAGCACGATGAGCTTGCCCAGGCGGAGATGCCCGGCGAGCGAGCACGCCTCCGACGTGATCCCTTCCTGGAGGTCGCCGTCCGAGCAGATGACGTACGTGCGGTGGTCGATCAGCTCGTGCCCCGGCTGGTTCACCTCGAACGCGAGCCGCCGCTCCGCGATGGCCATCCCGACCGCGTTCGCGAGGCCCTGGCCCAGGGGTCCGGTCGTCGCCTCCACACCGGGGGTCACGCGGTACTCCGGGTGACCCGGCGTGATCGACCCCCACTGCCGGAACGACTCGAGGTCCTCGAGGCTGACGTCGTACCCGGTCAGGTACAGCAGCGAGTACAGGAGCATCGAGGCGTGGCCGGCGGACAGGACGAACCGGTCCCGGTTCGGCCAGTCCGGCTGCGTCGGGCTGTGGCGCAGGTAGCGGGTCCAGAGCGTGTAGGCCATCGGCGCCGCACCCATCGGGGCACCCGGATGGCCCGAGTTCGCCTTCTGGACGCCGTCGATCGAAAGGGTCCGGATGGTGTCGATCGCGAGGCGGTCGAGGGTCTCCGTGGCCAGGGTCATGGTCAGGCTCCGTGAGACATCCGCGGGGCCGCGAGGATGGGAGTGTTCCCTCGGCGGTAGCCCGGTCGGGGCATCGTACCGCGCGGTCCCGTCACGACCGTGGGGTTCCGGCGGTCGCGTCTCGCAGCGGCGTGACGGCGACATATCCTCCGCCCCGTGCCCCGACTGCCCGCTCCGCGTCGCCGCACGGCCAGGCGGCCGGTCGTGGTGGTCGGCGACCTGATGCTGGACGTGGTCCTGACGCCGTCGCAGCCATTGGAGCTCGGGACGGACGTCCCGGGCCGGGTCGCGTTCCGGCAGGGCGGGTCGGCGGCCACGACCGCCCGGTGGCTTGCGCGGCTGGGGGTCCCGACGACGTTCATCTGCGCGGTCGGACGGGACGCGGCCGGGCGGGCGTTGACCGAGCGCGTGGCGGCGGAGCACGTCCGGGTGCGCGCGATCCGCGTGTCCGGTGCGCGGACCGGGCGCATCGGCGTGGTCGTCGCGCCGGACGGGGAGCGGTCGTTCGTGGCGGATCGCGGGGCGGCCGATCGGCTGACGCCCGACGACCTGCGGGCGAGCTGGTTCGAGCGGTGTGCGGTGCTCCATCTCCCGGCGTATTCGCTCCTGACGAAGCCCCTGGGCGACGCGTCGCTGGCCGCCGCCCGGTACGCGCGCGCCTCGGGCGCCCGTGTGAGCGTCGACCTGGCCTCGGTCGGGCCGCTGCTGGCGCGTGGTCGCCGGGGGGCGCGGTCGGTGTTGGGGGACGTCGCGCCGGATCTCGTGTTCGCGACCGCGGGCGAGGCGATGGCGCTCGTCGGCCCACGCGTGGAGTCGCTCGTGGAGCTGGCGCCGATCGCGGTGGTCAAGCGGGGCTCGCGCGGCGCCACGGTCCTGGCGCGCGAGGGCGAGTCGGTGCTGCGGTTCGAGGTCGCGACGAAGCCGCTGCCCGGCGACCGACTCCACGGGCGCCGGCGACGCCTTCGATGCCGGGTTCCTGGCGGGTTGGCTCGAGGCGGAGCGGCGGGGCGCTGCGCTGCCGGCGGCCCTCCAGCGGGCGGCCCTTGCGGGGCACCGGGCGGCGGCGCGGCAGCTCTCGAGTCCCGCGGTGGAGCTCGCCCTGGGATGAGCGACACGTCGGACGTCCTGACGCTCATCGACATCGCGCCCGAGGTGATGGACGCGCTGTCGAGCCGCCAGGCGGTCGTCGCGCTCGAGTCGACGCTCATCAGCCATGGCTTGCCCTACCCGCAGAACGTGGCCGTCGCCAGGGCGTCCGAAGCGGCCGTCCGCCTGGCGGGTGCGGTGCCCGCGACCGTTGCCATCGCCGGCGGGCGCGTCCAGGTCGGCCTGGACGACGATGCCCTCGAACGGCTCGCGACCGCCCCTCCCGGGACCGTGCTCAAGGCGGCTCGTCCATCCCTGGGCGCGGCGCTGGCGAGCGGCGGCCTCGCGGCGACGACGGTGTCCGCGACGATGATCGCGGCACATGCCGCCGGGATCGGGGTGTTCGCGACCGGTGGTATCGGCGGGGTCCATCGCGGCGCGATCGGTGGGCCCCGGCCGTCCCTGGATATCTCATCCGACCTCGAGGAGCTGGGTCGGACGCCCGTCGCCGTGGTGTGCGCGGGGCCGAAGGCGATCCTCGATGTGCCGCTGACCCTCGAGTATCTCGAGACGCGCGGCGTGCCGGTCGTGGCGGTGGGCACGGAGGAGTTGCCGGGCTTCTACGCACGGGGTTCGGGGATCCGGGCGCCGCTCGCCGTCCCGGACGTGGCGGCAGCGGCTCGACTCATCGTCGGCGCATCGGGCGCTCGGGCTCACCAGCGGGGTCCTGGTCTGCACGCCGGTCCCGGAGGCGGATGCGCTCCCCGATGACGTGGCACGCGACGCCGTGGAGCGCGCGGTCCGGGAGGCGGCCGAAGCGGGCATCGCCGGGCCGGCCGTGACGCCGTGGCTCCTGGCCCGGGTCGCCGTCCTCACCGAGGGCGCGTCGATCCGCGCCAACACCGCGCTCATCGAGCACGACGCCCTCGTCGCCGGACAGCTCGCGGTCGCGCTCGCGGGCTGAGCGCACCTCGGCGCGCGACGCGAGCCGCGCGCCGTCGCGGTCGCAATGACCGTCTTGCCGGCCGCGCGCCTGGCGGCCTGAGCGACCTCGCGCCCGCGCGCCGCGTAGGCCCGCGCGCCGTCGTGCATGGGGTGCGTCTTGCGGCGAAGGGGATGGCGGCGTTCGGCTCGGCGAGCCGCCTCAGGTGTCGTTCGCCGCATGTGGTGCATCGATCGACGGCTGAAGGGTCGATCGCGGTCCTCTGCGGGCGTCGCGGAGCCACAGGTTCGTCGTAGCACGCATCGGGTGCATGGGCTCGCGTTGCCCAGCGACCCGGGTCTCGCCTGGTGTGCGCAGGGAATCACTGCGGTATCGCCCTGAGCGATCCCGAGTCCGACAGCGGTGCGAGCGTTATCCGCGGCCGTTCAGCGGCCGGATCGCTGGTCGATGGGGTCGCTCAGCACCCACATGAGCGTGCGCCTCGCCACTCCTGAGCCCGTCGCGGGCCGGTTCGCGCCGATGATGGTCGCGGATCGCCGGAACTAACGCTCACACCGGTGCGGGGCGCGATACCGGTACGAGCGATGACCGCGCCCGCCCCCGCGAGCGTCCCCCGTGTTCGATATCCATCTTCCCGGCGTGAGAAGACCCTCTTCCACCGGAGCGGGCCCGGATGGTAGACTCCGCGTCCCCCAGCCGCCCCTCCGGGGAGACCCATGCCCGACTCCGGCACGCCCGCTCAGCCGCCCGCCATCGACGTCCGCGACGTACGCCGCGTCTATCGCGGCAAGCCCGACGTCGTCGCGCTCGCCGGCGTGGACCTCGAGGTCGCGACCGGGCGAGTTCTTCGGGCTGCTCGGACCGAACGGCGCGGGCAAGACGACGCTCATCAAGATCATGACCACGCTCCTCTCGCCCACCTCGGGGAGCGCCCGGATCTTCGGGTTCGACGTCGAGCGTGAGACGAAGCGCATCCGGCGGATCATGAACATGGTCGCGGGCGGCGAGCAGTCGGGCTACGGGATCCTCGAGGTCCGCGAGCAGCTCTGGATGTTCGGCCAGTTCTACGGCCTCGGCGTGCGCGACGCGTGGAAGCGCGTCGACGAGCTGATCGAGGCGGTCGGGCTCCAGGAGCAGGCGCGCCAGAAGGTGTCGTCGCTGTCCACCGGCCAGCGCCAGAAGATGAACATGGCCCGGGGGCTGCTCAACGACCCGTGGATCCTGTTCCTCGACGAGCCCACGCTCGGCCTCGACGTCGCCGCGGCTCGCCAGATCCGCGAGCTCATCATCGACTGGCGCGCCGCGGTCCCCGGTCGGACGGTCCTCCTGACGACGCACTACATGGCCGAGGCCGATGAGCTGTGCGAACGGATCGCCATCGTCGACCGCGGCCGCATCCTCGCCATCGGCACGCCGGCAGAGCTGAAGCGGCGCGTCCAGCGGGAGTCGATCTTCCGGATCGAGCTCGACCGGCTCGATGGCGGCCTCGCGAGCCTCGGCCGGCTCCCTGGCGTGGTCTCCGCGAGCCCGACCGCGGCCGATGACACCGATCCCGACTCGCAGACCATCGCGCTCAACCTCGCCCTCGCCGAGGACGGCGTGCTCGGCGGGGTCGTGTCCGCGCTCAGCGCGCAGGGGAGCCACATCCTTGCGCTCCGCAAGAGCGAGCCCACGCTCGAGGATGTGTTCGTCGCGCTCGTGGGTCGCGGCTTCGACGACGCCGAGGCCGACGCGTCCCCTCCGGAAGACGACAGCGACCGCGACGATCGGCCACCCGACCACGGGCACGACGACAAGGCCACCAGCGACGCCGACGACGCCGAGGCTCGCGAGCCCGCCCTCGTCCGATGACCGGCCTGTCCTCGACCCCGCCCGCCCCGCGCCCGATCGATCCCCCGCGCCCGATCAACCCCTTGTTCGCCCATGCGCGCGGCCGCGACCCGCGCGAGGCCTCCGCGTGGACCCAGCGGGACATCCTCGCCAACGACCTGCATGCGCTCATCGGCCGGGCGTATCCGCGCGTCCGCGGGATGGCGCGCGAGAAGTCGTGGCTGTTCTTCGAGATCCTGCTGCCGTTCCTGACGACGTCCGCGTTCGTGCTGGTCTATCGCTCGCTCCACGCGCCCGACGCGTACGTCGGGTTCGCGGTCATCGGCGGCGCGATGACGGCGTTCTGGCTGAACGTGGTCTGGATGATGGCCGCCCAGCTGTACTGGGAGAAGAGCCAGGGCAACCTCGAGCTGTACTTCGCCGCGCCGATGGACCTCATGGCGGTGCTCCTCGGCATGGCCATCGGCGGGCTGATCATGAGCGCCACGCGCGCCGCTGCCGTGCTCGTCATCGCGACGCTGTTCTTCCGGGTGACGTTCGCCGTCGAGCAGTGGCTGCTCCTCGCGCTCGTCTTCCTGACCACGCTCGCGGCGCTCTACGGGCTCGGGATGTGCCTCGCGAGCCTGTTCCTGATGTGGGGCCGCGAGGCGTGGCACCTGACCCAGGGGATGATCGAGCCCGTGTACTTCGTCTCGGGGCTGAACTTCCCGGTCGGGCGGCTGGGCGCCCTGGGGGCGGTCGCGGTGTCCACCATCCCGTTCGCGGTGGGGCTCGACGCGATGCGCCAGCTGACCTTCCCCGACGCACCCGGGATGGGCGGCACCCCGCCGCCCGAGGTCGAGCTGCTGATCCTCGCCGTGATGACCGTGTTCTTCGTGCTGCTCGCGCGCTGGATGATCCGGACGATCGAGCGGATGGCGCGCCGCGAGGGCACGCTGGGGCTGCGCTGGCAGTGACCGACCGATGACCGCCGATCGCAGCACCCTGCTCGCCGGGGACGCGCGCCACGCCTTCGACCCGCGGCGGGCGTCCGGGCGCCGGCAGGGCGATCTCGCGCGCGGCCTGCGGGCCGCCACGATCCTCGGCTGGAAGACCGAGGCCAACTGGACCGACCCGCTCCTGTTCCTCATCTACACGGTCGCGAGGCCGCTCGCGTCCGCCCTGCTGCTCGTCGTGATGATCGATGTCGTCGGCGGCGCCGCGTCGCCCGAGCAACGCGCGTTCGTGGTCGTGGGCAGCGCGATGTGGGCGTTCGTGATGTCCGGGATCGGCGGGATGTCCTGGTCGATCCTCGATGACCGCGAGCGCTACCGGATGCTGAAGTACGTGTACGTCAGCCCCACCGACTTCCTGGTGGTGCTGCTGGGGCGCGGGGCATCCCGCATCGCCGTCGGCGCGGTCGGCGCCGCGATCACGCTCGCGTTCGGCGTCGTCATCCTGGGCGTGCCGTTCGACCCGTGGGCGGTCGACTGGCCGCTGTTCATGGTCTCGATGGTGGTCGGGACGATCGCGGTCGGTGCGCTCGGAGTGCTGCTCGCGGGCGTCGTGCTCCAGACGCGCCAGGAGTCGTGGCAGTACCCCGAGGCCGTGGCCGGCGCCCTGTTCCTCATCACCGGGGCCGTCTTCCCGCTGGCGGTCCTGCCCTACCCGGCCCAGCTCGTGGGCTGGCTGATGCCGGTCACGTGGTGGGTCGCGGCCGTGCGTGAGGCGCTGTTCCCGGGCAGCCCGTCGTCCATCGGCGGCGCCGGCTCGCTGTGGACCGCCGTCACCGGGACTGCAGCGCCATCCTCCCTGGTGCTCCTCGGCGCGTTGCTACTCACCGGGGCCGTCGGTACACTCGCCGCGACCGTGCTGTTCGGGATCAGCGAACGTCGCGCGAAGGAGCAGGGGCTGCTCGACCGCACGACCGGGTCCTGAGGGCGACCGTCCAGCCGGCTCGGTCAGACCAGCGTCGAGGAGTCGGATGCGGATCTACGAGGGAAGCCCGCGCCAGGACTTCGAGGAGGTCTTCCGCTCGATCGGGGCGTTCCTCGACCAGCACGGCATGCGTGACGTGCTCCTCGTGGAGGCGCCGGACGGGTTCATCGTCCAGGGCATCGTGACAGGCGGCGCGTCGTCCGGCGCCTGGTCCGAATCCTTCGGCTCGCAGGTGAAGGAGACGCTGACCTTCCTCGACGACGACATCGCCCGCTTCATGGACGAGGCGATCGCCCGACGCGGTCAGGTGGCACCGCCGCCGCCCGGCCCGGTCGGCCACTACGAGATGGCGTTCCGGGTGCTCGGCCGGTACATGGACGAGCAGAAGCCGCGGGACGTGTTCTTCTTCGAGCAGGACGGCGCGTTCGTCGTCCGCCTGCTGATGGGCGGTCAGGCTGGCAGCCACCACGTCCTGGCCGAGTTCACCCGCGAGGACATCGCCGAGATGGTCGCCCGTGGGCCGTCGCTTCGCGTCCCGGTCAACGCGCCGGACGCGGCCGCCGCCCCGAGCTGACCGCACCGCACAGGAGGAGAGAGCCATGAAGGCCTTGAAGACCGTCGCCGTCGCGCTGGGCATCACGCTCGGCGCACTCATCGTGATCCCGCTGGTCGTGCTGGCCGGGCTGTTCGTCTGGCTGAAGCTCACCGAGGAGGACGACGAGGAAGCGCTCGAGCTGGAGCAGGAAGGGATCTGACCCTCCACCTCCCCGCCGCCCAGACACCCGCCGGGTCCCGGCGGGTGTCGTGACGTCCGCGGGATGACTCGCGAGGCCTGATCCGCACGCCCATCCGCGGCGACGTATCGTCCGCGGGTGCCCACCGGTCCCTCCGCCGCAGGCGCGCCTGACGGGCGCGTCACGCGCGACCACGCCACCGAGCGCCGCATCGCCGAGGCGGGCGTCCTCCTCGTCATCGTGTGCTGGGCCGCCAATTTCGTCATCGTCAAGGCGGTCCTGGGCGAGGTGCCGCCGCTCGTGTTCACGGGCCTCCGGTACATCGTCGCCGCCGCCACGGTCCTGCTGATCCTGCGGTGGCGCGAGGGGACCATCCGGATGCCGCTGCCGGACATCGCCAAGGCGGCGGCGCTGGGCGTGCTCGGGTTCGCGGTCTACCAGGCGTGCTGGACGCTCGGGTTGACCCAGATCACCGCCGGCGATTCCGCGCTCCTCATCGCCGCGACGCCGGTGATCGTGGCGCTGATCTCCGTGCCGCTCGGGACGGACACGCTCACGCCGACGAAGATCGCCGGCATCTTCGTGTCGTTCCTGGGGGTGGGGCTGGTCGTGACCGCGGGCAACGACGGAGCCCTGTCCCTCGGCGACTCGCTCGCGGGCGACCTCCTCACCCTGGCCGCGGCCGTGGTCTGGGCGTTCTACACGAGCCTTGCCGCCCGGCTCATGCGCCGCATGACGCCGCTCCAGCTCACCGGCTGGTCGGTCGCCGGTGGCTGTGCGGTGCTCGTCCCGGCCGCGATCTGGCAGGCCGCGGTGTCGCCGCCGTTCACGATCGACTGGGCGGTCGTCGCGGCGATCCTGTACTCGGGCACGCTCGCGGCGGGCATCGCCAACATCCTCATCTCGCGCGGCGTGCTGGTGCTGGGACCGACCCGCGTGACGGTGCTCCAGTACGGCGTCCCGGCACTCGCGGTGGTCTTCGGGGCGATCTTCCTGGGCGAACCCGTGCGGCCGGCGCAGGTCGTCGGGGGCATCGTGATCATCCTCGGGGTGATCATCACGCGCGGCGTGCCCGGCGGCGTGTTCGCCCGGCTGCGCCGGGGCGACGCGGCCGCATAGGCTGCACGCGATGTCCCAGACCCGGTTCGTCGGTCCAGCCGTGCCGCCGCTGGGGCCGGGCGACCCGCCGTTCGCCCTGCTGATCGACTACGACGGGACCATCGCGCTGACGGACGTCGCCGACAGGGTCATGGCCGAGTACGTGACCGGCGAGTGGGAGGAGGAGGCGGCGAGGTACGACGCCGGCCTGATCGGCAGCCGCCGGCTGATGAACCGCGAGATGGAGCTGCTCCGCGCGGACCCCGACGCCCTCTATGCGACGGCCGCCGCGCAGCCCCACGACCCGTCGTTCGTGCCGTTCGTCGAGCGAGCGCGTGAGCTCCGCATCCCGGTCGAGGTCGTCTCCGACGGCTTCGGCTTCTACATCGCCCCGGCGCTCCAGCACCTGGGTGTCGGCTGGATCCCGGTGTCCGCGGCGCGGACCACCTTCGCGGACGGTGGCGCGTCGATCGAGTACCCCAACGGCCACCCGGCGTGCTTCGTGTGCGGCACCTGCAAGCGCAATCGCGTGCTGGCGCACCGGGCCGCGGGCCGGCGGGTCATCTTCATCGGCGACGGCGAGAGCGACCGCTATGCCGCGGGCTACGCCGACGTCGTGTTCGCGAAGCGCTCGCTCGTCCACATCTGTGTCGACAACGGCTGGCCGTTCCACCGTTGGACGGAGTTCGCCGAGATCGACGGCTGGTTCCAGACGACGGTCGACGCGTGGCGTGCTGACGGCAGCCTCCCGGCGCCCGTCGACCGCCCGTTCTTCTGCGGCCCGGAGGTCTGGGGCGAGGGCCACTGGGACCCACCCGCGCCCACCCACGGCGAGGGCATCGTCGCCGGCTGACCGCAGCGCTCGGTCAGCCGTCGCGCGCGATCCGGATGAGTCGTCCGTCGCCCGCCGACCGCACCCAGAGCGCCTCCGGCGTGAGTGCCATCGACACCTCCCATTCGCCGCCGCCGATCGGCGCGAACATCGGCAGCCGCTTCTCGGCGATGGTCTCCAGCGACGCGGGATCGAGCCATCGCACGACCTGTGTCCCGCCCACGACCCAGACGGCCGTCGCGTCCGCGGCGATGTGCGGGAAGATCGGGGCCACTGTCCCGGCGCGGGTGCCCGCCGAGGGATCGTATCGATCGACCTCGTGGCCCGAGAGCAACCACAGCCGATCTCCCTCAGCGACGACGCCGCCGCCGTAGTCCCACGCGTTCTCGGGAGCCGGCAGGGCGACCGCGACGGCCTGGGGGCGACCGGTCCTCGGGTCGATGCGCGTCAGGCGCGTCATCATCCGGTCGGCGGCCCATACCGCGCCCGCCGTCGTCGTGACCGACCATGCCCCACCGTCGAGTGGGACGTCGCGGCTCTGCGAGCCGTCCGACGGGTCGATGGCGACGACGCCGTGCTGCTCGTCGGCGATCCACAGGCGGCCATCGGCCACCGTGATGCCGGCCGGCAACCCGGGCAGGCCGTACGACGCGGCGACCCTCGCTTCGGCGGGGTCGATGCGGAGAACGGCGCTCGGACCACGCGTCGTCGCCCACACCGATGAGCCATCCGTCGTCAGGGCGATGGGCACGCCCGCGGTCGCGATCTCGGCGACGGTCGTGCCCTCGTCGTCGACCCGCACGATCGCGTCCGTCGTGGTCGTCCAGATGCCACCGAACGCCGCGAGTGTCGACGTCGCACACGCCGTATCGACGAGCAGGCTGCACGACCCGACGCCGCGCGTGCCGGCCGACAGCCCGAAGGTCGTCGCGGTCCCGATCTCCGGAACCAGGACCGGCGGCATGACCTGATCCGACGTCCGTCGCCCGGCAGCGAGGCTGAACGTCGCCAGCCCGCCGACCAGGAGGGCGACCAGGACGAGCAGCCGGAGACCTGTCCTTCGATCCTGATCGTGGCGTGCGAGCGCCGCCGTCAGCACGCGGCCGCGCATCGCGAGAGGCGCCGGCAGGCGGGCTCGATCGCGCAGCGCGACCGCGTCGAGCCGGAGCGCGAGCACGGTCGTGCGACACGCGACGCAGGAGGCGAGGTGGGCATCGAGATCCGCCTGGGTCGCCGCGGTCATCGGCCCATCCACGGCCATCGCCGCGAGCATCCGGGACCGCTGGTGGATCGTCATCGCATCGCTCCATGCTCGAGCCGCTCGCGCAGCGCGAGCCTCGACCGCCAGAGCAGGCTCCGCGTGGCACCGTCGCTCTTGCCGATCGCCCGGGCGATCTCCCGACCGCTGAATCCCTCTGCCGCCAGCAGCAGCGCCGCGCGCGCGTCGGCCGGGAGGGAGGCGAGGGCGTTCGACAGGTCGTCGTGCCGCTCACGTCGCAGGGCGGTCTCTTCCGGCGCCTCGACCACCTGCTCGTGCTCCAGGGGCCGCAGCCGATGGATCCAGCGGCCCACGATGGCCCGACGGCGCGACCGCCCGATCACGCAGGTTCGTCGAAACGGCGTACAGCCATGCACGTGGGTCGTCGGGCATGGCACCCCGTCGCGACGCGGCCACGAGCCGGACGAATGCCTCCTGCACGAACTCTTCCGCGACCCCGGGGTCGTGCGTCAGCGAGGCGAGGTAGCCGTACAACGGCGCGTGGCAGGCGTCGTAGACCGCGGCGACAGCGTTCGCCTGCGCCGAGGGCTGAGGCGACACCGCATCCCGTCGGAACGACACACCGGTTGACGCGTTGCGATCGAACAGGGCCTGCTCCTTCCGACCCCGAGACGCACGTCGCTGCCGGTTGTCACGAGCATGCGTGACAGATCGGTCCGATGCGCCTCTGAGCCGACGACACCTCGACGTCCGACGGTCGGCGACCAGCCCGATGCGCGGCCGGATCGGGGACGCGGACCGCTTCCGGTCCGCAGGAGGGCCTCACGGATGCACACGTCGATCGATGCGGGATCCCCCGGAACCGGCGCGAGCACCGGGCTGCGCCGGCGCTTGCCGCTGGTCGCGTCCATGGTCGCCGCCACACTGCTGGCGTTGCCCGGCGCCACCCTGGCCGGCCAGCCCGTGGATCCGGCGACGCTCAACCCGCCGCCGCCCGACTCGTTCCATGCGGTCTGCGTGCTCGACGGCAGCCACACGACCTGCAGCTTCGCGCGCGTCGACCCGCCTGCGGTCGCGCTGCCCAGCGGGATCGTGTGTGACGGCGTCGAACTGCTCGATGACGGCCAGCGAACCGTGGTCGGCAAGCGCACGTACGACGCGAACGGCGACCTCGTGCGCCGCCACTTCCGCGAGGACCTCGCGGGGACGTTCACGAACCCGATCACGGGCCGCTTCGTGGGCTACTCCGCGGGCGACAGCATCCTCCACGATCTCGCGATCCCGGGCGACGTCACCAGCGGTACGGACAAGATCAGCGGTCGGTATTTCCGGATCACCTCTGGCGGACACACGATCCTGACCGACGCCGGGACGGTCGTGGAGCTCACTGCGACCGGCGAGCTCCTGCACCTGACACCGCACCACCCCTTCTTCTCGGCTCGATCCCAGCGCGCTTGCCCCGATCTGCGCTGCGGTCGACTGAGCGACCGAAAGATCGACCGAACGAATTCAGCCCTCCGCGACGCCTACCATGATGACCCGGAGTCCGAGGCCTCGGCGAATCCGGAACCAGCGAACAGCCCGGCGCCCCATGGATGGCATCGGGCTGCTGGCGGCGCCTCATCCGGCGCCCCGACCCATCGGTCATCAGGAGGGGAGGACGCCTCATGCATCAGCACCTCAGCAGGCTCGCGCGCGTGACGGTCGGGGCGGCGCTCGCCGCGCTCGCCCTGGCCTCGCCCGCGGCGGCCCGGACGCCGGTCGATCCGAACACCCTCAACCCGGCGCCCCCGGACTTCTTCAACGCCCAGTGCGAGCGCACCGGCAACCAGATCATCTGCACGCTGCACTTCGACACCGTCGACGACGTCTTCGACGAGCCGAGCGGGATCATCTGCGGCTCGACCGAGCTGCTGTTCTCGCAGCAGCGGGCGGTCGTCGGCAAGCGCTACTACGACGCCGACGGCAACCTGCTCGTGCGCCACTTCATCGAGACGTTCACCGGCGACTTCACGAACCCGGACACCGGCAAGGTCGCCACGTGGACCCAGCACGACACCGTGATCCATCGGCTGGCCACGCCGGGGGACGTCGCGACCGGCACGACGTCCGTTTCGGGTCAGGTCGCCCACGTTCGCGGGCCGGACGGACGGACGATCCTCATCGGCGCGGGACGCATGCTCATCGACGAGTCGACCGGCGAGATCATCTCGTCGCACGGCCCGCACCCCTTCGACGACTACTACGCCCGCGGTGACAGCCACGCGCTGGACGCCCTCTGCGCCGCGCTGGCCTAGCGCCCAGCTCGATCTTCGTCGCCGACGGCTGGGGCGCGAGCGATGGGGCGCCTCAGCCCCAGCCGTCGAACCTCGCGAACTGCTCGAACGGCACCCAGCCTCGCTTGAGGCTGGGTGACCGGACGTCCGGCAGCGGACGACCGACGGGCATCACCCCGATCGGGGCGAACTCGTCCGGGATGCCCAGGTACGCCTTCAGGCGCTGCCACCCGTCCGCGTCGGTGCCCACGAAGCCGCAACCCAGCCCCTCGTCGACGGCGGCCAGCATCACGTTCTGCATCGTCGCGCCGATGTCGACCCACCAGTACGGGATGGGCCACTCGATCTCCGAGCCGTCCTCGTCGATCTTGTCCGGCTCCTGGTATCGCCGGTGGTAGACCTGCTCGGAGACGCACGGGATGAACTGCGCGGCGCATTCCGAGATCCACGGGCCGAACAGCGGCTCGTACTCCGCCTCGCCGCACAGCCGTGCCACCTCCCGTCGCCGCTCCTGATCGACCACGACGACCAGTCGCTGGCCCTGGCTGAAGCCCGCCGACGGCGTGCGCTGCGCGAGCCGCGCGATGCGCTCGATGACCGAACGGTCGACCCCGCCTTCCTCGAACCGGCGCACCGCGCGGCGCTTCATCACGACGTCCTGGAACTCCACGGCGACCTCTCGTTCGGTGTGACGGCGGCGCGGGACACTTGCGCGTCTCGCTGCATCGATGCGCCATGGTGGTGGACCTGACGTCATCCGGCACGATCCCCGCGTCCCTCGTCGCCGACGCTGCGGCGGGCGTGGGTCGCGGCGTTCGCGCGGATCGTCCGCGCAAGATCGCTACGGTCCACCACCCCGCGGTGGCGCTGACCACCCAGCCCCGGCTCCGCCGAAGTGGAACAAAGCGTCGTGTCGTGCGGCCCGGTGTGGGTAGGCCGCCCATTCGGGCGTCCGGTACCGACCCCGGAGGGACCCATGCATCGAATCCTCGCGACGCTCGGCGCCGCGATCCTGCTCGCCGCCGTCCTCCCCAGCGCCGTCGCCGCAGCGTCCCCGCACCAGGTCGATCCGGCAGGCATGACGCCGCCGCTGAACCCTGCCTACGGTCCATGGATCTGTACCGATACCGGTGGCGGACCGATCTGCCGCGGTGAGCTCCATGAGCGATGGGCGAACGAGGACAGCGGCCTGACGTGCGGCTCGGCGATCGTGTACACCACGGGCTTCCACGACACGCAGGCGGTCCGCTGGCACCTGCCGGATGGGCGGGCTGCAGCACACGTACTTCAAGAACCTGTCCGTGGAGACGTGGACGCTGTCGCCGACCGGTGCCGGCCCGACGGTCAAGGTCAAGGGCAGCTGGAACCTGCACTACGTGTATCCGGACCCGGGTGTCCTCGCGACCCGCGTCCTCACGATCACCGGCGCCGATTGGCAGGTCACCGCACAGGGTTACGGCCTCGTCTTCCACGACACCGGACTCGTGCGCTTCGTTCCCGGGCGGCGACGACGTGATCGACATCACGCACGGTCCGACGGACTCCGACCACGGGAACCTGGATCTGGTGATGCCCGAGGTGTGCGCCATCCTGGCCGGCTGACTCGACGACCGCTCCTCGACGCCGGGCCGGAACCTCCATGCGGCCCGGCCTCGCACCTGTCCGGGAGGCGTCGGCAGGCTGGCAGCGTGTCGCCGGCCGGGCGTCTGACGGTCCGTCGTCTGGGATCTCGCTGCGAGACGGAATCACTTGGCAGGGTTGCGAGCATCTGTGAGACATGACCAGCGCGCCCGTCGCCGCGATCCCGGAGTCCGCGGAAGGACTCGTCCGGCGCGCGGTCCGCGGCGACCAGGCCGCGTTCGCCCGGATCGTGCGGCTGCATCACGCGGACATGGTCCGGGTGTGCTTCGTCGTCGCCGGCGACATGGACGCGGCCGAGGAGGCGGTCGCCGCCGCCTGGCCGATCGCGTGGCGGCGGCTGGGCTCGCTCCGTGATCCCGACCGACTTCGGCCCTGGCTGTGCTCCGTCGCCGCAAACGAGGTCCGACAGCTCCTGCGGCGATCCCGGCGCCGCAGCGTCGCGGAGATCCCGGTCACCGCCGCCGACGACATGACCTGGCCCGACCCGTCGACCCGCGCCGGCGATCTCGACCTCGCGAACGCCCTCGCGAAGCTGGAGCCCGACGATCGGGCGCTGCTCGCCCTCCGTTACGTCGCAGGCCTCAACTCCACGGAGCTGGGCCGCGCGACGGGGATGTCCGCGTCCGGCACCCGCGCGCGGCTCCAGCGACTCCTCGAGCGACTCCGGAAGGAGCTCGGCGATGACTGACCTCGAGCGCTTCGAGGCCGGCTTCGAGCGGCGCCTGCGCGCCTTCGCCGCCGATGTGCCCGTCGCGCCCATCGACGCCGAGGCGATCGCGGGTCGCGTCGTCAAGCCGCGTCGGATCCCGTCCGACGTCCGGATCGCGCTGCTCGCCGCGGCGCTGTTCGTCGCCTTCGTCATCGCGGCGCTCGTGCTCGCCGGTGGGTCGCCGAAGCCACCGGCGCTCGTCGCGCTGCCCAGCACAGCCGTCGCCGGGACACTCGAGCGGGATCTCGCGGGCACCTGGATCGCCGATGTCCCGGCCGACATGGTGTTCTCCGGCGAGGGCTCGCAGCAGCGGATGGGACTCGTCTTCGACCCCGGAAGCAACCAGTACGCGTTCCTCCAGGTCGGTGGATCGAGTCTGGAGCGATTCGCCGCGACGACGGAATGGCTGGGCCCGGACTCCGTCCGCTTCGTCACCCGTGGTGTCTCCGAGGGCGTCGAGGTGGCCGGTTCGCCGGTGGCGGGATGTGCGGCTCGGGACGCGGGCACCTATCGGGTGCAGCGCTCTGCGGATGGGCTTCGTCTGACGCTCACCGCCATCGACGACGTCTGTGCTGCTCGATCGGCCGTCCTCGTCCGGACCTGGATGCGTTCCGTGGCCGCGCCAAGCCGCGGTGGATCCGGGGTCGTCGACGCGTTCGACCCACTGTTCACCGTCGAGCTGCCCGACGGCATCTATACGGCCTCCCGCACCACCGACTGGCAGGTGATCCACGACCAGGTCCACGGTGACGAGTTCATCGCGGCGAAGGACCCGCAGGGCTTCCTCGACCCGTGCGACATCAGCCGCGGCCGGTACGAGATCCCGCATGGCGCGCAGGCGTGGGTCGACTACTTCGCCCAGCTCAGGGGCTTCACGACCGACTCCGTCGAGGACCTGCGTCGTCGACGGGCACGCGGCCAAGCTCCTCGTCGTCCACATCGATATCGACCAGAGCTGTCCGTCGGGAAATCTGGCGGAGTGGCAGCCCAAGAACGAGACCTCCGACTGGCATTCGTTCCTCCGCCCGGGGGACACGGACTACATGGTCGTCGTCGAGCTAGCCGACACGACCCTGCTGTTCCAGGTCCTCCCCGACCCGGAGGCGCTCGGAGGCCAGGTCATCGGCTCGATCCGATTCCTGGAGGCGCTCCCGTCCACGCCCTGAGCCCGGCTCCCGCCGGGCCTACCCTCGAAGGAGGCATCCCATGGTCGCAACCCTGATTCGGCGTGCCCGTCGCACCCTGTCGCTCGCGCCGTTTGTCGGCGCTCGTCGCGTCGCCGTCGCCGTCTCGGTGACGGGGCTGCTCCTGAGCGGCGCGCTGCCCGTCGCCGCCGGTCAGCCGATCGACATCACGACGCTGAACCCGGTCCCGCCCGACATCTACACGTGCAGCGCGACCGGCGGCGGCGCGGTCTGCTTCGCGCACACGGTCGAGGCATACGAGAACGAGCCGACCGGGCTCATCTGCGGCAGCGGTGCCAGTGCCTACGAGATCCTCGACTCGGGGATCCGCGACATCCACGCCAAGCGTGAGTACGACCGCAACCTGCGACCTCACGCGACGAATCCGGAACTTCCTGTTCCGGGACGCGCATTTCACGAACCCGCTGAACGGGCACACCGTCGGCTACTCGCAGCAGAACACGGACATCGCCGTCCTGACCATCCCCGGCGACCTGTCGTCGGCGGTGACGCCGGAGCGCGGCCACCTCACCCTCAACGTGCCTGGCATGGGCTCGGTCATCCACGAGAGCCACAACCAGTCCGACTTCATCCCGTATTTCGAGGGAGACGCGTCGGCCATCGCGGAACTCTGCGCCGCGTTGGCGTGATCCGGCCGCGCATCGGCGTGCACCCGATGCGCGTTGCGACGAACGAGGGCCCTTCCGACGGGTTCGGAGGGGCCCTCCGACGTCGTTTCGAACATCCCATGCGTCGTCCGGCGGAGGAGGGGCGCGAAGCTCGGCCTGCTTCGTCGCACCACGCACCCGGTGCATCGTGGTCCACACAGGACAGGTGTCCGACAGTGCGCGATGGAACGAATCCGCGACACCCGCTCCCTAAGGTGTGCGCGGCCGACCGGCCGCCCAGCGAGGGCCGAAGCGGCAGATGGATCGGGAGCTCGTCGTCCAGGCGCGATCCGGCGACCACGCCGCGTTCAGCTCGCTCGCGGCCGCCGCGCTCGCGCGCCTGTTCCGCACCGCTCGCCTGATCCTTCGCGACGACGACCTCGCGAGCGACGCCGTCCAGGAGGCGCTCCTCGCCGCCTGGCTGGACATCCGCGGCATCCGCGATCCGGAGCGGTTCGACGCCTGGCTCGACCGGATCCTCATCCGGTCCTGCTACCGCGAAGCCGGCCGAGGTCGTGGGCGCGTCGTCCGGCTCGACGTCGATGCCGTCGACATCGGTGAGCCGGGCGGGCAGCACGATGTCGACGATCGCGACCAACTGGACCGCGCGTTCCGGCGCCTAACCCCGGAGCATCGTGCCGTCCTCGTCGTCCATCACTACCTGGGCATGCGCGACGCCGCGGCCGCCGACCTGCTGGGCGTTCCGCCCGGGACGTTCAAGTCACGCCTGAACCGGGCGTCCGCCGCGCTGCGGGCGGTGATCGAGGCGGATCAGCGCCCGCTGCTGCGGCCCGAGGAGTCTCCGGCATGACCGCGCTGCCCGACCTCGACCGGTCCCTTCCGGCCTGGCTCGACGCCGAGGCGCAGGTCGCGCCCCCGTCCGGCCTCTTGGACGCCGCGCTTGCGCGGACAGCGGCACGCTCACCGCGTCCAGGGTGGCTCGCCAGCGTGCGCGTTGTCGCGGGTCGGAGCGCGTGGCCAGGCGGTGGGCTTCGTGCGGCGAACGTGCCGATGCGGGTCCTTCTCGTGGCCTTGCTCGTGGTCGTGCTTCTCGTCGGGCTGGCACTTGCTGCCGGGGCGGGGCCCACGGTCGCGCCGCTGCCGTCCGCCCTGATGTCCGTCGCCCCCTCCGTCCGACTGTCACCGACCGTGACGTCGGTGCGCCCGTCAGCGACGCCCGGCCCGTTGTTCGCCGCGGCGGGGACGCTCGTCGAGGAGCGTCCGTCGGGCGCCACGCTCACGAGGCTGGTCGATGGACGCATCGCCATCACCGGGGGCGGCCCGACCACGGTGGAGATCTGGGACCCCGCAACGGGCCGGTCGGCCGCCGCGGGTCAGATGGCCATCGCCCGGACGGGGCACCTTGCGACGTTGCTCGCTGACGGGCGGATCCTCCTCGTGGGTGGGACCTCCGCTACCGATCCGAACCGCGACCTGGCGTCGGCGGAGATCTACGACCCGGCCACCGGGATGTCCGTCCCGACAGGTTCGATGCGGTTCCCTCGCACGTCGTGCCATTGCGGCGTTTCGTTCATCCGCCTGATCGAGCCGGCCGCGATCCGCATGGCCGATGGGCGCGTCATGGTCGTGGGCGGACGACAGATGACCGCTGGCGGCGTGACCGACCGCGACTCGACCGCCGAGATCTGGTCGCCGATCACCGGCTCCTTCGATGAGGTGGCGGTTAGCTGCGATCCGGGACGCGGAGCGCGGGCCGCGCTTCCGGATGGCCGCGTCCTCGTCACGTGCTTCGTCGGCGGTGGTCTGCCGAGCGGAGGACCGGTGACGCGGGACACCAACCGGGCGCAGCTCTACGACCCGACGACGGGCCGGTTCGCCGAGACCGGAGCACCGACGACAACGGACGCAGGTTCGCTGACGGTCCTGCCCGACGGCCGAGTCCTCCTGGCGGGCGACGCGCTTCGCGTGAGCGACTCGCGAGCCGAGATCTATGACCCGTCCTCGGGGACCTTCACGCCCTTGCCGGGATCGCCAGGCACGCCGAGCGAGATCCTGGCGCTCGCGGACGGACGGTCCCTGTTCGCGGGCGTGGACGACATCCGCTGGATCTTCGATCCTGCCGATCTCTCATTCCGGCGCCTGGACGACATCGTCGGCTTCCGGATGGCTGCGGCGGGCGTGCCGGTGGCCCTCCTCGACGGCCGCGTCCTCCTGGTCGGGACTTCGGAGCTGCAGGTGATGGACGCCGCGCATCTGCCCGAACAGACACCGTGATGTTCCGACGATCGACGGCGCCGACCGTCCTCACGACCGTGACGCCGGCTCTCGTCACAGCCTGTGACGGTGCTGCACCGACCGCGATACCCGTGCCCTCCGCTGACGTCCCGCGGAAAACGAACGAAATCGATCCGCGCGACGCCTAAGTGATGGAGACCACGGAGCGTCGGACTTCGACGGAACTTGCTCGGCTAAGTCCTCCTCCTCACGACGGGCCGGCGCTGATGGGGCCGCCGGCCCGTCGTCCCATGTCCGGGACGCGACGAGCCCACCGCTGTGCACCGGATGCCCGCTGCGACGAAGCTGGTCGCCGTCGCGCCCCCAGCAGGCGTCTCCGACGTCAACGACGGCATCAGGTGCACGATCCGACGCCGGATCGGCGTCGGGCCGGATCCGCCTCACCCGCGGAGGCCGCTCCTTCGTCCGAGGACGCATCTGGTGCATCGGCGGCCGGGGCCGGTGAATCACGACGGGTCCCTGCGAGCATCTCTTGTCCGACATGGCTCTCACCACGACGCCCGACGACACGCTCGTCGCCCGCGCGGCGGCCGGGGAGGAAGCCGCCTTCGCGCGCATCGTCGCGGCGCACCACCACGACCTGAACCGGGTCTGCTACCTCATCTGCGGCGACCTCGACCTCACCGATGAGGCGGTCCAGCGCGCGTGGGTCGTGGCCTGGCGGAAGCTCCCGGGCCTGCGCGAGCCGTCCCGTCTCCGATCCTGGCTGGTCGCCGTCGCGGCGAACGAGGCGCGCCAGGTGATGCGCTCGCGCGGTCGACGATCGATCCAGGAGATCGCGCTGGCCGACCTCGCCCTCGAGAACGCCGACCCGGTGAGCCGCGCCGAGGACCTCGACCTCGTCAACGCGCTCGCTCGGCTGTCACCCGACGACCGGTCGCTCCTCGCCCTCCGATACGTGGCCGGCTTCGACTCCTTCGAGATCGGCCGGATCACCGGCCGTTCCGCGTCGGGGACGCGTGCCCGGCTCGGACGACTGCTGGACCGTCTGCGGCGGGAGCTCCGCGATGACTGACACCCGCGACCACGACGTCGAGCTCGAGCGGCGCATCCGCCGCCATGTCGAACGAGCCGTGCGCCCGTTCGACGCCGGCGAGGTGGCCATGGAGGCCGTCCAGACGGCGCATCCGTCGCTCCGGCGGTCGCGCGGCGAGTTCACGCGCCGCGCCATGGTGCTGATGATCGTCGTCGTGCTGACCGTGCTGCTCATCGGCGCCGTCGCGGGTGGCTGGTGGCGCGCCGAGCAGCTGACGCCGATCCTTCCCAGCGTCGTCGCGGCAAGCCCATCCGTGTCGGCATCTGCGGACCTCGCCATCGCCGATGCGCTGGGCGCCGAGTGGATCGCCGATGTGGACGAGCTCCCCGAGGCCGGGATCGCCGCGGGGCTGCAGCGGATGGTCATCGACGCCGGCGGTCGAACGCTGCACGTGCTCATCGGTCATGCCGAGGTCGATGTCCTGGGCAGCCGTCTCGACGCGACCGCGACGGACGAGCTCCGGATCACCACCGAGCGTGCGGGGCAGGGCTGCCATGCCGGTGACGTCGGCCGCTATCGACCGACGACGGCTCCCGACCGCGCCACGCTGACGATGACCGATGGTCGAAGACGCGTGCGCGGCCCGCGCGGCCCTGCTCTCCAGGACGTGGTGGCGCAGCCTCGATCGCGCCAGCGACGGCGGGCGGGGCGTGGTGACGGCGTTCGACCCGCCCTTCCTCGTGACATTGCCGTCGGCGACGTTCACCGGACGGCACTACACCGATGCGTTCGAGGTCGGGACCACCGACCCGGAGCGCACGCTGTACGCGGGGAAGGACCCGTGGGGCCTCACGGAGCCGTGCAGCCCGTCGGGCGGTGCGGCACTCCCGCTCGACCCGGGGATCGACCCGTTCGTCGCCTATCTCCGGACGCTCCCCGGGTTCACCGTCGCCACTCGGGAGCTGCGGATCGACGGCCACCGAGCCGTCCACCTGTCCATCACCAGCGACGCCTCGATCGACTGCCCGGGCGGCGTGATCATCGAGTGGATCGCCAAGGCCGATGCGCCAGGAGGTGTCACCTGGCATCTCGGGCCGGGCGATCCGGACAGCCTGTACGTCGTCGAGACACCGACGGCGACCTTCCTCTTCCAGTACCTCGGTCCGGACGTGACGACGGCCGACGAGGAGCGCGTCCTGAGCACCATCCGGTTCGTCGAGTCCCTCGCGAGCCGGCCGTAGCCTTCGCCGGCGTTGCCGGCGTGACCCTTCCTCCAGGAGTGATCCCCATGTCTCGACGTTGGTTCGTGCTGCCCCTGGCAGTCCTTGCGTGGCTCGTCCTCACCGGATCCGCCGTGGCCGGGTCGCCCCACACGGTCGATCCGTCGACGGCCTCGCCGCCCCTGAATCCCGGTTTCGCACCGTGGAGCTGCACGGCGACCGGGAACGGATCCATCTGTCGCGGGTTCGAAGCCCAGAGCTGGATCGACGCCGATCTCGGTCTCGGCTGCGACGGCCGGCCGATCTTCACGACGGGCTCGGCATCCACGGACGCCGTCCGCTACGGGCAGTCGGATGGCCGAGCGACGAGGACCGCCCTGCACAACGAGGTGTCGGAGGTGTGGTCCCTGGCGCCGGGCGGCGGGGCGCCGACCCTCACCCTGCGATCCCGATTCAACGAGCGCTTCGACTATCCGGTGCCGGGTGACGTCGCGAGCCGGATCTACACGCTCACCGGCGGCTACTACCAGGTGACGGCACCCGGTCACGGGCTCGTCTGGCACGACGTCGGGTTCAGTCAGGTCGCTCCGGGACCCAACGGCCCGATCGAAACCCTCCACGGCCCGCACGACTCCGCGAACGGGATCCTGGAGCTGATCCTGCCCGCGGCCTGCGAAGTCCTCCTGGGCTAGAGCGCGGGCGGGTCGCCCGTGGACCTGATCGTTCGAAAGATCGAACCATCCGGGCCTCCGCGACGCCATCACAGATAGACGCATCACGCACGACGGGCCGGCGCAGATGGGGCCGCCGGCCCGTCGTCCCATGTCCGACCCAGCCGCGGCCAACGGCATGCACCCGATGCGCCTTGTGACGTACGAGGATCCTCAGCGCGGTAGCCGGAAGCGGGTCCGATGTCAGTGGTCGCACCCGATGCACGTTCCGACGCCGGAGCGAAGCCACGATGTCGCGGCAAGTGCCGTGGACGCGGCCACTTCGTCCCACGATGCATCGGATGCACGACGGCCGGCCCGAGGGCCAGCGATCGCCGGCCCGAGGCGAGGACGCCAGTCAGGCGGTCGGGCCCGGTTGCGACGCGTGCCGCACGCCGCGGAGATACGTCAGGACCGCCAGCACGCGCCGGTGATCCTCGTCGTCGGACGGGAGACCCAGCTTTCCCATGATGCTGCTGACGTGCGTTTCCACGGTCCGATCGCTCAGCCAGAGACGGCGGGCGATCCCGACGTTGGTCCTGCCCTCCGCCATCAGCTCCAGCACCTCGCGCTCGCGTGCCGTGAGCTGGGCCAGCCCGCCATCCGGCCGAGCTGCCAGCACGAGCTCGCGAACCACCTCGGGATCCAGCGCGGATCCGCCGCGCGCGACCCGTTCCAGGGAATCGAGGAAGTCGTCGACATCAAGGACGCGGTCCTTCAGGAGGTAGCCGAAGCGCCCGCTTGCGACGAGTCCCACCGAATGGGCCGTCTCCACATGCTGCGACAGCAGCACGATGGCGATCGTCGGCCAGGTCGCTCGGATCTCGGTGGCGACGCGCGCTCCGTCGTCCGTGTGGGTCGGCGGCATCCGGATGTCGATCACGGCAAGGTCCGGCATCGTGTCCGCGACGACGGCCCGCAGCGTTTCGGCGTCCCCGGCCACGCCCACGATCGCATGGCCGGCGTCGGCGAGCAGTCGCGCCAGGCCCTCCCGGAAGAGCGCGCCATCCTCCGCGATCACGATGCGCACGGCAGCACCGCTTCGATCACCGTGCCGTGGCCGAGGGGACTCGACATCGAGAGTGACCCGCCCCGCGCGGCGACCCGGTCGGCCAGCCCAGCGAGCCCGGTCCCGGCCGCGATCACGGCGCCCCCTCGGCCATCGTCGGCGATCCGTACCTCGACCAGGGCCTCGGAGCGCACGACACGGACTTCGATGCGGTCTGCCTCCGCGTGCTTCACCGCGTTGGTCAGCGCTTCGCTCGCGACGTAGTACGCGGTGGCGGCGACGTCATCGGGCAGGGCGCCCGAGGTGATCTCGAGGTCCACCGGCACCGCCAATCGTTCGGCAAGGCTCACGAGCGCGGCCCGAAGACCGTCATCCAGGCGGCTGGGCCGGAGCCCATGCGCGATCTCCCGCAGCTCGGCCACGGCGGTGCCCAGCTCGGCCACGCTCTGGTCCAGGAGACCGTGGACGTCGACCGAGCCCTCGTCGAGGTGGCGCTGCGCCAGCCGCAGGGCCATCCCGAGCGCGACGAGCCGCTGCTGAGACCCGTCGTGGAGGTCGCGCTCCAGGCGGCGGCGCTCGCGCTCCCCGACCGTCACCAGCTGCGTCCGGCTGGCCTCGACGTCGCGCAACGCACCAGCCAGCTCGAGCCGAAGCCGGACCACGTCCATCAGGCCGATGGACGCTCGACCGACCGTGTCGAGCAGCTCGCGGGTCCCCGGCGTCGACGCCGCGGCCAGCACCGCCACGGGCCGGCCCGCCTGGCGGACGACCACCCCGCCGTCAGCGGGCACGTCGGAGCCCGCGGCATCCACGAAGCCCTCACGGCCCGGGACGACGTATCCGATCCGCAAGCTCGGGTCGCGCAATGATGTCCGGAGGACGGCCTCCAGGCCTTCCGGGCGGGCGTCGCCCGTGCGCGTCCGCCCCGTGAGGTCCTCGATCGCCGCAAGCGCCGCGAATCGTTTCGGGTAGAGCCAGCGGTCGCCGCGCCGCTGGACCCCTCGGCGAACAGGCAGGAGCGCCGCGGCACACAGGGCCGTGGCGCCCGCCGCGGCAGCCGTCGACTCGGGGCCGACGAGCAACCCGCCGACGAACGAACCTGCGGTGTACAGGACGAGCAGCACCGCGCTGACGAGCGCGTAGGTGACCGTGGCCGCGAGGGCCTTGTCGATGTCGTACAGGTCGTACCGGAGGATCGCGACCGCGATCGCGGCCGGGATGCCGACGAGCGTGGCGATCCCGATCGCGGCGCTCAGCCACGTCGGGCCACCGAGCACCTGCCACTCCGCGAACTCGATGAGCCCGTAGACGAACACGCCGCTGGCGGCGAGGAGCAGCCACGCGACCTGCCGCCGGCCGCGCTCGTCAGCGCGCCGAAATCGTACGAACAGCGACACCACCGCGGCCAGGAGCAGGCACATCAGCAGGAGGAGCACCAGCGGCTCGACGGCGGCGCGAACGGACTCGAGCCACGGCGGCGCCAGCTCGGCAAGGACCCTCGGGACGCGCCCGAGGGGTGGCGGGAAGGGCGTGGGATCCAGGGCGCCCAGGACCTGGAACACCACGCCGCAAGCGACGAGCAGTGGCGGAACGGCTCGCCAGCGGGGCCCCGGCAGCCGACCGTCCGGGAACAGCAGCAGCAGGAGCGCCAGCGCGACCACGCTCCACAGTGCCCCTTCCCGCATCGCCGCGAGCACGACCAGGACGAGCGGCGACACCACCTCGAGCCGTGCCACGGCGTGGTGAGCGACCTGCGCCGTGCCCATCCCGATGACCGCCAGGCCGAGCGCCGCAAGGAGTGGACCGACGAGGTTGGCGGGCTGGCGCCGGTGGATCGCGAGGCCGAGCACGGTCGTGAAGCCGCCCAGCGCTGCGCACCCCGCGAAGACGACCAGGACGTCGATCGGCGGCGCCGTTGCCACGGCGATCGTCAGGCCCACGGTCACGGTCGCGAGCGCGACGAGCGCGACGAGCGCCTCGGTCCTGCTCGTCCGTGTGCGGAGCCTCATCGAGCCACTCTAGGACCCGGGAGTCGCGCCGCATCCCGTACTGCCACGGATTCGGGACCCGCACCACCCCCGATGGCCGACTGCTGCCCGCTCCCTAGCGTCCGTGGCATCCCGGGCTGCCCGCCCGGATCGCAGGAGGAACGTCCATGCGAGGGAGCTTCAAGGCAGCGGGCCTCGCCGCAGCACTCGCGCTGGTCGTCGCGGCGCCCGCCGTGACCGCGACCATGCCCGGCCGTAACGGCCGGATCACGTATGCCGTCCAGGACGACACCGGACAGCAGCAGATCTGGATCGCCGGGGCGGATGAGGCGCACCCGGTCCAGTTGACGTTCGCGGCCAATACCAGTCTGGCGACCGACTGGTCACCAGATGCATCCCGCATCGCGTTCGACAGCGACCGAACCGGCGACGTCGAGGTCTACACGATGAAGCCGGACGGCAGCGATGTCGTACGGCTGACCTTCGACCCGGGGTTCGATGCGGCGCCGGCGTACTCGGCCGACGGATCCACCCTGGTCTGGGACCACGAGGCCGCCGATGCGTCCGAGAACGGGCTGTACCTCATGCGCGCATCCGACGGCGGCGCGGTGCGGCGGCTGACCGTCGCGCCGCAGGACGCGGCTCGCTTTGTGATCGACATCGACCCGCAGTTCTCGCCAGACGGCCGGCGCGTGGCGTTCTCCCGCTTCCGACTCGCGGACCATGGGACGGTCTCGGCGATCCACATCGTGGACGTGGACGGATCCCACCTGCGCCAGGTCACGCCGTGGGGCTCGGCCAGCTCGACCGTCGACTGGTCGCCGGACGGGCAACGGCTCGTCTACGAGACCGAGACCTGGCATTTCCCCGGCAAGAAGGGCACCCAGGACATCATGGTCGTGAATCCCGATGGATCCGGACGCCGGAACCTGACCCGGAATCCGATCTCATCGGCCGTCGGTTCGTGCCAGAACGAGGGTGACTGCGCGGGTCTCGTGGCGCAGTTCTCGACCGACCCGGTCTGGGCCCCCGATGGGTCGCGGATCCTGTTCGTCCACACCCAGATCGTGGACGGCGTCTTCAGCTGCGATCTCCAGACCATCCGGCCGGATGGATCGGAGCGCCAGGTCGTTGCCGAGACGCCTGAGTGCGAGGACGAGCCGGACTGGGAATCCCTCCCGTGACGGGGCGCCGATCGACGGCCCGGGGCGCTCCGTCAAACGCGCCCCGCTCGCGCCAACCCTCGAACGCCGTCGCGATGGGATCGACCCGCGACCGCTGCGTCGATGCGTGGCGTGTCATCACGACGTCGGTCGCCGATGACTGAACGAGGCGTTGCTCTACGGCGCCTAGGGGGAGTGGGCCGTCGCTCGGGGCGGATCGAGGGGACCACTCCCGTGTCGGCGACGAACCGATCCGAGCGGCTGGTGGCGGTGCTCGACGAGGCAACAAGGCACGGCCGCCTACAGGGACGGACGTCTGCAGTCGGAGGGACGAGATGGATCGCATCAAGGTGAACCGGACAGCTGGCCTCGGGCTCATCACGGCGCTGCTGGTCGCTGCTTGCGGCGGCGCTGTGACGCCCGCGCCTTCCGGTGCGCGAAGCCTGAGCCCCAGTTCGCCGTCGTCGTCGCCGCTGGCGGCGAAGGCGCCGACGGTGCTGACCGGATCGGACCTCGACCGCGAGCTGGAACCTGCCGACTACCGGGTCGGCGAGCCGTTCGCCGTCCCGTTCACGGTCACTGTCGGGGCGCCGTGGATCATGAAGTCGCTTGCGCGCGGCGACACCTCGTTCGTCCGAGCGAAGCCTGCGGCGGCGGCCGCGTGGCTGACCGTGGATCTGGTCGACGACGTGTTCGCTGATCCGTGCCACGAATCGGCTCCGGCCGCCCCGGCGGTCCCCAAGACCGTGGACGGCATCGTCGGCGCGCTGACCCAGATGGTCGGCTTCACGTCCGGTCCCATCACCGACGTGGTGATCGGTGGGTACGCCGGCAAGGCGATGGTGCTGACGAACACGGTCGAGACAGACACCGCCGACTGCGTCGGCGGCCCGATGCTCCCGTTGTGGACGATCTCGGGGGGCGGGGCGGCCGCCACGAACGGCGGCGCGACCGAGCAGGTCTGGGTCATCGATGTCGCGGGCACGACCGTCGTCCTGGATGGCACCACCTCCACGGCCACCCCGCCCGAGCAGCGACAGGACATCATCCGGGCCGTCCAGAGCATCGTCTTCGGCGACGGCCGGGGTCCGGTTGCGGGAACACCAAACGCGACCCCGGTGAGCCCCGCGCCGACCCCGACGCTCGAGGGGTCGATCAGCGGTCGGTTCGACATCGGCGGACGGTCCATGTTCATCGAGTGCCGTGGCACCGGCAGCCCGACCCTCATCTTCATGGTGGGGACAGATGCGCCACGGACGCAGCTGCGGTCGATCGAGGATCGAGTCATGGGCCGATCCGTCCGGGTGTGCGACTACGACCGGGCCGGCGACGGGCAGAGCGACCCGTCCCGGACACCGCAGACCGTCCTGGACGTCGTGGATGACCTCTCGGCGCTGTTGGCGGCGGCGAGGGTGCCGCAGCCGTACGTCCTGGTCGGCCAGTCGGTGGGTGGCGATCAGGCGTGGGTCTACGCCAGCCGGCACCCGGCCGGCGTTGCCGGCTTCCTCATCATGAATGCCGGCTTCTTCGTCCTCGATTGGGACAAGGCGAAGGCCGTCTGGTCCGCGGAGGAGATCGCCGAGGAGCGTGCGAACGTCGCGGCGAACCTGGGTGAGCTCGAGCAGGCCGCATCTCCGCCCGAGCACGTGCCCTATGTCGTGATGCTCTCGACGATCGCCCAGTGCGGCAGCCCCGACGACGTCTGCGGCCGGATCTATCCCCTGTATGAGGCGTGGGCTCGGGAGCTCGCCTCGCGGACGCCCGACGGGCGCGTCGTCTTCGTCGATGCGGGCCACACGATCTACGAAGAGGAGATGACGACCGTCGTCGATGAGATCGGCCGGCTGCTCCTTTCCGTACGGGCCGCCGGGTGATGTGGGCGTTTCCGTCGCGACAGGAGCTTCACCCAGCACGACGGGCCGGTGCAGATGCGATCCGCCGGCCCGTCGTCCCTAATCGGCCGTGCCGCCACGGCGTGCCCGATGCGCCTTGCGACGAAGGACGATCCGTCCGCGCCAGGCCGAGACGGTCGGCCTCACGGTGGCACCCGCCAGTGCCATGGCGCGATGCCCCGACGCGGCGCTCCGCGAGCGCAATCTTCGGTCGTCGCGCTTCCGATGCCGAGGACGCATGGCCCCCGGCTCGCACGAGCGATCCGCGACCGGCTCGCGTCGCCACCGATTCGCATCGGCATCGGGGATTCGATAGCATCGGAAAAACCCCCGGAGGTCCGACCCATGGCGAAGTATGTCTTTGTGACCGGAGGCGTGACCTCCTCACTCGGCAAAGGCATCACTGCCGCCAGCATCGGCCGCCTGTTCAAGGCGCGCGGTCTGCGCGTCTCGATCCTCAAGCTCGACCCGTACATCAACGTGGACCCCGGGACCATGTCGCCGTACCAGCACGGCGAGGTCTTCGTGACGGACGACGGGGCCGAGACGGACCTCGACCTGGGCCACTACGAGCGGTTCATCGACGAGAACCTGACCCAGCTGAGCAACGTCACCACGGGGCGCATCTACCAGGCGGTCATCGCCAAGGAGCGCCGCGGCGACTACCTCGGCGGGACGGTCCAGGTCATCCCGCACATCACGAACGAGATCAAGGAGCGCATCGGCCGCGTCGCCCGCGACGGCGATCCGGACGTCGTGATCGTCGAGGTCGGCGGGACCGTCGGCGACATCGAGAGCCTGCCGTTCCTCGAGGCCATCCGCCAGATGCGCAAGGACGTCGGCCGCGGCGAACGTGCTGTACGTCCACGTGACGCTCCTGCCGGCCCTCGCCGCGACCGGCGAGCTCAAGACCAAGCCCACGCAGCACTCGGTCAAGGAGCTGCGCGGCATCGGCATCCAGCCCGACGTCATCGTCCTGCGTTCCGATACCGACGTCCCGGACGAGATCCGCGAGAAGATCGCCCTGTTCACGGACGTCGCGTCGGAGGCCGTCATCCCGGCGCCCACGGCCGAGACGATCTACGAAGTGCCGCTGATGTTCGAGGCCGCCGGCCTCGGCAAGCTCCTCGTCCGCGAGCTGTCCCTCGGCGATCCCGAGAAGGAGCCCGACCTCGACGGCTGGCGCGCCCTGGTCGAGCGCATCAAGGCGCCCAAGCCGACGCTCGAGATCGCCCTCGTCGGCAAGTACATCGAGCTGCCCGACGCGTACCTGTCGGTGACCGAGGCGCTCCGCCACGCGGCGTGGGCGCACGGCGTCGATGCCAAGGTCCGCTGGGTCGACTCCGAGAAGCTGTCCCACGACAACCTCCACGAGAAGCTCGACGGTGCCGCCGGGATCCTCGTCCCGGGCGGGTTCGGTCATCGCGGGATCGAAGGCAAGGTGCTCGCCGCCCACTTCGCCCGCGACCACGCGATCCCATACCTCGGCCTGTGCCTGGGCCTCCAGTGCGCGGTCATCGAGTTCGCGCGTGAGGTCGTCGGCACGACCGACGTCAATTCGACCGAGTTCGACATGTTCACGTCCAACCCGGTCATCGACTTCATGCCCGATCAGCGCGAGCTCGAGGACAAGGGCGGGACGATGCGGCTCGGCCTGTATCCGGCCCGCCTCGCCGCCAACTCGAAAGCGCGGGCGGTCTACGGCGAGGAGGTCATCTACGAGCGGCATCGCCACCGCTTCGAGGTGAACAACCGCTATCGCCAGACGCTCGAGGGGGCCGGGATGCTGCTGAGCGGCGTCTCGCCCGACGGCCGGCTGGTCGAGATCGTCGAGCTCAAGGACCACCCGTGGTTCGTGGCCAGCCAGTTCCACCCCGAGTTCAAGTCCCGCCCCGAGCGGCCGCATCCGCTGTTCGACGGGTTCGTCGCGACGGCCCTCGCGCTGCGTGACGGCCGCGAGCCGGTGCTGACGCATCGCCCGGATCCGCGGGCGGCCGAGGAGCGGATCGGCGAGCGGTCGGGGTCCGCGGTCGGGGGCTGAGCCCAGGCGTTGCCCGTCGTCCCGTCCCGCGTGCGTGCGCGCACTCGAATCCATTCGGCCCCGGTGACGCCGCGACCATCGCGGCGTGGGTGACCTCACCCGAGGAGGCATCCCGGTGGGCGTCGATGGCGGCGCGTGCCGGATGCGGCGACCTTCGCACGCTGGCACGAGGATCCCGATGTCGCGTCCGTTCGTGGTCCGCGAGGACGGTCGGCTCGTCGCGTACGGCGAGATCTGGGAGGACCATGAAGCGGCCGAAGCCGAGCTCGCCCGACTGCTGGTCGCGCCAGAGGCCCGCGGGCAAGGCGATCGGCCGATGGCTGGCACGGGCGCTGGCCGACGAGGCGCACGGGCGCGGGTTCGCGGACGTCTGGCTGCGCGTGGTCCCGGAGAACGCCGCTGCGCTGCGCGCCTACGTGGCGGCCGGCTTCGTGCCGGCGGCGGTCGATGCGGAGCGAGCGTTCAATGTCGGCCAGCCGGTGGCGTACCGATGGCTGCACGACGGGACGTCAACGGCCCTTGACGTCACAGGGTCGCAAGGTCGTCACGCGTAGAATCGGGCTGCCCGATCCGCACGGAGCACCCCCATGAAACTCTTCCTCGACACCGCCGACATCGACGAGATCCGCACCGTCGCCAGCTGGGGCGTCCTCGACGGCGTCACGACGAACCCGACGCTGTACGCGAAGGTCGGCGGCTCGAGCTACGACTCGATCCTCCAGGAGATCTGCAAGCTCACGCCGGGTCCCGTGTCCGCCGAGGTCGTGGCGGACGAGGTCGACGACATGCTCGTCGAAGGGCGTCATTTCGCGAAGCTGGCCGACAACATCGTGGTCAAGGTGCCGATGTCCGAGAACGGTCTGGCGGCGATCAGCCGCTTCAGGGCGGAGGGCATCAAGACCAACTGCACGCTGATCTTCACGGCCAACCAGGGGCTCCTCGCGGCGAAGGCCGGCGCGTCGCTGCTGTCGCCGTTCGTGGGCCGGCTCGACGACATCAACGAGGAGGGGATGATCGTCATCCGGGAGCTGTCGGAGATCGTGAACTACTACGAGCTCGACTCCGAGGTGCTCGCGGCGTCGATCCGCCATCCGCGTCACGTGACCGAGTCGGCGCTCGCCGGCGCCCACGTCGCCACGTTGCCGTTCAAGGTCTTCCAGCAGATGGTCCGCCACCCGCTGACCGACAAGGGCATCGTCGCATTCAAGTCGGACTGGGAGAAGGCGCGCGCGGCGCTCGCCGAGCAGATCCCGGGCGACGAGCGCGAGAAGGTCGCCGCGGAGGTGAACAAGCCCGGCGAGTAGCGCCTCGAGTCAGCACCGCACCGGGCAGCCGCTCCGGCGGGCCGGTCTACCGCGGGCTCGTCGCGAGCCGCAGTCCCAGCGACACGAAGATCGCGCCCATGAGCGCATCGAGCGCCCGGCGGATGCGCGTCCGGCGCAGCACGTCGCCCAGACGCGCGACCGCGAACGCATAGCCCGTCAGCCAGCTCAACGTCAGGACGCTGAACACGAGCGCCGAGCGCGAGCAGCGTCCCGAACGCGCCGTCGGTCGCGAACTGCGGCAAGCAGGCTCGTGAAGAAGATGGCCATCTTGGGGTTCGAGAGGTTGCTGAGCAGGCCCTGGCGCGCCGCGCTCCGCTGCCCGCTCGTGCGGGCCGTCGGCGGCGGATGTGCGTCCTCGCCACGGATCGCCGAACGGATCGCGCAGCCGCCGAGCCACAACAGGTAGGCCGCGCCGACGATCCGGATGGTCAGGAACACGCGGTTCGGACGCCACGATGAGTGCCGCCAGCCCCACGCTCGTCGCGAGCGCCCACACCGCCTGACCCGCTGCCACGCCGAACGCCGTCGCGACCCCCGCGCGGCGGCCGCCCGACAGCGTCGAGCGGATGGTCAGCGCGGTGTCCTGTCCGGGCGTCACGATCACGACGAGCGACACACCGATGAACGCGACCAGGTCGACCGACATCGGCGGAGTATGCGGTCGGCAGTGGGGTGCGCAACCTTGACGGTCCGCCGATGGGTGGGCACCTTCGGCGCGACCCACGAGCCAACGACCGTGCGCTGCTTAGAGGAGGCGGCGATGACGCGCCTGACGGTGACCCCCGTTCGGCAGGCCCTCGAGGCCTCGTCCGGGGAAGGCACCGATGACCTGAAGGACCGGATCGCGACCGGGCGGTCCGTGGCGGGCGCGGTCGTGGTCGATCGCGATCCCGTCGGCACGCTCATCGGTGCCCGCCCGACGGACCAGGAGTCCCGCGCCGAGCAGCGACGCCCCGTCCGACGCCGAGCTCTGGTTCGGCTGAGCCACGCGCCGCCGGATCTGCCTCGACGGTCGTCAGCGCGTCACAGCACCGTCATCGAACATCCGTGACCAGTACACCCCGTTGACGTCGGTCTGACGCCGCACTAGACTGCTGGTATTCCCCAGATGGCCTCGCGCCGCGCGGATTCGCGCGACAGCCGCGAGCCCTGGGGCCCACGTACCCCATGGCCGAGTCGCTCTCTCCACCGTGGGTCTGCCCCTTGAGGTGTCCCTCTTCCATGCCCAACGGCCCCGACCAGCGTTCTCGTAACCGTCGACCGCGTCGACGGTCGCAGACCTCCCGTCTGCCGGTCACGGAGAACGACGAGCTCGTGGAGCTCGAAGCTGCCCGCGAGCGCAACGATCTCGATATCCGCGACCTCCAGGAGATGAGCGTCGCCGAGCTTCGCAAGGTCGGCGATCGGCTCGATATCGACACGGAGCCCGTCGCCCGCAAGGACGACCTGGTCGACCGGATCCTCCAGCGCCAGACCGAGAACGCCGGTCTCGATTACGCCTTCGGCATCCTCGACATCGTCGACGAGGGCTACGGCTTCATGCGCCGCCACGGCCTGCTGCCCAGCCCCGAGGACGTCTACGTCAACTCCGGCCAGGTGCGCCGCTATGGCCTGCGCATCGGCGATCGCATCTCCGGCGCCGTCCGCGCGCCGCGCGAGGGCGAGAAGTACTGGGGCCTCATCCGCGTCGACTCGGTCAACGGTGTCGATGGCGACGTCGCCCGCCGCCGGCCCCACTTCGGCGACCTGACGCCGGTCCACCCGGACGAGCTGATCAATCTCGAGTCGGACCCGAAGAACCTCAGCCAGCGCTTGGTGAACCTCGTCAACCCGCTCGGCAAGGGCCAGCGGGCGCTCATCGTCAGCCCGCCCAAGGCCGGCAAGACGATGCTCCTCAAGAACATCGCCAACGGCATCTCCGCCAACTACCCGGACATCCTCCTGATGGTCGCCCTCATCGGCGAGCGTCCCGAGGAGGTCACGGACATGCGCCGGTCCGTCCAGGGCGAGGTGATCAGCTCGACGTTCGACGAGCCCACCGAGAACCACACGCACGTGGCCGAGATGGCGCTCGAGATCGCGAAGCGGTACGCCGAGACCGGCCGCGACGTGGTCATCCTGCTCGACTCGATCACCCGCCTCGCGCGCGCGTACAACCTCGCGCTGCCGCCGTCGGGCCGGACCCTGTCGGGCGGCATCGACCCCATCGCGCTCTACCCGCCCAAGCGGTTCTTCGGTGCCGCCCGGAACATCGAGGAGGGTGGGTCGCTGACGATCATCGCGACCTGTCTCGTCGACACCGGGTCCCGCATGGACGACGTCATCTACGAAGAGTTCAAGGGCACCGGCAACTCCGAGCTGATCCTCGATCGGAAGCTCGCCGAGAAGCGCATCTTCCCGTCGATCGACGTCCAGCGCTCCGGCACCCGTCGCGAGGAGCTGCTCCTCGAGGACGGCACGCTGCGGATGGTCTGGACGATGCGCCGGATGCTGTCCGCGGTGGGCACCAACGAGGGCATCGAGCTGCTGCTCAACCGGCTCTCGAAGAGCGACACGAACGCCCAGTTCCTCGCCAGCCTGACCAAGAGCCTCGACTAAGCGAGCGGCGCGGGACGCCCCCGCTGCGGGCGTCCTGCGACGCACGTCCGCGCACACCGCGGCGGGTCGCGCTGGCGGACCAGGCTGGCGCACGCCGTTCCGCGATGCGAGCCGCTTGCATGCACGTGATTTGCGAGCGCCGTTACCCGTCTGTTACGGTTCCGCCGATCCACAGCCGGCGCGAGAAGCCCCGGCGCCTCCTGGGCGCGACCCAGAGACCCCAGCTCGATATCGCGACCCGGACGGTCGGCTGATCCCCAGCCCCCATCCCCGCCGACCGTCCTCCCTCTGGAGACCGTATTGCTGAACGCGACGGTCGGCGTCCGGCGTGTGCTTGCACGGCTGCGTCCCGACACGACGAGACCACGCGCGGCCCGGCGAACCCATCAGCGAAGCATGCACGCCGCGCGCGTGATCCAGGCGCACCTCGACGGCACCCGCCGCGTCACGCGTCCGGGTCGAGCCGACCGACCTCGCGCGCCGCCTCCGTCATCGGGGGATCACCGCGCAGCGCACCCTGCCGATCGGCGTCGCAGCGCTCGTCCTCGCGGCATCGTTCGCGTCCTACCTGCCCGCGAGTGGCGGGCCCACCGGCGGCCCGACGGGCGACGGTCCCGATGTCCGCCTCGCCATCGGCGGCGCGTTCGGACTCGATGGGACCGGGTACGGCGTCGATCCCGAGCGTCCTGGGTGGCAGTCGCCGGGTTCGGTGATGAGGCGGCCGCCGAACCGACCCGGCCGCTCGACTTCCGGCCGCTCGTCCTCGAGCAGGTCGACATGGTCCCCGACGAGGTCACCGAGCCGACGGGCGCCGACGTCCCGAGCGAGCCGGTCAGCGGGCCGTTCCTCGCCGACGAGACGCTCGTCAGCGGCTTCGCCCCGGATACCACCGTCGAGGACGGCAGCTCGCTCGAACCCGACACGATCCTCGATGCCGATGGCCTGGGCGATCCGAACCTGGTCATCGGCCAGACGCTGGTCATCCCGGGCGCCCGCGGCGCGGCGCATCCCGACGCCCAAGCCGACCGTGCGGCCTGCGCCGAAGCCGCGGGCCACGTCGCGTCCATCGACCTCGCGCAGCAGTGGCAGCAGCCGCGCCACGGTCCGCCCACCGACGACCTACCAGGGCGGGAAGATGCTCTGGCCGGTCGTGGGCGGCGGCAACTACATCAGCCAGTCCTTCCACTACGGCCACTACGGGCTGGACATCGCGGCCGACCCGGGGAGCCGCGTCCGGGCGGCAGCCGCCGGCACGGTCACGTTCGCCGGCTGGAAGTCGAACGGCGGCGGCTACCAGGTGTGGATCGCCCACGGCTCGGGGCTGTACACGACGTACAACCACATGTCGGGTGTGTCCGTCGGCGCCGGGCAGCACGTCGGCCGCGGGACAACAGGTCGGCCGCGTCGGCTGCACCGGCAACTGCACGGGCCCGCACATGCACTTCGAGGTATGGCGCGGGCCCGATCTGGAACGGCGGCGTACCGCGTCAACCCGCTGAAGTACCTCTGATCGACGGTCCGACGCCATGCGGAACCCTCGCCTCGGGATCGCTGCCGCGTTCGTCGGTCCGGTGCTCGCTCACGCACCCCCGAGTGCGCTCGCTCCGCTCCTCCCTCCCGCCTTGCATCTCGACCACCTGGCGCCGGAAGGACGAGTCTTCGGGCGTCGGCCACTTCGGTTCAGGCCAGGGCGTTGGCCGTGGCCGCGTAGCATTCCGGGATGTTCCTTGATGAGGTCCGGATCTCCGTGCGGGCCGGCGCGGGCGGTGACGGTGCGGCGACGTTCCGGCGTGAGGCCCATGTGCCGCGCGGTGGGCCGGACGGGGGCGACGGTGGACGTGGTGGATCCGTCTTCCTGCGCGTCGATGCGGGCCAGACGACGCTCCGTGACTTCCGCTACCGGCATCACTTCAAAGCGACGGCCGGGGGCCGCGGCGAGCGCGCGAAGCGGCACGGCAAGGCCGGCGGGGACCTGCATCTCGCCGTCCCGCCGGGGACGGCGGTGTTCGATGCCGCGTCCGGGGCGCTCGTCGCCGACCTCGTCGCGGTCGGCCAGGACGCGCTGGTCGCACGTGGCGGACGGGGCGGCCTCGGCAATACCCATTTCGCGACCGCCACCCACCAGGCGCCCAAGCACGCGCAGCGGGGCGAACCCGGCGAGGAGCGCGAGCTGCGGCTCGAGCTGCGCCTCATCGCCGACATCGGCCTCGTCGGCCTGCCGAACGCCGGCAAGTCGACGCTCCTCGCCGCGCTCACCGCTGCTCGCCCGAAGATCGCCGACTACCCGTTCACGACCCTCGAGCCCAACCTGGGGGTCATGGATCTCGGCGACGACGATGACCGGCGGCCCACCATCGCCGACGTCCCCGGCCTGATCGAAGGAGCCTCTGCGGGCGCCGGCCTGGGTCATGCGTTCCTGCGCCACGTCGAGCGAACGCGGGTGCTCCTGCACGTCGTCGACGGGGCCGCCCGCGACCCCGGCTGGGACCACGAGGTCATCCGCGAGGAGCTTCGCGCGCACGATCCCGCCCTGCTCGCGAAGCCGCTCCTGGTCGTGCTCAACAAGCTCGATCTGCCGGGTGCGGCCGAGACGTGGCCCGCATTCCGCGACGCACGAGCGCACGACGGGATCGGCGCCATCGCGATCTCCGCCGAGACGGGACAGGGGATCGACGAGCTGCGATCGCGGCTCGCGGAGCTCCTGCCGTCGGCCGTCGGGCTCGACGCGCCGCAGGATCCCGCCGGGGTCGTCGTCCATCGGCTGGAGGCGGCGGGCGACGGGTTCACCGTGGAACGCGAAGGCGACGCGTTCCGGGTCCGCGGCAAGCGCATCGAGCGGATCGCGGTCCAGACCGACTTCGAGAACGAGGAGTCGGCCGAGCGGTTCCAGCGCGACCTCGCTCGGCTGGGCATCGACGAGGCGCTGCGGCGGGCCGGGATCACGACCGGCGACACCGTGCGGATCGGGCCGGTCGAGCTGGAGTGGGAGCCCGAGCTGGATCCGGCGCGGTGAGCGACGGACCCGTCCCTGGGCCAGGGCCGGTCGCGCTGCCGCTCGGTCGCGCCCGCCGCGCCGCTCGTCCCGGGCTCGATCGGCATCCTCGGCGGGACGTTCGACCCGATCCATCACGGCCACCTCGCCATCGCGGAGGAGGTGCGCGAGCGGCTGGGCCTGGAGCGGGTGCTGTTCGTCCCGGCGCGCGTGCCGCCGCATCGGTCGATGCGCGCCCGGCGCGTCCGCGGAGGACCGCTACGCGATGGTCCGGCTCGCGGTCGCCGACAACCCGGCGTTCGAGGTCAGCCGCGTCGAGCTCGATCGGCCGGGGCCGTCCTACTCGGTCGACACCGTGGCGCTGCTGGCCGGGGAGGTACGGGCCACGGGGCGCGAGCCGAACCTGTGGTTCATCGCGTCCGCCGAGGCCATCCGCGGCCTGCCGACGTGGCGCGAGCCGGAGCGCCTGCTCGGCATGACCCGGTTCGCGGTCGTGCCGCGCGCGGGTGCCGAGCCGCTCGACGAGGCGTGGCTGACGGCGCGGTTGCCGGCCGCGGCTGGTCGCCTGGTCCTCCTCGACGGCCCGCTGATGCTCGTGTCGGGGACGGTCATCCGTGCTCGCGCGGCGGTCGGGCGGTCGCTGCGCTACCTCGTGCCGGAGGCGGTCGCGCGCTACATCGGCGACCATAGGTTGTACCGTCCGGAGGACACGCCGTCGCCCGAGCCCACGCCCGAACCCGCCCAGGAGACGCATCGACCGTGACCGATCCCGCGACCTCGACCCCGCGCGCCGACGGATTGCCTGCCCGTGGATCCCGGGCTCCGTCCGACGAACGGGTCCCGCTCGAGGTCGCCCGGCGGATCGTCGAGGCGGCCGAGGACAAGAAGGCGGCCGACATCGTCCTGCTCGAGCTGGGCGAGCTCACGACGGTGGCCGACTACTTCGTCATCTGCTCCGGCGGCTCCGAGCGGCAGATCGGCGCGATCGCCGACGGGGTCCTCGACGCGCTCCGCACGGACGGCGTGCGGCCCATCGGCCGCGAGGGCACGCCCGAATCGCACTGGGTGCTGCTCGACTTCGGGGCGGTCATCGTCCACGTGTTCACCCCGCCCGAGCGCGACTTCTACCAGCTCGAGCGGCACTGGAGCCAGGCGAAGACGATCCTCCGCGTCCAGTAAGTGGTGCGTCGGGGCCCTCCCCGAGGCGTGGAGTACGGGCAGCGGCGGTACCTCGGGGTCATCCCCGCTCAAGGGACCCGTCCCTACCGTTCCGGGCAGGTGGTCGACCGCACGGCGACCCCAAGCCCCCGGAGAACCACGCAGGGATGTCGCGCCTCCGCGAGCGCTGCCCCGGCTGCAGCCGGAAGCTCATCATCACGCGCTTCGACACGACGTTCCGACTGCCTGATCGGAGCGAGCGGCTCTGCTTCGGCATCCCCGGCGGGCTGTGCGAGGACTGCCACCAGCTGTACATCGACCCGGATCTGATCGAGCTCCTCGATCTGGCCGAGGGCCGGTGCGTGTTCGCGATCGAGAGCGACCTCGTCCTCCAGGAGCAGGCCTGGTCGTCGACCGACTGACCCGGTCGGTCCGCGTGCCCCCTCGCTAGCGCGCCGCGACCGCGTCGCCGCCGACTCGCTCCTCGACCCACAGCGCGAACGCCAGGCGGCGCTGCCGCTCCGATGAGACCGCGTCCGGGGCATTCTTCACGAGCGCGTCGAGCTCAAGCAGCCCCTCCAGCGCATCCTCCAGCTCGCTGACCGTCCACGCGCGCGCCTGCGTCGCGAGCGTCCGTGCCCGGAACTCGCTGCGGATGCCCATCGCCCGCGCTGCGGCCGGGAGTGGCGTCCCGCGCGTCACCCGATCGGCGAGCTCGAGCAGCTCGCGGATGCGGCGATGCAGCACCACGAGGATCACGGGCTCGGGTGTCACGTCGAGGAGGCGATCCAGCAGCGTCGCGGCCTCGCGCGCCTTGCGCGACCCGACCGCGTCGAGCATCGCCCACGTCGAGCCCGGGATCACCTCGGCGACGAGCTCGCGGACGACCTCCTGCGTCACGGGCGTCCCGGGACGGTAGAGAGCCAGCTTCTCGAGCTCGTTGACCGCCAGCGCGCCCTGGCCGCGACGGTCGACATCGCCTTCGCGGACGAACCCGCCGACGCGCGTCGCGAGCTCCTTCGCCGCGCCGTCGGCGAGCGGGATCCCGCGTTCCCTGGCCCGTTCGCCGATCCACGCCGCGAGCTGCGCCTCCTTGGGTGCCTTGAGCTCGCGCGTGTCGCCGCCGGAGGCGCGGACCTGGGCCTCCAGCGCCTCGAGCGCCGCGGCCCGCTTGCCACCGCCGTCGCTCGATTCGAGGAACACGAGGCCATTGCCCGGGGCGAGCATGCCGATGGCGTCGCTGAGCGCTTCCCGGTCCGCCTTGCTGCGCAGGAGCGGCATCGGGTCGGTGACGATGGCGAGCGTCCCGGCACCGAACAGGGGCGCGGTCGCGACCCGCTCCGCGATCTGCGCCGGACTGGTCGCGGCGCCGGTGGTCCGCCAGCGATCCGGCGTCCCACCGACGTCGGCGGCGATGCGCTCGGCGATCGCGTCCGCGGCCCGGTCCATCGAGTAGCCATCGTCGCCGCGGAGGTACGCGAGCGCCGGCGCGCTCATGCGCTCGCCCGCGCGATCGCGCGTGTCACCCACCGGAGGCGTCGGACATCTCGCGGGCCGATCCGCAGCTCGTCGCAGATCCCGCGCTCGAGCTCGGTGGCGCGGGCGTCGATCCGCCCGAGGGTCTCGGCGCTCCAGGCGTTCGCGCTGCCGAACGGATATCGGCGGCGCCACGAGGCGAATCGCGCCGCCATCGGCTCCAGCCGTTGCCCGGCGCGCTTGTCCGCGTAGGCGACGAGCCGCACCTCGAGCGGCGCGCCCAGGATCCGTGCCGCGGCGGCGTCGTCGGCCAGGCGCGTGACGGGATGGTCACGCACGAGCGCGCCGAGCTCCGGGTGGCCCGGTCGCCGCGAGCCACGCGGCGGAGCCCTCGCCGTGTCGCAACGTCCGGAGGGGATCGTCCCGCGCCAGGAGCTTGTCGACGTCGTGCAGCAATGCGGCGGCCTCGACGCGCCGGCGGTCGATCGCGATCCCGCGCTCGCGTGGCTCGAAGCGCGAGCCAGCCCGCGACCTCCGCCACGGCGCCGACGTGCCGCACGAACCACTCCGGGGGCACCAGTGAGCACAGCAGGCGGGCCGCCTCCACACGCCCGGGGACCGTCATGCGGCGGATGGTATCGAGCAGGGACCGCGGCCATGGCTCGTGGTCCCGATCGTGTCGACCGAGCGACCGCGCCGGAGCCCGACGGCGGCGGGTCGTCCCTCGGGGAGCCGAGCGGGCGCACGATCGCCGCAGGTGAACGGCGGCGGCGAGCCTCGCGCCGCGATCGTCCGGCCCGCGACCGCCGCGCGTGGCCCCGTGTTCGTCACCCGGATCCCCTCGTCGGCGATCCGGATCGCCACGCTGCCATCCTTGTCGGTCCGATAGACGCGCGCGCCGTGTTCCCGCAGGCGTGCCAGCGTGCCGGGCGCGGGATGCCCGTAGCGGTTCCCGGCGCCGGCGGACGCCACCGCGACCGCGGGCCGTGCGGCGTCGAGGAACGCGTCGGTCGACGCCGTCGCGCTGCCGTGGTGGGCGACCTTGAGGACGTCGACCCGTGGGATGCCGCGCTGGAGGAGGATCGGGTCGATGCCCTGCTCGATGTCACCGGCCAGCAGGAAGCGGCGGTGCCCGACCTCGCCGAGCAGGACGATGGAGACGTTGTTGATCCCGGTCCCGGTGTCGGCCGGCTCGAGCGGAACGGCGCCGCGATCGGGCCACAGGACGGTCATGGCGACCTCGTCGAGCCGGAGGCGGCCGCCGGTGAACAGGTGCCCGCGGGGGATGGCATCCGCCGCGAGTTCCGCGTCCCACGCCTGCCAGCCCGGCCCCGGCCCATGCATCCCGGGCTCGAACACCCGGCCGACGGCGTAGCGCGCGAGCAGGGCGGCGAGCCCCGCCACGTGATCCTCGTGCGGATGCGTCAGGACGACCACGTCGAGGCGGCGATCCCATGCCGGGATGTGCTCATCGAGGGCGACGAGCAGCCGGTCGGGATCCGGCCCGCCATCGACGAGCAGCCGGCTCCCGCGCGCCGACTCCAGCAGGATCGCGTCGCCCTGCCCGACATCGAGCACCGTGAGCTGCGTCGCCCGATCCGCCCGCTCGGCGACGGCGAGCCCGGCAAGACCGAACGACCCGGCCGTCGCGATGATCAGCGCGACGAGCACGGCGGATCGCTTCGCGAGCGAGGGCCTCGACGGCAGCACTGCCTCGATGCCGGTGACCGGCGCGCTGCGCCGGGGTCGCCGGCGCCACCACGCGACCGTGCCCAGTCCGACCGTCGCGAGGAGCGCTGCCGGCAGCGCGATGTCCGGCCCGAGGTCGAGGCTCGCCGCCGGGACCGAGGCGCCGAGCCGGACGATCCGCACGATGAGCGTCAACGAGAGCCAGGCGGGCAACCCGAGCGCCGTGGCGACGAACGCCGGCGCGCCCAGGAGCGTGAGGGTCCCGCCGACCATCGCGAAGACGCCGGCCGCCATCGCGATGGGGACCAGTGGCACGACGGCGAGGTTCACCGCGGGCGCGATGAGCGACAGCCGGCCGAACGAGACGAGGACGATCGGCAGGGTCGCCGCCTGTGCGGCGAGGGAGACGCCCAGGCTCTCCGCGAGCCAGCCGGGCATCCGACCACCGCCCACGCGAGCGAGCCAGCCGCTGAGTGGCGAGGCCCAGGCGAGCAGGCCCCCGGTGGCGACGACCGAGAGCTGGAACCCCGCGTCCGCCGCCAACGCCGGATCGAGCAGGACGAGGATCGCGGCTGCCCACGCCAATGCCGGTGCCGCCCGACCCGCGCGTCCCGAGCCGCGCGCGAGGAGCACGACGCCGGCCATCACCGCCGCGCGAAGCACCGACGGCGACGCGCCCGCGGCGATCGTGTAGGCGGCGATCGCGCCCACGGTCAACAGCAGCCGCGACCGGCTCCCGCGTCCCCGCAGCATGCCCGCCACGATCCCCGCGACGAGCGCGATGTTCCAGCCGCTGATCGCCACGACGTGACTCGCGCCGGCCGTCGCGAAGTCCGCCGCGAGGTCCCGATCCACGCGCTCCCGGAGACCGATGAGGATCCCCGCGGCGAGACCGGCCTCGGGTTCGGGGATGGCGGACTCCAGGGCGTCGCCGGCCGCGCGCCGGAGCGCGTCGACCGACCAGCCTGTCGCCGCGACGGTCCGTTCCAGGGTCCGCGCTCGAAGCGTGCCGGCCGCTCCCGTGCGCCGCAGGTAGGTGCCGTAATCGTCGTCGGGCGGGGGTCGGATCGATCCCCCGACGAGGACCGTGTCGCCCGGGACGACGTCCGGATAGCGCGGCAGCGTCGCCGCGAGACGGATGGGTCGCTCCCGAGTCACGAGCTCGACCGTCGCGACCTGGCTTCCGTCGCGCGGCGTGCCGACGGCGACGACCATCGCCGTCCACGGTCCGGAGCCCGACGGGAGCGGTGGCGGCGGGGGCGGTGGTCCCGCGAGCCACAGCCGGGCAGCGATCGCCATCGTGCCCAGGGCGAGCCCGCCCAGTGCGACGGCGTGCGCACGACCAGCGTCGAGACGTGTGAGGCCGAGTCCGACGACCGCGATCGCCGCCGCGCCGACGACCAGGGCAGGTGGCCCGGCGAGCGGTCCGACCAGCGCTGCGACGATCGCGCCGACGGCGAGCCACGCGCTGCGCGGCAGCCCGCTGCCCGGCCTCCGGCTCATGAGCCCGCGGTCACGAGCGCTCGCAGCTTCTCGAGCGTCTTCTCGCCCACGACGCCCTTCGACTGCAGCTCATCGACCGAGGCGAACGGCCGCGCCGCGACGATCTTCGCCACGGTCGCCGGGCCGACGCCGGGCAGCGAGTCGAGCTGTGCCTCGGTGGCCGTGTTCAGATCGATGAGCCCGCCCGGTGCGCCGTCCGGAGTCCCGCCGCTGGGCGCCGCCTGGGCTGCGTCGTCCCGACTCGGGACATGGAGCTCCTCGCCGTCGTGGACGGGTGCGGCCAGATTCAGCGCCGCGTCGGCCCGCGCCATGTCGACCCGTGGCCCGAACCCACCGGCCGCCTCGATGGCATCGATGACCCGAGCGCCATCCGCCAGCCGGTACACGCCTGGCTTGACCACCGCGCCCGAGACTTCGACGAGCGGCCGTCCCGCGTCCGTCTCGGCCGAGCCACTCGGATCGGCGGTCGACACGATGTCGGCGCCGTCGACCTCCACGGCGCCACCGGCACCCGACGCGGCGACGACGAACGCGGCGATCGCGAGCAGGATCGCGAGCCCGAAACAGACGATCGGGACCCAGCCGCGCAGCGACCCGCCGCCGGCCGCGGCAGCCGCCGTCGGCGGCCCTTCGGCGGTGACCTCGAGCGCACGCCAGGGCGGGGTGGACGGCTCCACGACCCTTCACGACTCCCCGGCGGGACGCGAGCGGGACCATGACCGCGGCGCCTCCCCGCAGGGGGCACTTCCTGCGGGGTGACGCCAGGGGCGACACTACAGCGCGTCACTTATCCGCGACTTACGTCCGGATGCCCGCCAGAGAGCCGATGTCCGACTCGGATCCGTTCCCCCGCGACCGCCTGCTCGCGAGCCTCCGCAACACCCCGGCGTACGGGCGCCTGGCGTGGCGCCTCGCGCGCGATCCGCTCATCTCGAAGGGACGTCGCGCCGCGCTGCTCGCCGCCGCCGGGTACGTCGTGTCACCGATCGATGCGATCCCCAGCTTCATCCCCGTCCTCGGGCAGCTCGACGACCTGGCCGTCGCGCTCGCGGCGCTTCGCCTCGCGCTCGACGGCCTCACGCCGAGCCGTCGCCAGGCCCATCTCGAGGCGGTCGGCCTCGATGACGCGACGCTCGCCGCCGACGCGCGCACGGTGGGCGTGGCCGCGGCATGGATGGCCCGCGCCGGGGCTCGCGCCGCGGGCGAGACCGTGATCATCGGCATCCACCTCGGCATGGGCGTCACGAAGACCGCCGCCGGCGTCGCCTCGAAGGGCCTGCGCACGACAGCGCGCCTTGGCGGGGGTGCCGTGGCGAGGATCCGTCGTCGGGGGGACCGCTAGCGGCCGCCCGTCACGAAGCCGGGAGGCGCTCCCAGTCGACCCAGCGCTCACCGTCCCACCAGCGATGCCAGATCCAGCCGTCGGTCCCGGGCGCGAACACGTCGAGTCGCTCGTCGCCCCACGACGATGCCGTCGGCACGCCGGTCAACGAGCCGCCCAGCGACTCCCACGCGTGCCACGACTCGCCGTCCCAGTAGCGGTCCCAGAGGGCGCCGTCGTCGAAGATCGCGAACACCTCGAGCTGGTCCTCTCGCCACGCCGTGACGGCAGGCGGGGAGGCGAGCCGCCCGCCCAGTGACTCGGGCGCCGCCCATGCGCCGTCGAACGACCGATGCCACAGCGCCCGCGCGGCATCGGTCCAGAACAGGTCGATCCGATCGCGGCCCCACGAGACCGCCGCCACGGTGTCCACATCACCCTCCGCTGCGAGCGTCGCCACGGTACCCGGGCACGAAGAAGGCCGCCGATCCGGGAGGAGGATCGACGGCCTGGCGAGTCGTTGTCCGCGGCGGGACGCCGCGACGGGATCAGATGGCGGGTTGCTCGACCCGCTCGGCGAGGCTGCATGCCGACCGGGCGACGGCGGCCGCCGCACCCTGGACCCCGCGAAGGGTCGCGGCGGCGATCCGCCGGATGCGTGACGGCCGGCCGGCGGTGAGCTCGGCGGCTCGGCGCCATGCCTGTGCCTCTGCGGCCCGCTCGCGGGCGATGTCGAGCGCCATGAGCGCCTGCACCTGCCACATGGCTGCCTCCTTCATCGGCGGTGGTCGTCCAGGAGTTGATCGCGCGAGTCCGTGCCGAGGAGCATCGCCAGCACATCGAAGGCGAAGAAGGCGAGGATCGCGGCGGCGATGAGGCTGATCGTGTCCATCGGGGACCTCCGGGCGTGGGTCCGGTGACTAACCCTTATCAGTCGCTTCACCGGTTACGAACTCTACCCGCTTGCGCGTAACCTGTCAAGGCGTGTAGAGTGGTTATACAGACATGCAAGGCACTGCGCGCCACGCACACGAACACGCCATCGACCTGGACACGACGCTCGACTTCGTGAACACGCTCGAGTACTGCTCGACGCGTACACACGAGGAATACGGCGGCGTGCATGAGGCACTGCGCACGCCCGCGGATGCGATCGCCTGGCTCCTCGCCCGCCACCTGCTGCACGAGGACGTGGCGCCGCCCACGGACGACTGGGCTGCGCTCGGCCGGGTCCGGGAGGTCCGGGCGGCGTTCCGCGAGCTGGTCGACGCGAGCGTCGAGGAGCGCGCGCCGACGCCCGAGTCGGTCGAGACCGTCAACGAGCTCCTGGGCAGCCGGAAGGTGCCGGCGATCGAGGCGACCGCCGACGGCGTACGGCTGTCGCATCGCCACATCGCGCCGCCGGTCGACGAGGCGCTCGCGGGCCTGGCGGACGCGCTGGTGACGAAGCTCGCGAGCGACGATGCCGAGCGGTTCCGCGTCTGCGCCAACGACGCCTGTCGCTGGGCCTTCTACGACGAGTCACGCGCCGGCCGCCGGCGCTGGTGCGACATGACCACGTGCGGCAACCGGGCCAAGGCGGCCCGCCATCGCGACCGGGCCAAGGTCGAGGACAAGGCCGCCGACTGATCGGGCGACGGCGCGCAAACCCCAGGACCGGCGCGCCGGATCGGCTTACAGCGCCTCGAGCCGGGGTCTGACCTCGGTGGCCAGGCGCGTCATCGATTCCTCGTCGTACAAGGGCGGGAATCCCGAGATCAGATGCCGGTAGCCGAGCTCCACGTAGGGCGCCAGGAACGCGACGACGTCGTCCACCGTGCCCACCGGCTGGTCGGTCCAGGGCTTCGCGACCCGGTTCCGGTCGAATGCCTCGCGGAAGATCCGCTGCGCCTCCGCGGGGTCGTCGCGGATGACGACCGTCCCGATCCCGGTCGTGCGCTCGATGGTCGCCGGGTCACGGCCCACCGTCTCGCAGTGGCGGAGCAGGACCTCCTCCTTGCGACGGATGTTCGCGAGCCCGCCGCCGACGTTGTTCATGTCGGCGTACTTCGCGACCAGCTTCAGGGTGACCTGCTCACCGCCCCCGCCGATGCAGATCGGCAGATGGCGCTGGATGGGCAGCGGATCGTTCCGGACCTTCGTCGTCGTGTAGTGCGGCCCGGCCGCGGACGGCTCGGTCCCATCGAGCATCCCGCGCATGATGGGCAGCGCCTCGCCCAGCCAGCGCAGGCGCTCCGGGAATCCCGACCCGAACTCGAGCCCGTACGCCCGGTGCTCCGCCTCGAACCACGCCGCGCCGATACCGAGCACCGCGCGGCCACCCGAGATGTGGTCGAGCGTGGTCGCCATCTTGGCCACCAGCGCCGGATTCCGGAACGTGTTGGCGCCGACCATCAGGCCGAGCGTGACGTGCTGGGTGGCCTGCGCCCACGCGGTGATCGTCAGCCAGCCTTCGAAGTTCGGGCCGTCCGACGCCCCGACGATGGGGTAGAGGTGATCCCAGGTCCACAGCGAGTGGTAGCCCAGGTGGTCCGCGCGAACGCCCGCCTCGAGGAGCGCCGGCCAATCCGTGTACTGGTTCCAACACAGCGCGCCCAGCCTGATCTCGCTCACGATCACCTCCGCGTCCCTGGTCGCACGAAGCCTACGTACGCGACCTCGCGGCGGCCTAGCATCGAGAGCCGAACGGGACACGGGAGGGCTGCATGGTCGCGCCGCGGGACAAGGTCATCATCACGTGTGCCGTCACGGGCTCCATCCACACGCCCACGATGTCGCCCCACCTGCCCATCACCCCGGCCGAGATCGTGGAGGCGTCGCTCGGCGCGGCCGAGGCGGGCGCGTCGATCATCCATCTCCACGCCCGCGACCCGCGGACCGGCAAGCCGACGCCCGACCCGGAGGTGTTCCGCGAGTTCCTGCCGGGCATCGCGGAACGGACCGATGCGGTCATCAACATCACCACCGGCGGCGGCCAGAACATGACCGTCGACGAACGCCTGGCCGCCGCGCTCGATGCGAAGCCCGAGATGGCCACCATGAACATGGGCTCGATGAACTTCGGGCTGTTCCACATGGCCGCGCGCTACGCCGAGTGGAGGTTCGACTGGGAGCCCGAGTTCCTCGAGCACAGCCGGGATTTCATCTTCCGCAACACGTTCGGCGACATGGAGCGCGCGATGCGCATCCTCGGCGACGAGCACGGCACGCGGTTCGAGTTCGAGTGCTACGACGTGGGCCACCTGTACAGCCTCGCCCACTTCCTCGACCGCGGCGTGGTGCGGCCACCGCTCTTCGTCCAGACGATCTTCGGCATCCTCGGCGGCATCGGGGCCGACCCCGAGAACGTCGCCCACATGAAGCGCATCGCCGACAAGCTGTTCGGGGACGCCTATCACTGGTCGGTGCTCGCGGCCGGGCGGCACCAGATGGGTCTCGTGAGCATGGGCGCGCTGATGGGCGGGCACGTCCGCGTGGGCCTCGAGGACAGCCTCTACCTCGGGAAGGGCCGCCTGGCACGCTCGAACGCCGAGCAGGTCGCCCGGATCCGGCGGATCCTCGAGGAGCTCAGCCTCGACATCGCGACCCCCGACGAGACCCGCGCGATGCTCGATCTGAAGGGGCGTGCGAACACCGGATTCGTCTGAGCGGCGACAGCGACGCTGTCGTCCCCGCGACGTCGGCGACGCGGCGCCCGCAGAATGAGCGCATGCGCGCGACCCCGGAACGAGCAGCTCCCGCTCCGCCCGCCGATCCGTCGCGGGCCGCTCGGTCGCTGGTGTCGTCCGAGGCACCGGCCGTCGGTGGCCTCATCGACGTCCCCGACGCCTACCTGCCGCGTGACCGGCGACGGGCGCTCCTCGAGGGCCGCATCCTGCCCGACCGGGTCCATGGCGCGGCGCTGTTCGCCGATATCTCGGGCTTCACGCCACTGACCGAGGCGCTGGCCAACGAGCTCGGCGCACAACGCGGCGCAGAGGAGCTGACGGCGAACATCGGCCGCGTCTTCCATGCGGTCATCGAGGAGCTCGATCGACGCGGCGGCGAGGTCATCTACTTCTCGGGCGACGCGATCACCTGCTGGATCGATGGCGACGACGGGACGCGGGCGACCGCAGCCGCCGTCGCGATGCAGGAGGCGATGGCCCGCGTCGGGGCGATCCGGACGCCGCGCGGGGCGACGATCCAGCTCGCGATGAAGGTGGCCGTGGCTGTCGGCCCCGCGCGCCGCTTCGTCGTCGGGGATCCCGACGTCCAGCTCATCGACGTGCTGGCCGGCAGCCTCATCGACGACCTGGCCGAGGCGGAGCATCACGCGGAGAAGGGCGACATCATCCTCGACCGCTCGGCGGTCCGGGCGCTCGGCGACAGGGTCGTCGTGCGCGAGGCGCGCGCCGACGGGCACGTGGGCGTCCTCGACCGCCTGCTCGTGGACGTCCGGTCGGTCGATGTCGTCGAGCCGCCCCCGCTGCCCGAGGAGCTCGTTCGGCCGTGGCTCCTGCCCGCGGTCTATGAACGCCTCAGGACCGGCCGCGGCGAGTTCCTCGCGGAGCTGCGACCGGCGTACCCGGTGTTCATCCGCTTCGGCGGCATCGACTACGACGCGGACGACGACGCCATCGAGCAGCTCGACGGCTTCGTCCGCCAGGCACAGCGCATCTTCGCGGGCTTCGGCGGGAACGTGCTCCAGCTGACCCTCGGCGACAAGGGTGCCTATCTCTACGGGGTGTTCGGCTCGCCCATCGCGCACGAGGACGATGCGTCGCGCGCCGCCGCGGCGGCCCTGGAGCTCCGTGACCTGGAGCGCACGACGGCGGCCCGCGACCTGCAGATCGGGATCGCGCACGGGCGCCTGCGCAGCGGCACATATGGCCACGCGATGCGCCGGACGTTCGTGTGCCTCGGTGATGCCGTGAACCTCGCCGCGCGGCTCATGTCGAAGGCCCCGACGAGCGGCGTCTACGTCTCCCAGCCGGTCAGGGAGGCCGCCGGCGAGGCGTTCATCTGGCACCAGCTCGAGGACCTGACGGTCAAGGGCAAGGCGGCGCCGATCGTCGCGTTCTCGCTCACGGGATCGCTCGAGCGCGCATCCCGTCGCCGGCTCCGGTTCGAGCTGCCACTCGCCGGCCGGCTCGACGAGCTGACGCTGCTCGAGGACCGCCTCGCACAGGCCGTGGCGGGGGAGCGGCGCATCGTCGGCATCGCTGCCGAGGCCGGCATGGGCAAGTCGCGCCTCGTGGCCGAGTTCGTCCGCTCAGCGCGGCGGGCCGAGCGGAACGTGGTGTTCGGCGAATGCCAGTCGTTCGGGACGACGACGCCGTACTTCGTGTGGCGCGAGATCTGGCGTCGCCTGCTCGACGTCGACGAACAGCACAGCGTCACGCGCCAGCGCAACGCGCTGGGTCGCCGGATCGCCCGGATCGATGAGGCGCTGACGCCGCGCGTGCCCCTGCTCGGGCCGGTCCTCGGGCTGGACATCCCGGACTCGGAGCTGACCGCGTCCTTCGACGCGAAGCTGCGCAAGGCCTCGTTGGAGGATCTGCTGAGCCGGTGCTTCCGGGCGCGCGCGAGCGACAAGCCACTCGTCGTGGTGCTGGAGGACGCGCACTGGATCGACGAGCTGTCACGGGACCTGCTCGATGCGCTGGTGCGCGGATCCGCCGACCTGCCGGTCCTGTTCGTCCTCGCCTATCGGCCGGCCTCGACACCGGGCGGCGACCTGGGCGTCGAGCGGTTCGCCGGGTTCGACGAGATCTCGCTCGCCGAGCTCTCGGCGGCCGACGCGGCACAGATCGTCCGCACCAAGGTGGAGCAGCTGGTCGGACCCGGGGTGGAGCCGCCGGCGGCGCTGGTGGAGCGCATCGCCGAACGATCCGAGGGCAACCCGCTGTACGTCGAGGAGCTGGTCGGCTACCTCGCCGCGCACGGAGCGGACCTCGGTGACGAGGGGGCGGTCGCCGCGATCGATCTCCCCGAGAGCCTCCACAGCCTCGTCCTCAGCCGGATCGACACCGTGCCCGAGGAGCCGCGACGCACGTTGAAGGTGGCGAGCGTCATCGGCCGGGTCTTCCGCGCGCCGGTGCTGCCCGAGGTCTATCCGGACCTGGGGTCCCTGGACGATGTCCGTGGCCACCTGGGATCGCTCCGCGGCGCCGACCTCGTCCGCCTCGACCGCGAGGCCGAGGAGGCGTACCTGTTCAAGCACATCGTCACCCAGGAGGTGGCGTACGAGTCGATGCCGTTCGCCGTCCGGGCGTCCCTGCATCGGCTGGTCGGCGACCACCTCGAGCGGAGCGCCGGCGAGACGCTCGACCAGCAGCTGGACCTCCTGGCGCACCACTACTGGCATTCGGACGACGAGGCCAAGAAGGTCACGTATCTCGGCCGCGCCGCGGATGCCGCGCAGGAGGCCTACGCGAACACCGCGGCCGTCGACTACCTGCAGCGCCTGTCGCCCCTGGTGGGCGGCGTGGCGCGCGTCGAGGTGTTGCTGAAGCTCGCCCGGATCCTGACGCTCGTCGGCGACCTCGGACGCGCGGGTGAGATCGGGCGCGAGGCGCGGGCCGCCGCCGAGGCCGAGGGCGACGTGTCGTCGACGGGCTGGACCGAGGTCGCCCTGGGCGAGATCGCACGCCGCCAGGGCCGGTTCGACGAGGCGGTGGAGCGGCTGCGGGCGGCGGAACGGGACTTCACGGCGATCGGCGATCAGGCCGGGGTGGGCCGGGCCCTGCATCTGCTGGGCACCGTGTCGTCGCAGCGCGGCGCCCACGACGACGCGGAACGGATCTATCGCGAGAGCGCGGCCATCCGGGAACGGATCGGCGACCGCGCAAGCCTGGCGGCGATCTGGACGAATCTCGGCATCGTCGCGGATCAGCGCGGTGACTTCGCGGCGTCACGCTCGTTCAACGAGCAGGCGCTGGCGATCCATCGCGAGCTCGGGAACCGCTGGGGGATCGCGAACGCGCTCAACAACATCGCGGTCGTCGACTTCCAGGAAGGTCGCCTCGATGCCGCGCGGGACCTCGGTACCGAGGCGGTCCGAGGGCTGGCGGAGATCGGCGATGCGCAGATGCTGGCCATCGCCCGTCACTCGCTCGCGAACGTCTACCGGGCGCTGGGGCAAGGCGACGAGGCCCGACCGCTGTTCGCCGCGAGCCTCGAGACCTACCGCCGCCTCGACGATCGATGGGGCCTCGCGTTCCTGCTCGAGGACATCGGCATCCTCGTGGCGGCTGACGGCGATCCGCGCGGCGCGCTGGAGCTCCTGGGCGCGGCCGATCGCATCCGCACGGACGACGAGCTGCCGCGGGCGCCGGGGCACGATCGCGAACTGCAGAAGGAGTTGGGGCCCGCCCGAGCGGCCCTCGGGGACGACGCCGAAGCGGCGCGGCTGCTCGGCGAACGCTGGTCACTCGACGAGGCCCTGGACCGGGCGGAGCAGCAGCTCACCGCGCCCTGATCTGCAACGTCCCTGTGAGGCCGGTGGCGCCTGCGCGCACCGGACGAACGTCAGGGCATCACACCAACGCCATAGTCCTTTGGTACTGTGTGGGCTCGGGAGGTGCCGCCGCTTGGCGGGGCGCCGGGGGTTCAATGCGCGCGAGGGGTCCTGTACGACATGCTTGCCCGTCCGTCGTTCCTGCTGTCCATCGTTCCTCGGACACGGTCACGACGCGGCAGACAAGCTCGCCAGCGATTGCTGGCGGTCCTCGGTGCGTCCTCGCTGATCGCTGTCGCTGGGCTTCTGGATCCCGGCGCCGGTGCTTGCCGCGACGTACACCGTCACGAACTTCGAGAACAGCGGTGCTGGTTCGTTTCCGGATGCCGTCGCGCAGGCAAACGCGAATCCGGGCGCGGACGTCATCACCTTCGCGGCTTCGGCGATCGGCTCGGTGGACCTGGCTGCGGGCGTCGTCATCACCGATACCGTGACGATCGATGCGACCGGCATCGGCTCGGCGTCGTCACCCGGTTTCACCCTGGACGGTGCTGGCGCCGGAGGGCACCATCACGCTGCTGACGATCGCGGACGGATCGGAGGCCAGCGTCATCAAGGGTCTCGGTTTCATCCGAGTCGGGCACCGGGCATCCTGCTGGATAGCGTTACCGGTGTCACCCTCGAGAGCAACTTCGTCGGCACTACCGGGGTCGTCTGATCTCGGCAACGGATCGCTTCGGGATCGACGCTGCTCGAACTCGCCGAACAATGACGATCCGAGGAAACGTCATCTCCGGGACAGGCACGGCTCCAGGTACGGGGACGTGCTGCTCAGATGGGTTCGGTCTCTACCTGGCGGATGCGGCGTCGTCCGTCAACGTGATCGTCGGCAACCGCATCGGGACCGACGCCGCAGGCACCGCGGCCGTCGGCAACCGTCTGTACGGGATCGTCGTGTCGTCGGGTGGGAATACGATCGGCGGAACGAGCGCAGCCGACCGCAACCTGATCTCGGGAAATGGCCGCGGCATCATGTTCATCGGGTCTTCCGCGGCTTCGAATGACGTGATCGGGAACTACATCGGCACGAACGCCGCGGGGACGTCAGCGCTTTCGAACGGGATCCACGGCATCGTATTCAACGTCGCTGGCGCGGGTAATCAGATCGGCGGCGCCGGGGCAGGCGAAGGCAACGTCATCGCGGCGAGCGGTGTCGGGGTCGAGTTCGTCGCGACCTCGGACCAGGTCCGTCCAGGGCAATCGGATCGGCGTTGGCGCGGACGGCACCACACCTCTCGGGAACCCGTCGATCGGCATCCACATCTCCGGAACGCCGGGGTTTGCCTCCGACAACAACCAGATCGGTGGCATCGGCGACGGCGAAGGGAACGTCATCGCCGAATAGCGGGCAGGAAGGGATCCGCATCGAGGGTACTGCTTCCGGGAACTCGATCCTCGGTAACAGCATCCACGACAACACGGGTCTGGGCATCGATCTCGCCGCGAACGGCGTGACGCCCAATGACGTCGGGGATGCCGACACCGGGCCGAACGGCCTGCAGAACTTCCCGCTCATCACCGCCGCCACCCTGATCGGTTCGACGATCAGCGGCACGATGTCGGGCAACCCCGGCGACAGCTACCGGATCGAGGTCTTCGAGAGTCCGACGTGTGATGGGTCCGGCAACGGCGAAGGCCCAGACGTTCCTCGGCACAGACACGATCTCCGGCGCCGGCTCGTGGGCCATCGACGCGGCAGCGACCATCGGCTACGCGTTGACCGCGACCGCGACCAACCAGACCACAGGGGACACGTCCGAGTTCGGCCCGTGCTTCACGGTCACGGACGGCCTGCCCCCTGCTGGAACGTGGACGGGCATCAAGACCGATAGCGGCGGCGGGGCCATCCCGGGCGACGGTGATGTCGTCGCCGCTGGCACGAACGCCCCCGCCGGTCCGGCGCAGTTCACGTACGGCGCCTTGGACCCCGATCCGAGTGGCGGCTCTTCTTCACCGTCGGCCGCGTGGGCCTTCTCCACCACAGCCGCTTCGGACGCGACGCTCCAGATCCCGTGGCATTGGACCGGCTTCCACGGCTTTGCTGGGGTCGACTGTCCAGCTGGACGCTTTCATCGTCAGCGCCAGCAGTTCCGACTCCACCGTCACGCCGAGCAGCACGGCCCGCCACGAGCTGCGACCCGTGCACTCCGCCGTCGGGTGGGTTCGACTACAGGGAACGCACGACTTCACCGGCAAGCCGGCGATCAGTACGGATTCCGGATCACCACCTCGAACGGCGACACGAACGCGTCGCTGTATGGCCAGCTCATCCTTGGCAACGTCCTTCCCACGGATTGCGCAGACGCCCAGGACCTCTATGGCGCGACCGCCAACGGTCGCTATGTCATCCAGCCGCAGGGCGGCGAAGCGTTCTCGGTCTATTGCACCGGGATGAACGACGCGGCGAAGGACTACCTGAGCCTGACCCCGGAGCTCACGGGACCGGGGCACAACTACTCGTCCTACGCGGCGGGAGGGGCCGTCGCCGGGCACGACCATCACGACGATGTTCACGAAGGTGCGCTTCGATCCCGGCACGCTGCGAGTCGACATCGGCGACATCACGTTCGCGAACACCACGGGTGGTCCGCTGACGCATAAAGCCTCGACCGACCCACAGCCGGTCACGTCGATGTCCTACGCGACGGCGATGGCGTGCAATGTGGGCACCGGTGGCTTCGACGGACAGGCAGATGTCGACCTGAAGGGCACTCCCTTCGCCATAGACGACACCTTTACCGTCGGCGGCACGGCGGCGATCGGCAACGTATGACCAGCTGCGCGACACCGCGGCGAGGGCTTCGTCTTCGATCCGCAGATCGCGCATGTCATCGCCAACGGCAACTGTGGATGGGACAGCCCGAATCCCGCGGCCGTCGATCCGTTCAATCCCATCGCCGGCGACTTCAGCCTGCAGTTGCGCTATGTCAGCGCTGCCACCACGCCGCTGGCCCCCGTGCTGTTCCATGCAGCGCCGCAGGGCAACAACACGCAGACCGGCATCGTCGGCCGCCTGAACGCCGCGCCGGGCACGTACACCATCCACCTGTACTCCGCGAGCGAGTGCCACGACGGCGTCCTGGGCAGTGACCCGAACGTCCTCGGGACGGCGCCGGTGACCATCGGCGCGAACGACCAGACCTATTTCGCCCAGCTGTTCAACCACGCCGCCAACACCGATCGCTACATGGCCATCACCGCGGAGACCGGCGGCGTCGAGTCCGACCTGTCGACGTGCGTGGTCGCCCAGCCGGACAACGAGGTCTGGCCGAAGGCCGCCACGCTGAACGCCGGCGCGACCCCGACGACCGTCCAGGGCTGGCTCGACCAGGAAGGCAAGAGCCTCTGGTACAAGTTCCACGTCGACCCCGGCGCGCAGATCACGGTCGACCTCAAGAACCTGCCCGCCGACTACGACGTGTTCCTGTTCAAGGACATCAAGAAGGCGTACGACGCGCAGGCCACGCTCGCGAACAGCAAGGACCTGACCAAGCTGTCCGCCGAGTTCGCGGCCGTCAACGTCGCACCCCAGGGCTATGCGCCGCAGGGCTACGCGCCGCAGGGGTACGCGCCTCAGGCCTACGCCCCGCAGGCGTATGCACCGCAGGGCTACGCGCCGCAGGCGTACGCGCCCCAGGGCTACGCGCCGCAGGCGTATGCGCCCCAGGGCTACGCACCCCAGGGCTACGCGCCCCAGGGGTACGCACCGCAGGGCTATGCGCCGCAGGCGTATGCACCGCAGGGCTACGCCCCGCAGGCGTACGCGCCGAACACCTTCGCGCCGCAGGCGTATGCCAGCGCCCAGGTGACGACGCTCTTCGCCCTCGCCGCCCAGGCCGGCAATGGCTCGGAGACGATCCTCGCCAACAGCTGGAACAACACCGGCGACTTCTACATCCGGGTCTCCGGCAAGAACGGCGCGTTCAGCGCCGACGCGCCGTTCTCGCTGTCCGTCACCGAGCAGAGCAGCATCTGCCAGGGCCTCACGCTCGACAGCAACGCGCCGATGACGGTCGCCGGCTCGCCGTCGACCCTCATCCTGAGGGACCTGACTGCCGCGCGGATGAAGCCGACGACCGCGGGTAACGGCACCAGCGACCTGAACGCGCTCAGGACGAACCTCACGAACTTCGCCACGCGCGTCAACGGCTCCAATATCGGCATCGTCGACGTCAACCTCGACCCCGGCGTGGCCGCGATGAACGCACAGGCGGACCTCAAGCCCGGCTGCCCGTTCGCCAAGAACCTGGTCGCGCAGGAGATCAAGGCGATCGTCGACCAGTACCGGGCGGCTCACCCGAACACGCTCAAGTACATCGTCCTGGTCGGCGATGACAGCGCCATCCCGTTCTTCCGCTATCCGGATCAGGCACTGCTGGGCCCCGAGCAGGACTTCGTGGTGCCGGTCGACCGCCTGTCGTCCTCGGAGGCCAGCCTCCGCACGAACTACGTGCTCGGCCAGGACGAGTACGGCGCGAGTGTCGTGCTCTCGCACGGCGTATCAACGCTGCCGATCCCCGACCTGCCGGTCGGCCGGCTCGTCGAGACGGCATCCGACATCAACATCGCCCTCCTCGGGTTCAACGCCCTGACGGGCGGCACCATCCCCGTCCCGAAGAGCTCGCTCGTCACCGGCTACGACTTCATCGCGGACGCGTCCGACGCGATCGCGACCGACCTCCGGGCCGGCATCGGCACCGGCACCGGCACCCGTCACGACTCGCTCATCACCCCGTACGACATCTCGCCGCTCGATCCCAGCTCGTGGACCGCGACGCAGCTGAAGACGCAGCTCGCGACGCGCCACGACATGCTGTTCCTGGGTGGCCACTTCAGCGCGGACAGCGCGCTCGCAGCGGACTTCTCGACGACGATCAACACGGCCGATCTCGCGAACGTCAACCTGACGAACGCGATCGTCTTCAGCATCGGCTGCCATTCCGGCTACAACACGGTCGATGCGCACGGCATCCCGAACGTCACGAACACCCTCGACTGGGCCCAGGCGATGGCGCGCAAGCAGGCGACCTTCATCGCCGGCACCGGCTATCAGTACGGCGATACCGACTTCATCGAATACAGCGAGCGGATCTACGTCGAGTTCGTGCGCGAGCTCCGACGAGGGACCGGCAATGTCGGCGTCGGCGACGCGCTCGTGCGCTCCAAGCAGGACTACCTGCGGACCACCAACGACCTGCGCGGGTTGCACGAGAAGGCGCTGCTCGAGTCGGCGCTGTACGGCTTCCCGATGCTGGCCGTCAACCTGCCCAACCGGCTGCCGGGCGGCAACCCCGGCCTCGATCGTCGGCGCACGAACGGTTACGGGGCCGATCCGGGCCTCACCCTTGGGCTCCGCCATGCCGAGGTGACGATCACGCCCGACCCTCTCAGGCCAACACCAAGACCCTGACGAACGTGGGCGGCCTCCCCGGCGACCCTCCAGGCGCAGTGGTACTCGGGCTCGAACGGTGTCGTCACCCATCAGAACGAGCCGGCATTGCCGCTCGAAGCCCGGAACGTCTCCGTCCAGGACAAGACCCTGCGCGGCGTGCTCTGGCTCGGCGGCGCCTATACCGATGATTCGGTCGTGCCGCTCACCGGCGCCCCGGCGACGGAGAACCGCGGCGTCCACACGCGCTTCGCCTCGCCCGTGCTCTATCCGATCCGTCCGTGGTCACTGAACTACACCGATGCGCTCGCACCGGCCGGTGGGTCGACGCAGTTCCTCGTCACCCCGGTCCAGCACAAGGGCTCGCTGACCCAGGATGCCGCGACCCGACGCACGTTCGGACCCATGGGCTTCAAGCTGTTCTACAGCTCGTACGTCGCTCAAGCGGCCCTGTCGGGCGCACCCGAGATCAGCGGCATCACCGCCGGCGCCCTCGGCAACCAGGTCACCTTCGAGGCGCACGTGACGGGCAACGTCGCGGCGGGTGTCCAGGAGGTCTGGATCCTGTACACCACGGGCCCCGATGGCGCCGGCCACGGCTCGTGGGTGCCCCTCCAGCTCACGCAGGACACGACCGACACGACGCTCTGGCGCGCGACCGCGACGATCGCCGCCGGATCGACCGTCAAGTACCTCGTCCAGGCGGTCAACGGGCTGGGGCTCGTGACGATGAACGAGAACTACGGCGAGTACTACGCCGTCGGCACCGCCGGCGTGCAGCCGCCGGAGCCCACCGCGACCGCGATCACGCTGAGTGGCCCGGCGAGCGGCAACTACACCGACGACGCGACGTTCACCGTGACGCTCAAGGCGGGCACGACCCCGCTGGGCAACCAGGCCGTCGTGGTCGCCGCCGGCGGGATCTCTCGTGCAGGGACGACGAACGCCAGCGGCGTCGCGACGATCGCCCTGCCGCTCATCCTCACGCCGGGCACGTATGGCGTCTCGGCATCGTTCCTGCCCACGACGCAGTACGCGGGCTCGCAGACCCTCGGCTCGGTCGAGGTCAAGAAGGCACCCACGGCGATCGCCCTCTCGATCGGCGCGTCCGGGACGCCCGGCGCCGTCAGCGCCATCGCCACGCTCAGCAGCGGGACGGAGAACCTGCTGCAACGGACCGTCGCCTTCGTCATCACCGCCCCGGGCGGTGCGAAGTCGCTGGTCACCGGCATCACCGATCTCAAGGGCCAGGCACGCGCCACGCTGCCGGTCGGGGTGACGGGCACGTACAGCATCACGGCGTCCTTCGGCAGCGTGGTGACGCTCAACACGAGCACCGTCGACCTGACCGACCGCAACTACCTGGGGTCGAGCGCCACGGCGACGACCAAGACCGGCCGGATCGCCTTCTCGTCGACCCGCGACGGCAACATCGAGATCTACCGGATGGCCACTGACGGCTCCGGTCAGACCCGCCTCACGAACAACAGCTCCTACGACACGGAGGCGACCTGGTCGCCCGACGGCAAGAAGGTCGCGTTCGCGAGCGCCCGGACGGGCAACGGCGACATCTACGTGATGAACGCGGATGGCACCGGCGTCACCCGCCTGACGACCAGCAACGGCACCGACGGGGCCCCGGCCTGGTCGCCGGACGGCACGAAGATCGCGTTCACGAGCACCCGCGACGGGAACGCCGAGATCTATGTCATGAACGCGAATGGCACCAGCCAGACGCGCCTGACCAACAACTCGGCGCTGGACAACGAGGCCGAGTGGTCACCCAACGGGCAGAAGCTGTCGTTCACCAGCGCGCGGACCGGCAGTGGCGATATCTACGTCATGAACGCCAACGGCTCGAGCCCCGTGCGCCTCACGACGAGCACCGCGATCGACGGCACGTCGGCGTGGTCGCCGGATGGCACGAAGATCGTGTTCGCGTCGCGCCGCGACGGGAACTTCGAGATCTACGTGATGAACGCGGACGGCACCGCCCAGACGCGCCGCACGAACGACTCCGGGACCGATACCGAACCGGCCTACACGCCCGACGGCGCGTGGATCGTGTTCGGCAGCACCCGGACCGGCAACGGCGACATCTACGTGATGAAGCCGGACGGGACCGGCGTCACCCGCCTGACCACGAGCAACGGCATCGATTCGTCGGCCGCCGCCGGCTGACCTCGCGCACACGAACGCCGGCCGTTCCCCATCGGGAGCGGCCGGCGTTCCTCGTTCCCAGGCCAGTCAGCGCAACCGCAGTCGGCCGACGAGCTCCCCGTCCTCGATCTCGCCCGTGGGCTCGAACCCGAAGCCCAGGTAGAAGCCCTCCGGGCTCCCGTCGCCGGGGACCCAGCTGGTCATGAGCTCGGTGGCTGCCGGGTCCGCCTGGCGCACCTCCGCGACCACCAGCTCGAGGGCGCGTCGCCCGTAGCCGGACCGTTGGTACGGCGCGGCGATCATGAACCGCCAGAGGACGTATCCGTGCGTCTCCGGGGAGCGCTCGAGCATCACGAAGCCGACCGGTGTCTCATCCGCGTAGATCGCCCGGAACCATGCGCCCGGGGTGAAGCTTCCCTCGGCGATCGACACCGCGTTCGGGGCGACGAAGCGTTCCTGACCAGGACCGACCGCCAGGCGGCAGATCGCACGGACGGTCTCGGCCGTCACGGGACGCAACGTGACGACGCCGCCGTCCCGCGCCCGCCGCGGGACCGGGAAGTCGTCTTCGTGCCGCGTGACCTCGCGCCAGCGGTCCATCTCGCGCCGCCCTCCGGCGTCAGTCGCGGACGACGATATTCACCAGCTTGCCGCCGCCCGCGTGGATGGTCCGCATGGGCTGCCGGCCGGCGAGGATGGCCACGATCTTGTCGCGCGAGAGCACGATCTGGTCCAGCTCGATCTCGCTGATGCCCGCGGGCACCTCGACCTTGTCACGGACCTTCCCGTTGACCTGGATGACGACGGTCGCCGTCGCCTCGACCACCGCCGTCTCATCGAACTCGGGCCACGTCTCGCGGTGGATCGACGACCACGGCCGGCCCGCGGCCGCCAGGCGTCGCGACCACAGCTCCTCGGTGATGTGCGGCGCGGACGGCGCGAGCATCAGCAGGAGCAGGGACACGGCCTCGTCCCACTCGGGCAGCCCCGCCACGGACGTCCCGCGGTAGGTCATCAGCACGTTGGTCAGCTCCATGAGCTTCGCGACCATCGTGTTCCAGTGGAACCCTTCGATGTCCTCGGTGACGTCGCGCAGCGTCCGATGCGCCGCGGACCGGATGCGATCCCGCGCGTCCGACTCATCCTCATCCGGCGGCAATTCGCCCGCGCGCGGATCGGCCCGCTCGCGGCCGTGCGGGTCGAGGGCGACCGTCCACACGCGGCCCAGGAACTTGTGCACGCCGCCGATGCCGCGGTCGTTCCACGGGCCGCCCTGGTCCCACGGGCCCATGAACATCAGGAACAGCCGGATCGTGTCGGCGCCGTAGCGCCGCACGAGCTCGTCCGGGTCCTGGACGTTGCCGCGCGACTTCGACATCCGTTCGCCGTCGGCACCCAGGATCTGACCCTGGTTGAACAGCTTGCGGAAGGGCTCGGACTCGTCGATCAGCCCGACGTCGCGCATCGCCTTGGTGAAGAACCGGCTGTACAGCAGGTGCATCACGGCGTGCTCCGCACCGCCCGTGTACTGCGCGACGGGCGTCCATTTCTGGACGAGCTCGCCATCGACCGGCGCGTCGGCCTGGTGCGGGTTCAGATAGCGGAACCAGTACCACGACGAATTGATGAACGTGTCCATCGTGTCGGTCTCGCGCCGCGCGGGCCGGCCGCACCGCGGACAGTCGACGCGCAGGAAGGTCTCGTCGTGGTTCAGCGGGTTCTCGCCCTTGCCCCGGTAATCGACGCGGTCCGGCAGGAGCACGGGCAGCTGCTCGTCGGGCACGGGCACGATGCCGTCGACGTCGCAATGGATGACCGGGATCGGCGTGCCCCAGTAGCGCTGTCGGCTGATCAGCCAATCGCGCAGGCGGTACGTCACGGCGTCGCCGCCTTGGCCACGTTCCGCCAGCCGATGGACGATGTCGCCCCAGGCGTCCGCCGCTCGTCGGCCGGTGAACTCGCCGGAGTCGACCAGGACCTCGTCCTCGGTGTGCGGCAGGAAGGCCTCCGTCACCGGAGCGGACGGATCCGCGTGGCGCGGCATCACGACCCGGCGGATCGGCAGGCCGAACTTCTGGGCGAACTCGAAGTCACGCGCGTCGTGGGCCGGGACGGCCATGATCGCGCCGGTCCCGTAGCCGCCCAGCACGTAGTCGGCGACAAAGATCGGGATCCGCTCGCCGTTGACCGGATTGATCGCGTCGGCGCCGATGGCGACGCCCGTCTTCTCGCGGTCGGTCGACAGCCGATCGATCTCGGTGCGCTCCTTCGCCTGGGCGATGTACGCCTCGACCTCGGCGCGCCGGTCCGGCGCCGTCAGGCTCTCGACCAGGGGATGCTCGGGGGCGAGCACCATGAACGTCGCGCCGAACAGCGTGTCGGGGCGGGTCGTGAAGACCCGCAGCTCCTCGCCGCCGGCGTGATGCGATGACGGCGCCGTTCGGAACACGATCTCCGCGCCCGACGACCGGCCGATCCAGTTCGTCTGCATGATCCGGACCGGCTCCGGCCAGTCCAGCCCGCTGAAGTCCAGCAGCTCGTCCGCGTAGTCGGTCGTCCGCAGATACCACTGGTCCAGGTCGCGCTTCTCGACCCGAGCGCCGCAGCGCCAGCAGTGCCGGTCCGCGCCCTCGACCTGCTCGCGGGCGAGCGTCCCGTCGTTGGGGCACCAATCGACCGCAGACTTCGCGCGGTACGCCAGCCCGGCCTCCAGGAACCGCAGGAACAGCCACTGGTTCCACGTGTAGTAGTCGGGGTCGGCGGTGACGACCTCCGCGCTCCAGTCGAACGTGGCGCCCATCGTCCGCAGCTGGCGGCGCATGTTCGCGATGTTCGACATCGTCCAGTCGCGCGGGTTGATGCCGTTCCTGATCGCGGCGTTCTCGGCCGGCAGCCCGAACGCATCGAAGCCGATGGGCAGGAACACGTTCTCGCCGTGCATCCGGTGGAACCGTGCGATGGCGTCGGTCGGGGTCTTGATGTACCAGTGACCGATGTGGATGTCGCCCGACGGATACGGGTACATCGTCAGCAGGTAGAACGGTGGCCGGTGATCCTCGGTCAGGTCCGTGTGGTACAGGCCGAGCTCGTCCCAGCGCGCCTGCCAGCGCGGCTCGATGGCCGAGGCGTCGTAGCGCTCGACCCGGTCGCGGGACACGGGAGCCCGAGCCCCCGCGGCGTCGGTGGTGGGTTCGCCTGTCGTGGTCACGTCGCTGCCCCTGAGAAGACTCGACCCCCCGCCGTCCCGGCTGGGGGGTCTCGTGTCGGCGATCAGTGGGTTCGTGGTGGAGCTAAGGGGATTCGAACCCCTGACCTTCTGAATGCCATTCAGACGCTCTCCCAGCTGAGCTATAGCCCCACGCCGGAGCGCGGAGTATAGCAGTCGCCCTACTGGACGGACCGTCCCCGGGAGGGGACCGTGGCGGCGCAGGCGAGGTGCCTGCATGCACCACCGCGACGATGGTCGTCCCTGCCAGACCCCTCCGCACCGCACCGTGACGGTGCACCCCTGCAACCAACCCCCTGGACCTTCGGCGGTATCCTCACCGGACCTTCGGGGGGTCCGGGGCACGGCGGCCCGAATCGCTTGTCCCGGCAGGTACGTCACAGCGTCTCGGGGAGGTCCAGGCGATGTCGCTGCTCCAGCGGGTCACACAGGCACGGCAGGCCGCTGAGGCCGCCCCCGCGCCCGTCGAGCCCGGCACGACGGACACGTCGGCGACGCCGCCCGGAGCGGGGACGTCCGGCAGCCCCGCAACGCCCGCCGCGCCTGGCTCGAGCGCCACGGCGGCGCCGCCGGTCACGGACGCCAAGCGCTCGCCGTCCGCCGCCACGTCCACCGCGGTCATCCCCGCACCCCCACCCGTCGCCCCGCCGCGTCCCGTGTACGCGCCCACGGCGGCCGCCAAGCGTGAGGAGCTGATCCGCAGCCTGCGGCACAAGCTCCAGACCGAGGTCATCAACGCCTTCGACTCGATCCTCGACAGCAAGGCCGAGGAGATCCAGCCCAAGATCGAGGGCATCGTCGACCGCGTCGTCAAGGAGGACGGCTTCGCCGTCACCAAGGTCGAGCGCGAGCGCCTCGTCGACCAGATGGTCCACGACGTCACCGGGTTCGGGCCCCTGGAGCCACTCCTGAACGACGAGTCCATCACCGAGGTGATGGTCAACGGGCCCAGCCACGTCTACATCGAGCGGCGCGGCAAGATCGAGCGCATCGACTCGGTGTTCCTCAACGACGCCCACGTCCTTCGGATCATCGACCGGATCATCAGCCCGATGGGCCGCCGGATCGACGAGTCCAGCCCGCGCGTCGACGCGCGCCTCCCCGACGGCTCGCGCGTGAACGCGATCATCGAGCCGCTGTCGCTGGTCGGGCCCGTCATCACGGTCCGGAAGTTCTCGAAGCGGCCGTACACGGTGCAGGACCTCATCGGGTTCGGCACCGCGACGTCCGAGATGTTCGAGTTCCTCCAGGCGTGCATCCATGCGCGGCTGAACCTGTTCGTCTCGGGCGGCACGGGTTCCGGGAAGACGACGACGCTCAACGTCCTGTCGTCGTTCATCCCCAACGACGAGCGGATCGTGACGATCGAGGATGCCGCGGAGCTCCAGCTCCGACAGGAGCACGTCATCACGCTCGAGTCGCGCCCGCCGAACCTCGAGGGCACGGGCGAGATCACGATCCGCAACCTGCTGCGGAACGCGATGCACATGCGCCCTGACCGCATCATCGTCGGCGAGTGCCGCTCCGGCGAGGCGCTGGACATGCTCCAGGCGATGACGACCGGGCACGACGGATCGCTCTCGACGGGCCACGCCAACAGCCCCCGGGACATGCTCCGGCGGCTCGAGACGATGGTCCTGATGACCGGCTACCAGCTGCCGCTGCGCGCCATCCGCGAGCAGATCGCGTCGGCCGTCGACCTCATCGTCCACACCGCGCGCCTCAAGGACGGCACGCGCAAGATCACGCACATCACCGAGGTCTACGGGATCGAGGACGACGAGATCCTGACCCAGGACATCTTCGAGTTCCAGCAGCGGGACTTCGTCGACGGGAAGATCGTCGGCGAGCTCCAGCCGAGCGGGATCCGGCCGACATTCATGCCGCAGCTGAAGAAGGCGGGCATCGAGCTTCCGCGCGGCGAGTACGGCATCCCGCCGGAGGATCCGGCGAAGCCCGTCCGCGCCCGAAAGAGCCGCTGGGGCGGTGACGCGGCGTTGGCCCCGGAGGACAT
>CAVZTA010000010.1:0-67736 GCA_963778025.1 uncultured Chloroflexia bacterium | reverse complement strand
GCCCCAGTTCAGGACGAGGGCGCTCTGCGCATCGGGCGAGATGATGTAGTCGATCCCCTGTTCCTTGGTGCTTCCGGCGGGGATGATCGTGCCGCCCGGGCACGCCCGGTACACCGATCGACACGAAGTCGACGATCCCCTCGCGGGTGTTGTAGAGGAGCTTGTCGGTGCCGGGCAGGAAGGCCGGGTTGAGCTCGTTGTCGGCCTTGGGATCGAACTCCACCCGTTGCTGGCCGGTCACGACCCCGTCGGGTGAGACCGTCGCGATGTCGATGCGCAGCCCTGCGTCCACGCCGGCCTCCGGGAGATCGTCCTCGACCGACACGAAGGCGAACCGGCTGCCATCGACGGACCAATCCATCCCGTGCGTGAAGTCGTGCGGTCCGCCGATGCCGTCGATGTGGAGATCGAGCGGACGCAGACCGGTGCCGTCGGTCCTGACCAGGAACATCCGGCCATCCCCATCGGGATCGCCGGACCGGAACGAGAACCAGGTGCCATCGCCACCCGGACGGAACCGTGGCCAGATCGCGGAATCCGGCAGGTCGAGCACGCGTGGCGGGCGCCCGTCGAGCGGCACCAGGTGGATGAGCCACTTCCCGGAGTGCTCGGCGCGGCCGGCGATGAGGGCCTCCGTACCGTCGGGCGTCACATCCCAGGTGTCGATGTCCACGAACGGGCCACCGATACGACGGACATCGGAGCCGTCCGCATCGGCGACGTAGACGTCACTGGTCTCCGGCGCCGTCTCCCGGAAGAAGATGAACTTGTCGCCGCGTCGGGAGAACGCGGGCGCGAAGTCGCGCTCCGGGCCGCCGATGAGCAAGCGGGCCGGGCTGTCGACGGTGTCGCGGACGTAGACGTCGCCATCGGTCGCGTAGACGATCTCGCCGTTGCGCGCGATGCCGAACGGCGGCGGGGTCGGCGGCCGTGTGGCCGCCTGGAGCACGATCAACCCCAGGACGAGCAGCAGCAGGGCGGCCACGATGAGCACGGCTCGCATCGAGAACGCGGGTGCCCCAGCGCGCTGCCGGACGAGCGCCGCCGGGAGCCACCGGTCGGGGAACGTCCAGCGCGGGCGCTGCCGCATCCGGCTGGTCCGCGCCAGGACATCGAAGCGGTAGGAGGGCGCGGACTCGACGTAGAGGTCGGTCAGGAGGGCGGAGAGCTCGCGCTCGGTGCCTCGCTCGGACGTCATGCGAGCTGCCCTCCCGCCACGGACTCGACGTCGGCGGGCGCGCGATCGGCGACGGCGACGCGGCGCAGCACGCCCAGGGCGTGATTGAGTCGCGACTTCGCCGTGCCCAGGGGGATGCCCATCGCCGAGGCGACATCGGGCAACGGCATCCCCAGGAGGTAGTGCAGCGCCACCACGGCGCGGTAGTTCGGGGTCGAGGCGCGCCAGCGCGCGATCGAGGAACTCGCGGTCTGCGAGCGACCCGAGCACGTCCGGCGCGGGATACGGGTCGATGGGCGAGAGCTCGACCTCGAGCGGTCGCCGACGGCGGCTCCGCAGGAGGTCGAGGCAGGCGTTGACGGTCAGGCGATGGAGCCACGCATCGAACCGGTCCGGGTCACGCAACCCGGGCAGGTCACGCCAGGCTCGGATGAGCGCTTCCTGGACCGCATCGCGCGCCAGCTCGCGGTCCCGGAGGATCAGCCGGGCGGCCGCGTCCAGGCGCGCGACGGCGACGTCGACGAGCACGGCGAAGGCGTCATGATCGCCCGCCGCTGCGCGTTCCACGTACCGTCGCTGGTCCACGATGCCCCTGCCGATCGGGCGACCTTGGGCGGTCGCGCTCGACACCGTATGGCGCCGTCGTCACGCAAAGCGTTCGGTCCGTATTTCGGCCCAGGCCATCCGGCGCCAGCGGGCCCGGGTCTCAGCGCCCCTGGAGCGACGCGATCTCCGCGCGAGCGGCGGCGACCAGCTCTTCGTTGGTATGCGCGTGACCCCACAGGCCCCAGCCACCGGCTGCGGCTTCGGTCAGGAGGACCCACGTCCGCCGTGCGAGCGCCGGGTCGCCCGACGCGGATGTGACGAGCGCCGTCAGCTGGTCCACGACGGCCACCTGCTTCTCGCGGTCGAGGGCACCGGCGTTGGTCAGCACCTGGACCCGGACGTGGTGTCCGTCGCCGGTGACGTCCGAGATGGCTTCGCGCGGGAGCTCGTGGACGAAGGCGGCCGTGTTCTCGCGAAACATCGGGATCTCGGGTACCTGCTCGACCCGCATGACGATCGAGGCAGCCTCGCGGGCCACCTCGTGAGGGTCAGCGAATGTCCCGGCCGGGACGTAGATGTCGATCATCGGCATGGCGGATCTCCTGACCTCTATGATGAACGTCATAGAACAGCATCGACTATGACGAGCGTCATAGTCAAGACCCGAGGACGAAGGTCGGTGCCGAGCGACGCACGCCGCAAGATGGTCGAGAGCGCGGTGACGTTGTTGGCGACCCGCGGCTTGGAAGGCACGGCCTTCAGTGACGTGCTCGCACGGTCCGGGGCTCCACGCGGCTCGATCTACCACCACTTCCCGAACGGCAAGGATCAACTGGTGGACGCCGCCGTCGCGCTGGCCGGCGAACGCGCTCTCCGCGTCCTCGACCTCGTCGACGGGACCGCGCCACGGGACGTCACGGCCTTCTTCCTCGACCTGTGGCGCGAGGTCCTGGTCCGGTCCGGGCTCAGCGCCGGCTGCGCCGTCCTCGCCGTCACCGTGGCGACCGACTCCCCTGACCTTCTGGCCCACGCAGCGGACGTGTTCCGGGCCTGGCGTGCGCGGCTGATGGAGCTGTTCGTCGCCCGCGGGGTGGATGCTGCGGCCGCCGAGCGATTCGCGGCCACGCTCGTCGCGGCAAGCGAGGGCGCGGTCGTCGTCAGCCGGGCAGAGCGCAGCCTCGAGCCGTTCGAACTGGTCGCCGCGCAGCTCCTGGAGATGACACCGCTGGGCGGGCGGCTAGCGCACGACGGTTCGGACCACTCCCGACATCAGCTTCGTCGCGCGTCGCGCGGAGGTGGGTGACAGGCGCGACAGGGCGTCGACCAGATCGAGGACGTCCTCGTCCTTGAGGCCCTCGAGCAGCTTGATCAGCCGCATGATCGTGTCGTCCGGCACCTCGCCCAGCAGCCGCAACGCGCGCTCCAGCTCGCGGGGCTCGAACCGCGGCACCAGCCCGACGGCCCGGTCGAACAGCCGGACGAACACGAGGAACGTCGTCAGCCATTCGCGCAGCCGCTTGAGGTCGGGATCCTCGGGATGCGCCTCCGCGGCGGTCGTCGCCTCGGCGGCGGTGCGCTCGAGGACCTCGACGATCGGATCGCCCTCGCGCGCCTTGCGCTCCGCGACCACGCGCCCGAACCAGCGCCAATGGTCGCCGACCGCCTGGTAGGCCGTGCCGGCCGGCCCCCGCCGGCCGATCCGTCGCGGCTCGGCGATGCGCTCGACCAGGCCCCACGACTCGGCATCGGCCAGGGCCAGCGACGCCGCGCGGTGGGATAGCCCCAGGGCCTCGCGGACCTCGCGCTCCGTGAGCGGCTCGCCGCGGGCCATCAGGTAGGCGTGGACGCGCGCGATGGCCGGCGCGACGCCCCAGGCCGCACCCATCTCACCCCACGCGTCCGCGAGCCTCCGCCGGATGTCCTCGGCGACGGGCGACGGCGTGATGGACGGCAGATCCACGGCTGCGGTCACGCGGCGATGGTACTCCGGTGCAGAACTTGCCACTTGACGATAGCACATTTCCGTCGTAGAAACATGCTAGTCGCAGGTAGCAAGGAGTCGAGCGATGGACGATCCCGCCGAACGACAAGGGCTGACCGAGGGCATCGAGCACGATGGCGCGATCGACGTCGGCCTGCGCTCGCGGCTGGCCGGCGGTGCGATCGCGGCACTCCTCAGCCTCGGCCTGGCGGCCGTCGGGACGATCGGACTGATCTCCTCACCGGACTCGGACTGGTGGGCGCGCCGATCGCCTTCGTCCTCGGAGCATGGCTCATGCCGCTCGCCCGACGCGATCGATGGATGGCCGCGCTCGTGATCGGCGCATGCGCCGCGGTCATCGGTGATCTCGTGGTGAGCCTTGGCGGAGCGGTCGGACCGAGTCCGGGGTTCAGCGATCGACTCGAAGCCTTCCTGTTCTTCGCGATGCTGGGCCTGCCGTTCGCCCTCCTCACCGCCGCCGTGGTCACCGTCCCGATGGGTGTCCTGTGGGCGTGGCTGGTCGGACGCACATGGCCGAGGACGGATGCATGACCGCCTGGCCGGCCGTCGAGCACGCGCGCGCGATCCGCTCATCGATCCGCATGCGCTGGGCGCAGCCGTCGGATGCGTCGTCGCGCTGGCGTGTGCGCTTGTGACGGGCGCCGGGTTCATGGGGATGGGGTTGCCGGCGGAGGGGGTCGCGCTCGTGTCGATCGGCGCTGCAGCCGTCGCCGGCTGGACGCTGGGCCCGCGAGCCGTCCGCGCGACCAGACCGGTCGACTGGGTCTGGATCACCTTCGGCATGGCATTCATCACGATGGTCGTGGGCGCCATCGGGGTCGCCCTGCTCGCGGGCCTCTCGAGCCGGGCTCGACCGGCACCGGACCGGCCGAGGTCGCCTTCGGGATCGTCGCGCTGTCGATCCTGGGGATGCTGTTCTTCGGCTGGGTCGCCGTCCCGATCCTGCTCGTGCCGGCGGCCGTCTGGAGCGTCGCCATGTGGGCGGCGATCGGCCGGCGATGAGCGACGCGACGACCGGACTGCTCGCCTTCAGTTCGACGGACCGACACCCGCGCCCATCGCGGCGCCCACCGCGTCGAAGAGTGGCGAGCTCTGGTCGAGCTCGAACTCGCATTCGCCCAGACGGATGTCGCCCGACGGCAGATGGAACGTGAACACCGCCTCCTGGCCATCGAAGGCCGTCGGGCAGGTGCCCGTGAAGGGCTTCGAGCGGATGGCGTCGAAGTCCGCCGCCGCGATCGCTGCCTGGAGCCGCGCCAGGACGCCAGGTGCCATGCGTCCCAGCACGTTGGGTGGCTTGGCGTCTCCGGTGACGCTGCCGTCGCTGTTGAGGTTCGTCGACGACGAGCATTCGGCGCCGTCGGCGCACAGACCCCCGTGGAACTCGACGGTCACCAGCGAGCGCACGCCACCGACCTCCGGCAGCACGCCGCATGCGCCGAGGACGAGCGCGACGACGAGCCACGGCAGAGCGAGGAGCTTCGGCATCGGCCTCCGACGATGCGGCTGCGAACGACGTTCCCACGACGGCGCCCGCGAGCACCGCTAGCATCGCGGACACGATGCCCGTCCTGCGCAGCACGCTCGACCCCCGATCCGAGGACGCCCGGGCGAACCGGGCGGCGATGGAGGTGCTCGTCGGCGACCTGCGGGCTCGCCAGGCGGCGGTCGCGGCGCGTGGCGCGGGCGGCGACCAGCGGTCCATCGACCGCCATCGCGAGCGCGGCAAGCTCCCCGTTCGTGAGCGCATCGAACGGCTGCTCGACGCCGGGTCGGCGTTCCTCGAGCTCAGCCCGCTCGCCGCCGGCGGGATGTACGACGACGAGGCGCCCGCCGCGGGGATCGTGACCGGCATCGGCCGCATCGAGGGCACCCTCTGCGTCATCGTCGCCAACGACGCGACGGTCAAGGGCGGCACGTACTTCCCGATGACGGTCAAGAAGCATCTCCGGGCGCAGGAGATCGCCTTCGAGGACCGGTTGCCGTGCGTCTACCTCGTCGACAGCGGCGGCGCATTCCTGCCGCTCCAGGCCGAGGTCTTCCCGGATCGCGACCACTTCGGGCGGATCTTCTACAACCAGGCGCGGCTGTCCGGCGCGGGGATCCCGCAGATCGCGCTGGTCATGGGCTCGTCGACCGCAGGCGGCGCGTACGTCCCGGCGATGAGCGACGAGACGGTCATCGTCAAGGGCACCGGGACGATCTTCCTGGGCGGACCGCCGCTGGTGAAGGCCGCGACCGGCGAGGACGTGAGCGCCGAGGACCTCGGCGGGTCGCAGGTCCACGCCCACCGTTCGGGCGTCGCGGACCGCGAGGCGCTCGACGATGAGCATGCGCTGGCCATCGGCCGGGAGATCGTGCGCAACCTCAGTCGACGGCCGCCCGAACCGCCGTTCGCGCTGGCAGAGCCGGAGGCGCCGGCCGTCGATCCGTGCGACCTCTACGCCGCGATCCCCGCCGACCCGCGCCGGCCCGTGCCGGTCCGGGAGCTGATCGCCCGGCTCGTCGACGGCAGCCGCTTCCACGAGTTCAAGCCCGACTACGGCGAGACGCTCGTCACGGGCTTCGCGCATCTCGAGGGCACGCCGATCGGCATCGTCGCCAACGACGGCATCCTGTTCTCGGCGTCGGCGCTCAAGGGCGCCCACTTCGTCGAGCTGTGCGCGCAGCGCAGGATCCCGCTCGTGTTCCTCCAGAACATCACCGGGTTCATGGTCGGCCGCGAGTACGAGGCGGGCGGCATCGCCAAGGACGGCGCGAAGATGGTCACCGCCGTGGCGTGCGCCGAGGTGCCCAAGCTCACGGTCATCGTCGGCGGCTCGTTCGGCGCGGGGAACTACGCGATGGCCGGCCGCGCGTACTCGCCGCGCTTCCTGTGGACGTGGCCGAATGCCCGGATCAGCGTCATGGGCGGCCAGCAGGCGGCACGGGTCCTGTCGACGGTCCGCGGCGGATTTGCCGACGACGCGGAACGCGACGCCTTCGAGGCGCCGATCCTCGCGACCTACGACCGTGAGGGCTCGCCGTACTACGCGACCGCGCGGCTGTGGGACGACGGGGTCATCGATCCGGCCGACACGCGGCGCGTCCTCGCGATGGGCCTCGATGCCGCGCTCCATGCGCCGATCCCGGACACGCACTTCGGCGTCTTTCGGATGTGAGTCGCTGGCGGGACATCCGGTCGCGCGATGCTGCGGAGGCGACGCTGCCGCTGCTGCGCGACGAGACGTCGGTCCGCCTCCGCGAGCGTCTGACGGACGAGGGATACCGACGCGTCGCCGAGCTGCTCGAGGGTCGACCGGACGTGGCGCTGTGGGTCGACGACCTTGGCGAGGACCTGGCGTTCCTGCGCTGGTTCCCCGACCTTCGGCGACTGCTGGCACGGTCGCTCAGCCTGCGGTCGATCGAGGGCATCGCGGCGACCCCGTGGCTCGAAGTCCTGGAGCTGGGCGACACGCTCCGACCACTGTCCCTCGCGCCGATCGCGGGGCTCGCGCGGCTGTCGGCGCTCCATGTCAACGGCACGTGGCGACACCCCGAGGTCATCAGCGAGCTCACCGGCCTCGAGACGCTGGCGATCGGGACGATCGACCTGGAGCTCCTCCTGCCGTTGACCGGGCTCCGGCGGTTCACGAGCGGCCTCGGCACGATCCATCACTGGGAGCGGCTACCGGAGGTCGGGCGGCTCGAGCGGCTCGAGCTCTACCGCCTTCGCAGGATCGCCGACGCGGAGCCGATCGCCGAGCTGCCCGCCTTGCGTCACCTGTCGCTGGCGTCGATCTCGGCGATCACGACGATCCCGTCGCTGGGCCGGTGCCTCGAGCTGCGACGGGTCGACCTCGACACGATGAAGGGCATCACGGACCTGCGCGGCATCGCCGACGCGCCGAAGCTGCGCTACCTGCTGCTGGTGGCGATGCCGCAGCTCCGGCCCGAAGCGCTCCGGCCGTTCGTCGGTCATCCCTCGCTCAAGGCGGGGCTGTTCGGCTTTGGCTCCCTCCGCAGGAACGCCGAGGCGCGGGAGGTGATCGGGCTTCCGGCGCTCGCCGGCGATCAACCCTGGTCCACCGACGACCTGTCAGACTGAGGCCATGCAGGTCCGCCTTGGGCTCATGTCGCTCGTAGTGCTCGTCGTCGCTGCGTGCGGCGGATCGGCCTCGTCGCAGGCACCGTCGTCCGCGGCGGCCCCGTCAGCAGCGTCGAGCGCCCCGTCGGCGTCGACCGCGCCATCCGGATCGACCGCGCCTCCGGATCGACCGCTCCGTCCGGATCCACCGGGACCGGGGCCGATCAGCTCCACGTCGGGATGCGCGAGTTCTCGTTCGCGCTCGACCGCTCGAGCCTCGATCCCGCGCCGGCCACCGTCGATGTGACGGCCGATAACGGCGGCGAGGTCCCGCACACGATCACGTTCTACGCGGATGCGGCGTTCACCCAGAAGGTGCCCGGCGCCGACTCCGGCTCGGTGGCGGCCGGTGGCTCCAAGACGTTCTCGTTCACCCCGCCGGACGGCGCCTCGGAACTGTTCTTCCGGTGCGAGATCCACCCGACCCAGATGACCGGCCAGATCACGGTCAGCGGCTGATCCGGGGCGGCGGACCCAGCGCCGCCAGCACCTCCGCCGCGGCCCGCCGGCCCGACTCGACCGCACCATCGATGTAGCCGCACATCCGCACCGCGGTCTCGGTGCCCGCCCAGTGGATCGGCCCGCACGGCTCGCGGAGCGCCGGCCCGAAGGACGTCCAGGCGCCCGGCGCGACATGCCCCGAGTAGCAGCCGCGGGTCCACGGATCGGCCGACCAGTCCACGGCGAAGAACGCGTCCGGCGACCGTGCCGCGTCACCCACGAACGCGGCGAGGCCATCGAGCGCGACGGTGCGCACGCGTTCCGCCGGCGCGTCCGCGAGGGCGCGCGCCTGGCGGCTCTCGATGAACCCGACGAGCACGCCGCGCTGGCCACCGGCGGGCGAGCCATCGGCGATGTAGCTCACGGGCCCGTGCGTCGAGAAACCGGTGCCGGAGAGGCCGTCGGCGCGCCAGAACGGCTCGCGGTAGACGGCCTGGACCTTGATCACCGAACCGTGCGGCATCCGGTGCGCGAGGCCGTCACGAAGCGCCGGCAGCGGAGGGTCGACGATCATCCGGCTCGCGAGCAGGGGCGCCATGGCGATGATGAGCCGACGAGCGTCGTAGGTGCCGAGCGTGCTGTCGACCGCCACACCGGCGGCTGTCGTGCGGATCCGCCAGACGGCATCCCCGAGGACGACGCGCTTCCCGAGCTCGTCGGCCAGCCGCTGGGTGACGGCCTGCGGGCCGCCCGTGATCCGCGCCTGCTGCGTGCCGCCCTCGACGCTCATCGCCTCGGTCAGCGAGCCGGCGGCCTTGGTGTGGACGAGGAAGTCGAGGACCGAGATCTCGACCGGTGGCCGGACGAACAGCGACTCGACGAGCGCCAGCAGGAACGCACGGGCACCGGCGTGCTCGACGTTCGCGACGAGCCAGGCGTCCATCGTCGTGTGATCGAGTCGCTCGGCGTCCGGCGCCGCCCACGGCGCGTCGAGGGGGACCGCATCGCCGAGCTCGTCGAGCGCCCGGAAGGCCGCGTCGATCGCGGGGCGGACGCCGGGACCCAGGTCGTCGGGCAGCTCGCCGCGATGGCGGAGGCGAACGCCGTCGACGATCGTGAGCGCGTCGCCGTCCGTCGGCGTGGGCTCGGTGGCGATGTCCAGCTCGTCCAGCAGCCCGAGGATCCGGGACTGCGTCGGGCCGACCCACTGGCCGCCCAGCTCGAGGACGGTGCCGTCGGCGAGGATCCGGTCGTGCACGCGCCCGCCGACCCGGTCGCGCGCCTCGAGCACGATGCAGGTCGCACCGGCACGGGTGAGCTCGCGAGCGGCGGTCAGCCCGGCGAACCCCGCCCCGATGACCACGACGTCGACCCGAGCTGCCACGAGCTCAGGTCACGTGGAACCGGCAGCCGAAGGCGACCGCCTCACGCGGCAGGTCTCGCAAGGCCGGCCCGGCGACGACCACGAGCTCGATCGTCGCCTCTGGATCGTGACCCAGGGGCACGTAGACGACCTCGTGGGGTCCGATCCAGACCATCGAACCCTCCACGTCTACGCCAAGCACCTCCCCGACACGCCGCGCGGCGGCCACCGGATCGCGCACGCCGATCCGCAGTCGCGTCAGCCGAACGGGTCCGCCCACCGGATGGCGCTCGATCGCCCGCTCGGCCCGTTCCTCGGGCGTCCATTCCGCGGCCGTGACGTCGTGCTCGATCAGGAATGGCGGCTGGTCGGGGCCGAGCGCGCCGGCACGAGCGATCCGCCAGCGCACGACACGCCCGTCCGGTCGTCGACGCTCACCGTCCATCGGCCCCTCGAGCTCACCGAAGTCCGCCAGGTCGTCGGTCGCGGCAGCCCACGTCGCGAAGCCTCCGTCCGGTGAGCCGTCGAGGGCATCGAGCGCGGGCCGGCCGATCCAGGAGCCGGCCGCCAGCGCCGCGTCCTCGATGCCGATCAGCTCCAGGTAGCTGTCGCCGAACCACACGAGCCGGTTCACCGTGCCCTGCCCCGGATGGCGCCCGCCGCCGGTCGAACGGAGCCCGAGCGCCGTTTCGAGTCGCGCCGCGGCGGCGTCGACGTCGGGCACGGCGATGACGAGATGGTCGATGCCGGTCAGCACCCAGCGAGCCTACGACGGACGTCGCATGGCGCGAGGCTCGAACCGCTCCGTACCCTCGATGGGTGAGCGAGTCGGGGCGCGTCCTCCAGGTCAACGTCACCCGCACGGGGGTGCCGCGCGAGCCCGTGCCCGAAGCGCGGGTCACGAGACTCGGCCTCGCGGGCGACCGTCACAAGGCGCCCACCGTGCACGGCGGCCCGCACCGCGCCGTGTCGCTGTTCGGCATCGAGGCGATCCGCCGCGTCGCCGCCGAGGGCCACCCGATCCGCCCGGGCTCCGTCGGGGAGAACCTCACGACCGAAGGCATCGAGCTCTCGCTCCTGCCGACCGGCACCCGCCTCGCCGTCGGCCCGGAGGTCCTGCTCGAGATCTCCGCCCCCGCGATGCCGTGCAATCTCATCGAGGACGCGTTCCGCGACCGCCGTTCGGGTCGCATCAGCATCCTGCGGTTCCCGAGCGACTCGCGGATGTACGCCCGGGTCCTGCGCGAGGGCGTCGTCCGGCCCGGCGACGCGATCGAGGTCCTGCCACCGGCCGCCGACAGCCGGGCCGTCCTGCATCGCCAGCTCGACCGGTTCGACGCCGTCGAACGCGAGGCGTACCTCACGCTGTGGAAGGCCCTCGCCGCATCGGGCGTCCCGGTGCGCCTGCTCGACGACGGCGAGCTGGTTGGCGCGGCGACGCCGTCGATCCCCGTGACCTCGTTCAATCGCACGTTCGGACTGCGGCTGCTGCCGCACCTGCTCGACCGGATCCTGTCGCTCTATCTCCGCGCCGGGACCACGGGTTGGCTGGTCAGCGACGAATCGCCCTGGCGCGACGCCGTCCCGGGCACCGCCTCCGCGCTCTATGCCGCGCCGATCGATGGCCTCGTCACCGACGCAGCCGACCGCGACGACATCGTGATCCGAGCGGTCGGCCCGGACGAGACGAGCGCCTTCGCCGAGGTCTCGATCGAGGCCTACGAGATGACGGGTGCCGAGGCCGACGCCTGGCGGGCGCTCGCGCCGCACCTCGCCCGCGCCCCCGGGGAGCGGCTCTTCCTCGCCGAGCAGGGCGGCCGGCCGGTCGGCGCCGCTGCGCTGTTCCTCCGCCGCCGGACGGGTCTGCTCGCGGGCGGCGCGGTGACCGAAGCGGCACGAGGGCAGGGCATCCAGCGCGCGCTCATCGCGGAGCGGGTCCGGCAGGCGGCCGCCGGCAACGCCGACTGGCTGATCGTCACCGCCGAGCCGGGCGGTGTCTCGGCGCGCAACCTCGAGGCGAGCGGCTTCGAGGCGCTGTGGGACCGGCGGATGTGGCGGTTCGACCCGGTCGAGGACCGGGAGGTCGCGCTGGCGGCGGCCAAGGTCGCGGCCGGCTGATCAGGACCGGGCGGGAGCCGCGCCCTCCACGAGCTCCCGTAGCCAGGCGACCGCCAGCGGCGCGTCCGAGTCCGACGGGAAGACCGGGTAGAGCACGCGCTCGATGCGGCCAGCCCGGATGAGGAGCGCGTGGCGTTTGAGGAGCGTCGTCCCGAGATGCTCCCAGCGCGGCAGGTCGAGCGCCGTCGCCAGCTCCAGCCGCTCGTCGGACAGCAGCGGGTACTGGATCCCGAGCCGATCGGCCGCCTCCTGCTGGTACGCCGTGTCCTGGGTCGACAGCCCGTAGACCCGCCCACCGAGCGCCGCGATCTCCGCGTGGTGGTCGCGGTAGTTGCAGACCTGCGGCGTGCAGCCCCGCGCGCCCGGGATCGCGTTCCACTCGGCCAGGCCGCCCGGCGGATCCTCGCCCGGTCGCCCGGTCCGTGGATACGCGAACACGATCGTCGGCGGGCCGTCCGGGTCGTCGAGGCGGTGGTCACCGCCGTCCGTGCCGTGGAGCGCGATCGGCGGCATCGCCGTGCCCGGCAGGTGGTCGGCGGCACCGTCGTCGACGGGCACGGGCAGGTCGGGCGGCGTGGTCAGGAGATCCTCGGTACGCATGCCCGGATGATGCGCCGCGCCGCGCCATCGGGGGCGGCATACGATGCCGTGATGCCCGCCCTTCGCGTGGAGCGGACCGGTCCCGCGGACAGCGTCGCCCGGGTCACGCTCGCCCGCCCCGAGGTCCACAACGCGTTCGACGCGTCGCTCATCGCCGAGCTGCGCCAGACGTTCGCGGCGCTCGCCCGCGAGCCCGCGGACCAGCTTCGCCTCGTCGTCCTCGCCGGGCGACGGGCCGTCCTTCTGCGCCGGTGCCGACATCACCTGGATGCGCGCCGCGATGGCCCTCGACATCGAGGGCAACGAGCAGGACGCGATGGCGATGGCCGACATGTTCGAGACGCTCGACACGTGCCCCGTCCCCGTCATCGTCCGGGTCCAGGGTGCGGCGCTCGGGGGCGGGATGGGCCTGTGTGCCGTCGGCGACCTGGTGATCGCGGAGTCGGGCGCGAAGTTCGGGTTCACCGAGACGCGGCTGGGGATCCTGCCGGCGGTCATCTCGCCGTTCGTCATCGCCAAGATCGGGGAGACCCACGCGCGAGCGCTGTTCCCGTCGGGTCGCCGGTTCGATGCGGTCCGGGCCCAGCGGATCGGCCTCGTCCACGAGCTGGTGGAGGGCGAGGCGTCACTCGATACGGCGATCGAGGCGGCCGTCGACGAGGCGCTGGCCGCGGGCCCGACGGCGGCACGTGCCGCCAAGGCGATCGTCCGCGAGGTTCGCGGGCTGTCGCATGGCGCCGCGAAGTGGCACACCGCACGGGTCATCGCCCGCCAGCGCGTGACCCCGGAGGCGCAGGAAGGCTTCCGTGCCTTCGCCGAGAAGCGCCGGCCCGCGTGGACCGGCCGGGACGAGTGACGGTCCCGAGCGAGAGCTCGGCGACTCCGGGCGCGGGCGGGATCCGGAGCGGCGTCGGCGAACGGCTCGCACCGCGCGCGCTCGGCCGGGACTTCCGCTGGCTGTGGGCGGCGTCGCTCGCGACGAACGTCGGCGATGGGGCGCTCCTCGCCGCCGGGCCGCTGCTCGTCACGACGATCACCCGTGAGCCGTTCGCGATCGCCGCCTCGGTATTCCTCCAGCAGCTCCCGTGGGTGATCATCGGCATCCCGGCCGGCGCGTTCATCGACCGCCATGACCGCCGTCGCCTGTCGATCCTGGTCAACCTGCTTCGCGCCCTCGTCCTGGGCGGCCTGGCGATGACGATCGCGACCGGCACGGTGTCGCTCCCGGTGATCTTCGTGGCGGTGTTCCTCATCGGGACCGCGGAGACGTTCGCCGACAACGCCGGCGGCGCTCTCGTCGCCACGACCGTGCCGAAGGCCGGGCTGGGGGTCGCGAACGCCCGCCTGTCGGGCACGAACATCGTGACCAATCAGCTCCTGGGACCGCCGCTCGGCGCGTTCCTGTTCGCGTTCGCGATGGCGAGCCCGTTCGTGCTGGACGCGGTGTGCGCGCTGGCCGGCGCCGTCCTCGTGTCGCGCATCGCCGCCCGGCCCGCGCCCGCGGCGACACCGGAGGATCGCCATCTCCGGCGCGAGATCGCCGACGGCATGCGCTGGCTGTGGCGGAATCCGCCGGTCCGGGCGCTGTTCCTGACGATCTTCCTGTTCAACGTGACGTTCGGCGCGGCGATGTCGGTGTACGTGCTGTTGGCCAAGGAGCGGCTGGGGCTCGACGACATCGGCTACGGCGTGCTCATCACCGTGGGCGCGATCGGCGGGCTGATCGGCGCGGCGCTCTACGGCACGCTGGAGCGGCGGTTCTCGCTGGCAACGCTGATGCGGTTCGGCCTGGGGCTGGAGACGGTCACCCACCTGATCCTCGCGACCACGACCTCCGTCCTGGTCGCCTTCGCGACGATGACGCTGTTCGGCATCCACGAAGTCGTCTGGGGGACGACGTCCACGACGGTCCGGCAGCGGTCCGTGCCGGCGGCGCTGATGGGCCGCGTCACGAGCGTCTACATGCTCGGCGTGTACGGCGGGACCGTCATCGGCGGCGTCATCGGGGGTCTGATCGCGCAGGCGTTCGGCGTCACCGGACCGTTCTGGTTCGGATTCATCGGCTCGGCGGTGCTGCTCGCGGTCATCTGGCGGACGCTCGACGACATCGCGCACGCACCGCCGGGCGACGACGCGGCGGTCGTCGTAGCGTCCTGAGCGCGATCCGGCACACGCGGCCCGTCCGCCTCGTCCAAGCGTCGCCAAGGACCGGGCGAACCGATCCTGGATCGCCGAAGACCCCGCGGAGGTCACATGGACGCTCGTCGCCGGCATCGCCGGTCCCTCACCACGGCGCTCGCGACCGCTGGCCTGGTCGTCGCTGACCGCGGGCTGCGGGACGAGCACGCCATCGCCAACCATCGTGAGCGCGCCGGCGACCTCTAGCCCTGCCCCGTCGAGCGCGCCCGCGACGTCGGCTGGCGGCCCGCCGCCATGCACGTTGGCGATGCTGACCTTCGCGGTGGCCCCGTGGGAGGGCGCGATGGGCACGGCCTACAGCGGCATCGTCGTGGGCCTCACGTCCGGGCCGCAGGCGTGCACGCTGCGCGGCGCGGTCGAGGTCGCGCTGGGAGGACCGTCGGCACCCGTCATCGCGGCCGACTCGCCGGCGCTCCCGACGGATCTGGTCCTGCGCCAGGAGCCGCTCGACCCCGCGGCACCCGTGCCGGGTGAGGCCGTGATCCGCCTCGCGTTCCGGAACTGGTGCCCCGACCAGGCCGCCGACGCGACCCTGCGTGTCGAGATCGTGCCGCTCGGCTCGTCGCCGGTGCTGACGACCACCTTCCCGACCCCGGCATGCGCGACCCCGGGCGGCCCTGCCCGGTTGGAGGTCGGACCCGTCAGCGACGGCGGCGCCTGACCCCTCGCCGTGCCGGCGGATCCCGGCTGTGCGACGATCGCGACACGATGTCCGAGGAACTGTCGCCCAGCCAGGTCGCCGCGCGGCTGGGCACGACGACGCGGACCGTCCAGCGCTGGATCGAGCACGGGACGCTGCCGGCACGGCGGGTCGGCGGTCGATGGCGTGTCGCGGATGACGCGATCGTCGCGTTGGAGCGTGCCGACCGGGACGGGACACCACCGGCTCCCGCCACAGCGCCCCCGATCCGGCGGTTGTTCGTCGCCAACCGCGGCGAGATCGCGAACCGGATCCGCCGCACGGGCGACCGGCTCGGGCTCGTGACGATCGTCCCGCCGACGACCGGCCCCGACGCCCTCGACCTGCTCGACATCGCTGCCGTCGTCTCGGCCGCACGTGCCGCACACGCCGACGCCGTCCACCCGGGCTTCGGGTTCCTCGCCGAGAACGCCGCCTTCGCCGAGGCCGTCGAACGAGCCGCCATCCGATGGATCGGCCCGCCGCCCGACGCGATCCGCGCGATGGGCGACAAGGCGGCGGCGCGGCGGCTGGCCGCGTCGCTGGGCGTGCCGGTCATCCCGGGCTACGACGAAGCGGACCAGTCCGACGCCCGGCTCCTTGCCGAGGCGTCCCGCATCGGCGTCCCGATCCTCGTCAAGCCCGCAGCCGGCGGCGGCGGGAAGGGCATGCGCACCGTCCGCGACCTGGAGCGCCTCCCGGACGCACTCGCGGCCGCGCGTCGGGAGGCCGGGGCGGCATTCGGGGACGACCGGCTGATCCTGGAGCGGCTCGTCGAGGGTCCGCGCCACGTCGAGGTCCAGGTGCTGTTCGACGCGCACGGCCAGGGCGTCCATCTCGGCGAACGTGACTGTTCGATCCAGCGCCGCCACCAGAAGGTGCTGGAGGAGACGCCGTCGCCGGCGGTGGATGCGGCGACGCGCGCCCGGCTCGGCGAGGCGGCGCTGACCCTCGCCGGCGCCGTCGGCTACGTGTCGGCCGGGACGGTCGAGTTCCTGCTCGACGACCGCGGCGCGTTCCACTTCCTCGAGATGAACACGCGGCTCCAGGTCGAGCACCCGGTGACGGAGCTGGTGACGGGCCTGGACCTCGTCGAGCTGCAACTGGCGATCGCCGAGGGCCGCCCGCTGCCGTTCGACCAGCGCGAGGTCGATGGGCGGCGGGTCGGTCATGCGGTCGAGGTCCGGCTCTACGCCGAGGACGCCGAGGCCGGGTTCCTGCCCGCGACCGGGCGCATCGAGCAGCTCCGCTGGCCCGGCGGCGAGGGCATCCGCATCGATGCCGGGGTCGCCGAGGACGACGAGGTCAGCGACCGCTTCGACCCGATGCTCGCCAAGATCATCGCCCACGGGCCGGATCGCGCGACGGCGCTGGACCGGCTGACCGCCGCGCTCGACGGCACGGTCGTCCTGGGACTCATCACCAACCTGCGGTTCCTGCGCTGGCTGGTGCGCCAGCCCGTCGTCCGTGACGGGCAGGCCCGGATCGACACGCTGGAGCGGATCTGGCCGCCGGACGACTGGTCGGACCGGACCGCGATCCCCGACGCCATCCGCGCCGCAGCGGCCGCGACGCTGCTGGACGCGGCCGCCGCTGACGTCACCGACCCGTGGCGCGGCGGCTGGCGGATGAACGCCCCGCGGACCGCCCGGCTCGAGATCGACGGCGAGCCCGAGTCGACGGGCGTCATCGCCACCGGCGCGCTGGAGGCTCCGAGCGCCCTCGTCGGCGACACGCTCCACGTCGACATCGCGGGCCGCAGCGTCCCGATCCGCCTTGCGCCACCACCGGACGAGGCGCGCGCCGCTCGTGCCGCGGCCGGGCCACGGCGCTACCGGGCCCGTCGAGCTCGTCGCGCCCATGCCGGGCGCCGTCCTGGCCGTCCATCACCCGGCCGGCGACACCGTCGAGGCCGGCGAGCCCGTCGTCACGCTCGAGGCGATGAAGATGGAGCACGTCGTCGCGGCGCCGCGTGCCGGGACCGTCCGGGAGATCGCCGTCCGAGAGGGGGAGCAGGTCAGCCGCGGCCAGCGACTCGCGTCGGTCGAGTAGGCTCCACCCCGACAGGAGGACCCATGGCCGACGCCCAGACCAAGCCGTTGCCCCAGACGCGCGAGGAGCTCCTGAAGCTCCACAAGGCGGCCCGCGATCGGCGCAACGCGGCGCCGCTCGGCGGTCACGAGTGGGAGCAGGCGTCGGCCGAGGTCGCCCGCATCGAGGTCGAGATCGCCCGCCAGGAGCGGGCGATGGACCCGCCGAAAGGCTGATCGCTCGCGCGCCCGCGCGAGGTCCAGCGATGCCTGGCGACCACGTCCGGATCTACGAGGTCGGGCCGCGCGACGGCCTGCAGAACGAGGCCTCGCCCATCCCCACCGCGGCGAAGCGCCGGTTCATCGAGCTGCTGGTCGACGCCGGGCTCCGCGAGATCGAGGCGACCAGCTTCGTCAGTCCCAGCGCCATCCCCCAGCTCGCCGACGCGGACGCGCTGCTGCCCTCCCTCCCCCGCATCGACGGCGTCCGCTATCCGGTGCTCGTCCCCAACGTGCGCGGGCTGGATCGCGCCGCGGCCGCCGGTGCGGACGCCATCGCGGTGTTCACCGCCGCGACCGACGCGTTCACGACCCGGAACATCCGGATGACCGTCGACGAGAGCCTGGCCGCCTTCGCACCCGTCGTCGCCGGCGCCCGGGAGCGCGGCTGGTGGGTGCGCGGCTACGTCTCGACGGCGTTCGGCTGCCCGTATTCCGGGGCGGTGGAGCCGGCTCGGGCCGTGGCTGTCGCCCGGAGGCTCCGGGACATCGGCGTGGACGAGGTCTGCTTCGGGGACACGATCGGCGTCGCCGTCCCGGACCAGGTCACGGAGCTCACCGCCGTCGCGGACCGAGCCGGATTCGCCCCGTCGTCGATCGCCTACCACTTCCACGACACGCGTGGCACGGCGCTCGCCAACGTCGTGGCGGGACTCACGGCCGGGGTGCGGACCTTCGATGCGTCGACCGGCGGGACCGGCGGCTGTCCGTACGCGCCCGGCGCGGCCGGGAACCTCGCCACCGAGGACCTCGTGTATCTCCTCGACCGCTCGGGCTACGAGCACGGCGCGAACCTCGACAAGGTCCTCGTCGCCGCGCGCTTCATCGCCGGTGCCCTGGCACGGCCGCTCGCCTCGAAGGTCGGTCAGGCGGGTGGCTGGGACGCCGCGACCGGAGCTGCGACCGGACGCGCCTGAGACAGGAAAACACGCTTGGGGCACGCCGGGCCGAAGTTGCTATCGTTCGGCAACCATGAACGGCGTGGTGCTCGTGCTGAACCAGAATTACGAGCCCTTGAACGTCTGCAACATCCCGCGGGCGTTCCGGCTCGTGTTCGGGCTGAAAGCCGAGGTCCTCGAGTACGACCACACGGAAGTCCGGACGGTGACCGAGGTCTATCGCGCGCCATCGGTCATCCGGCTCCAGCACCACGTCCGGCGACCCCGACCGCGCGTCAAGCTCACGCGGCGCGAGATCTTCGCGCGCGACCGGCACACCTGCCAGTACTGCGGCCGGCAGTCCAACGACCTCACGCTCGACCACATCGTCCCGCGCCATCGTGGCGGCAGCCATTCGTGGGACAACCTCGTCGCGGCGTGCAAGAACTGCAACCACCGCAAGGGCGGCAAGACGCTCGAAGAGACGCACTTCCGGCTCGTGCGCTCGCCGTTCGAGCCACGCAGCGATCTGTACTCGCTGTTCACGCCGTACCTCTCGGACGAGCGGAACGAGACCTGGCGGTCGTACCTGTTCCTCGGCCGGAACTGATCCCGGCGATGGCGCCGGCCGGCCCCGGGCCCGATCTCGCGGCGGCCATCCCGCCGGCGGTCCGGACCCACATCGACACGCTCCGGGCGAACGGCTTCGCCGCGTATGCGGTGGGCGGCGCGCTGCGTGACGCCATCCGGCGCGTCGACGCCCACGACTGGGACCTCGCGAGCTCCGCGGCGCCGGAACAGGTCCAGGCGCTGTTCCCGGGCAGCGTCTACGAGAACGCGTTCGGGACCGTCGCGCTGCGCGTGGACGGCCTGGCCGAACCGCTGCAGATCACGACGTTCCGCCAGGACCACGACTACGCCGACTTCCGACGGCCGCACCGGATCGTGTTCGGGGGCACCATCGAGGTCGACCTCGCCCGGCGCGATTTCACGATGAACGCCATCGCGTGGGGCGGGCCGGCGGGCGTCGCCACCGACCCGGCGATCGTGGACCCGTACGACGGGGTGGCCGACATCGGTGCGGGTCTGATCCGCGCCGTCGGCGACCCGGCCGCGCGGTTCCAGGAGGATGCGCTGCGGATCCTGCGCGGGATCCGGTTCGCGGCCACGCTCGGCTTCGAGCTCGAGGCGGCGACCCTGGCCGCGATCCGGGAGCACGCGCCGCTGACCGCCCACCTGTCGGGCGAGCGGGTCCTTGGGGAGCTGGACCGGCTGCTCCTCGCCCGTCGGCCGTCCGTGGGGTTGCGGCTCCTCGCCGACACCGGGGTCCTCGCGACCCTGTTCCCCGACCTCGACGCGCAACGTGGCATCCCGCAGAACAAGGTCCCGGGCGAGGACCTGTGGGCGCACACGCTCCGCACCGTCGACGCCTCCGCCGCCACCCCGAACGTGCGGCTGGCGGCCCTGCTCCATGACATCGGCAAGCCAGCGACCCTTGCCGACGGGCGGTTCGTCGGCCACGACACCGTCGGGGCGAGGATGGCGACGGAGCTCCTCGACCGCCTCCACGGGCCCCGCGAGCGGACCGAGCACGTGAGCCGGCTGATCCGGCACCACATGTTCTCGATGGAGCCGCGGTCGTCGGATGCCGCGGTCCGCCGGTTCCTCGTCCGCGTCGGGCTGGACCTCGTCGACGACCTGCTGCTCCTGCGCGAGGCCGACAACGTCGGATCCGGGCTACCGGCCGACGCCGGCCGCGTGTCGGCGCTCCGGCGGCGGATCGCCGAGCAGCTGGAGGCGAAGGTGGCGCTCGATCGGACGCAGCTCGCCGTCGACGGCCACGAGGTGATGCGGGAGCTGGGCATCGGCCCGGGGCCGCAGCTCGGGCGCATCCTCGAAGCCCTCACCGACCGGGTCATCGCCGACCCCCGCTTGAACGACCGGCCTCGCCTCCTGTCGCTCGCCCACGACATCGCCGCGGGGCGCCGATGATCGAGCTCCTGCTCGAGGCGGAGCGCCTCCTGACCGTCGGGCTGCTGGACCATGCCGAGCGGCTGTATCGCCAGGTGCTGGACGCGGACCCTCGGAACGCGATCGCGGCGGTGGGCATGGCGCGGGTCGCGGCGGAACGGGGTGATCCGGCCGCGACCTATCGCTGGTCGCGTCAGGCGCAGGTCTTCGACCCCGAAAGCCCGATCGCCCAGCGGATGGCGGCACGGTCAGCGGAGATCCTCGTCGGTCGCGGGGATGCCGTGCCCGACGACCTGCCGATGCCCGACGCCCGGCCGACCACGGGTCCCGCGTCGCGACCCGGTGCCACCACGCCGGCGGCGGTCCCGGCCGCATCCGCGACCGCTCCGGCCGGCGACGCCGCCTCGACCCGCCGACCCGGCCTGCTCGGGCGGCTCCTGCGAAGGGATCGCTGATGCGCGTGCTCGTCACCGGCGGGGCCGGCTACGTCGGCTCGGTGTCCGCCGAAGCGCTGGTCGCCGCCGGCCACGATGTCGTCGTCCTCGATGACCTGTCCACCGGTCACCGCGCGGCCGCGCCGCCCGAGGCGCACCTGACGGTCGGCAGCTACGGCGACGGCGCGTTCACCGAGGACCTGCTGCGCCGCGCCGGCATCGACGCGATCCTCCACTGTGCGGCTCGCTCGCTGGTCGGCGAATCGGTCCAGGATCCGGCCAGGTACTACCGCGACAACGTGGCCGGCGGCGTCGCCCTGCTCGAGGCCGCGCGGGCGGCCGGCGTGGGGCGCATCGTGTTCTCGTCGACCGCGGCGGTCTACGGCGTCCCCGACGCCACGCCCATCCCCGAGGACGCGCCGCTCCGGCCGATCAACACCTACGGCGAGACGAAGCGGACGTTCGAGGCCGCGCTGCGCTGGTACGGCGGGGCGTACGGGCTGCGGAGCGTGGTGCTGCGCTACTTCAACGTCGCCGGCGCGACCGAGCGCCTGGGCGAGATCCATCGCCCGGAGACGCACCTCATCCCGAACATGCTGACGGCGGTCGCCGGAGGGCCGCCGCTGACGCTGTTCGGCGACGACTACCCGACGCCCGACGGGACGCCGATCCGCGACTACATCCACGTCTCGGACCTGGCGGACGCGCACCTGCGAGCGCTGGAGCTGACGGGTGCGGTGCGCGCGGCCGACGCCCCGCCGGATCCGCTGATCTGCAACCTCGGCAGCGGCGACGGGTTCTCGGTGCGGGATGTCCTCAGCGCCGCGGAGCGCGTCACCGGCCGGCCGGTCCCGCACCGCGTCGGTCCGCGACGAGCCGGCGACCCGCCCGTGCTCGTCGCCACGAACCGGCGGGCGGAGGACGCCCTCGGCTGGCGCCCGGAACGCTCCACGCTCGACGAGATGATCGGCTCCGCGTGGGCGTGGCGACAGGCGCATCCCGAGGGCTACGGCGACTGAGCGACCGCGCTAGGGAGCGTCCTCGAGCGGCGCGCGGTCGGCTTCGAGGCGGGGCACGGGCGTGTACGGCACGTGCTCGTGCGGCGCATCCTCGCGACGCTCCTCGATCGGTGCGATGAGCCAGGCGCCGATGAGCATCGTCACGATCAGCGACAGCACCGCGAGCTGGTACGCGCCCACGCCCAGCGAGTCGAACGTCAGGAACACGATCGCGCCATACAGCAGCTGACCCACGACCTGCGACGCCTTGCCGACCAGCCCGTAGATCCCGAAGAACTCGCCCACGCGATGCGCCGGCGCGAGGTGGACCATCAGCGCCCGGTCCGCGACCTGGACGCCCCCCAGGCCCGAACCCAGGATCGCCCCGGCGACGAGGAACAGCCCAAGACCGACGGCGCTCGGGACGGGGTCACCCGCCGCATCGACGCCATTCAACGAAAGCGACGCCGCGCCGAGCACGAGTCCCACCGCCCACGACCCGAGGACCAGCAGGAGCGTGGTCTTGGCGCCGATCCGGTCGGCCAGGTAGCCCCACACGAACGACATCACGATCGCGACGAGGGTCAGCGAGAGGAGCACCAGCGCCGTCTGGCTCTCGGTGAGCCCGACCGCCCGCACCGCGATGACGCTCATCACGACGATGATCGTGTTCACGGCGTCCGAGTAGAAGAACCGTCCCAGGAGGAACCGGCGAAGCCCGGGATGCTCACGCGCGTGGTCGATGGTGATCCACAGCTGCTTCCATGAACCGGCGAGGTCCTTGACGCGGATGCGCTCCATCCCGGGGGGTGGCGGCGGCTCGCGAAGGACCAGGAAGATCGGGATCGCCAGCAGCGCGAACAGCACGGCGGCGAGCACGAACCGACCTTCGACCGGGATGTCGAACAGGAACAGGATCAGCCCCGAGAAGACCGTCCCGAAGTACCCGATGCCGACGCCCAGGCCGGACACGCGGCCCCGTGTCTCGGGTGTGGACACCAGGCGGAGCGATGCGTCGTAGTAGATGAGCGCGGCCTGGTACGCGAAGTTCGCGAGCGCGAACAGCAGCACGCCGACGAGCGGCGTGGCGAAGCCGATGACCGCCGTCGGGACGACGCACAGTGCCGTGAACACGAACAGGAACGGGAGTCGCCGGCCGCCGCGGTCGCTGAGCGCGCCCAGGATCGGCGAGACGATCGCGTTGATCCCGACCGACACGGCGACGGCGATGCTGAACACCCACTGGCCGGTGCCCTCGCCGTAGCGCGCATCGTCGGTGAGCCACAGCCCGATGGCATACGACACGACGACGAACGACCAGATCGTGTTGGCGACGTCGTACATCGCCCACGCGCCCTGGGCGACCTTGCGAAGGTTGGGGTCGGCGCGCGTCGGACGCGGTGACGGACGACGCGCCGGCGGTGGCCACGGGCGGATGATAGGCATGCCCGGGAGGCCGCCGGCGGATGCGGGCGCCCGATCGCGCGACGGGCAGGCTCGCGACCCTCGATCCGCCGGCGGAGCGGCTACGATCGCGCGGTGGAGACGGGAACGATGAGCGCCTTCGACATCGCGCGCGGTTGGCGGGTGCAGCGCTTCGGCCGGAAGGGTCCGCACGAGATCCTCGACGCGATCGTCGAACCCCTGTGGGACGGCCCGCGGGTGTTCGTCGCCGTGGAGCGTGGCGAGGCTGCGGTGTTCCACGAGGGCTCGCGGCTCAACGGCCCACCCGACATCGTGGCGCAGCTCGCCGGGGCCGCGGCCGCCGGCACGGCGCTCGTCGCCGAGGGGTGCCTGACGCAACAGGCCCTGCGCAACGGCGAGGGCGCGATGCTCGATTCCGGCGAGGGGACGCCCAGCATGCGGACCCGGATGTTCGGCACGATGGGCGGCGGGAAGCGCGACGCGCTGCTCCGCGAGAAGGAGGAGCAGCAGCGTCTCGAGCAGCGGGATGCGCAGGTGGTCTCGGGCGAGGCCGGTCCGCTCGCGTTCGTCGCCACGGACCTGCTGTGGCTCGACGGCGACGAGCTGCTGGAGGTCCCGCTGCTCGAGCGGAAGCGCATCCTGGAGTCGGTGCTGGGCGAGGCGGAGCTCGTCCGCCGATCCGCGTTCATCCGGCCCAGCGCGACCGGCTCGATCCTGGGCTGGCGGTCCCTGGGCTTCCAGATGCTCGCCTACAAATCGGCCAACGGCCGCTATCACCCGGGCGAGGAGAACGACGGCTGGGCGGCCGTGCCGGTCCCCGGCTCGAACATGCCGATCACCACCGGACAGCGCTGAAACCGGCTCGAAACGCGGCCGTCACGCCGGCTCATCCACGCTCGGGTCGGCGGGCACTCGTGGGTGGTACGGTGGGATGGTGCCCTCGACGACCCTGACCCCGGCGATCCGGGAGGAGATCGGCCGCCTCGGTCGCGCCGACATCATGGTCGGCATCCCGAGCTTCAAGAACGCGGCGACGATCGGCTACGTCGTCCGGGCCGCACACGCCGGGCTCGTCCAGTACTTCCCGGAGCTGCGCCCGGTGCTCGTCAACAGCGACGCCGGCTCGACCGACGGCACCCAGCGCGTCGTCGCCGAGGTCGAGGCGCCGGACTACGTCGAGCAGATCCTCCTCGTCCGGCCGACCAACAAGCTCGACCGTCTCACGCTGACCTACCCCGAGATCGACGGCGTGGGCGGCAAGGGCGCGGCGCTGCGGACGATCTTCGAGATCGCGGCGGCCCTCGACGTCCAGGCGCTGGTCGTCGTGGACAGCGACCTGCGGAGCATCGTCCCCGAGTGGATCGAGCTCCTGGCCGGGCCGATCCTCAAGGGTGGCTACGACTTCGTCGCTCCGCTCTATTCCCGCTACAAGTACGACGGCACGATCACCAACACCGTCACGTACCCGCTGACGCGGTCGCTCTACGGGCATCGCATCCGCCAGCCGATCGGCGGCGACTTCGGCGTCAGCGGCGACCTCGTGAAGCACTACCTCACGCTCGACGACTGGACCGAGGACGTGAGCAAGTTCGGCATCGACATCTGGATGACGACGTCCGCGCTGGCCGGCGGGTTCGCCGTGTGCCAGACGCGGCTCGGCGCGAAGGTCCACGACCCCAAGGACCCGGGCGCCGACCTTGGCCCCATGTTCCGCCAGGTCGTGTCGACCATCCTGCGGCTCGCGGTCGAGCACCCCTCGAAGTGGCTGGCGATCCGCGGCTCGCACGACGTCCCGGCCTACGGCTTCGAGCGGATCATCGACCCGCCGCCGCTCGAGGTGAACGCGATCCGCCTGCTGGACGAGTTCCATGGCGGTTCGCTGAGCGTCGCCGAGACCTGGGAGCTGATGCTCGCGCCGGAGCACGCCGCGACCGTCATGACGCTCGCGCGCGAGGCGGGGCACCTCGCCGACACCGCGCGGAACCGGCTGGGTCTGGGCGGCGAGGGCCAGACGGCGACCCCGTCCACGGCCGAGATGGCCGAAGCGCTGGCGGGCTTCCACTTCCCCGACGACCTGTGGGCGCGGATCGTCTACGACCTCATCCTCGCCACGCGCGCCGGCGTCGCCCCGGTCGAGCGGATGGTCGCCGCGCTCGTGCCCCTCTACTTCGGGCGGGTCGGCAGCTTCGTCATCGAGAACCGCCGGCAGACGACCGACGAGGCGGAGGAACGGGTGGAGCGGCAGGCACGCGAGTTCGAGCTGCTCAAGCCCTACCTCGTCGATCGCTGGCAGCAGCGGTTCCCGGCGGATGACGCGACGAACGGGTCGCCCGCCCCCGCGCCGCCTCGCCGGTCCCGCGCGGCGACCGGGGGCACGCGGTGAGTCCGACGCCGCTCCCGACGCGCATCCTCATCCCGGTCGCCAACCCGCTGACCGCCGAGGAGCTCGTCCGGATCGGCGCGTCGCTGCTCGAGCCGCGGATCGGCGAGCTCACCGCGCTCGGCATCGTGGAGGTGCCGGAAGGGATGCCGCTCTCCGAGGGCGCCACGCGCGCGCGCCACGCGCGCCGCCTGCTCCAGCGGGTGCTCGACTACGCGCCCGAGGGCGCGCCCATCCACCCCATCGTGCGCATCGGGCGGCACGCCGCGGAGGGTGTCGTCGAGGCGGCCGCCGAGGGCGAGGCGGATCTGATCATCTTCGGCTGGGGCGGGAAGTCCGGCCCGGGTCGCGACGGCCAGAGCGTGCCCATCTTCTCGCCGACGATCGACGAGGTCGTCCGCGAGTCCCCGTGCGACATCGCCGTCGTCAAGCAGCGTGGCGCGCGGGAGATCCGGCGGGTCCTCGTGCCGGTGCGCGGCGGCCCGCACGCGGAGCTCGCGCTGCGGTTCGCGGATGCCATCGCGCAGCACCATGGCGGGACCGTCGTCGCGCTCCACCTCGTGCCGCCCGGGATCACCCAGGCGGTGCGCGTCCAGGCGGAGCACGCCCTGGGCGCGTTCGTCCGGCAACACGTCCACGGCAACGCCGAGCCGACGCTCCGCGAGGCGCAGAACGTCCGTCAGGCGATCCTCCGCGAGGCGGAGCGGGCGGATCTCGTGGTCATGGGCGCATCGGCGGTGCCGGGCGATTCGGACGGCACGCTGTTCGGGGCGTTGCCCGAGGCGGTCGCGACCCGCGCGAAGCCCACGGTCGTCGTGGTCAAGACGCGCGAGACCATCGGCCGCCAGACGTTCGAGCAGCTCGCGCAGAAGGCCGAGTCGCTCGCGGCGGCGGACCGCCTGGCCGAGGAATCGCGCGCGGTCCCCGCCCGCGTCGAGCGCTGGTTCGCCGAGGCGAACTTCCACCACGCGGAATTCGCCGACCTCACGCGGCTCGTCCAGCTCAAGCAGAAGCAGGGCCTCACCGTCTCGCTCGTCCTGCCGACGCTCAACGAGGCGGAGACCATCGGGCCGATCGTGCGACGCGCCGTGCGCGAGATGCAGGAGCGCTTCCCGCTGCTCGACGAGGTCCTGGTCATCGACTCGGACTCGGACGACGAGACCCGTGAGCTCGCCGCCGCCGAGGGCGCGCGGGTCGTGCGCCATCCGGAGGTGCTCGAGCGCTACGGCTCGTACCGCGGCAAGGGCGAGGCGCTCTGGAAGTCGCTGTTCGAGACGTCGGGCGACCTCGTCGTGTGGGCCGACACCGACGTCCGCGGCTGGCACCACCGGATGGTCTACGGGACGCTCGGTCCGCTGCTCCACGAGCCGCGGCTCCAGTACGTGAAGGGCTACTACCAGCGCCCGATCGTCGAGGGCGGCGTGCTCAAGGAAGGTGGCGGCGGGCGCGTCACGGAGCTCGTCGCGCGGCCGCTCATCAACCTGTTCTTCCCGGAGCTGTCGGGGCTCATCCAGCCGCTGTCGGGCGAGTACGCCGGGCGCCGGACGCTGCTCGAGGCCATCCCGTTCTTCACGGGCTACGCCGTCGAGATCGGGCACCTGATCGATGCCGCGGAGCGGGTCGGGATCGAGGGGCTGGGCCAGGTCGACCTGGAGCGGCGGATCCACCGCAACCAGGAGCTGGAGGGCCTGTCGCGGATGTCGTTCGTGATCCTCCAGGCGGTCATGAAGCGGCTCGAGGAGCGGCGGCGGGCGCGGCTGTTCGCGGAGCTGGGCTCGACGATGAAGCTCCCGCGCTCGGGTCGCGGCCGGCTGTCGCTGGAGGTCATCGAGCTCGCCGACCACGAGCGCCCGCCGATGATCCGCATCCCGGAGTACCTCGAGAAACGGCGGGAGGCCGGGGCCGCGGTACCCGGCGCCGGCATCGAAGCGCTGGGCCGGTGACGCGCATGCCGGTGCCAGCGCTCGCCAGCCCGGGCGCTCCAGCCCGGCGCGAACCGGTGCCAGCGCTCGTCGCGGCCGCGGTCAGGCGCGCACCGGTGCCAGCGCTCGTCGCGGCCGCGGTCAGGCGCGCACCGGTGCGAGCGCTCGCCCGCCCGATAGCGGTGCGAGCGCTAGTTCCGGGCCTGGGCGGGTCGCAAGTCACCTGCGTGGCGGCGGCACGCGACTCGCTCGTGCGTGCGGCCGCTCCACCCGAGCACGCGCCGGCCCCCACGCGGGTCCGGATCGGCGCTTCTGACCCGCGAACCCGCCCGGATAACGCTCACACCGCTACGGCGGCGCTCGCATGAGCGGATCGCGGCCGCTGACGGTCCTGTTCGCTCCGGACTCGTTCAAGGGCTCGATCACCTCGGTCGAGGTCGCCCGGGCGCTCGCCGAGGGCTGGCGGACGGCGCGGCCGGACGACACGCTGCTCCTCTCGCCGCTCGCCGATGGCGGCGAGGGCACGGTCGCCGCGATCGATGCGGCGGGCGGCTGGCGCCGGGCGAGCACCACCGTCCGCGACCCGCTCGGACGCCTCCACCGGGCGCAGTGGATCCTGTCCGACGACGGCGCGTCGGCGGTCATCGAGATGGCCGAGGCGTCCGGCCTGTCGCTCGTCGAACCCCTGGAGCGTGACGCGGTCGCCGCGAGCAGCATCGGGACGGGCGATCTGCTCCGCGCGGCGCTCGACGCGGGGGCGAAACGGATCGTGCTGGGCATCGGTGGCAGCGCCACGACCGATGGCGGACGGGGGCTCATCCATGCGCTCGGCGGCCTGGACGGGCTGGATCCGCGGCTCGCCGGGGTGACCCTCCACGTCGCGTGCGACGTGTCGAACCCGCTCCTCGGACCGCAGGGCGCGGCGGCGGTCTACGGACCGCAGAAGGGCGCCTCGCCCGCGCTCGTGACCCTCCTCGATTCGATGAACGCCGACTGGGCCGACGAGCTGGAGGCGTGGGCGGGCCGTCGTGAGCGCGACACGCCGGGTGCCGGCGCGGCCGGTGGCGTCGGCTTCGGTCTGCTGTCGATCCAGGACCGCTTCGCAGGCTTCGCATTGGGGTCGGGGGTCGACCTGGTGATGGAGGCGACGGGCTTCGACGCGAAGCTCGCGCGATCGGATGTCGTCGTCACCGGCGAGGGCAGGATCGACGAGCAGACGGCCTTCGGGAAGACCGCGCTGGGGGTCGCCAAGCGGGCGCATGCCGCGGGCAAGACCACGATCGCGGTCGGCGGCGGCGTCACCGCGGAGGGCGCATCGGTGCTGGCGGCGCTCGCGGGGATCGCCGTGCCGGTGATCGAGACGCCCCAGACCGTCGAGGAGGCGATGGCCGCGGGCAGCGACCCGATCCGCCGCGCGGGCGAACGCATCGCCCGCCTGATCGCGCTCGGCGAGGCCGAGCGCGTTGACTTAGTCCACTAGTTAGTCCATCATCGTGACGTGACGACCGTCAACATCCACGATGCGAAGACGCACTTCTCGCGGCTCATCGAACGGGTGCGGCAAGGCGAGCGGATCACGATCGCGAAGGACGGCGTGCCAGTGGCGCTCCTGACGCCCCTCCCGCCTCAGCGACCGTCACGTCGACCGCTCGGGCTCGACCGGGGTCGGGTGATCATCCGGTCCGATTTCGACGATCCGCTCCCCGAGTTCGAGGCAGACGTCGCCCACCCGGACGATCCGCTCGCCAGGCCGCCGACGTGAGGGCGCTCCTCGACACGCACGTGTTCCTGTGGGCGATCGCCGCCGACGAGCGCCTGTCCAAGCGCGCGCGCGAGGTCATCGAGGACGGGGCCAACGAGATCATGTTCAGCGCCGCCAGCGCCTACGAGATCGCCTGGAAGGCAGCTCGCGGCCGACTCCAGCTCCCGGAGTCACCGGAGACCTTCGTGCTCGACCGGCTCGATCGGCTCGGGTTCGAGCCCTTGCCGGTCAGCGTCCGACATGCCGTCCGCGCAGCCGCGCTGCCGCACCATCACGCCGACCCGTGGGACCGACTCCTGGTCGCCCAGGCGGGCGACGAGGGGATCCCGCTGATCACGGCCGATGCGATGATCGCCCGTTACGACCTCGACGTGCTGTGGTGAACCCGTCGACGACGCCCTCGGCCGCGACGGCACCGGGCAAGCGAACGTCGCGGGCCGCTCCGCGTCCCAAGGCGAAGGCCAAGCCCAAGCGCCGCAAGCTCGACCCGGTCAAGGTCTGGGCGAACACGCTCCGTCGCTACCGGCCAGGCCTGCCGCAGTACGTCCTGGACCAGCTCGCCGAGCGCTACGGCGCGCCGGTCTGGGAGCGGCGGCTCGACCCGGTGAGCGAGCTGATCCTCACGATCCTCACCCAGAACACCGCCGATGTGAACGCCGAGGTCGCCTTCCAGCGCCTCCGCGAGGCGTACCCGGGAAGCGGACCGGTGGAGGAGCACCATCCGGGCATCGGCTGGGGTGGCGTGGGGCTGCCGCCGGGCGTCGCGCCCGACTGGCAGGCGGTCGAGAACGCCGAGATCATGGAGCTCACCAACGTCATCCGCCCCGGCGGTCTCGCGAACCAGAAGGCGCCCCGCCTCCAGGCGACGCTGCGACGCATCCGCGAGGAGCACGGCGACTATTCGCTCGAGTTCCTGGGTGACATGCCGGCGCTCGAGGCGCGCGACTGGTTGACGGCGATCCCGGGCATCGGCAAGAAGACCGCGTCGATCCTGCTGCTGTTCTGCTTCGGGACCCCGCTCATGCCCGTCGACCGGCATGTCGAACGCGTGAGCCGGCGGATCGGCCTGCTGCCGAAGAAGGGCACCGACGACCAGGCCCACGACTTCTATCTCGGCCTGCTCGAGCCCGACCAGATGTACGCCGCGCACGTGCTGCTCATCCATCACGGCCGCGCGATCTGCCACGCCCAACGACCCGAGCACGAGCGCTGTCCCGTGCGCGACCGGTGCCGGTTCGTGGACCCCAAGGCGCCCTGACCCCCGGCGCCGCCTCGGAGGCTCCGCATGTCCGATCTGCCCGCCCTTGCCGACGACCTCCTTGCCGCCGACCTCGCCGCATCGCCCGTCATGGGCAGCGCGCTCGGCCTCACGGAATACGACGAACGACTCGACGACCTGTCCGCCGACGCGTTCGCGCGCCGTGACGCGGACGCCGCGACGTTCCTCGCCCGCTTCGACGCCCTGGGGGACGGCGGACTCACGGCGGACGAGGCCATCGACCGCGACCTCGCACGCGCGGTGCTCCGCGGCCGGGCGATCCTGGCCGAATGGCGGGCGTGGAAGCGCGACCCGCTGACCTACTCCTCGCCGGTGACCAGCGGCATCTTCACGTTGTTCCTGCACCGCCTCCGTCCGGAGCGTGAGCTGGTCGACGCATCGATCGCGCGCATGGGCCAGGTCGGCGCTGCGGTGGACGCGGGCATCGCCAATCTCGATCCCGCGCTCGCGTCGCCACTCATCGTCGAGCGCGGGCTGGGCGCGGCCAGGGCGGCGGTGCGCTACCTGCGCGAGCTCGTGGCGCTGGACGTGGAGGACGCCGGCGATCGCGACCGGCTCCTCCAGGCGGGCGACGGCGCGGCGCGCGAGATGGAGCGCTGGGTCGCGTATCTCGGACGTCTGGCCAAGCAGGCCCATGGCACGTGGCAGCTGGGCGAGGAGCGGTACAGCCGGATCCTCCGGGAGCGCGAGGTGCTCGGCGACGACGCACGCTCGCTCCGCGACCGCGGGCAGGCCGAGTTCGACCGGCTCGATGCCGAGATGCGCACGCTCGCCAGGGACGCGACCGGGAACGATGACTACGTCGAGGTCCTGCGCGAGAACGACGAGGATCACCCACCGACGGAGGAGGCGATGCGCCAGGCGTACGCCGACTGGACGGAGCGGGCCCGGCAGTTCCTGCGCGATGAGCGGCTGGCGACGCTGCCCGCGGGCGAGGCCTGTGCGGTCGTCCCGTCACCGGTCTTCCAGCGTCCCGTCCTGGGTGTCGCGTCGTACATCGCGCCGCCCGCGTTCAGCGACAAGCTGAAGGGCCACTTCTTCGTGCCGTACGCGCCCGACGGCACCCCCGACGCCGAGATCCAGGAGCGCCTCAAGGGCAACTCGTACGGCTCCATCCCGACGACCGCCGTCCACGAGGCCTATCCGGGCCACCACTGGCACCTCGTCCGGCGCAAGGCGAACCCGTCGAAGCTGCGTCGCGTGTATTCGACGCCCTACTTCTCCGAAGGGTGGGCGCTCTACTCCGAGCGCGTGATGCGCGAGCGCGGCTTCTTCACCGACCCGTTGCAGGAGCTCCAGCACCTCAACGCGACCCTGTTCCGCGCCTGCCGGATCATCGTCGACACGTCGCTCCATCTCGGGGAGATGTCGTTCGACGACGCCCTCCGGTTCATGATCGACAAGGCGGCGATGCCCGAGCCGGTCGCGCGGGCCGAAGTCGGCCGCTACTGCTGGTGGCCGACGCAGGCGTCGTCCTACCTGACCGGCTGCCTCGAGATCCTCGCCATGCGCGACCGCTACCTGGCGGCGCGCGGCGTGAGCGAGGCGGCCAAGGATGCGCCGGTCGACGTCATCCGCGACTTCCACGACGCGCTGACCTCGAGCGGGTCGCTGCCGCTGGGGCTGGCCGAGCGGGCCGTGCTCGCGTCGGTGCCCGCGGGCGCGTAAGCGACTACCCGTCGGCGCGGAGGAAGCGGGCTCCCGGACCCTCGCGCGCGATCTCGTCCTGGCGGTTCTGGAGCCGGCACGTCGCGAGCGACAGGCAACCGCAGCCGATGCAGCTCGTGAGGTCGTCGCGGAGGCGTTCGAGATAGTCGATGCGCGCCTCCAGGTGGAGACGCCATCGCCGCGAAAGGCGCGTCCAGTCGGCCTTGCTCGGCGTGCGGTCGGCGGGGAGCGTCTCGAGCGACCGCCGGATGTCGTCGAGCGACAGGCCGATCTCGCGGGCGGCGCGCACGAACGCCACGCGGCGGAGCGTCGAGCGGGTGTACCGACGGTGACCCGCCTCGGTGCGGGTGGCGTGGATGAGCCGTTCCGCCTCGTAGAAGCGCAGCGCCGACGTGGCGAGCCCGGAGCGTGCCGCGAGCTCACCGATCGTGAGCAGATCCGTCGTCCGCCTGGGGCGCTCCATCGCGTCCATCGTACGCCCGGCGTCTGGGCTTGACTTCAAGCGCACTTGAAGTCCGAACCTGCGACGCATGACCTTGCTGACGGATCCCGCCGCGTCCGACGGCACGACGGCGCTCGGCTTCGACGACCTCCCCGGCCTCATGGCACGCATGACCGGCGACGAGAAGCACGACCACGCGGCCGCGTCGACGCTCGACGTCCTGTGGGTCCTCTACGACCGCATCCTGCGCGTCTCACCCGCGACCGCCGACGATCCCGACCGCGACCGGTTCCTGCTCTCGAAGGGCCATGGGCCCCAGGCGTACTTCGCCGATCCTCGCCGCGAAGGGGTTCTTCCCGCTCGACTGGCTCGACGGATTCGCCACGTTCGACTCGCCGCTCGGCCACCACCCCGACCGACTGCTGGTGCCGGGCGTCGAGATCTCGAGCGGCTCGCTGGGTCACGGGCTGCCGCTGGGTGTCGGCGTCGCGCTCGGGCTCCGCGCACAGGGCCGTGACGCGCGGGTCGTCGTCCTCGTCGGGGACGCGGAGCTCGACGAGGGCACGAACGCCGAGGCGATCGCGTTCGCCCGGGCCGCCGGTCTCGGCCGGCTGACCGTCGTCGTCATCGACAACCAGTCGTCGACCCACGGCTGGCCCGGCGGCATCGCCGCCCGGTTCGCCGTCGAGGGCTGGCTGACGCACGAGGTCGACGGTCGCGACCACGACGCGATCGAGACCGCCCTCCGCGAGACGCATCCCGAGCGGCCGAGCGTCCTCGTGGCGGTGGTCGGGACGAAACGATGACGACCATGCGCGAGCGCTTCGCGACGGTGGCCTCCCAGCTCCTCGACGAGGACCCGCGAGTCGCCGTCGTCCTCGCCGACATCTCGGAGGACCGGTTCGCCCGCGCGGCCCGGAAGCATCCCGATCGGGTCATCAACGTGGGCATCCGCGAGTCGCTGCTGGTATCCGTCGCGGGCGGGCTCGCGCTCAGCGGGCTGCGTCCCATCGCCCACACGTACGCGCCGTTCCTCGTGGAGCGGCCGTTCGAGCAGGTGAAGCTCGACCTCACGCATCAGGGCGCGGGCGCGGTCCTCGTGTCGATCGGCGGCTCGTACGACGCGTCCGACTCCGGCCGCACGCACCACGCGCCGGAGGACGTCGCGCTGCTCGACACGCTGCCCGACTGGACGATCCACGTGCCCGGCCACGAGGACGAGGTCGAGGCGCTGCTGCGGACGGCGGTCGCCGGGCACGGATCGGTCTACCTCCGGCTCGATGGCGCGTCCAATCGTGTCGCCCATGCCGACGGGCGGTGGATGGTCGTCGTGCGGCGCGGCAGCGGCCCGACCATCGTCGCGGTCGGTCCGATGCTCTCGCGCGTCCTCGATGCCACCGAGGATCTCGACGTCACGGTGCTCTATGCCGCGACCATCCGGCCGTTCGACGCCGAGACCCTGCGCGCCATCGCCGGCACGCCGGAGATCATCCTCGTCGAGCCGACCCTCGCGGGGACGTCGACGCGCGTCGTCGCGGATGCGCTGCGTGACCGCCCGACGCGCATCCTGTCGCTCGGCGTGACGCGTCGCGAGCTCCGTCGCTACGGCGAGCCGTGGCAGCATGCCCAGGCCCATGGCCTCGACCCGGCCGGGATCCGCCGCGCCTCGATCGACGCGTTCCTCGCGTCCTGAGCGAGCGACCCGCGGCGCCCAGCGGCCCCGGGATCGCCCCGGGCCGCTGTTATCCTCGGTCCATGCTCGGCGCACCCACGGGATCACACGCCGCGTCACGGCCGCGGATCCTCATCGTCGACGACGATCCCAACCTGCTCGTGGTCCTCGCCGAGCAGCTGCGAGCCGACGGCTACGACGTCGTCACGGCCCGCGACGGGGACGAGGCGCTGCGCCGGCTTCGGCAGAGCTGGCCGGACCTGCTCGTCATCGACATGCTGATGCCCCGCATGGACGGGCTGACGCTCGCGCGCGAGGTGAAGAACCTCGCCGACCTGCCGATCATCGTCCTCTCGGCCATCGACGCCGCGGACTCCAAGGCCGATCTCCTCGACGAGGTCGCCGAGGACTACGTGACCAAGCCGTACCACTATCCCGAGCTGCGCGCCCGGATCACCCGCGTCCTGCGCCGCCTCGGCGACAAGGTGCCGCGCCAGAGCCTGGTGCTCGGCCCCGACCTCGTGCTGGACCTCCACAAGCGCGAGGCGACCGTCGGCGGCAAGCCCGTCCAGCTCACGCCCACCGAGTCGCGGCTGCTCTACGCCCTGGCGGCGAACCTCGGTCAGACGGTGACCACCGAGACCCTCCTGAGCCGCGGCTGGGCGGACACCGACGACGCCGATCCGTCCTACGTCTGGGTGACGATGCGGCGCCTGCGCCAGAAGGTCGAGGTCGACCCGAACAAGCCGCAGCACCTCATCACGATGCGCGGCATCGGCTACCGCCTCGTCGCCGCTCCAGGCGTCGGCACCACCCCGTCGACCGGGCTCGCCCCGGGCTGAGGTGGACCGGCCGACGTCGTCCTACCCGGAGCCACCGCCCGACTGGGACGGCAGCCCGTCGGGGATCGATCCCGGTGCCTCGGCGTGGGCGATCGCGGCACCCGGCGCCATCCCGCCCGAGACCGAGCTCCGTCCGCTCCGTCGCGCGGTCGCCCCGCCCGACGAGGTGTCGTCGACCCGCTGGCGGATCTCCTTCCGGGCACGCCTGACCGCCGCCCTGGTGGCCGCGGCGGTGCTGCCGCTGGCCGGGTTCGGCATCGTCATGCTGCTCGTGTTCGACCCGGGCGACCAGTCGCCCGACCCCACGATCGGGCGGATCCTCCTGTTCGCCGTGGCGTCGGCGGTCGTGTTCGGCGTGCTCATCGCCTATGCCCTCGCGACCGACCTGACCGCGCCGCTGCGAGCGATCGCCCGCGCCGTCGAGCGGGTCTCGGCGGGCGACCTCACGACGCCCATCGACGCGCCCGGCGACGACGAGATCGCCCGCCTCGCCGACAGCCATAACCGCCTGGCGGCCGACATCGAGCGACGCAACCGCGAGCTCGGCCGGATCCTCGTCGCGATGGAGGACGCGTCCCCCCGCGACGGCCTGGAGCAGCTCACCCGACGCGCCGCGCACGACGCGCGCAACGCGTTCGGGCTGATCGACGCCCGGGTGCTGCTCGTCGACCCATCGTCCGTCGCCACCGAGGTCCCCGTGCCCGGCGATCCGCGCCCGATCCGCTCGGAGCTGCGCACCGGCGGCGAGGCGCTGGGCGTCATCGTCGGCCACCTGCCCGCGACCCGGCGATGGGAGCGGGCGGACCAGGATCTGCTCGACCTGTTCGCGTTCGAGATCGCGGTCGCGATGCGCAACGCCCAGCTGTTCGCGCGCGTGGAGGCCCAGAACCAGCGGTTGCGCGACCTGGACGCCGCCAAGGACGACTTCCTCCGCGGCGTGTCCCACAACCTGCAGACGCCGCTCGCCAGCATCCGCGCCTACGCGGACCAGATCTCGCGCGAGGATCCCGACCGACGGCTCGGCATCATCACCGAGCAGGTCGACCGGCTGTCGCGGATGGTCCGCCAGCTCCTCACCGTCACCCGGCTGGAATCCGGTGCGCTACGTCCGAGCAGCGACGTCCTGGCGTTGGGTCCGCGGGTGCGGCGCGCGTGGGAGGGGCTCGCCAGCGACGCCACGTTCGAGCTCGACGATGCCTCGGATGGCTGGCTCGCCATCGCCGACGCGGACCAGCTCGACCAGGTGCTGTGGGCGCTGCTGGACAACGCGCTCAAGTACGGGCGCGGGACGCCGATCTCGGTCCGGATCCGACCCGACGCCGAGGGGCCGCGCCTGGCCCTCACGATCCGCGACGGCGGGCCGGGCGTGAGCGACGCCGACCGAGCGCGACTGTTCACGCGCTTCGAGCGCGGCGGAGCGCCGAGCGGCGAGGGGTCGGGGCTCGGCCTCTACGTCTCGCGCGAGCTGTGCCGGGCGATGAACGGCGACCTGACGCTCGACCCGCGCGTCGAGGCGGACGGAGCGGCGGCGGGCGCGTCGTTCACGGTGTGGCTGCCGGCGGAATCCGCAGAGGAGCCCTGAGCCGATCGGTCGTCGCTGAGCCGCGCGATGGCGCGGCCGGCGATCAGTCGACGAGCTCGGGCAGCCCGGTCGCGGGCCGGGTCGCGGCCCTCGCCTTCCGGCGCGTGCCCCACATCCCGCGGGTGTCGCCGATGTAGAACCCGGCCGCCAGGACGCCGATGACCGGGCCGATGAACGGCGTGAACCCGCCGAAGAACGCGGCCATGGCGCCCGCGTACCAGCCGGCGTAGAACCAGATGAGGGACATGCCCAGCCGCTTGATCATGCGGGCATCGTCGGGGCGCCCGCGAGCGGCGGGAACCGGCCGTTGGTACCGACCGCGACCACCTTCTCGGCTGGTGTGGGCCCGACGCACCACCCGTAAGTTGATGCGCAAGGTCCCCCGACGATAGTCCTGCCCATCGCCAGGACCTCCGTCCGTCATGAGGTCCGATACACCGCCGGGGAAGCCGATGTCCCACGTACGCCGTCTACGCGCGCGTCTCGATGCGCATGGGCAATCGCTGGTCGAGTTCTCGATCGTCCTGCCCGTCCTCCTGCTGATCATGCTCGTGGGAATCGACTTCGGGCGGGTCTACCTCGGCTGGGTCAACTCGCAGAACATGGCTCGGCTCGCGGCGAACTTCGCGGCCAACAACGCCGTGAAGCTCGACGCCGGTGACGCCGACACCGAGGACGAATACCAGGTGCTGGTCACGACCAACGCCCGCGCGACGAACTGCCGGCTCTGGGATCCCGCCACACAGACCGTCCTGGTGACGGCTCCGTACCCGACGTTCATCGACGTCAACGGCAACGGGACGGCGACGGATATCGGTGACCGGGTGCAGGTCTCGTTCGACTGCCGCTTCCAGGTCATCACGCCGGGCATCTCGCAGATCCTGGGCTCGGCGATCAACGTGACTGCGAGCTCGCTCTTCCCGATCAAGGAGGGGATGTCGGCGACCGGGAGCGGCGCTCCGGGCGGTGGCGGCGGTCCCGTCTCACCGACCGCGGCGTTCGCCGCGTCGCCACTCAATCAGGCCGTGAACGTGCCGATCTCGTTCACCGACGAGTCTGGTGGCTTCCCGACGAGCTGGCAGTGGGACTTCGGCGATCCGTCCAGCCCCGACAACACCGCCACGACACAGGACGCCACGCACACCTACGCGGCGCCCGGCGCGTACACGGTGCGACTCACCGTCTACAACGCTGCCGGCTCGAGCCAGTCCACCAGGTCCGTCGGCATCTCAGCGGCGGTGGGGCCCGCCTTCCACGCGGATGTCACCTCCGGGAAACAGCCCCCTTCCCGTCCAGTTCTTCGATGACTCGACGGGCACGCCCACGGCGTGGCTCTGGGACTTCGGCGACGGCGCCACGTCGACGGAGCAGAACCCGACGCACACGTACACCTCCGCGGTGTCGCGCACGTACGACGTGAAGCTGACCGTCACCAACGCGGCCGGGAGCTTGTTCACGCTGAAGAGCGCCTACATCTCGATCGCCCCGCCGGTGTGTCACGTCCCGTCATTGATCGGCCTGAAGCGCAACAAGGTCGACGGACCGTGGGGGACCGCCGGGTTCACGACCACCGTCCAGAACGCTCCGGGCGCTCCCAGTGGGAACGGCTGGACCGTCAACTCCCAGGACGTCACGGCCCTCACCGACGTGCCGTGCTCGTCCGTCATCCGGGTGAACGGCTCATGAAGCTCCGACGTGGCCGGACGAGGGGCCAGAGCCTCGTCGAGTTCGCGGTCGTCCTGCCCATCTTCCTGCTCGTGGTCTGCGGACTGTTCGATCTGGGCCGAGGCGTATTCGTCTACACCTCGCTCACGAACGCCGCGCGTGAAGGGGCGCGTCTGGCGATCGTGAACCAGGATGCGACGCTCATCCGCCAGCGAACGTTCGGCCAGTCGTCCGTCGTGAACACGGGCGATCCCGCGACCACCTTCGACGTCGAGTATTACAAGCCATACGACCCCAACGACAACAAGAACGATGACGGCGTCGATCCCTCGAACAACGAGGCGTGTGCGCCGATCCGCATCGGATGCGTCGCGGTCGTCAAGTTCGAAGCGAAGTTCGACCTCCTGACGCCGATCGTCCGGCAGCTCGTCTTCAAGAACGGCGTGCAGCTCAAGACCGTCGTCAGCATCCCCGTCGAGTACGTCTGCAGCGGTGCGACGTGCCTCCGCCAGCCCTAGCGATACCCACGGAGCCGACCGCCATGCATCGTTCGTCGAACCGCCAGGAGCGCGGCCAGATCATCGTCATCGCGGCCCTGGGGATGGTCGCCTTCATCGGCCTCGTGGCACTCGTGCTCGAGGGCGGGAATGCGTACGCCCAGCAACGCGTCACCCAGAACACCGTCGACGCCGCAGCCAACGCGGGCGCCGTCGTCATCGCTCAATCCCTTGGCGGGGTGGCGAAGACCACCACGGACGTCGCAGCCGCGATGAGCCCGATCATGGCGCCCTGGTCCGACCGGCCTCGACCTCGTCGACGCTCGGTTCACGAACGTCACCGGGCAGCTTCTGACCCCGTTCGGCGTCGTCACGCCCGACCGCGCGCTGGCTGCCCGGGTCGGGACGGACGCCATCCCGCCCGCCGCCCAGGGCGTGAGCGTCGCAGGTCAGCGCACCTTCGGGACGTCCTTCGCGCGCGTCATCGGGATCGACAGCCTGAGCTCGTCGGCGGACGCGACGGCGGTGGCCGGCTCGCTGCAGGGCGGTGACTTCCTGCCGATCGTGTTCCCCATCAACGTGACCGACTGCGAGGTCAACGGCGACCTCGTCGAGCCCGGCCAGGAGGTCAACTGGCAGCTCAGCCAACCCGGCAACCCGCCGACGGGACCCGAGTACATCATCCCGCTCTGCAAGCCGGCCGGTGGCGCCTTCCAGGTGCTCGATCTCGTCCCGGGCATGAGCTGCGATGACGAGGTCACGAGCTCGATCAACGTCCAGTTCAACCTCCCGCAGGACGTCCCGGGCGACCCCGGCAACGATTGCGCGAAGAAGATCTTCGACGCCCTTCAGGCCGAGCTGCCCGGGGGCCCCTATCTCATCCCGATCTGCGACAGCGGGAGCGATGAGGGCTGCGCCGACGGCGGTGGCGGCGGCAACTATCACATCGTCAAGGTCGCGTCGGTATGGATCGACTACGTCTCGGACGAGAACGGCGGCAAGAACACCGCCTGCGACTCGAACCCGTCGAAGAACCTGTACACGATCGCCGGCAACGGCAGCAGCAGCTGCGTCGCCGGCTGGTTCGTCCGCTACATCAGTGCCGGTGCGGTCGGCACGGCAGGCGTCGGCACCAGCGACGCGATCGGCGTCCAGCTCATCAAGTAGACGAGAGAAGCCGGCCATTCGGTCGGCCGGTGATCGACGAGGCCAGCGGCACGAGCCGCGCTCTACCAGGGGCGCGGCTCGTTCGTTTGCCCGGCGGCCGTGCAGGCAGCGGTGCGACGGTGCACCTGGTCGGCAGCGCTGACGTTTTCGGGCAAGGGCGGTTGCAAGGTCTTGGGACGGATAGTCCTAGTCCGCCGGGGAAACTGATACTCATCGCCTCCCGGAGTCCCATGCTCGGCACCCATCGCGCCACCGCTCGGCCTCGCCGCTCCGACCGCCGCCAGTCGCGCGAGTCCGGTCAGTCGCTGCTCGAGCTCGGGCTCGTTCTCCCGGTCTTCCTCCTGCTCCTGTTGTTCGGGATCGACTTCGGCCGGCATCTACCTCGGCTACGTCGAGCTCCAGCAGATGACGCGCGTCGCCGGCACGTTCGCAGCGACGAACGCTTCGGCGTGGGTCCCGCCCGACAACGCCGATCAAGCACGAAGATTCAGAGACCGCTACCAGAAGCTGGTCCGCGGCGAGACCAAGACGCTTAACTGCGACCTGCCCGAAGACCCGTCGATCAGCAAGCCGATCGTCCCCGACCCGATCTTCGCGGCCGGCATTTCGATCGGCGACCCCGTCCGGATCGACATCACCTGCAAGTTCGGGGTGATCACGCCGATCATCGGCAACGTCGTCGGGCAAGCAGATCCAGGTCACCGCTGAGGGCACGTTCCCTGTCACCGAGGGCGCCGTCGCGGCCGTCCCGGGGGCGGCGGCGGCGCCGTCGTCCCGCCGCCCGTTGCCGACTTCGTCGGCACGCCGCAGAGCGGCTACGCACCGCTCAACGTGACGTTCACCGACAAGTCCACGAACAGCCCGACTTCGTGGGTCTGGGACTTCGGCGACGGGACCATCGGTCTCGTCAAGGCGCCGCCGACTATCACGTATCCGTGCACCGGCGACGCCGGGCACCGTCTGCCACTTCTCCGTGCAGCTCACCGTACAGAACACAGGCGGGTCGAACACCGTCACGAAGACCGACTACATCAGCGTGACCGTCCCGCCCGACGACCGGACCCATCGCCGAGTTCACGGCGACGCCGACGTCGGGACGAGCTCCGCTTGCGGTCAACTTCACCTTCGTCGAGACGAGGAGCCCGCCGCTCACCTATAGCCGCTACGACTGGGACTTCGACGGCAACGGGACACGATCGACTTCTCCAGCACGACAAGCGGACGGCCACCTACACGTACACGGCCGAGGGCTCCTACAACGTCAACCTTGACCGTCACCGAGGCCGTAACCGGCGCGACGAACAGCCAGACGAAGATTGGCCTGATCGTCGTCGGCACGCGCATGTGCACCGTGCCGGACTTCGCGAACAAGAAGCGCGATGACGCGCTGGGCATCTGGACCGCGGCAGGGCTTCACCGGGCCGCTGGCGACCCTCCCGCCCAAGAACAACGGCAATCCGAACTACAACATCAAGACCCAGACGATCACGGGTGGGCACGATCGATCCACAGCCCAATGGCTGCGCGTCGATCCATCACGGTCGGCCCATGAGGTTCCTCCGACGCCGCTCGCGCAGGGCAGGCCCTCGCGGAGTTCGCGATCGTCGCCCCGGTCGATCATCCTCCTGCTGTTCGGGATGGTCGACCTGGGTCGCGCCATCTTCATGTACACCTCGCTGACGAACGCCGCGCGCGAGGCCGCGCGCCTCGCGATCGTGAACCAGGACGTTCCGTCGATCGAGCAGCGTGCGCGCGAGATGGCGGTCGGAACCGGCGTGTCGACCACGACGCGGCAACTTCGTCCATTTCTACCAGCCGCTGCCCGACCAATCCGAGCGCCCCGTGTCCCGACTGACGTCACGGCGAACGTCCAGAGTGCGACGCCAGCACCGCGACCCAGCCGATGGCCGTCGGATGTGTCGCCGTCGTCACCGTCGGTCAACGATGGGAGCCGTTGACGCCGCATCGTCGGGCGGCTCGATCGGCGGAATCGACCTGGTCGCGAAGTCCGAGTCGGTCGTCGCGTTCGTGTGCCCGAACTCGACCCGTTCGCACACCGCCTCCGCCTGTCCGAAGCAACCCGTAGATGAGGCCCATCCCCATGCGGGCACGCCGCCACGAGACGGGCCAGGCGCTCGTCATCTTCACCCTTGCCCTGGTCTTCGTGATCATCCCGGTGCTCGCGCTCGTCATCGAGGGCGGCAACCTGTTCGCCCAGCAGCGCATCGCGCAGAACGGGGCGGACTCGGCAGCCATGTCCGGCACGCTCGATCGTGGCTGAGCAGCTGTCGGGCAAGAACCGCACCATGGGCCAGGTCTGGGCAGCCATCGACGACGCCGCGACCGCGAACGGGCTCGCGACGCCGACCGCCGAGTTCACCGACGGATTCGCGCAGCCCATCGTGCCGGCATCCCGGTCGTCCAGAACCGCGCGTCCACGCTGCCGATCCCGCCGAATGCCCGCGGCGTCCGCGCCGGCGGCAATCGCGTGGCGCAGGGCATCTTCGCGCGGCTGCTTCCCGTCCCGATCACGACGTTGACCGCGAGTGCCGAGGCGACGGCCGTCGCCGGCGCGACCAGCCCTGAGTGCACCGCGACGACAGACGGATGCGCCTTCCTGCCGATTACGTTCCCGGTCGAGGTCTTCCAGTGCGACTCCGGCGGCAACCTGATCCTGGGCACGTGGATCGGCGCGCCGCCGCCCGACCACGCGACCGATCCGTACTGGCCGATCGTCGGCGAGGAGGACCTGCCCGACGACCGCGAACCCGAGCGGCAACACGGCGACTGGAGGTGATCCTTCCGCTGTGTCGCTCCTCCGGGGACTCGTCCGGCACGTTCGGTTGGCTGGACGTCGTGAGCGGCATGAACCTCGCCCAGGAGATCACCGGACCGCTCGAACCAGCCCGTGGATATCCCCGGACTGGTTCCAGGCGCAGACTGGCAACCCGAACTCCGTCGAGAACGAGCTCGACGCCTACCTGAACACGGTCGTCACCATCCCGCTGCACAACCAGGCGTGCCGCATCGATCCCGGCGCGACGGATCGAGTGCCCGTCCGACTTCAGTCGGTGTCGATCCGACGGGCAACAACACTTGGTACTACGTCCACACGTTGGGCAACTTCTACCTGCAAGGAGGTCCTCGTCCAGGGCTCGAACGTGAACCAGTGCGCGAGTCCGCCGGGCGCACCGACTGGTCCCGATCACGACCGGCGGCGGCTTCCTCGGCTGCCTCAAGGGATGGTTCGTCAGCTACGTCACCGATGGCCCGATCATCATCGGTGGTGACATCACGCCCGCGAACACGCCGATTTCGGTCCAGCTCTTCAAGTAGCCGCAGTCCGCAGCAACGTCTCGAACCGCGTCCCCGACGGGCGCGGCTCTCCTCTGTTCGGGCTGATCGGGCGCGCTGACGAGTCGCGGGAGGACCAACGTCAGGCGCTGACGGGACCCTCGGTCTATGCGCTGACGCACCGATTCAAGCGACCGTGCAAGGGCACGGAACGAGTGTTCCGGCGTGCTCGAACCCACGGATCGCCGAGGCATCATGCGCCCGCGTCGCACCGCCGTCTTCGCCCGTCTGCGCGGGCGCCCCGCCGCCCAGGACCCGGCTCGGCCGGCGGTCGGGCGCACGCGGACGCTCGGGCAGAGCATGGTCGAGTTCGCGCTGATCCTGCCCGTCATGCTCCTCCTGGTCGGAGCTGCGGTCGACCTCGGACGCCTGTTCTTCGCCTACGTCGCGGTAGAGAACGCCGCGAAGGAGGGGGTCCTCTACGGGGCGCGTCACCCGCTGTGTGCGGACTCCACGAACGTCAACTGCGATACCGCCGGCCAGAACGTGACCTGGTACGTCGAGAACGAGGCCGCTTCCGCCCTCAAGACCACGCTGGGTGCATCGAGGCTGACGACCGGCGTGACGTGCCGCGCAAAGTCGACCGGCGCCCTGCGTCAGCCGATCAACGACTGCGTGAACGGGGACACGTATGAAGTCCGCGTCTCGTACGACTTCCGCCTGGTCACGCCGCTCCTCAGCAACGTCCTCGGTACGACGATCACGCTGTCGTCCGAGTCGACCGCCACCGTACTGGGTGACGGCTTCGACCCGGCGGGCCTGGAGATCCTGGTCTGGGTCGAAGGCACGAGCGCGGACAACGTCAGCACCCTTTCGGCCGCGTGCCAGCTCGCCGACTCCGTTGCTGCCCCGGGCTACTACTACGCTCCGTGCCAGGACCTGAACAACGTCGACAACTACCTCCAGTTCAAGGAGGGGTCGACGATCAACTACAAGGTCCGGGTGAAGAACACCGGCAACATCAACCTCGACACGATCGCGTACCAGTTCTCGGTGAACGGCGCGAACGTGAGCACTCCGACCGGGTGCTCGACGCTGCCGACCTCGATCGTCAAGGGGGCAGCGCCCACGTACTGCACGTTCACGCAGACGATGACGGCGACGAGCGTCGGGAGCCTGAACGACTTCAAGGTCGGACTCCAGGCCACCGCGAACGCGTCAGGTCTCTCGACCGGGACCAACAATGTCTCCGCCATCGTCAAGGTCATCCCCCGTCCGCGACTGGCCGTGAACGTGTGGGCTTCGCCCTATCGACTCGGCGGGACCGGCAACGGCCTCGCCGGCGTCGCGAGCTACGGCACCGGCGGCCTGACGTTGAACCTTGACTCGGTCGCGGCGGATCAGACGATGCGCGAACCGGCCGCCTGGCTGTATGTCCAGGTCCAGAACCAGGGCGGCACAGCCAACAACCTGACGTTCAGCCTCACCCGGAATGCCTCGCCGGTCTCGCTGAGCTCGTGCGCGATCCCGACCAGCCTCGCGTCGTATGGCACGACCGGCGACACCTTCATGTGTCTCGTGCCCGTCTCGTTCTCGGCGGTCGGCAGCTTCGCCTTCGCCGGGACCGCGACCGCGACGAACAGCGTCACGGTCAGCGGGACGCAGCCGAACGTGACGGTCACGGTGGCGACATGCGGCAGCGGCCTGAAGCCCGTCCCGAATCTCGTCGACACGCTCAGCCCAACGCCGGACGGCACGAACAAGACGTTCAGCGAGGCGAAGAACGCCTGGCAGACCGAAGGCTTCGACGGCAACAACGTCGCCTCGAGCCCGGCCGGAGCCTCAGGCAGCGCGAAGGTGACGACGTCAGTCGGTGACCGCCTACTCCTGCGCCGCCACGACGTCTCGCTGATCACGGTGACGACGCCATGAGCGCGTCTGCTGCGAGGACGGCCGAGGCCGGGGCCAGGCCCTCGTCGAGTTCGCGGTCGTCGCTCCGGTGTTCTTCCTGCTCCTGTTCGGGCTGATCGACCTCGGCCGCTACGTGTACATCACGAACGCGTTCGCCCAGGCGGCCCGCGAGGGTGCGCGCTACGGCGCGGTGCCCTACTGGTATCAGTCCTGCCCGGCATCCGTGAGCCCCAAGACGCGCTTCGACTGCATCACCCAGGAGACCAAGAACCGGCTCGCCGGCGCACCCGCGTACTACACGGTCACCGTCTCCTGCACGACGTCCGACACGCTCACGACGCGCACCACCGACTCCTGCCGCGCGGACGATGTCCTCAAGATCACGATCGCCACGCCGACCTCGCCCGCCTCGCAGCGCTTCACGTTCTTCACCCCGTTCATCGGCCAGATCGTGGGGACACCCGTGATCGGCGCCACCACCCAGGTGATCGTCCAGTGAGCATCCGTCCTCAGTCCTCGGGAGGTTTCGTCCATGCGCCGACGCTCGCGACCGGCCCAGCGCGGGCAGGTGCTCGTGATGTTCGCCGGTGGCCTCATCGCACTCCTCGCCGTCGTCGGCCTCGTCATCGACGGCGGGACGGTGTTCTTCAGCCGGCGCGACGACCAGAACGCATCCGATCTCGCGTCGCTCGCTGGGACCAAGCGCCTGTACGACTACTACGTCACGAACACGGCGTACACGACGACCGACAACCCGTACGCGAAGATCCAGGCGAGCCTCGCCAGCAACGGCTGCGTCGCGGCGAACGGCTGCACCTGGACCGCGCGCTACGTCGGTGCGCGAAGCGGGCAGTCGTATCCGGTCCTCGGCACCGTGGCGCCGTGGGCGTCCGGGGATATCGCCCCGCCGGGCGCGCTCATCGGCGCGAAGGCTCTGGGGGTCCAGGTCGACATCCAGACCCAGCCGCGGACGTACTTCCTGGGCATCTTCGGTCGCGGGACCTGGGACGTCCGGGCGAGCGCGACGTCGATGACCGGCAGCCTCACGGCGGTGCCGCCGAGCCAGTTGCTGCCGATCGCCCTCGTCGATGGACAGGCCCTCAACTCCGGCACGATCTACTCGCTCACGAGCGGTGCGAATGGGCCTGGCAACTTCGGCTGGGTGTCGTGGGATGGCAGCAACAACGCGGGCTCGCTGGCGACGAGTCTGTGCACACCGGACAATCCGGCGTTCACGTTGCCCTACCAGTTCGCCGGCGATCCGGGCAAGACGAACGCCGACGACGTGCGGGCCTGCCTCCAGCAGTGGGTGAACAACCAGCAGACGATCCTCATCCCGATCGTCTACGCGCCGAACGACCCGAGCGCCCCGGCCGGCTGTTCGACCGGGAGCCAGGGCAACAACTTCACCTTCTGCATCAAGAGCGTCGTCTCATTCACGATCACCGGGTACGCGCAGCCGGCGGTCGACCAGATCCAGGGTCGCTTCGACGCCACGATCTCGTATTCGACCGGTGAGCAGGTGCCCGCAGGGCATCACCACCCCGCCGAGCGCCGGCCAGACGAACGTGCTGGGCCTCGCCCGGTAGGTCGGTCGTCCCGGCACCGCCGAAACGCACCGAGGCCGCGGGTTCGTCCCGCGGCCTCATCGATTCAGCGGATCCCGGTGTCGTAGCTGATGTCGAGCTCCGCGGCGCGCCCGTCGTCGACCCGGAACGGGAGCGGTGCCGGCGTCCCCATCAGGCCCTGGACGGGCTGCGCCTCGAGCACGTAGTCCCCGACCGGCAGCTCCTGCCCGAACCCGCCGTTCGCGTCGCTCGCGAAGCGCGCGATCTCGGAGCCATCGGCGGCGCGGATCACCAGCACCGCGCCCGCGACCGGACGTGGCGCACACGCCGGGTCGTCGGGTCGCTCAACGGGGCACACGGGTCCGGCCGTCACCCGACCGGCAAGACCCTGACTCACGAACGGGACGGCGGCATCGAGCGCGAGCGTGTCCCGGACCGTGGCCGGGATGGCGTCGCCGTCCTCGGCCACCAGGACGACCGTGCCGTCCCGTGCGACGTCGTAGGTGAACGTGTGGCGCTCGATGCACCCGGCGAGGCAATCGCCCCAGCCGATCGTGTAGACGAGCCGCCATCCATCGCCCGTCTGCGTCCCGTCCCACCAGGCCGGCTGCCCGACCGCGTCCGCCTGCCGCTGCCGCACACCGGCGAGCAGCGGATTCTCGATGCCCACGCGAAACGCGGCGATCCGGTCGCTGGTGACCTCACCCGACGCGCGGAGCGCCCGACGGGATCCCCGAAGGGCTGGGGGCACCGCCCGAGCCATCTCCCGAACCACTCGGCCCGCCGCACGCCTGCGGCGATGCCGACGGAGCGGCGGACGAAGCTGCGGACGCGCAGCCGGCGAGCACCAGCGCGAGGGTCGCGAGGACCGCGAGGATCGGAGCAGACGAAGTGGAGGGGCGGGACGGGCGAGGCGTGCGCGGGGTCGAGACCATCGCCATCGGACGATGGTGCCGCGCACGCGGGTTCCGGGCAACCCGGCCGAGTGGCGCCCTCACGCACCGCCCGGCCGTCCGAGGGATGTCAGCCGGTGACGGTCAGCGTGCCCTTCATGCCGGCGTCCTCGTGGCCCGCGATCTTGCACACGTACGTGTAGTCGCCGGCCGCCAGCGTCACCGTGAGCGGCAGGGTCACGCCGGGCACCAGGCCCTCGACCTCGTCGACCACCTGGTCGCCCTTGAAGATCTCGAACTCGTGCTCGATCGTGCCGGCGTTCGTCACCTCGAACGTCACGTTGCCCGCGGGGACCGTGATCGACGACGGGTCGAACTTCATCTCGGTGGCGGTGACCTTCACGGTGCCCGCGGCCGGCGACGCACTGGCACCGGTGCTTGCAGCGGGCGACGAGCTCGCCGAGCCGCCACCGCACGCGGCGAGCACGGCGACCGCGATCGCGGCGGCGGGCAACAGGGCCAGACGGGTCGGGCGCATGGATCCTCCTGGGTGGGGTCGTCGCCGATGGCGATACGGCCCGCCGCGTCGCGCGACGCGGCGGTCAGCTCGGGCTGGGCGTCACCGGGCGCTCTCGGCGGATGACCGGCCGGTCGAGCGTGAACAGCAGCAGCACCGGGATGAGGTAGGCGAAGTAGCCGATGACCTCGAGCGGCGTGGGCTTGGAGCGATAGCCGAACAGGCCGCGCAGGACGTTCCCCGCGGGGCTCGAGTCGGGGAACACGCCGTTCAGGTCGAACGCGCTGCCGGTATTCGCGATGAGGCCGGCCTCCCCGAACGCCGCGATCGAGAACGCGACCAGGCCCGCCGCGACGAAGATCAGGACGACGCCCGTGATGGTGAAGAACTTCCGGAGATCGACCCGTCGACCGCCGACGAAGATCGCCCAGCCGACGCCGACCGCCACCGCGAGTCCGAGGATCCCGCCGAGCAGCACCGTCGGGCTCGTCCCGAGCGACGGGATGAGCGCGAGGACGAACAGCGTGGTCTCGAGGCCCTCGCGGATGACGGCCACGAACGCGAGTCCCACGAGGGCCATCGTGCCGCCGGCGGTCAGCGCCGCGTCGACGCCCCGCTCGAGCTCACCCTTGATCGCGCGACCCTGGCGCCGCATCCAGAACAGCATCCAGGTGAGGACCGCGACGGCGATCAGCCCGGCCACGCCCTCCAGCGTCTCCTGGACGATGAGCGGCAGCCGTCCGATCGTGGACACGATGACGATGCCCGCCACGATCGACAGTCCGAGCGCCGCCCCGACGCCTGCCCAGACCTTCGGCAGCTCGTCATTCCGGCCGACCTTCACGAGGTAGGCGGCGATGATGCCGACGATGAGTGCGGCCTCGAGGCCTTCGCGGAGCATCAGGAAGAACGTCGCGGCCATGGACGGGTGCGTCGCCTCGTATCAAGGGTGCCTGAGTGACCGACTCAAGGTTGCTTGAGACGCTAACACGGACCGCCCGGGACCGCAACAGGCGGGGTATCCCGTGTCACCATCGGACGCGATCCAGCCGACCGCCAGGGGACCGCCCATGACCACGCGCATCGACCTGCTCGACACCCTCCGTGCTGGCCTGCCGCCGACCGACGCCCCGCGCCGCCATGTCGTCATCGTGGGTGCCGGGATGGCCGGGCTGACCGCCGGGCTGCTGCTCAAGGAAGCCGGTCACACGGTCACGATCCTGGAAGCCAGGAATTGGCTGGGCGGGCGGGTGTACACGTACCGCGGCTTCGCGGGACGGATGTACGGCGAGTTCGGCGCGATGCGCTTCCCCGCCCATCACCTCCTCGGGCAGTACCTCATCAACGAGCGGTTCCGGCTGCCGACGGCGGCGTTCCCGATGTACGACGAGGACACCTTCGTCGTGCTCGATGGGAAGCGGGTGCGACGCAGCGAGTTCACCGCGTCGAGCTTCGACTACGGGCTGCCCGACAACGAGCGCGGCATCCTCCCGTCCGACCTCCTCAAGCGGGCGATGGAGCCGCTGACGACGCTCATCGCGGAGCCCGACGGCTGGCGCCGGATGATCGACCAGTACGACGGCGAGTCGCTGCTGAGCTTCCTCATCGCCCGTGGCGTCTCGGAGCAGGCGATCTCGCTCATGGGCCCGCTGCTCAACCTGGAGGGCCGCTACCACTTCTCCCTCGTCGAATGGTTCGCCCACTATCACGAGGACGTGTTCGGACACCTGTCGTACATCGTCGACGGGTCGGATTCCCTGCCCAACGCGTTCTCGCCGGCGCTCATCGCGGACACGCGCTTCGGGGCGGTCGTCCACGCCATCGAGCAGCGGCCGGACGGCGTGACCGTGCGCTACAAGGACCCCGTCGGCACCGAGGGCGTGGTCACGGGCGACGAGGTCATCGTGACCGTCCCGTTCGTGCTGCTGCGACACATGGAGATCGACGGCCTCGATCTCGACAAGCGCTTCACGATGCGCAACGTCTACTACGGCCGGGCGCACAAGATCTTCTTCCAGTTCACTCGGAAGTGGTGGGTCGACGACTACGCGATCACCCACGGCGCGACCGCGACCGACCTCGCGATCCGCCAGATCGTCTACACCCCGGCCGGCCAGGACCCCGACCTCGAGAAGGGCGTGCTCATCGCGTCGTACGCGTGGGAACAGGACTCGATGGCCTACTCGATGCTGTCCGAGGCCGATCGGATCTCCCAGGCGATGGAAGACCTGTGCCGGATCCATCCCGAGGCCGGCGTCGACGTTCGAGTTCGGCATCTCGCACGACTGGTCGCTCGACCCGTATGCGGGCGGCATCGGGCCGCTGTTCCGGCCGTTCGAGATGACGTCGCGCTTCTACGACGACATCATCCGGCCCTGCGGACGGGTGTGGTTCGCGAACGACGCGTGCGATCAGCGGGCGCGGCGCTGGATCGAGGGTGCCATCGCGGCGGGCATCAAGAACGCGTTCGCGATCAACGCCGGCATGCGCGAGGAGCTGCCCGAGGGCGACGAGACCCACGTGGCGACGGCGCCCGCGACGGGCCCGGGGCGAACGCCGACGGCTTAGCGCGCGACCGCCCGAGCGAGGAGGGTCGCCGATCGTGGGCGCCGTAGTTCCGCTGGCCGTGACCGGGTCCACCACGTGGGGGTGGCTGCGACCGCGGAGACGGAACGCCCGTTCGACCGGATGGCAGGATCGAGTTCGGATGACGTATCGTTCAGCTACCGCGAGGGACGACGGGGGGCCACCGAGGGTGCATGGCTGCCGAGCTTGTCATCGCCAGCGTCATCGTGGTCGCGATCGCCGCCCTGATCGCGATCCTCCTGAGCGTCCTCGTCGTCCGGCGTCGCGCCACACCGATGCCCTCCGGCCTCCCCCGACGAGTGGCTGCTGGTCGCGCCCCACGATCCCGGCGGAGGTGACCCGGGCGGTCGCACGGATCCACTCACGTCGTCGACGTTCCGACAGCGCAACGAGTCGGAGCTCGCGTGGCGGATGCGGACCGCGCAGCACACCCAGCCAGGCGATCCGCGCGCGCCGAGGCCCTTCGTGCCCGCGGATGTCGAGTCGGTGCGGCTGGGCGCGACGGCTGCATCCACGCCCGACGCCCCGGTCGAGGGCACCCGCTCACCGTCGATGGCGGCCGCCCTCGCCCGAACGCCGACCCTCGCGCCAGAGCCGCCGGCCGCCCGCGCGGACCCATCGACGTGCCGCGGTGTTCGTCGGCGGGATCGTGGCATTGATCGCCGCCGCCATCGTCGTGGCCATCCCGACGTGGAGCGGTGGCGTGCTGGATACCAGCGCGACGCGTTTCCCGGCACTTCGCGGATCGCCTCCCATCGGCGTGCCCGGCCTGATCGCAGGATCCGTCGACGGGACGCTCGCGCCGACATCCGTGGTCACCCTGCGTCCGACGCGGGCGCCGGTCGCCACGCCTCACCGGACCGCGGCCCCGGGCCGTGGCGCGACGGGCGGTGGTGACGACACCACCGGTGGCGCCGGCGCCGAGACCACGCCGGATCCGACGCCCGACCCGACCTCGCACCCGACGAACGCCGCCCACGCCCGCGCCGACACCGACGAGTACCCCCGGCCCGACGCCCACGCCGACCCCCACGCCGACCCCGACGCCGACACCGACGCCCCGTCCGACCACCACCCCGACCCCGGTGCCGACGCCCACGGCGACGCCGCCCCCGGCCGCCGACCCGCCGCAGGCCGACTTCGACTGGTCCACGAACGGGCTCTCGGTCCACTTCCGGAACCGGACGAAGAACGCGGTCTCGTGGACGTGGAGCTTCGGCGATGGCGACACCTCGACGGCGCGCAACCCGACCCACGCGTACGACTCGCCCGGCAGCTACACCGTCACGCTGCGCGCGACATCATCCTCGGGCGACGAGGCCTCGCTGAGCGAGGTGATCCCGGTCGGCTGACCCGAGTCGGCGGCTGTGTGGACTCAGCCCGGGGCCAGGGTCACCTGGATCGCCCCGGCGCTGTCGCGAAGCGTCACATTCGCGCCCGACTGACTCCACCGTCGTCGCCGCCTGGAGCGCGGTCAGGAAGGCGGTCTCCTGATCCATGACGTCCTGGGCGCAGGCCATCCGCGTCGCGGCCAGCGGCCCGATCTTGATGGTCGTACCGTCGATCGTGTAGCCACCGTCGTAGGTGTTGCAGCCACTCGACCCGGAGACATGGTCGAGCGTGAACATCGCCGTCAAGGTCGTGCCCGCCGTCGGCGTGGTGACCGCGCCCTTCCCGTTGTTGTAGCCGGTGACGCTCCACGAACCCTCGAGCGCGTTCGCGGGACCCGGCTCGAAGACCAGGATCGGCGCGCCCGTCGAGTCGTTGATCTTCAGGCCGAGTGCCGTCACGGAGAACGAGGCGGCCTTCTGGAGGTTGGCGAGATACGCGGCCTCGACGTCGGCTGCGGCTCCCTCACACGCCTTCTTGGTGGTCGCCAACGGCCCCACCTTGACACTGGTCCCGCTCACCGTGACCGTCCCCGTGAACGAGTTGCAACCCGCGGAGCCGGAGATCTGCGTCCCATCGATGTGAAGGTCGGCCACCACATCGTCCGGGACGTCGGTCGACGTGCCCGAGAGGTCGTACGAGGTCAGCGTCCACGTCACCCCAGCGAGCTGCTCCGTCGGCTTGCCGCGCGGCGCTCGACGAGGCCGCGGGCGACGCGGCGGGTGTCGAGCACGCGACAACGAGCAGGGCGAGCACCCCGATACCGAACGTGGACATGGACCGACGCATCCGGATCCTCTCTGTAACGCTTCGAAGGCCAGGCCCCGGATGAAGGCCCATGGGCCGATCGGCGTCAACGGTGCAGGCACCACCCCCACCCGGCGGAAGGCCGCGCCGGGGCGAGGGGTCGTCGGGTCCTGATCCTTCTACGAGCTTCTCGGCCCGCCCCGGTTCGACAGCGCGCTCAGGGCGCCCAGCCCCAGAGCGTCGTGCCGATCGAGATGGCGATGACCGCGACCGGGATCGACACGATCGGAACGAAGAACGACCGGATCGGGTGGTGTCGCCACCAGATGATCGTGAGTCCGACCAGGATGAACCAGGCCACGAAGAACGCGTAGCTCGCCGGTGAAGGGATGACCAGCAACGGGTACAGGACGTACCAGTAGGCGCTGGCCAGCTGCGCAACGATGCCGATCGCGCCGGCGACATGGGCAAGCGGCCGGCCACCGATCTGCGATGCCATCGGAAGGGCCTCCTCCCCGTTCGTCTGAGACTCCGGATCAGCTGGGCCGATCTCCGACATGGCGAGCTCCCTGTTCGCGAACGGTGCGACGTCGAGAGGTCATTTGAACGCGACCCGACCCACCCCGACCTGCATCCCGGCAAGGAGCACGAGGCGACGTCACCTGGTGAGTCGATATCCTGACCGCCACCCGTCGCGAGGAGGTTTCGCGCTTGTCGGACCTGCTGATCGCGAGAGCCGGCCGACTGCCGGAAGGGACGGCGATCCGGCGCGCGCGCTCGAGATCGGTCGACGAACCTCTCCTCGGAGGTATTCGCGCGGGGAGGCAGCGCTGGGCCGCGCGATGGACATGGATTCCGCAGTCGACGATGCGCTGCAGGTCGAGCCGCCGGACTCCCTCCGCACCCCTGGGTGCTCCTGGACGGATTGGGCCAGCCTCTGCCTGAGCGCGCCGACCAGCCGCATGTTTCGGGCGCTCGACGCGCATGCGCCTGTGGATCGCGGACACGATCCCTCGTTGGTGTTGCTATCCGCGACGCGCCGAGTCAGTCATGTCCCAACCGCGCGCAGAGGGGCTCGATGACCCATACCCAAGCAGTCGCCGACACCCTGTAACACCGATCCAGGATGAGCGTCTGACCGATGCATGGCGAGCATTCGGCATGCCGTGACTCCTCGAGCGGGTCGATGTCCTATGGGGGGTCATCGACCCGCCTTCTCGTGCGGGTCCGATCGCCGCGCCGGCCCGCGTGGCGGTCCCCGCTTCCGGACGGCGTTGCGCGCCTGGAAGAGCAGCCGGTCAGGGACGTGCTGGTCGGCGGGTAGCTCCAGCATCCCTGGTCGCGAAGTCTCGCAGTGACTCGCATATCCTCACTCGGCAGTCATTGCCAGCTGCAGAGGTGTCCCGATGAGCGGCGCCCTCCCGCCGTCTGCCCTTCCCCAGCGACCGCTTCCCGATGCGAGGCAGTCGCTCGGCGCCGCGCAACTCGACGACCTGTTCCCCGAGGGAGCGGCGTACCGCAAGTCGCTCGTCACGTTCAGCGTCCTCCTCGGTCTGGCGGCGCTGATCGCCTCCTTCGGGCTGTTCCAGGACTCCGTCGCGTCGATCATCGGCGCCATGGTCGTCGCGCCGCTCGGCGGCGCCATCATGGCGTTCGCGGGGGCGCTCGTGACCGCACGCGATCGATGGATGGCGCGAACGTTCGTCCAGGTGCTGCTGGGCGCGCTCGCGGTGATCTCGATCGGCTTCCTCGTGTCCGTGCTGATCCCCGACCCCGTGGTGCTGACGCCATCGATCGTGGCGAGGACCGCGCCAGGCTTGCTGGACCTTGGCGTGGCACTCGCGGCCGGGGCGGCAGGAGCCTACGTGACCGTTCGGAGGACGGGCAGCGACGCCCTGCCAGGTGTCGCCATCGCTGTCTCCCTGGTGCCGCCGCTCGCGACCGTCGGGATCTGCCTCGAGCTGCGTCGACCGGACGATGCTGCCGGCGCGCTGCTGCTGTTCCTGGCCAACTTCGCGGCCATCACCGTGTCCGCATCCACGGTCTTCGCGCTGGCCGGCGCCGCGCCGGACGCGGCGATGCTGAGGGAGCGGAACCGCGTCCGCAACGGCTTCATCCTCGCCATCGTCGCGCTGTGCATCATCGCCGTTCCCCTGGTCGTCACGGGGGCGAAGCGAGCGGTCACGACGATCCGATCCGATGAGGGTGCGCCCGTCATCCGTGCCTGGATCGGCGCTCGTGACCTCACGATCGTGAGCTGGTCGCTGGACGAGAACCACGTCACCCTGATCGTTCGCGGACCGGATGCACCGGGCGACCCGGCGGGACTCGCGCGGGGCCTGGCGGCGGCGCTCGGCATCCCGGTCGAGGTCGATCTCGAATACATCCCGAGTATCCGCACCGAGGTCGACGCGTCGTGAGCGACCTCCTCCGCAAGCTGCTCCTGTCGGGACTGTCCCGGGCGCTCGACCCCCGTGGGGGAACTCGGAGGTTGTGGATCTGAGCGACGATGATCGCTCGTCAGTCTCGTAACAGGTCGGTCCCCCGCTCGTGGCGCGTCCGCGCCACGAGTCGGACTCAGTAGTCAGCCACCTGGGCTCGTTCTGATCTCGGATCGCTCGGAGCCACACGCATCACCTGTTCGCGCGGAGACCCAGATCGCTGTGGACCGCCGCAACGTCCCGTTTCCGCCGCGAACGAGGTCAAGGTCTCAGCGCCAATACCCGCCACGGCTCATCGATCCCCTTGAGCGCGTGCTCGCCACGGTCGTCGAATCGGAGGCCGGAACCGGCGACCAGGTCCTTGACGGTGCTCGAAACCAGCACCTCGCCCGGTCCTGCCAGCGCCGAGATCCGCGCACCGATCGACACGCCGATCCCCACGACCTTGCCGTCACCGATCTCGAATTCGCCGGTGTGCAAGCCGGCTCGAACGTCGATGCCGATCTCGTGGAGTTGATCGCGGATCGCGGCAGCAGCCTGGACGGCCCGGGCCGGACCATCGAAGACCGCGAAGAACCCGTCACCCGCCGTGTCGAGCTCCCGGCCGTGATAGCGCGCCAGCTCACGCCGGACGATCGCATGGTGGCGGCCGACCAGGTCTCGCCACGCGACATCGCCGAGCTTGCCGGCGAGTTCCGTCGATCCGACGATATCGGTAAAGAGCACGGTCGCGAGGACCCGCTCCGGGGTTGCGAGGTTGGTCACCTGCGCGACGAAGCGCGCGGTCGCGGCCATCGTCGCCCTGTGGACGTCGTCGTCCACCCACGTATAGAGGCCGCGCAGCGGTGGCAGCTCGACGACTTCGGCGCCGCGGATCCGGTCGGCGGTGAAACGGCCAGGACCAGGGTTCGCCGGGTGAGGCAACACCAGGGTCGGAACGCGAACCGCCGCGAGGACATCGCTGACGTCGAGGTCCATCGCCGTTCGGAACGACGTCAACGCCGCTCCCGGGCTGAGGCTGCGCCGCATGTGCCACACGAACCACTCTCGGAAGGCGCCGTCTTCGGCCACCTCCGGTGCCCATTCCGCCGCGAGCCGCTCGAGATACTCGCGAGCGCCCCAGCCGGCCCGGACGTCGGCGAGCCGAGAGCGCCACTCCTCCTGGCGTGTCGGCCCACGGGTAGTCATGGGCGCGGGTGCCCCTGATCCGCGGATCGAAGAGGACAAGACCGGCACAGCGCTCCGGGTACGTCGCCGCGAAGAGGACAGCCAAACCAGTGCTCGTCGCCCCGCTCCACAGCACCGCGCGGTCCGATCCGGTGGCGTCCATCACGGCTCGGATGTCGTCCATGGCGGTGTCAAGGGACTGCACTTCGCGCACGCGGTCGGACAGCCCGGTTCCGCGCCTGTCGAGCATCAGGACACGGCCGTTGTCCGCGAGACCCTGCACGTGGCGGACGAGCAGCGGTTGATCCCATGTCGAGAGCAGGTCGCCTGCGATCCCGCGGACGAACACGATGTCGACCAGACCTGTGCCAACGACCTGGTACGCGATCGCGACGTCGCCGCTTCTCGCGTAGGAGACGTCAGGTGGCATCACGTCCAAACGCCCTCCTCTACCGGCTCGATCCTCCTACTATCCATCGTCGATGACCAAGCCGTTGACCGAGTCCGTCCTGCGCCGGCTGACGAGCGAGGCCTTCGTCACGTACCTCGGGCAGGCTGAACGGTTCGAGTGCACCCTGCGTCCGGGCTGCTGTTCGGTAACGACCGGCGAGCCGGTCGCTGACTTGAACTACATCGTTGCCGGACATGGCGCGACTGAAAGCGGTGCCTTTGGGGCCGCTTGCACCACGTTCATCTCGAAGAGCCTGCCATTCCTCGCCATCCTGTTTCCCGAGGCCGGAAGCGGGGTCGTGCAGACGGCCGCTGACCTGGGCCTCGTCCACGTCGTCGACTTCCCGTTCATGGTTCGCGAAGACGCGCCGATCGATCCCGAAGGGAACGACTCGGTCGTCGTGCGGCGGGCCAGCGGGCTCGCGGCGGCGGAGGCCAATGCGCAGGTGCTGAGCTCGGGATTCGGCATGCCGGTGGACGCCGTTCGACGTGTGCTGCCAGCGTCCCTCGTGGACGCTCCGAACGTCGACGTGTTCCTCGCCTCGATCGAGGACGACGTCGTCGGAACCGTCACCGTCATCCACCAGGGCGACACGGCCGGCATCTGGTCGATGGCGACGGACAGCTACGCGGCAGCGCTCCGGCGTCGGTCGACGGTTGCTGTCGACGGCATTGGCCGAGGCGCGAACGCAGGGCGCTCGTCGCTTCTTCCTGGGCGCGACGCCCGCCGGCTACCGGCTCTACGAGAGCATGGGCTTCGCGACCCGCACCGTCACGAAGGTTTGGGCCTCCGGCGAAACCCATCAGGCCTAGCGTTCGGACGCTGACCGTCTAGTGTTCCCGCGATGACAGCCTCCGCAGGACCCGATCGCGAGAGCGCCGCCTACGACGCGAGCGAGCACTACACGAAGTACGAGTTCCGCATCCCCATGCGCGATGGGGTGCGCCTCTTCACGTCGGTGCTCGTCCCCAAGGACACCACGACGAGCTATCCGCTCATGCTCACCCGAACGCCGTTCGGGGTGACCCCATACGGTCCCGATGAGCAGTCTGCATTCAGCAGCCAGACCGAGGCGCTGCTGAAGGCGGGCTACATCGTGGTCCGACAGGACGTCCGCGGTCGCTTCATGTCCGAGGGCGAGTTCACGCACGTGACGCCGCATCGGCCGGAGAAGCAGGCCGCCACCGACGTTGACGAGAGCACCGACACCTGGGACACCGTCGATTGGCTGCTCGCCCAGGTGCCCAACCACAACGGCCGCGTCGGCATCTGGGGGATCTCGTACTCGGGGTTCTTCACGGCTGCCGGCATCATCGACACCCACCCGGCGATCAAGGCAGCATCGCCGCAGGCGCCCGTCGCCGATCTATTCCTCGACGACGACTGGTATCACGGCGGGGCGTTCATGCTGGCCCATGCCTTCAACTCGGTGGCGGCCTATCAGCCGCAGTCCGGCCCGACGCGGCCGCCCAAGGTGGAGGTCCCGTTCGACTACGGCACCGAGGACGGCTACGAGTTCTTCCTCGAGCTCGGTCCGCTCCGCAACGCGACGGCACGACTCGGCGCGCCGAACCCGACGTGGGACGAGCTGCTCGCGCACCCGACGTACGACGGATTCTGGCAGTCCCGGGCGATCTGGCGTCATCTCGAGAACATCCGCTGCCCGGTCCTCACGGTCGGTGGCTGGTTCGATGCCGAGGATCTGATGGGACCGTTGCGGGTCTATCGCGCCATCAAGGCCGCGAATCCCGACGTCGCCCAAAGCCTCGTGATGGGCCCGTGGGTGCACGGCGGGTGGACGGCGTACCTGGGACACCGCCTCGGCAGCGTCGACTTCGGGGCGGACACGACGACCTTCTACCTCGAGAACATCCTCCTGCCGTTCTTCGAGTTTCATCTGAAGGAGGGTCCTGACCCGCATCTGCCCGAGGCATTCGTGTTCGAGACCGGCACGAATGTCTGGCGGCAGTATCGCAAGCTGGCCGCCCTCCGGCGCGAAACCCCGGACCCTGTACTTCCAGCGAGGCGGGCGGACTTGCCTTCGAGCCGCCGGCCGAGGCGGACGCGAGCGATTCATATGTGAGCGATCCGGCGAAGCCGGTGCCGTTCATCGGCTACGCGTCGCCCGCGATGCCCGAGGAATACATGGTCGCTGACCAGCGCTTCGCCGCGACCCGGCCCGATGTGCTCGTGTATGTGACGGAGCCGCTCGAGGAGGACCTCGCGCTCGCCGGTCCGGTGTCACCGAAGCTGTTCGTCTCGACGACCGGGACCGATTCGGACTGGGTCGTGAAGCTGATCGACGTGTATCCGCCGGATCGGAGCACGCCGGCGGCCGGCGAGGGCGGCGGACCACGGGCGGGACGTCGGGCCGCCGACGGTCAGGCTCGCGGGATACCAGCAGCTCGTCCGCGGCGAACCGTTCCGCGGGAAGTTCCGCAAGAGCTTCGAGCAGCCCGAGCCGTTCGTGCCGGGAGAGGTCGAAGCCGTGGCCTTCACGATGCCCGACGTGAACCACGTCTTTCGTCGCGGGCACCGCGTCATGGTCCAGGTCCAGAGCAGTTGGTTCCCGCTCGTGGATCGAAATCCACAGACCTTCGTGGACATCCCGACCGCGAAGCCGGAGGACTTCAAGCCGGCGACGCAACGGGTCGTTCGCTCCCAGGCCCAGCCGTCGGGTGTGGAGGTCTACGTGCTTGGGGCGCCTCGGGGCGATTCGTGACTGGATGCTGCCCCTGATGGTCTGACCGCCAGCGTGACGGCGCCGCAGTCGTCCTGATGCGGGCGTTGTGACCTCCGGTTTGGGAGCGGTCGACCCTGGGTGCCTCGACCCGAGGTCGGCTCCGGGCCGGGCATCGCCTTCCGATCTGGTCTGAACTGCATCACCTATACTCTCAGGCCGGGCCGACATAGCTCAGCGGTAGAGCAGCTGTTTCGTAAACAGCAGGTCCTCGGTTCAAATCCGAGTGTCGGCTCCACTCCCCTCTTTCGTGCTCAGCAAGAGCAGCTGTCTGGAGTTAGCACGGTCTTCGTCGTCGCCGAATCCGGCCTCAAGACCTGTAACGGACGAAGACCTGCTAACTGGACGGATGCGAGATCTCGATGCCGCCCACCGTGCACGAGCTCGGCCGGCCACCGCGCCAGGCATCCTCTCGGAGCCTTCGAAGACCTGTTGCTTTCCACACAGCAGGTTTCTATCGGCAAAGACGCAGCGATCCCCCGCCTCGATCAGTTACCGAGTGCAGTCGGATCGATAAACGCGGGCCGAGAGACTCGGAACCGGCCACGATCGACGAGGAGCGCCGCCGCCGCGACGACTGCGACGACGGGACCTGAGATCATCGGCGGGGCCGGCGGCTGTCCCGGGGCCGTACCGAAGCGTCGAGGTACAGGAACGGCACGACGATCGCCCAGGCCGGCAGGAGCCAAAGCACGCGCCATGCCCAAGGCTGCCCGGCTCTGTATGGAATGGTGGCGACCGCGAGCACGAGCAACCCGAACATCCCCAGCACGAAGCCTTGGCTCCGGGTCAGGAAGTCGAACATGCGGTAGGCGTCGGGCTGTGCCGCCTCGAGTGCCGCCGGGTCCTTGCCAACGACCGCCAAGCTGATCCCGGGATCCGCCTTCGCACCCGTCGCGACGTCGGTCACGCCGAACACGACGAGGGTGACGGCGATCGCCGCGAGTGCCCACCAGGCTCGCTGCCGGATGGCCGTCACGCTCGGCGTCATCTGGCGCGGACCGATCTCGAGAAGCGCCTTCAAGGCCGGCAGGGCGGCCTTCATCTCCCGTCGTAGGCCTACCCCGATGACCGGATCCAGGAGCCCGAAGAAGCCCGCTCCCTCGAGCTCGACGCGGGAGGTGAGCCGGGTGCCGTTGGGCTCGGCCTCGAAGAGATAGGACGCCATCAGGGGCGGCCCTGAGGTGCGTACGGAAGGTGACGAGCCTGTCAGGCTCGTACGCCACGTACTCGTTGTCTGCCTCCATTCGGCGGCCCATGAAGTTCCTCACGAAGGTGTGCTTGGTGCCGACGCCGATCGGGCCTGGAGTCGTGCGACGCACCTCCACCAGCCCTGCCTGCCAGTGAGGTGTATTCGTCTGATCGGTCACATAGGCGAAGACCTGTTGAATCGGGCGATCGATGACGACGGTCCGTTCTGCCTTGACCACCGTCGTTCTCCTCCTGGAACCACTGGACTTCGTTCACTAGTGACGCTCACTAGTGATTGACTCCTGTAGCATGCCGCAATCGATGACCGAAGTCAAGAGACATGCCCGTAGCGAACTGACGCGGCGTGACCGTGCTCGGGCGACCCGACTGCGCATCACGAAGGCCGCGTACACGCTCTTTTGCGAGCGCGGCTACACCGGAACGACGATGATCGATGTCGCCGAGCGCTGCAGGGGTGGCCGTGCAGACGGTGTACTTCACGTTCCATACCAAGAGTGAACTGCTCAGCCGCGCATACGACTTCGCCGTACTCGGCGAAGGTGACCCTGTGCCACCCGACCAGACGGCGTGGTATCTGAAGATGGCCGATCAGCCGGACCTGACCGTCGCTCTCCGCCATGCGGTCGAGGGAATCGGCGAGATCATGACGCGGGCGACCCCGCTCGACACGATCGTCCGGGGCGCCGCGGGAAGCGACCCCGAGACCGCCGCTGTTCGCAGATTCCACGAACGCTGGCGCGCGCAGGGTTACCGCGCCATCGTCGACATCTTGGCGACGAAGTCGGCGCTTCGCCTGGGCGTCAGCCCGGAGCGGGCAACCGACCTGCTGCTGCTCTATCTAGGGATGGACGTCTACCGGGTCCTCGTGTTCGACTTTGGTTGGAAGCACCAGGATTGGATCGACTGGACGGTCGCAACCGTGGGCGAGCAACTGTTCACGACAAGCGCGCGCTCGAAACGAAGACCTGCTAATTGAGCGGCTTACGCTCGAGAATCCACGCTTGCGCCACAACGCTCAGGCCGATCTACTTCGTAAACAGCAGGTCCTCGGTTCAAATCCGAGTGTCGGCTCCATCAGATCACGTGCGAGACCCGGCCCGATGGGCCGGGTCTTCGTAATTCGCGGCTGCTCTGACCCCTCCGATGACCCCTTTCGCCTCGGCTCCGCCCATCATCATCCGCGGCCGCGTCGGTCGGCGGACGCGCTCGGATCAGCCGGCCACGAAGCTGGCGATCAGGTTGATCGTCGTGGCCAGGATCACCGTCCCGAAGCCATACGACAGGAGACAGTGGCGGAGCACGATGGCGCGGATCGTGCGGCTCGACACGTCGGTGTCGGAGACCTGGTAGGTCATCCCCAGGTTGTAGCTGAAGTACAGGAAGTCGCGGTACGCAGGCGCCTCGTCGCTGTGGAAGTCGATCCCGCCTGGCCCGTCCGAGTAGAAGAGATAGGCATAGCGGGCCGTGTACATGAGATGAAGCCCGGCCCACGACATGGCCACGCCGGCTAGGGCGAGCAGCGCCACCAGCGGGCGTTCGTCGCTCCTGCCCAGCAACAGCAGGAGCGCCACCATGATCAGACCGGCCAGCGCCCAGCCCACGACCACGACCTCCTCGAGGCGCGGCTCGAACTCATCGCGTTGGGCATGGCTGCTGGTCGACTCGGCGTCCATCGGCCACAGCACCCACCAGCCTGTCAGGACGAACGTGGCCGCGGTCGAGGCGATCGCCGCAAGCACGCCCAACTCGACGTACGTGAGCGCCCCGACGACGAGCCCGATCAGGATGCCCGCCACGATCGACCAGGCCAGGCGCCCGTGCGCGGAGTCGGGAAGGCGTGTCGCCACCTCGGAAACCTAGCAGCACCAGTGAGACCGGACGCGGATGCCGGCGCGTTTCGCCCGAGGCCCCTTGGCAGTCGCCGGAGGGCCTCATCATGACTGCGTGACCGACGAGAAAAGACCGTCAGGGCCTCCGCGACGACCTCGACGCGCTGATCTCGCGCGCCGCGCTCATCCGTCAGGGGCTCTGGTCGAGCGCCACGCCACGCGACGGGCGAGAAGCCGAGTCGGCGACGGCAGATGCGGTCGGCGCTGAGGGCACCTCGACGAGCTGGCCGAGTTCGGGTCGCGCCGGAACTGATGGCGTCTGCCCGGGCGTGGTTTGCTCCGTGCGGCTATCCGCCGATGAGCCGCAGAACGAGGGTGCCTGTGCCATCCCCGTTCTCGTCGAGAGTGCCGTCGCCACGGACTGCCCTGAACTCTCCAGACCCACCGGTGACGGCCAGTACCTTGTGGGGCGGCGGCGCGTTCACGAACGAGAAGCTGATCGTCCCGCGGTCCTCGAGTTGCACGATGCCACTGCAGTTGGAGAGACCCGTGTCGTCGACGAGGACACAGCTTCCGACCTCGTCGCCCACCGGCTTCGCGCTCTGAAGGAGCCGGTCATGGAAGACGATCACGTCCGCTGCTGAGAAACCCGGCGCCCCGAGATCGGTGTAGCTGGGGTCACTGAACAACACGTGGAAGGTCATGGTGTGGCCGCCCCGGTTGCCCGTGGCCGCACCCAAGGCCGAACCCTGAAGAAGTAGCACCGACGCCGCCAACGACACTCCGACCGCAACAGCTCGCGTTGTGCTCCGCATGGGATCTCCTCTCCGGACTGGCCGGGTGGTGATGGGAGGCTCGGGCGTGAAACGCGATTGTCCGCCCCAGACGTCTCGCTCCGTTGGGGAGGACCAATGGGAGAGCCGACAGTCCCCCAGCTTCGGCGCTCCTGCGGGCAACCCTGGGCTGTCACCCCACAGAGTCATGACTCATCGGCATGTGCCGTGATGACGAGGGGATCGCGCCCGCGTATCGGCGGGGCAACCTGTGTCGTTAGTCGAACTGGCGGCGCTCGCCGCGACGGTTCCGCGTTTCGAGCTCACGGCCGGGTGCGAATACGACGCGTCCATGGACGCCGTCGACCTACGACTCGATGGCGTAGGGGGCAGGCCCGGCGATCGCCGCGCGCAACGGTGCGAGGCCGGAATTGGCATTGGACCGCGTCCATGGTGCGTTCGGTCGACAGAGCCGACCGGATGGCTGCCTAGTTCTCGCCGTGACGAGTCCGGTCGCCGGGCTCCTGCTCCGCCTGCTCTTCCGGGAGCGGAGAGTCGTGCTGCGCGATCTCCTCTTCCAGCGCGGCGTGTTCCCACAGGCGTTCCGATCCCGGTGCGACGCGGTTGGACGTGCGCCGAAGACGTGCCGTGTCCATCATGGGGTTTACGCAAGGAATGAGGAGGTCGGCCATGCCGCGATATCTGGTGGTCGCAAACCAGACGCTCGGGGGCGAGAAGCTCGCGGAGGAGATCCGGCACCGCATTGCCCAGGGCGTGAGTTCCTTCTACGTGCTCGTCCCGCATGTGCCCGTCGAGGACGCGGGCGTTGGGGTCGGACTCGGCGACGCCGACACCGGCGTCAGCCCTGACGTCCTCGCCGGGCTGCCCGCGCGTCAGGCCGACGCCGAGCGCCGTGCCGACCAAGAGAGTCAAAAGCGTCTAGAGCAGCTCCTCGAGGCGATCCGAGCGGCTGGGGCCGATGCGGCTGGCGATGTCGGCGCGAGCGATCCCGTCGCGGCGGTCGAGGAGTCGCTGACGGAGGGACCGTTCGACGAGATCATCGTGTCGACCCTGCCTGCCGGCGTCTCCCGGTGGCTGCGGATGGATGTCCCGAGCCGGATCGAGCGCCGGTTCAAGCTGCCGGTGACGACGGTGACCGCGCAAAGCTGATCAGGTGACCTCGAGGAGCGATATCGCCTCGCGTTCCTCCAGGGCATCCACGACCAGGAGCTGCGGTCAGGTCGGCCGCTGACGGCTGCCGAGCTGCGGCGGGCGCTGGCGCACTACCCGGAGTCCCGTCCGGATCGGGCGCGTAACCAGACCTCACCCTCGGGCCAGTAGGCCGGATCTGTCCGCTTCTCGCCGAGCCGAGCGGCCTCGGCTTCCCACTCGTCGAGCAGCTCGACGGCGCGACAGCCGGGTGGACCGGGGTCGTAGACATCCCGATCGGACGCGCCATCGCGCGGGCCGTCGTCTTGGAGGACGGCGAGCTGCTTGTCGTCGGAGGGGAAGGGGCCGATGCCGTCGGCCTGAAGTCGACGGAGCTGTACCGACCGGAGTCCTGATCCGACCGGCGTTGGAATGGTTCGTCCCCCGGCGAGCGACCGATCGGTGTGCCCGCGCGGGGATGCGCGCGCACGAGTCAGCGGGAGCAACATGCCCCGTCTTCCTTCCATCCTTGGCGCCGTCACGATCATTCCTGTCGGGTTGCGCTTCGACAGCCTCGCCCGCCGCCACATCGACCTCGACCGCCGCGACTCCTGCGATGACGGAGATGTCTCCAACGCCGTCAACGTCGGGTGTGACGGCGACTCCGTCCGCGCCGCTCGCCGTCGGGACATGGAGCGCCACGGCCAGCTTGGTGACGGGAAGAGGAGAGCATTCGGCGACACTCCTGCCCGACGGGAACGTCCTGGTCGCAGGCGGCGCGGACAACTCCGTCGACCCCGAAGGGAGGCAGTTTCGTTCGGCCGAACGACCGGCGCGTGACCAAGCGCTCACGCGGATCGGCCTATGGCGTCGGTGGATGGAACTCCAGGCTCTCGATGATGGGCATGGCCTCGGCAGCGTGCTCGTCGAGCTCCGAGGCTTCCAAGGGACCGCCACTGAAGACGGCGATGGCCAGCGTCCGCCCGCCGGTGAGGTCGAGCAGGATCAGTCGGAACGGACTATCCGGACCGAGGGCGGCCCCGGCCCCGACGTCGGCTCCACTTCCCAGGAGGATGGGCATCGCGACGATCGGCCCATCCGGCGACTTGCAACCGCCGGTCCAGGATGCCGCAAGGTGGAGATCGAGCATCTGGCCCCGGTAGCCACCGATCGTCACCGCCGACGGTGACGTCGACACGACGCCCGGTCGAGCCCTGATCGCTGCCACGATCTCGTCGACCCCGCGGCCGACATCGGGCGCGAGGGTGGACGAACCGCAGATCGCGCCTGCCGCAAAGTCCGCGGCCATCCGGGGCTGGGTGAACATGTGCAGGAACAGATCCGCCGACGGCTGGCTCGCAAGATCGTCGGGGAGCTGATGCAACAGGAAGGTTTCGGCTTGGTCCTCCTTGACCTTCCACCGTTCGGGCACCGTGTACGAAAGCTGCTCCGACACCCTGGGCGCCCCGAACGGGTCGAAGGCCGCAGTCGGGTACGTCCCTGGTGCCAGCGTGATGCCACTCGGAGGCAGGGGGAGGTCTGATCGCACCCACTGCCCAGCGAGTGCGCGCTCACGGGTCGTGCAGGCATCCGCACCGATCGGCGTGAGGGTCATGACCGTGCCCTGCCCCTCCACTGACCAGTGGTAGGTCCCTGCATCCCCGACGGCGCAACCCCGTGTCTCGACGGTGGCCGTGACCACGAGCGTGTCGGGCGCGGCCGACCCGATCGCGGATCGAGACGCGGCGGCTCCCGGCTCGGGCGCGACGTCCATGATGCCGACGGCGAGGGTCAGGGATCCCGACCCCCATTGATCCAGACCGGGGGTCACCGCGTAGGGGCGTTGCCACGAATGACGAAGTGCGTCGGGGATCGGCCCGCTCGCAGCTGGGATCGAAGCGATCGCGCCTGTCGGCTGCGGGCCGATGGCGGAGTCGGACCGACGCCCGACGATGGCGACGGCGATCACGCCGATGACGACGACGGTCACGAGAGCTGCCGACCAGCGACCATCGCCGATGCGCCGATCGATCAGCCACCTGCCGCGCCCACGCCGCCACACGCCGGTCGCCCGCGAGGACGTCATCGCAGCACGCGAGATGGCGAGCGCGTCCACGGGGCGCACGGTGGCGCGATCCGTGTAGGCGAGGGCGCGCTCGGCGAAGCGTGTCTCGAACGTCTCGTGGGCCTGTCGCTCAGTCATCGCCGAGGTCCTTCCGCAACCGCTCGAGGAGGCGATGGAGCCGCACTCGCACGCCTGACGCGGTCATGCCCATCGCGCGACCGACCTCGGCCGATTCGAAGCCGCCGATGAAACGGAGGCCTACGATCGCCCGGTCCTTCGGGTCAAGCCGAGCCAGGGCGTCGGTGAGGTCGATCATCGCGGCGTGGTCGATGTCATGCGGCGTTGTCCGGTCGGCCACGGACAGCTCCCGAACCGTCCGCCGGCGCTGGCTCCGGGCGATCTGGCGCGCCTCGTTGGCGGCGACCGACATCAGCCACGGGCGCAGACGGTCTGGGTCCCGCAGGTCTTTGAGCCGACGGTACGCGACGGCCCAGGCGGCCTGCTCCGCCTCCTCGGCAAGGTCGAGGTCGCCGCAGACGAAGAACGCGATGCGCGCCATGTCGGCGTGGTGCGCCGCGACGATCCGGGCGAACGCCAACTCATCGCCGGCGATGGCGTGCGCCACGATGGACCCCAGCGTCTCCGCATGCGCGATCACTCCTCCGATCATGCTCCATAGATGCCGGCCGGACCCAGCTCGTTACAACCCAGTGCGTCGGCGCGATGGCGTCGAGCATGATGCGACGAGGAAGCCTCCACGCCGCAGTGTCGTTGTCCTCGCTCGGCGGTTTCAGGGCTCCGCCGATGCTCGCAACGTAGATGCGCTTCAGGTGGACCGAGCGACGGCGCCTCCCACCGGA
>CAVZTA010000009.1:0-449062 GCA_963778025.1 uncultured Chloroflexia bacterium | reverse complement strand
ATGCGCTTCCAGGAAGCCTCGGATCGTGTCGGCGACCTGCCCGTAGCTCGACTCGCCCGTCACCAGCCCGAAGTGCGAATGGGCGCCGAACGGCTCGTACTCCGCGTCGAGCCAGGTCGCCAGCCGCTCCGCATCGCGCTCCGACACGTACGCGTCGAGCCCACCCGCGATGACCAGGCGCGGGACGTCCGGCAGCCGCGACGGATCCAGCGGCACGCCCTGCAGGATCTGCCGGCGCGCATGCCCGGACTCGTGCGGCTTCTGGCCCAGCAGATGCTGCACCCGGAGGACATCGGCGATGGAGAGGTCGCGGTGCTCGCGCTGCAGCTTCTCGGGCAGCGTCTCCCAGCCCAGCATCGAACGGCCGTAGACGTCGGGCACCTCGCGGACCTCGTGCGTCTGGACCGGTGAGCGCAGCGGCCCGGGCAGGAGCGGCGCGATCAGCACATAGCCGCTCGCCGGCATCCGCTCCAGCGCCTTGAGGGACAGCAGCGCCCCCATCCCGTGGCCGATCGCCACCGTCCCGGGTCCCAGCCGCTCCAGCGCCGCGACCACGTCCTCGGTGTACGTGTCGAACGACAGCGTGGTCGGGTCCGCCGACGACGACCAGAAGTGATTCCGGAGGTTGAGCGCGTGCCCTTCCCAGCCTCGTGCGGCGAAGTGGTGCAGCAGGCGCTCCCAGACCCACGACCCGGCCAGCTCGCCGTGGACGAACAGCAGTGGCTTGCGCCGCGAGCGTCGCTCCGGCAGCCATGACTCGATGTACAGGCCGCGGTCGGGCAGCTCGATCTCGTCCTTGCGGACAGGGCGGCCGCCGTTGGTCGAAGAGGCGGTGCGGGTCAGCAGCCGCTCGGTCGTCGGATCGGTCATCACCACTCGTGGGGGTTCAGGACGAGGCCGGTCAGGGCCTTGGGGTAGAAGTAGGTCGACTTCTGGGGCATCACGTCGCCGGCACGGGCGACCTCGACGATCGACGCGACGGGCGTCGATTCGAGCAGGAACGCGGCATCCACGCCATCTCGTGCCTCGTCGACGGCGGCGACCGCTTCGGCCGCGGACTTCGTGTAGGTCACCCGCTCGCCGGCGTCGACCGCATCTGCGCCGATCCCCGCGAGGCGATCCAGGGCCGCGGCCAGCAGTGACACGTCCAGCGACCGGACCGCCGCTCCGGACGCGGCCAGCAACGGCGCGAACGCAGGACGCCGGGCGACCAGCAGCGCACCGCCCCGTCGGGTCCACAGCCCGAACCGGCCACCGCCACCGGCGCCGGGCGCGCCGAACCGTGCCGCCAGCTCGGATCCCGATGCGACCGGTGTCACCTCGAACAGCTCGTCGGCCCGTGCCAGCAGGGACGCACCGTCATCGCCCAGCCCGCGGATCAGCCGATGCGTCGGCAGCACGGTGAGCGGCGTCCCGGTCGCCTCGAGCAGCAGCATCAGGGCATAGTCGAACGGCGGGTCCTCCTCGCACGAGCGCGTCATCCGCCGCTCGTCGCGGTAGCGCAGCGCCGTCTCGTAGCGGTGGTGGCCATCGGCGATGACCAGGGCGCCGGCGCTCGCGCGCGCGCGCAAGCGCGCACCCGCACCATCGGCCTCGCCCGTGTCGGTGACGACCCACAGCCGGTGCTCGACACCGTCGTCGTCGACCACGTCGATCGAAGGCGCGACCGCGGTCGCCGCATCGAGCACCGTGCGGCTCTCGCCGGAGCGATCCTCGTACAGCGCCACGATCGGCGACGTGTTCACGCCCGTCGCCCGGAGCAGCCGGTAGCGGTCCTCCTTCGGACCGGTCATCGTCCGCTCATGCGGCAGGATCCCGGACCCGAACGGTTCGAGGCGCACGACCGCGAAGAACCCGCGCTGGGTCCGCCGCTCGTCGGTGCCGGGGACGCGATACGTCTGCTCGTAGAGGTAGACCGACGACCGTTGGTCCTTGCGGAGCGTCCCGTCGGAGCGCCACGCGGCCAGCGTCCGCGCGACCCGGCGATACCGCTCGTCGGGCTCGTCACCGGCCTCGATCGTCGGCAGGTCCAGGCGGACGGCGTTCCGTGGATCACGCGCCAGGAGCCGGGCATGCCGCTCGGCGTCGATGACGTCGTACGGCGGCGCGACGACCCGTCCAGGATCCGCCACGACGTCCGGGTGGTACCGGAGCGCGCGGAATGGGCGGATCTCGGGCACGGATCTCCTCGAGGCGCTGCGGGACGTCACGCGACGCCACCTGCGGGGGATGACGGGACCATGGTCGGTCGGAACCCGGAGGGTCGACGGGCGACCTGCGGCCGGGGGCATCGTACGATAGCCGCGCCGGGGGCGCGACCGGGCGGCCTTGCCCGGACGCACGCCCGGGCCGGCGTCCCGGTGCAACTTTTCGTGGGGGTGACACGTCGATGAGCAGATCTTCGGCGTCATCCCCTGTCCCAGGAGCCTGCGTGCGCGCCACCGCCCCCGATCATCGGTCACCGAGGCGCCGCGGGCGCATCGCGCAGATCCTCCTTGCAGCGGCCGTCGCCGTCGCGGCGCTGCTCCCGTTCGCTGCGACCGCGTCCGCCGCCGAGGGCCTCACGATGGAGGCCCACGCGCTGTTCCAGGGTCATACCCGCAACGGCACGTGGATGGCGCTCAAGGTGAGCCTCAGCAACGACGGCCCGGCGATCACGGGCGAGCTGCGGATCTCGGGCGGGGTCAGCGGGAAGACGCGATTCGGCACGCCGGTCGACCTGCCGACGGGCTCGCGCAAGGACTACACGCTCTACGCCCAGCCGCCGTCGTTCGGCGGCAGCCTCGACGTCGCCCTGGTCAGCGGCGCCACCACGATCACGACGAGCCAGGTGAAGTTCGCGCTCCACGACCAGAGCCAGCTGTTCGTGGGCATCGTCGCGGAGGAGTCGGGGCGGCTCGCCGGCGAGCTCGACCTGCTCCCCTCGCCCACCGGCCAGGCTGCCGTCATCGCCGGGCTCAAGGTCGCCGACCTGCCCGATCGGGTCGAGGCGTGGGCATCGCTCGATCGCCTCATCTGGCAGGACGTCGACAGCACCACGCTGACCACCGCGCAGGTCGCCGCGCTGCGCGGCTGGATCGCCTCGGGCGGCCGGCTCGTGATCGTGGGCGGGACGGCCGGACCGGACGCGCTCAGCGCCTTCCCCGACGAGCTGCTGCCCTATCGCCCCACCGCGCTCGTCGACGCCGATCCCGAGACGTTCGCCACGCTGCTGGGCTCACTGCCCAAGGGCGCCACCGCCGTCCCGGCGCTCGCCGGCGAGCTCGCCCGAGGCCGGATCCTCGCCGCGTCCGGCGACCGCGCGATCGCCGCCGAGATGACGTACGGCACGGGCTCCGTGACGATCGTGGGCTTCGACCCAGCGACCGACTGGATCGCCGACTCGAAGGACGCGAGCACGCCGCTGTGGCGCCGCCTCCTCCCGGCGCGCGCCGGCACGACGACCGCGCTGAACGATGACGGTCAGCTGGTCAGCGCGATCTGGAACCTGCCGAGCCTGGCGCTGCCGCCCATCGGCGGCCTCATCGCGCTGCTGTTCGGCTACATCCTGCTCATCGGGCCGATCAATTACCTCGTCCTCCGCTGGCTCGACCGTCGCGAGTGGGCGTGGGTCACCATCCCCACGCTCATCGCGGTGTTCACGGTCGGCGCGTTCGGCTTCGGCAATGCGCTGCGTGGCTCGGACCTCATCGTCCACGAGATCGCGATCGTCCGCGGCGCCCCCGGCACCACGGAGGGCCTGGCGTGGTCGTACCTGGGGCTGTTCTCCCCGACCCGCGCCACGTACCAGCTCAAGGTGCCCGGCGGGGCGCTCCTGTCGTCGCCCATCAGTGGCGACATGTTCGGCGGCGACACCTCGGGACCCCTCGACGTGCTCCAGGGCGACGATGTCGGCACGCGTGCGCGACCTGTCCGTCGCCTTCGGTTCGCTGCGCGCGGTCCGTGCCGAGGCGCCCGCGCAGGTGCCGCTGATCGCGGCCGACCTCAAGCTCGACGACGGCAAGGTCGTCGGCACGATCACCAACCAGTCCGACAAGGTGCTGGAGAAGCCGGCCGTGGTGCTCGGCTCGTCGGCGCAGGTGGTGGGCGGTGACCTCGCTCCGGGGCAGTCCGCGAAGATCGACATGCGCCTCGAGCAGAACCCGTTCGCGGTCGCGCAGCTCAGCGAGCGCATCGTGGGCAACGCGTTCTTCGACGGCAGCGGCACGTTCGACGCGGAGTCCCAGCGCAAGCTCGTCCGCCGGGCGATCATCGACCAGCTCACGTTCGACCCGGTCACCGGCTTCTCGAACCAGTTCTCGGCGGACACCGCGCTGATCCTCGCGTGGGGCGAGGACCCCGTCGTGCCCGTCGAGATCGAGGGCCAGAAGTCACGGCGCGTGGGCAACGTCCTGTACGAGGTGCCCGTGACGCTCAGCGTCAAGGGCAAGACCGTCTTCCGCAGCGACCTGATGCGCAGCTCGGTCGTCGAGGTCGACGCCCCGTTCTTCAACAAGGACCCGTGGACCGTCAACTTCGGCAACGGCACGGCGCGCATCGTGTACAAGCCGATCCCGTTCGAGGGCACGCTCAAGCCGACCCGGGTGCTCGTCGGCATGAACTTCGGCGGCGACATCGGTCTGCAGGGCCTGGACCCCGAGACCCTCCAGCCGGCGCCGGCGTGTGTCGGGCCCGTCCCGTCCCAGAATGCGTCGGGAAACGACCCGGGCGCGACGTCCAAGCCCGGTCAGGAAGGCGACGCCTGCGACCCCAAGTCCGGTCCGGATGGCTTGCCCGCGGTCGAGATCCGCGACCGGAAGACCGGCGAGTTCGTCCTGTTCCCGGCGTTCGAGCAGGGCCGGGTGTACAGCCTCGACGACCCGGAGCGCTGGGTCGACGCGTCGACCGGTGAGGTCGAGGTCCGCTTCACGAACGACAGCCCCGACGGCATCGGCTTCCAGTTCAACGTCCAGCTGGAGGGCGACGTCTCGTGAGCATCGTCACGGCCCGCGGGCTCGTGAAGCGCTACGACAAGACGCTCGCGGTCGGCGGCCTGGACCTCGACGTCGCCGAGGGCGAGATCTTCGGGCTCGTCGGCCCGAACGGCGCCGGCAAGACCACCACCCTGCGGATCCTGTCGACGCTGCTCGTCCCGGACTCCGGCGATGCCGAGATCGCCGGGGCGTCCGTGCGCAGGAACCCCAACGATGTGCGTCGCGTCCTCGGCTTCATGCCGGACGTGTTCGGGGTGTACGACGACATGAAGGTCTGGGAGTACCTGGACTTCTTCGCCCGGTGCTATGGCATCCCCGCCCCGACCCGCCGCCGGATGATCGGCGACCTGCTGGACCTGGTCGACCTCGCCGACAAGCGCGACAGCTACGTCCAGGGCCTCTCGCGCGGCATGCAGCAGCGCCTGTGCCTCGCCCACACGCTGGTCCACGACCCGGCGGTGCTGGTGCTCGACGAGCCCGCGTCCGGTCTCGACCCGCGCGCGCGCATCGAGCTCCGCGAGCTCCTCCGGGAGCTCCGCTCCCTGGGCAAGACGATCCTCATCTCGTCCCACATCCTCCCCGAGCTCGAGGAGCTGTGCACCGCGGTCGCCATCGTCGACCGGGGGCAGGTCCTGGCGCAGGGCCGGGTCGCCGACATCGAGCAGCGGTTGCGCGCCGGCTCCGTGCTCCGGGTGCGGCTCCTGGCCGACGCCGAGGAGCTCGAGGCGGCGGTCACCTGGTTCGGCGACCAGCTCGATGTCGCGTCCGCCCAGCTGCTCGCCGACGGCACGATCGAGCTCGGGTTCCGCGGGGACGACGCGGCGACGGCGGCGCTGCTGGGCGCGGCGGTCCGGCACGGCCTGTCGGTCGTCTCCTTCGCCCGCGCCGCGAGCGACCTCGAGGAGCTGTTCCTTCAGGTCACCGCGCGCGACGAGGCCCTCGGGATCGCGACGCCGGTCACGGCCGTCGGGGCGACCGCATGACGGCGGTCGCCGTGCCCGCTCCGGCGCGACGGCGCTTCGGTGCGCTGCGCGACATCGGCATCGGGATCGTGGCCGTCGGCACCAAGGAGCTGCGGGGCCGGATGCGCGGCCGCCGCGCATTCATCTTCCTGACGTTCTACCTGGTCGTCCTCGCGGGGTTCGCGTGGATGATGGAGCTCATCCAGGAGCAGCGGGTCAACGTCGGTTTCGGCAACGGCTCGTTCTTCGCCGCCGCGCAGATCGGCCGCGAGGTGTTCATCGGCCTGCTGATGTTCCAGACGCTGCTCGTCGTCTTCCTCGCCCCGGCCTACACCGCCGGCGCCATCAGCCTGGAGCGCGAGAAGCAGACGCTGGACCTGCTCGCCACGACGCCCATCAGCTCGCTGGCCATCGTGCTCGGCAAGCTCGCGTCCGCGCTCACGTTCGTGTTCCTGCTCATCCTGTCGTCGATCCCACTGACGGCGCTCGTGTTCACGTTCGGCGGGGTCTCGCCGGACGACCTGATCCGGGGCTATCTGATCCTGTTCATCACGGGCTTCGGGCTCGGGACGGTCGGCCTGTTCGCGTCATCGCTCGTCCGACGCACCCAGGGCGCGACGGTGCTGACGTACTTCCTCGTCCTGGCGCTGACGCTGGGCACCGGGTTCATCTTCTACTTCTGGGGCGTCATGACCGACTGGCGGATGTCCGGACCGATCCGGGCCAACGAGTCGGTCGTCGAGTCGCTCCAGCGCCGGCCGCCCGGCGCGCTGCTGTGGTTCAACCCGTTCGTGGCCCAGGCCGACGTCCTGTGTGGCACGGAGACCGGGTTCGGGACGTACTGCTCGATCATCGGCTTCGTCACCGACCGGCCGCCGACGGGGTTCGGTGACGTGAGCCAGCCGGTCGCCGTGCCGGCGCCGGGTGTCGGCGTGGGCGGCGGTGGGGTGTTCCAGGCCGAGCCACAGCCACAGCAGTTCGGGGTCCAGCGCGACGGCTACTGGCCGCGCGCCGCGGCCGCGTGGATCGTGCTGTCACTGATCCTCATCGTCCTGTCCGTCCAGTTGGTCACGCCGACCCGGCGCTGGCGACTCCGCCTGCCACGTCCTCGCCGCCGGCCCGCAGGGAGTCAGACCTGATGCCGAGGCGTCGTTCGTTCGCCCTCCCGGATCTCCGGCGCCGTCGGAGCCGCCGGGCCCGCTGCGCCGACCTACGTCCCGGCCGATCCGGCGCGCGTCGTCGCGGGGCCGATGGACCCGACGCTGGGGCGGATCCGGTCGGGTCTCGTCCCGCATCGGCGCCGGCTGTGGTTCCGGCGCATCGTCCGGCGGGCGTGGCTGGTCGCGGCCGGCATCGCGGCGGGCGTGCTCGTCGTGGCGGTGCTCCAGCGGCTCTTCCCGATCCCGTCCGCGATGCTCTACGCGGCCGCCATCCCGGTCCTCGGACTGCTTGCGCTGCTCGTCGCGGCGGTCCGGATCCGGCCGACGATCGGCGAGACCGCGATCGCCGTCGACGCCGAGGGTGGCACCGGTGACCGGCTCGCGAGCGCGCTCGCATTCGCGGCGGCGATGCCGACGACGACCGCACCCGGCGAGGCCGACGACGAGACGATCGATGCCAGCCGCCCGGACTTCGACCTCGTCGCGGCCGAGGGCCGATTCGTGCGCCGGCAGCGCCGCGACGCCGCCCACGCGCTGGCCACGGTCCGGCCCGATCTGTTCAGGCCGCGCTTCTCGCCCCGACCGGCCGTGGTCGCCCTGGTCGCCTCCGTCCTCATCGTGCCCGCCCTGCTGCTGCCCAACCCGCAGGACCTCGTCATCCAGCGCGATGCCCAGATCCGCGCCGAGGCCCAGCGTCAGGCGCAGCGCATCGAGGACGTCGCGAAGGACCTCGAGGGCAAGGGCGTCGATCCGACCGACCCCCGCACGCAGGTCGCCAAGGACCTTCGCGAGCTCGCACAGCGGCTCCGCGAGCGGCCGGGCGACCTCGACCTGAACCTCGCCCGCGTGGGCGCGCTCGAGGGCGACGTCCGGGCCCAGCTGGACCCGGCGAACGAGCAGCGGGCGTCGTCGCTCGCCGCGTTGTCGCGGTCGCTCTCGCGCGCCGCCTCGGGCGATCCGAAGAAGAACCCTGACGGTGACCCGGCGCAAGCGCGCCAGGATCTGCATCAGGCCGGCGACGAGCTCGCCGGCATGAGCGACGAGCAGAAGCGGGATCTCGCCGCGCAACTGGCACAGCTCCAGGCGCAGGCGAGCCAGGCGTCGGGTGCCGCGGGCCAGGCGCTCCGCGACGCGGTCCAGAGCCTGGCCGGCGGCAACGACGAGGCCGCGAAGGAAGCCCTCGACCGCCTGGGTGAGGCACTCGAGACCGCGGACAAGGACGTCGACATCGACCGTGATCTCGCGGCCGCGGCGTCGCGTCTCCAGGAGGCGCGCCGGAACCTCGCGAACGCGGGCCAGCAGGGCCAGAGCGGCCAGCAGGGCCAGCAGGGACAGAGCGGCCAGCAGGGCAACGGGCAACAGGGCCAGAACGGGCAACAGGGCCAGAACGGCCAGGGTCAGCAGGGCAACGGGCAGCAAGGTCAAGGCCAGCAGGGCAGCGGGCAGTCCGGCCAGCCAGGCCAGTCGGGTCAGCCCGGTCAGGGCCAGGGCCAGCAGCCCGGTCGATCGGGCGGTCAGGGGCAGGGTCAGGGCCAGGGGCAGGGCCAGGGCCAGGGGCAGGGCCAAGGCCAGGGCCAGGGCCAGGGCCAGGGGCAAGGCCAGGGTCAGGGCCAAGGCCAGGGTCAGGGCCAGGGTCAGGGCCAGGGGCAGGGTCAAGGGCAAGGCAACGGCAACAGCCAGAACGGCGGCTCGCTCGCGGGCGGCGGCTCCAACGCCAGCCATCTCGGTACCGGCATCTCAGGCGGCGGCGCGCCGCGCGGGCCCACGAACCCGAACCGGCCGGCCCAGCTCGGCGAGGACCTGTCGTCGGTGTACGCCCCGTTCGATCGCCTCGGCAAGCCCGGCGACCCGTCGTACATCGCGGGGACCGGCGGGGACGGCCAGACCCAGCAGGGCCAGACCCCCGGCCAGGGCCAGAACAACGGCTCGTACGTGCCCTACCAGGACGTCTACAGCGACTTCTACCAGTACGCCAACACCACCCTCGACCGGTCGTACGTGCCGCTGTCGGTGAAGGACTACGTGCGCGACTACTTCAGCTCGCTCGACCCGTCGTCGTCGAACTGACCTCCGGCGGGCGCCACGACGGCCCCCGCTCCAGCCTCGATCCCGGAGGATCCATGGACACCACCGTCACCCCCGCCGGTGCGGCGCCCGCCCGGCTCACCCCCGACACGTTCGCCGACCGCGCCCACACCATCGAGCGCGAGGTCGGCAAGGTCATCGTGGGCCAGGCGGAGCTGGTTCGCCTGACGCTCGTGGGGCTCCTGGCGAACAGCCACGTGCTGCTCGAGGGCGTCCCCGGCCTGGGCAAGACGATGCTCGTCCGGACGATCGCCGACGTCATCGACTGCTCGTTCAATCGCATCCAGTTCACGCCCGACCTGATGCCCGCCGACATCACCGGCACGAACATCCTGGTCGAAGAGGCCGGCAGCCGGGTCTTCCGGTTCCAGACCGGGCCGATCTTCGCGAACCTCGTGCTCGCCGACGAGATCAACCGCGCGACACCGAAGACCCAGAGCTCGCTGCTGGAGGCGATGCAGGAGCACCAGGTGACGGTCGCTCGCAACCGCTATCCGCTGGAGCCGCCGTTCTTCGTCCTCGCGACGCAGAACCCGCTCGAGATGGAGGGCACCTATCCCCTTCCCGAGGCCCAGCTCGACCGATTCCTGCTGAAGGTGATGGTCCCGTTCCCGTCGGAGGAGGACCTGATCTCGATCCTCGACCGCACCACCGGTGCCGAGGCACCGAGCGCGGGCAAGGTCGCGACCGCGGCCGAGATCGTGGAGATGCAGCGCCTCGCCCGGGCCGTGCCCATCGCGCCCCACATCACCGCGTACGCCGTCTCGCTGCTTGCCGCGACGCACCCCGACCAGGGCCGTGCGCCGTCGCTCGTGCGCCAGTACGTGCGCTACGGCGGCTCGCCCCGGGGCGCTCAGGCACTCGTGACCGCGGGCAAGATCCTGGCGCTGATGGATGGGCGGTTCAACGTCTCGGTCGACGACATCCGGGCCGCGGCCCTGCCGGCCCTGCGCCATCGCGTCATCCTCAACTTCGAGGGCGAGGCAGAGGGGATCACCACCGAGGCGACGGTGCGCTCGATCCTCGACGCGGTCGCCCCGCCCACGGTCGAATAGCGCAAAGCCCGCGACGGACCGGCCCGCCCCGACCCCGCGATGACGCTGCCGCAGACCCCACCCTCGAACGCCCCGGCGACGCCCGGCGGCGGCAAGCCGGCGTTCCTGCCGGAGCCGCTGGACCCGACCGTGTTCGACGAGGGGTTCCTGCGCCAGCTCGACCGGCTGAAGGTGCTGATGAAGCAGCCGGTCCGTGGCGGCCTCAAGGGTGGGCGGCGGAGCGTGAAGCGCGGCCAGTCCGTGGAGTTCGCCGACTTCCGCGACTACACCCTCGGCGATGACCTCCGTCAGCTCGACTGGAACGTCTACGCCCGCCTCGAGAAGCTCTTCGTCAAGCTGTTCGTCGAGGAGGAGGACGTGACGATCACGTTCCTGCTCGATGCCAGCCCGTCGATGGCGTACGGCCGACCCGACAAGCTGCAGTTCGCGAAGCGCGCCGCGGCGGCGCTCGGGTACATCGGCCTCGCGTCGGAGGACCGGATCGTCGTCGCGTCGCTCAGCGGACGGGCCGCCCGGCGGCAGGTCGCGCTGCGCGGCTCCGGTCGCGTGTTCCGGCTGTTGTCCACCCTGTCCGCGATCCATCCCGCCGAGGGCGCGACGGACCTCGCTGCCGCCGCTCGCCATGCCGCGGCGATGCTCTCCGGGCGCGGCGTCGTGGTCCTCATCTCGGACCTGCTCGACCCCGCGGCCGACCGGGTCATCCGCGAGCTCGCCGCCACGGGCTCGGAGCTCATCGTCCTGCACACGCTCTCGCCCGATGAGCTCGACCCGCAGCTGGAGGGCGACCTCCGGCTCGTCGACAGCGAAAGCGGCGAGGGCATCGACGTGACCGTGGACCTCGCCACGATCGACCAGTACAAGGCGCGTCTCGCCGCGTGGCAGGAGTCGTTCGCCGACCTGTGCGCCAAGCGTCGTGCCTCGTACGTGCCCATGTCCACCGACCTGCCGCTCGCCGACCTCGTGTTCGCCGAGCTGCGCCGCCGGCGCGTGGTCGGCTAGGCAGGGCGATCCCAGCGATGCCGTTCATCTCACCGCTCGCGCTGCTCGGCCTGGTGTTCTTCCCGGCCGTCATCGCGATGTACCTGCTCAAGCTGCGGCGCGACCGCGCACCGGTCCCGTCGACGCTGCTATGGCAGAAGCTCGTCGCGGACGTCGAGGCGAACGCACCCTGGCAGAAGCTGCGTCGGAGCCTCCTGCTGCTCATCCAGCTGCTGCTCGTGCTGCTCCTCGTGTTCCTCGCCGCGCGCCCGTTCATCGAGCGGCCGGCGGGCCTCGCGCAGGACATCGTCCTGGTCATCGATACCTCCGCCTCGATGCAGGCGACCGACGTCGCGCCGGACCGTCTGACGGCGGCGAAGCAGGCGGCGATCGAGTCGCTCAAGGACCTGCCGTCCGGGGGCAAGGTGAGCGTGATCGCGGCGGGCCGGACGGCCAAGGTCGTCGCGAACGGCACAGCCGACCTCGGCCGGGTGCGCCAGGCGATCGAGTCCATCGAGCCGACCACCGCCGCCGGCGACCTGGGCGACGCGCTGCGACTGGCCTCGGCCCTGGCCGCCCGGAGCGGCGATGCGGAGATCGTCGTGGCGACCGACGCCTCCCTCGCGCGTCCGCTCGTCTTCGCGGGGGGCGGGGCCACGGGCGGCGGCCCGGTCGGGACACCGGTCCCGGGCGCCAGCGCGTCGCCCTCGGCGGCACCGAGCGTGTCGCCGGCGGCCAGCAGCGGCACCGGCGGCGGGGTCCTGGCGGGCATCCTCGACGCGCCCGTCCGCGTGCTCCAGGTGGGTCGCGATCGCGAGAACCAGGCGCTCGCGGCGCTCGCCGTGCGGACCGCGTCGTCGGGCGTGTCGCGCTCCGTGTTCGTGTCGATCGCGAATCTCGACATCGAGCGGGTCGAGCGGCGGATCGAGCTCTACGGCGATGGGCAGCTCCTGGAGTCGCAGGACAAGTACCTCGAGCCCCAGGCGCGGACCGACGTCGTGATCGACGACCTGCCGACGAGCGTCCGGGTCGTCGAGGTCCGCCTGACGACCGCCGGCGGCGACCCCGACCCGGATGCCAGCATCGCGGGTGACGACCTCGCGGTCGACGACCGTGCCTGGGCGATCGTGCCGCCCGACCGGCTGCGCCGGGTCCTCCTCGTCGGCGACGGCGATCCGTACCTCGAGACCGCGCTGTCGTACCTGCCCGACAGCGAGCTGTACGGCGTCACCCCCGACAAGTACGGCCCGGGCACGAAGCCCGAGCTGTTCGACCTGATCATCTTCGAGGGCAACGTGCCGGCGCAGCTCCCGGCGAAGCCCACGCTGCTCATCGCGCCGCCGAAGGATTCCGACCTCGCCGATGTCAGCGGCACCATCGATGGCCCGGGGATCGGTGTCCTCGAGCCCGACGAGCCCATCCTCCGCTACGTCGACCTCTCGACGCTCCACATCGCGTCGGCGCAGAAGCTGACGCTCCCGTCGTGGGCGCGGGCGATCATCCCGGGGCCGGGTGGCGCGCCGCTGCTGTACACGGGGACGCGCTCGGGGATCCCGGCGGCCGTCCTGGCGTTCGAGCCGCGACGCTCCGACCTGCCGCTCCAGGTCGCGTTCCCGATCCTCATGGCGAACCTCACCGGCGAGCTGCTGGGCGGCTCCTCGACGCCCCTCGACTCGATCGTCCCGGGCTCGCCGGTGACCCTGCCCATCCCCGATGGCGCCACCGGGATCCGCGTCGAGCGCCCTGACGGGACGGTCGATGAGCTCATCGCCACCGACCCCGACACGCGCAGCATCGTCTTCAGCCGCACCGAGCTGCTGGGCGTCTACACGGTCACGCCCATCCTGGCTCCCGGTGCGTCGGGCAGCGCCGACCCGAGCGGATCGCCGACCGTCGCGCCGTCCGCGTCCGCGTCCGCGCCCGCGTCCGGGGGCGTCGGTGGCGCCTCGCCCTCGGCCGTCCCGACGTCGCCGCCCGCGGACCCGGACGAGCCGCAGCGCTTCGCCGTCGACCTGTTCGACGTCGACGAATCGAACATCGCGCCCGGCTCCGTCGCCGCGATCGAGGCCCTGGGCGCGCCACGCGGCCAGGGTCCCGGCCAGGGAGCCGCCGCGGCGCGGCCCGCGGCACGCGACGAGCTGTGGGTCCCGCTCGTGCTCGCCGCCCTCGTGTTCCTGTTCGTCGAGTGGGCGGTCTACGAGCGCGACACGCTCGCTCGACTCCGTCGTTCGCTCGCCGCGCGGCTGGGCGGCGCGAGCGTGCCCGGACGAGGCGGCTAGATGGGCGTCGCCTTCGACCATCCGCTGCTCCTGGTCCTGCTGCCCCTGCTCGTCGCGTGGGTGGTGATCCTGCACCTGCTCTCGCGGCGGCGGATGGGCGCGGGGCGGCGACGGGTCGCGTTGCTCGTCCGCGCGCTGCTGCTGGCGTGCCTCATCGGGGCGCTGGCCGGCTTCCAGCTCGTGCTGGCCGTCGACCGGCTGTCGGTCGTGTTCGTGGTCGACCTGTCCGATTCGGTCGGGACGACCGGGCGCGAGGAGGCGCTCGCGTTCGTCCGCCAGTCGGTCGAGGAGATGCCGGACGGCGACGTCGCGGGCATCGTCGCGTTCGGACGTGACTCGCTCGTGGAGCGCCTGCCGTCGGATGTCCAGGAGGTCGACCGGATCGCGTCGACCCCCATCCAGGATGCGACCGATATCGGCGCCGCGCTCCGCCTCGCCGGCGCGCTCTTCCCCGATGACGCCCAGAAACGGATCGTGCTCATCACCGACGGCAACGACACGACCGGTGCCGGACAGACCGAAGCGGCGCTCGCCGGGTCGCGCGGCATCCAGGTCGAGACGCACCTCGTGGGGCTCGACGGGCGCGACGAGGTCCTCGTGGAGCGGCTCATCGCCCCGTCGACGGCGCGCCTGGGCGAGGAGATCGAGGCGACCGCGGAGGTCCGGTCGACCGTCGCCCAGCCGTCGACCATCCGGCTGTTCGTCGACGGGACACAGGTCGCGAGCCAGGCGTTCGACCTGAAGGAGGGTCTCAACCAGGTCCGGTTCCGGTTCACGCCCAAGGACGCCGGCTTCCACACCTTCCGGGTCCTCGTCGAGGCGGCCCGCGACACGTTCAACCAGAACGACCGGGCGGACGCGAACACGATCGTCAAGGGCGAGCCGAAGGTGCTCGTCGTCATCGGCGACGACAAGGTCGCGGCCGATCTCGTCCGGGCGCTCCAGACGGAGAAGCAGGCGGTCGACACCGTCATCCCCGAGGCGCTCCCCGACGATCTCGCCGGCCTCGCCGACTACGACTCGATCGTCCTCGCCGACGTCCCGCGGCTGCGCCTCACGGATCGCGCGATGGCGGCGCTGCAGGTGTACGTGCGCGATCTCGGACGCGGGCTGGTGATGGTCGGCGGGGAGCGGAGCTTCGGTGCCGGGGGCTACACGAAGACGCCGATCGAGGAGACGCTGCCCGTCGACATGGGCGTCAAGGACCGCGAGAAGCAGCCCGACGTGGCGCTGGTCGTGGTCATCGACAAGTCCGGGTCGATGGATGCCTGCCACTGCAACAGCTTCAACATGGGGGGCGGCGGTGGCAGCGGCATCGGCGGGGTCAAGAAGGTCGACATCGGCAAGGAAGCGATCATGCGCGCCGCAGCGGCCCTCACGTCGCGCGACGAGCTGGGCGTCGTCGCCTTCGACGATGCCGCGCACTGGGTCGTGAAGACGTCGCCGCTCGGCGGCCTGGCCGACCTGCAGAGCGCGATCGCCGGCATCACGCCGAACGGCCAGACGAACATCTTCGCGGGCCTCGACCAGGCGGTCCAGTCGCTCAAGGACGCCAAGGCGACGCGGCGCCACATCATCCTGCTCACGGATGGGTGGTCCAGCTCGGGCCAGTACGGCGACATCCTCAAGCAGATGAAGGCCGCCGGGATCACGCTCTCGACGGTCGGCGCCGGCGGCGGCTCGAACCCGTTCCTCGAAGACCTCGCCAAGCAGGGCGGCGGCCGCTTCTACGACGCCGCGAACCCGCAGTCGATCCCCGACATCTTCCTCAAGGAGACCCAGCAGGTCGCGGGCCAGCAGATCGTGGAGGAGTCGTTCTTCCCGATCCTGACCTCGAACTCGCCGATCCTCCGGGGCATCGAGGGCGGCTACCCGGAGCTGCTGGGCTACAACGGGACGACGGCCAAGCCCGCCGCGCAGACGGTGTTCGTGACGGCTCGCGACGACCCGCTCCTCGCGCAATGGCAGTACGGCCTGGGACGCTCGGTGGCGTGGACGTCCGACACGACCGGCAAGTGGGCGAAGGACTGGCTGCCCTGGCCGAGCTTCACGAAGTTCTTCAGCCAGATGGTGGGCTGGACGTTCCCGGGCGAGGAGACCGGGGGCATCGAGACGACGTTCGAGACGCGCGGCGGTCGGACGTACCTGCGGGTCGAGAGCGTCAGCGAGGACGGCTCGCCGCGCGACTTCTACGTGACGCACGCGACCGTCGTGGGCCCGGACTTCGAGCCGGCCGACGTGACGCTGCCCCAGATCGCGCCGGGCGTGTACGAGACGCAGCTGGGCGAGCTGCCCTCGGGTGCGTACGCGGTGCGGGTGACCCAGACGAAGCCCGGCACGTCGCCGCTCGGCCGCACCATCGGGCTGGTGGCGCCGACGGCCGCCGAGTACCGCCTGCTCGGGTCGAACGAGCCGCTGCTGGCGGCGATCCGCAACGCGACGCACGGCAAGGCGGTCGAGAGCCCGGCGCTGGTCTGGACGCACGACCTGGCCACGACGAGCAGCTACACGGAGCTGTGGCCGTGGCTGCTGGTCCTGGCGTTCCTGCTCTGGCCGCTGGACATCGCGCTGCGGCGCGTGTCGATGGGCCGCCGGGAGCTCGCCGATGCGCGTCGCTGGATGAGCGAGACGGCGCGCGGGCGACGCGTCGCGGCGCGGCCGGACGTCGTCGCCGACCTCATGGTGGCGCGCGAGCGGGCCGGCTCGTCCGCGGCGCGTTCGGCGATCCTGCGCGGCGGGACGGCGACCGCCGACGCTCCGCAGGCAGGCACCACGGCGGCGGCGCCCGGTGCAGTCGCGTCGGCCTCAGCTCCCGCACCTGCCGCGCGTCCCGTGCCCGCTTCGCCGCCTGCTCCGACGCCGGCTCCGGCGGCCGCACCGCCCGCAGCCGTATCGCCGGCCACGAACCCCGGACCACCGTCGGTATCGCCACCGGCGGCTCCAGCGCCTGCGCCAGCGACGCCGACACCGCCACCGACGGCGCCCGGAGCCCCCGCGACCACACCGACCGACGGAGACACGATCGCCCGTCTGCGCGAGGCCAAGAAGCGCGCCCGCGGCTGACGACGCGACCGCGACGAGTCGACCGACCTCGTCCCGCTGACATGCCGCCCGCGCTGCTCAGCGTCCGCCGACCGCGCGCCGGCAGCGCGTTCTGGCACCATCGCGGCGCAACCCCGGGCCGCCGTCACGGCGCGCAAGGTCGCCCATGGAGGGTCCCGCGTGTCGGACCAGCTCGAGCCACGATCCCGTCGTGCCATCCTCGCCGCCGCGCTGGGCGGGACGGGCGCCCTTCTCGCCGCGTCGGCTGCCGTGCCCCTGAGCGTCGCGGCCGCCGATCCGGATGACGTCGCGAAGGACACCGACAACGCGACGACCGCGGTCACGTCGATCACCCAGACGACGGCCGACACCGGCGCATTCGAGGGGCACGGCAAGGGCGACGGGCCGGGCGTGGTCGGGACCACGGACACGACCCTTCGCTCCGGCGTGGCCGGGTTGTCGGGCGACATCGACGGATCCGGCTGGGCGGACGCCGCGCCCGATGTCTTCGGCGTCGACGCAGGCGTCTACGGCTTCGCCGACCAGACCGACATCTCGGGCGGGGTGTGGGGCGAGTCGCTGGGCGGGATCGGCGTCCTGGGGACCGGCGCACTCGGCATGTTCGCCTTCGGGCAGGATGCGTTCCAGGCGGTCGCCGATGGCGGGACCGCGGTCCAGGGTCACGTCGGCCCGGAGGAGCCGCCCGGCCCGCCGGACTATCCGGTGGCGCTGCTGGGCACCGTGAGCGCGAACGCCGAGGTGGGACTCGAGGCGCACGGACGGGTGCGCTTCCCGAATCGGAGCGGGCGGGCGACGATCGCCGCGGGCCGGTCGTCCGTGACGGTGAAGGTCGGCGGCGTCACGCCCGGCAACATCGTGTTCGCCGTGCTCAACGGGGGCGGCGGGGGCGGTCGATGGGTGCGCGCCGCCGTGCCGTCCGCGGGGAGGATCGCGATCTACCTCAATGCCGCCGTGGCGACGGCGACGAACGTCGCCTGGCTGGTCCTCGGCTGACACGATGGACGCGAACAAGGTGATCACCGGTCGCAGGCTCCGAGAGCGCCTCGCCACGGACCGGGTCGTGACGGCCGGCCTGGTCTCACGTATCCGGGCGGCCCGTGGTCTCTCGGTGCGGGTCCATCGCGCGTCGCCGGAGACGCGCGCAGACCGGGGGGCAAGGGTCGTGGACCGCTCACGCAGGGACTGAGTGCTAGCCTCGAGGCGATGACTTCGCTCCGAGCGCTCGCCGGGGTCGTGCTCGGCGTGGTGCTCGCCGGCTGCGGGCTCGTCTCCACGTCGCCGCCGGCGGCCACCCCGACGGACTTCGGCGGTCTCGCATCGCTGCTCGACCCCCAGGGCATCGTCGTCACCGACGTGGTGTCGGGCGATGCCGGCTGCACCGACCCGGATCTGGTGCCGACGGCGATCGCGTTCGACGCGCGCGGCCTCGACCAGGCGACGCCCGTCCGCATCCATCTCTACGTGTTCCGCAACAAGGCGGCATGGGAGCGCCATCGGGATGCGATCCCGGGCTGCGCGGCGTCGTTCGTGACCGACCCGCAGACCTTCGAGCAGGTCGAGCAGTCGCCGTACATCGTGGCGAGCCAGGGACCGTGGGGCGCCGACTTCGAGGCGGCGCTGCGGCGGGCGCTCGAGCAGGGAGCCGGCACCGGCGGCTGATCCCCGGACGGGCACCGACCGCACCTCGCCGCACCCCTTCGTCGCACACCGCACCGCTCGCGGTCCCTCCTTCCCATACCGCCCCGGGACGACCGAGCGGTCGCCGCGGGCGTGGCGCGCGGGGATGCTCGGGCCATGTCCCCGACCCGTCGCCGCCGCCCCGCGCTGCTCACCGCGCTCGCCCTGCTGCTCGCCGTCGAGTCCGTCACGACGGTCGCCGTGCGGGCGGCCGAGATCACCGATGCGCGCATCCAGCTCGCCGCCGCAGCGGCGGTCACCACGGCGCCACACGTCGCGCCGCGGGCCATCCCACCCGCTGCGACCGCGCTCCGACCACCGGTCCATGACGTCCGCCTCCCGACAGACGCGCTCGCGCCGGCAGCGACCACGATCCGGGGCCGGGTCCGGGCCGACGCGGTCCGGCGCACCGTGGCCGCGCCCAGGCCAGCGGTCCGGGCGCGGGTCATCCAGCCCAAGCCCGCGAAGCCCGCGACAGGCAAGGCCGCGAAGCACAAGGTGGCGGCGCGCTCGTCGGGGTCAGCACGTCGGGGCCAGATGATCGGCCGCAACCACGTGTGGAGCCCGGCGCTGGGCATCGACAAGCGGGTCTACGCGTTCTCGTGCTCGCGCTCGCGCAAGCCCGGCAACGTCGTGTATCGCTGGGGCTGCGCGGGCCGCAACAACGTCTACCTGATGGGCCACGCCGCGAACGTCTTCGGCTCGCTCAACGCCGCCTACTACGACGGACGGCTGCGCCGCGGCCTGAAGGTCTACTACGCCGACTCGGGCGGCAAGGTCCGCACCTACGCGGTTCGCTGGTGGAGGGTCGTCGAACCGACGCCCGACGCCGCCTGGGCCTGGGCGTCGCTCAGCACCCCGTCGATGACGCTCCAGACGTGCCTCGGCCGGCACAGCGAGTACCGGCTCATGGTCCGTCTCGCGCAGGTCGGCTGACGTACCGCCCTCGGGCGGTCAGACGACCCGGAGACCGAGGATGCGGCGAGCGATCACGAGGCGCTGGACCTGGCTGGTGCCCTCGCCGATCTCGGTGAGCTTGGCATCGCGCAGGTAGCGCTCGACCTTGTACTCCTCGACGTAGCCGTACCCGCCGTGCACCTGGATGCCGGCATTGGTGGCGCGTGAGCTGACCTCGGACGCGAACAGCTTCGCCTCGGCGGCGGCGAGGGCGTAGTCGCGACCCTGATCCTTGAGCCAGGCGGCCTTCCAGACGAGCTGCCGTGCGGCCTCGATCTCGGTCGCCATGTCGGCGATGAGGAACGCGACGCCCTGGAACGAGCCGATCGGCCGGCCGAACTGCTCGCGCGTCTGCGCGTATGGGATCGACGCGTCGAGGGCCGCCTGTGCGAGCCCGACCGCGAGCGCGCCGATCGAGATCCGCCCGCCGTCGAGGATCTTCAGGAACATCCGGAAGCCGTCGCCCTGGGCGCCCAGCAGGTTCGCCGCCGGCACGCGGGCGCCGTCGAACCGGAGCTCGCCGGTCGCGCTCGCGTGGAGCCCCAGCTTCTCCTCGAGCCGACCCACGCTGAACCCGGGCGTGTCCGCGGGGACGATGAACGCGCTGATCTCCGCGTCGCCCTTGGCGGTCGTGCCCGTGCGCGCGGTCACGATGTACGTCCCCGCCTGGCCGGCGTTGGTGATGAACCGCTTGCCGCCGTCGATGACCCAGCAGCCGTCGGCGTCATCGAACCGTGCGGTCGTCCGCGTCCCGCCGGCATCGCTGCCCGCTCCCGGCTCCGTCAGCCCGTAGCCGCCGATGACCTTGCCCGAGGCCATCGGGATGAGGTAGCGCTCCTTCTGCTCGTCGGTCGCAGCGAGGACCAGCGGCCCGCAGCCCAGCGAGGTATGCGCCGCGACGATCAGCCCGAGCGATCCCCAGACGCGCCCGATCTCCTCGATCGCGATGGCGTACGCGAGCGTGTCCATCCCCGCCCCGCCCCAGCGCTCCGCGACCGGGATGCCCAGCCAGCCCATCTCGCCCAGCCGATCGACGATGTCACGCGGGAAGCGGCGCGCCTTCTCGTGCTCATCGACGACCGGCGCGACCTCGTCGGTCATGAACGCACGGATCGTGTCGCGAAGGAGCGCGTGCTCGGGCGCGAGGTCGTAGTCCATGGCCGCATGCTACGCCGCGCGGTGGCGCGTCCCTTCTCGCGCCGCTCGCACCGAGGCGCGCGGGGGCTGGCCGGTGCCCGCCGACGAGCGGTGCTACCGTTCGCGGATGCCCGAGCCCGTCGCCTCGGCCGGCCCGCACACCCGCACGCCGACGGCCGCCACCGGCCCCGCCCGTGCGCGCGCCCGGTTGGCAGCGGCCGCGTCCGCCATCGCGGGGGCGGTCACTGACACCAGCGCCTCGAAGCCGGCCGCGTCCAGCACCGCGGCCGCCACGCGCGGCGACCTCCCGGGGTCCTCGCTCCGTCGCGAGATCCTGCTCGCCCTCCGCCGCGTCGGCCCCGCGTCGCCCGACGAGTTGAGCCGGGACATCGGCGCCAGTCGCAGCGGCATCGTGGGCCAGCTGCGGGCGCTCGAGGCGGCGAAGCTCGTGACCCATCGGGTCGTGCGTCACGGGGTCGGCCGGCCACGCCACGTCTACGACGTCACGCCCGACGCCCAGGACCTGTTCCCGGCCAACTACGACGGGCTCGCCGCCGGCCTCGTGGGCGCGATCCTGGACGTCGGCGGCGAAGAGCTGCTCGATGCCGTGTTCGACGCGCGACGCCGCCAGCTCGGCGTGCAGCTCCGGGGCCGCATCGACGCCGTCGGGGCGGAGGGCTCGCTCGAGGATCGGGCACGCATCCTCGCGGCCCACCAGGACGAGCTGGGCTACCTCGCCGAGATCGTCCGCGGCGACGACGGCGCGCTTCGCGTCATCGAGCGCAACTGCGCGATCCATCGCGTGGCGGGTCGCGACAGCCCGGCGTGTGACGCGGAGCTCGCGCTGTTCACCGAGGTCCTGGGCACGGACGTGGTCCGCGAGACGCACATCCCATCGGGCGACCGGTGCTGCACGTATCGGGTGGGCCCGGCGCCCGCGTGACACCCGCGCCGCTCCTGGCCGAGGAACGACACGCGCTGCTCGTCGCCGAGGACCGCGTGAAGCGCGCGCTGGTCCTGGGCGTGTTGTTCGGCATCCTGGGCGTCGCCGGCGTCGCGATCGGCGCCGGCGGACGCCCGGACGGCTGGTTCCCGTTCCTCGGCGTGCCGTTCGTGATGGCCGGCGCCATCGGCTACGTGTGGTGGAAGACCAGGTGTCCGCGCTGCGGGCGGCGCATCCTGCTCGGCCGCCGGCACCTGCCCCAGACGTGCCGGTCATGCAGTGTCCGGCTGGTCACGGATCCGGACACCGATCCGGCGTCCGAGACCTCGCCCGAGCCGACTCCCGGGCCCGTCCCCGAGGAGCCTTAGGCCTCCTCGCGCTCCACGACCTCGCGGGGCGCGGGCTCGTGGGCCGTCAGGTCGATGTCGGACACGTTCTTCACGAACGAGGCGGCGAGGGATGTCGCCGCCGCCTGCTGCTGCTCCGCGAGCGAGAGGATGCCCAGCCGGCCGAGGGTCGCGAGCTCATCGCGGATGTACGTCTTGAGCATCTCGGGGCCGTCGGTGCTGATCGTGAAGCGCACGCCGTTGCGCCGGAACTGGTCCAGGATCCAGCGCATCTCGTCCCAGCCCGAGACCACGCCGGTGTTGAGGTTCGACGACGGGCAGATCTCCAGGACGATCCCCCGCTCGCGGAGCATGTCCATCGCCCGGGGGTCGTACGCCGCCTTGACGCCATGGCCGATGCGGTCGGGCTCGAGCAGCTCGATGACCCGGGCGACCTCGTCGACCGGGCCGGCCTCACCAGTGTGGACGGTGATGCCGAGGCCGTACTGGCGGGCCCGACGGAACACGCGGCGGTAGTCGGCGACGCGGAAGGTGGCGGACTCCGGGCCGGCGATGTCGACGCCGACGACGCCCCGATCGCGCCATACGATCGCCTTGTCCGCGATGATCTCGTTGAGCTCGAAGGGGAACGCGCGGTCGAGACAGAAGATGAGCCCGGGCTTGACCGGGTACTCGAGCCCCGCCTTGTCCATGCCGCGGACGGCGGCCGCGATGATGTGATCGAGGTCCTGCTCGCCACCTCGGTTCCGCTTCATGGGGTTGAAGCGGAGCTCCATGGTGGTGACGTTGTTCTTCCGGTACGCGCCGCCGACGACCTCATAGACCGCGCGCTCGATGGCGATCGGACTGGACTGGATGAGCTCGGTCCAGTGGAACAGCTGGAGGTAGCCGTCGAAGCTCTTGGGGCGTCCCGGGTGGACCGTGATGAGGTCGCGGAACGCCCAGTAATCGCGCGTCGGCAGCTTGATGCCCTGGGCGTGCGCGATGCTCCACATGATCGCCGGCGTGACCGCGGCGCCGAGATGGCAGTGGAGCTCGGCGAGCGGGACCTTCCGGGAGAGCGTGCGCGCCATCGACTCCGAGCATAGTCGGTCCCGTCGCCTCCCGGTGGCGGGCGCCGCGCAACGGTCGCGCGGTGGGTGCGTCGACGACCTCGGGAGCGCCAACGAGCCCAGCCGGAGCGTGGGACCATCGTCCGGCTCCACGGAATTCGAATCACCGGTACCGTTCCGGCCGACCAGGCCCGTCGCGTCGCAAGGGGCGGCATGACGGCGGGGGCAAGGAGTAACACGTGCGACTTCGGACCACTCTGACGCGACCTGCGGCGATCGCCGCCGGCGCGCTCATCTTCGTCGTGGCCGCCTGCGGCGGCGCGGCGCCCGCGCCGGCCCAGACCGACGCCTACGCGCTGACCAGCGACTCGTTCGACGCGAACTGGGACCAGGTCAAGCTCAACATCGGGATGACCACCACCGGCACCGGGAGCGATATCTCGGTGAAGCCGGAGGACATCCAGGTCGCGCTCGACACCAAGGCGGGCAAGGGCGCGTTCCACCTGTCGCTGCCGACGGCGGCGCTGGGCAGCGAGGCGTCGAGCCTCGCGCAGTTCGGCGTCACGGGCGACTCGCTCGACGTCGACGTCCTGTTCGACGGCCAGGGCCTCTACGCCAAGAGCCCCGTCGCGGCCACGCTCCTGCCGATGCTCATGGCCCAGACCGGCACGCCGCTGACGGGCGACCTGAGCGGCTGGATCAAGCTCGGCACCAAGGACGAGTTCGCGGCCCTGGCCGGCTCGCTCGGTGGCGCGCTGCCCATCCCGTCGCAGGCGGCCAACCCGGCGGGCGACCTCCAGTCGCTCGACCCGGCCACGCTCAAGCAGAAGCTCGACGAGGCGGGGATCACGATGACCTTCGTCGGCACCGAGCAGCGCAACGGTGTCAACGCCGACCATCTGACGATCACCGTCGACCCGGCGAAGTTCGCGGCCAGTGACTTCGCGAAGCAGGTCCCGGCCGATCAGCTCCAGTCGTTCACGAACGTCGCCAACGACGGCACGATGTCGGCGGACCTCTGGATCGACAAGTCGAACAAGCGCCTCTCGGAGCTCGACCTCCACGTCGCCGACAAGTCCGGTGGCCAGAAGGCCGACGTGACCGTCCTCGTGGGCACGCCCGACGCCAGCTCGTTCGCGACGCCGGACGGCGCCACCGAGGTGCCGATCGCGCCGCTCATCCAGCAGATGGCCCCGCTCCTCGGCGCGGGCCTGATGGGCGGCTGACCGAGCCTCTCGTCACGAACGAGACGACCCCGGCCCGGGACACCGGTGCCGGGGTCGTTCGATTCCCGGCTCGGGTCTCCGGCTCCCGCGGCCCCATGCAGATCCTGCATGTTGTGACCCTCGGGTACGCCGGATCGGTCGGATCCATGCACTCGCCGAATACGCCGGGCCCTGATAGTCACTGGCTGCATCGATCCGACGCGCATCGCGTCGCCGCCGGTCACGACAGTCAGTTTCTGCATACGCGCTCGGGATGGGCGCGTCTCCTGCGTTTGGTCCCCCATGCAGATCCTGCATGTTGTGACCCTCGGGCACGCAGGATCGGTCGGATCCATGCACTCGCCGAATACGCCGGGCCCTGATAGTCACTGGCTGCATGGACTCGACGCGCATCGTGTCGCCGCCGGTCACGACAGTCAGGTTCTGCATACGCGCTCGGGACCGGGCGCGGTGCGCTCGGGAGTCGGGCGCGGTCCGCTCGGGCGAGGGAGCCCCGATCAGCTCGCCGCGGGGACGACGCGACCGTCGGCGTCGAGCGTGGCCTGGCGGCGTGCGGCGCGGAGCTCCGCGCCCGGGACCTGGTCGCGGGCGTGGTAGCTCGACCGCACCAGCGGGCCCGACTCGACGTGCTTGAAGCCCAGGGCGAGCGCCTCGGTCTTCAGCTCGGCGAACTCGTCGGGGTGGTAGTAGCGGATCAGCGGCAGGTGCTGCTCCGTCGGGCGCAGGTACTGGCCGATCGTGAGGATGTCGCAGTCGACCGCGCGCAGCGCCTCGAACGCCTCCGTCAGCTCCGCGCGCTCCTCGCCGAGCCCGACCATCAGCGAGCTCTTCGTGTGCACCGGATGATCCGCCTCGACCGCGTACGCCTTCGCTCGCTCGAGCACGCCCAGGCTGCGATCCCAGCGCGCGCGCTTGCGGACCGGCTTCTGGAGTCGGCGGACCGTCTCGAGGTTGTGGTTGAGGATGTCCGGGCCGGCGTCCATCACCGCGCGAAGCGGCGCCTCGGCGCCGTTGAAGTCGGGGATGAGCACCTCGACGCCCATGCCCGGCCGACGGGCGCGCAGCTCGCGGATCGTGCTGGCGAACGCCGAAGCGCCACCGTCAGGGAGATCGTCTCGCGCGACGGATGTGACGACCACGTGGTCGAGCGCGAGCTGGGCGATCGCCTCCGCCACGCGCCGCGGCTCGTCGTCGTCGAACCAGGTGGGCCGGCCGGTCTTGATGGCGCAGAAGCCGCACGCCCGGGTGCACGTGTCGCCCAGGATCATCACGGTCGCGGTGCGCTGGTCCCAGCAATCGCCGATGTTCGGACAGCGGGCTTCCTCGCACACCGTGTTGAGGTTCAGGCCGCGGAGCAGGCTCTTGAGGTCGTGGTAGTTCTCGCCCGACGGCAGGCGGGAGCGGATCCAGTCGGGGTGGCGGCGGAGCGGCGTGGGATGGCCGCCGGTCGCGGAGCCGGGGAGCGGGTCGCCGCCGACGAGCGAGATCGGGAGCGCTGCCGCGTCGACACCGTGATGCCCGCCGGAACCCGGCGGCTCGTACATCGGGAGCTCGCGTGCCATCGTCGGAGTGTAGGCCTGGTCAGACGGAACCGGCGCCGAACGTGTCGCGGACGCCCTGGTCGAGCGGCCGGGCCGCGAATCCCAGCTCGCGCTCGGCCTTGGCGGCGGTCGCCCAGTACGTGACGCCGTCCGAGGCCCGGATCGTCTCGGCGAGGTTGTCGGGCATCCCGGGCAGATGGACCACGCGGTCGTTGAGCGGGGCCATGGCGCGCACGAGCGCCGTCGGCACGGACATGCGTGGCGGACGCCGACCACCGGCGCGTGCCGCGATCGCGACCGCGTCGCCGAGTCGATGCCTCGGTCCGCTGAGCACATACGCCTCACCGGCGCGCCCTCGCTCCAGCGCGGTCGCGATCCCCCGCGAGAGATCCTCGACGTGGACCCAGCCCAGCCCGCAGCTGCCGAACGCCGTGTAGGCCAGGCGTCCTGCGTACGCCTCGCCGAGCTGGGCGCTCGCGGCCGTGTGGTCGTGCGGCCCGTAGATCTGCGACGGCTGGACGATGACGATGGGCGCGCCGCCGGCGATCCGTGCCTCAGCGATCTCGTGGGCGCGGAACTTCGTCTCGTCGTACCACGACAGGAAGCCGTCGGCGGGATCCCGACGATACGTCTCGTCCACGACCTGGCCCTTCGTGTCGCCGAAGGCGTTGACGGTCGAGATGTACACGATCCGCGGGACCGACACCGCGACCGCCGCGTCGAGCACCCGCTCGGTCGTCCCGACGTTCGCGTCACGCATCGCGGCGCGCTCGGACGGCTTGATGCCGATGCGATACGACCCGGCGGCGTGGATGAGGCCATCGGCACCGCGCATCGCGGACTCCATGCCCGGGCGGTCGGACAGGTCGCTCCGCACGAGCGTCACGCGCTCACTGTCGAGGTGAGCGGCGCGCGACGGATCGCGCACGAGCGCCACGACCTCGTGGCCACGCTCGACCAGCTGTCGGACGACGGCCGCGCCGAGGAACCCTGCGCCGCCGGTCACGACGACGCGCATCGAGCCTCCGCGATCAGGAGCACTCGTCGACCTTGCGATACACCTCCGACCCGGGCGCGTTGCCGTTCCGGACGACGATCCGGCTCCCCGGCGGGCCCAGTCCCGAGATCTCGACCGTGTAGATGCGCATCCGTTCGAGCGTGTACCCGCTGTCCAGATACGACGAGCCGATGTTGGTGTCGCCGACCGGGACCACCGCCTCGGCCTGCTGGAAGATCGCGCCCTTGAAGCGGATCCAGTTCGGGAACACCGGATCGTCCGCGTGGAAGAGCGAGGGGCAGCCGTCGAGCTTCTGGCCCGAGGTCACGCTCGTGTCCGGCCCCGTCCACTGGTCGACCCGGTTCTCGCGGATGACGTTGACGACCGTGCTGACGACGAGATATGCGGCCGCGATCGCGAGCGCCGCGATGACCAGCTTGCCCGCGATGGGATGCCAGTCGAGGGCCTCGCGCCGTGCCCGTCGCTCGAGCGGGATCTCCTGGCCGGCGCGCAGATGGCGCAGCAGCGTGTCGTAGCGATCCTTGCCGTGCCGGTCGACCTCCTTGCGGCGGGCGACCCGCTCCTCGATCGACGGACGACCCCGTCGCTCGACGTCCGAGTCGTCAGTCACCAGCTCCCCTTGGCCGGCTCCGGCCGGCTACCAGATCGGCACGTCGGGGCCGACGTGCTCGAGCCAGGCCTTGACGTCCCGCAGGAACGCCGCCGCACCGGCGCCATCGTTGGCCCGATGGTCGATGGCAAGGACCATGTTCATCACGGGTCGGATGGCGATGACGTCGCCGTCGGGCGTCTCCTTGACGACCGGCCGCTTGGTGATGGCCTCCATCGTCAGGATCGCGACCTCGGGCACGTTGATGATCGGCATCACCAGGTTCGTGCCGAGATAGCCCGTGTTGTCGATGGTGAACGTGCCGCCGCCGAAGTCGTCGATGCGGAGCTTGTTCGTGCGTGCGCGCCCGGCGACGTCGGCGATGGCGCGGTTGAGGCCGGCGATCGAGAGCGCGTCGACGTCCCGGACGACCGGGACGAGAAGCCCGTCGTCGACGGCGACCGCGACCCCCATGTTGATACGTCGCTTGGCGAGGATCCCCTGGTCGGTCCAGTGGGCGTTGAACGCGGGATGCTTCTTGAGCGCATCCACCGCCGCCTTGATGACGAACGGGACGAAGCTGAGCGAGCCGCCCTCCTTCGCCTGGTAGTCCTTCTTCGCGGCCTCGCGGAGCTTCACGAGGTTGGTCGCGTCGATCTCCATCTGCACGTAGGCGTGCGGGACCTGGAGCGCCCGGGTCATCTGCGCCGCGATGCCCTTGCGCATCTGGGTCATCGGCAGGAGGACCTCGTCGGCGCCGTCGGGGAAGGCGATCGACGGGGCGACGGCGGGGGCCGGGACCCGGGGAGCGGCGGGCGCGGGAGCCGCGGTGGGGGCCGCGGGCGCGGCAGGTGCCGACGGCGTGGCGGCTTGTGTCGACGGGGTCGGGACGGATGCCGTCGATGCGCTGGGCGAGGCGCTCGGATCCTGGCGCCCCACGGCCGTGCCGGTCCGGACCGCCTCCACGTAGTCGGTGACATCCTCGCGCGTGATCCGGCCGCCGCCGCCGGTGCCGACGATCATCGCGGCCTCGAGCCCGTGCTCGCGGAGGAGGCGACGGACGGCGGGCGTCATCCGGGCGTTGGGGTCGCCGGCGCCGGCCGCACCGGCCGTGCCGTTCGACGTCCCGGCAGCAGCCGCGGGCGCGGGGCTCGGCGCGGCGGGTGCGGCGCTGGGCGCCGCGGGAGCGGCCATCGCGGCGGCTCGCTGGGTCTCTTCGACGCTGCGCTCGTCCGAGCCCGCGGGGCCCTGGGCCGGCGCGCTCACGGCCGTCGCTGCCACCGGCTCGGCGGGGCGGGCAGGCTCCGGCGTGGCTGCTTCGACGTTCCTCGGCTCGACGGTCGCGACGCCGTCGGGCTCGGCGCCCGCCTGCGCCTCGGTCGCGACGGGCGCGGGGGCATCGGCGCCGCCCTCGTCGGCGGTCTCGATGATCGCGATCTCGGCGTTGTTGGGGACGGTCGCCCCCTCTTCGACGAGGATCTCCTTGAGCACGCCGGCGTACGGCGAGGGGACCTCGGCATTCACCTTGTCGGTGATGACCTCGAGGAGCGGCTCGTATTTCGCGACGGTGTCGCCGGGCTGCTTGAGCCATCGTCCGACGGTCCCCTCGGCGACCGACTCGCCGAGCTGGGGCATCGTCACCTTGGCCACTGGGCGGTTCCTCCGGGATGGCGCGCCACGGCACGCGTCAAGGGCTCGGATGTGTGGCCCCTAGTGTCGCGCATCCCGGCCCGCGGGTCACGTGGCGAGGTTTGCCCGGTTTCGCGCGGCTCAGCGATCGCGTTGCTCATGTCCGCGCTGGGCACACTGGTCACGTCGGTGATCCGGGCCTCCTTGGCTGCGTGAGGTGCGCAGCCGCTGCGGACGTGAGCGGTCACGTTGCTGGCAGGGGGCCGCGGGCCGCGGGCACGGCCAAGTCGCGGGTGACGGACGCCGGGCCGACCCACGAGGGGCCGACCCGGCGGTGAGCGGCGAGGGATGACGACCTCAGGCGGAGCGGCGGTACGTCCGGAACGAGCGAAGCGCGATCACGAGCCCGACCGCCGCGAACGCGGCCAGCCACACCAGCCGCATCGCCACCGCCGGCCAGTCGGGCGTGGCCGACAACGCGATGCGCGAGGCATCGGCCGCCCACGTCAGCGGGTTGTACGCGGCGACCGTGGCCATCCAGTCCGGCATGAGCGCCGGGACCATGAACACCGTCGACAGGAACGTCATCGGCAGGATGATCCCCTGGCTGACGGCGATGAGGGTCTCCTGCGCGCGGGTCCGCAGCGCGATCGCATGCGACAGCGCGCCGATACCGACCCCCAGCAGGATCGAGGCGCCGAGCATCACGACGATCCCGGGGATGCCGCCGTCGAAGCGCGCGCCCATGACCACGCCCAGGGCGATGAGCACGAGCGCCTGGAGCACGACGATGACCGCCTGCTGGCCGAGGTGCCCGACGATCACCGCGAAGCGGCGGACGGGCGTCACGAGCACACGGTCCATGACCCCGCGATGGATGTCGTCGATCGACGCGGTGCCGGCCCAGCCACCCGAGGACAGCGCGCTCATCACGACCACGCCCGGCAGCAGGAAGTCGAGGTACGACCCGCCGAATGCGGGCAGGCGCCCGACGGCCTGGAACAGCTGGCTGAACAGCAGCAGGTAGATCACCGGCTGCATCAGGCTGATGGCGATCCACCACGGCTGGCGCGCGAACGTCCGGACGTGGCGGGCGGTGATCGCTCCGGTGTGGAGCACGGCGGCGGTCATCGGGCGGCCTCCTGGAGGGTGCGCTCGGCCGCCGCGAACGAGCGGCCGGTATGGCGGAGGTAGACGTCGTCGAGCGACGGGCGGGAGACGGTCGCCGCGGCGACGGCAAGGCCCCGCTCATCGAGTGCGGCGAGGACGCCGGGCAGCGCGGTCGCACCCGTCGCGACCCGGAGATGGACCGTCCGATCCTCGAACGTGAGGTCGCTCAGGCCCGGGATGGAGCCCAGCGCCGAGCGCACGCTCGCCTCCCCTGCCCCGTCGCGCAGCTCGACCGCGATGGCATCGCCGCGGAGCTCGGACTTGAGCTCGTCGGGCGTGCCGCCGGCGACGACCTTCCCGTGGTCGAGGATCGCGAGCCGCGACGCGAGCCGGTCGGCCTCCTCGAGGTAGTGGGTCGTGAGCAGGATCGTCAGGCCTTCGCTCGCAGCGAGGCGCCGGATCTCGGACCACATCGCGGCACGGACCTCGGGGTCCAGGCCGGTCGTGGGCTCGTCGAGGAACAGCACGCGCGGCCGATGGACCAGGCCGAGCGCGATGTCCAGTCGACGCGCCATCCCGCCGGAGTACGTCCCGGCGATGCGATCGGCCGCATCGGTGAGCTCGACCATCGCCAGCAGCTCGTCGATGCGGGCCGTCAGCGCTCGTCCGCTCATCCCGAAGAAGCGGCCCTGGAGCGCGAGGTTCTCGCGGCCGGTGGCCGTGGGATCGAACCCCGGCCGCTGGGCGACGACGCCGATCGCCCGCCGCACGGCGGGTGCCGCGCGCACCACGTCGTGGCCGGCGACCGAGGCCGTGCCCGACGTCGGCGTCGACAGCGTCGTCAGGATCTTCACCGTCGTGGTCTTGCCCGCGCCGTTCGGGCCGAGCAGGGCGAACACCTCGCCCTCGGCGACGTCGAAGGAGACGCCGTCGAGGGCGCGGACCTTGCCCGCGTAGACCTTGACGAGCGACTCCGTGTGGATCGCGGTCATGGACCGACCTCCGTGCTACGATGTCTCGACTGCCAAGATATCTTAGCGGTGCAGATTTTCGAATGTCAAGACATCGCGCGCGAAACACGCCGACCGCTGCCCGAGGGCTGGTCCTTCGAGGACCTGGAACGGCACGGCATCGAGACCATCCGCGGCTGGCAGACCGACCAGGACCTGTTCGACGAGGCCGTCGCGCTGTACGTCGGGATGAACCGGACCGACATGCGCTGCATCGACCTCATCGAGCGCGCGGGCCGGATGACGGCCGGCCAGCTGGGTACCGCCGCTCACCTCTCGAGCGGCGCGACGACCGCCGCGCTGGATCGACTCGAGGCGGCGGGCCTCGTCCGACGGGTGCGCGACGACGTCGACCGCCGGCGCGTGATGGTCGAGGTCACGCCCCGCGTCGGCGAGATCGTCGCCCCGGCGTTCGACGCCTTCGTCGAAGAGGGCCGGGCACTCGCCGAGCGCTACACCGCGGACGAGTGGCTGGTCATCCTGCGCTTCCTGACCGACGACCGGGAGCTCCTCCAGAAGCACACCGCCCGGATCCACCGGCTGATCGAGGAGCGCGAAGCGGGCTCGGCCGGCTGACGACGCGCGGTCGATGGCACACTCGGCCGATGGCACGCACGTTCCGACAGGTCGACGTCTTCACGACCGCGCCCTATCGCGGCAATCCCGTCGCGGTCGTCCACGATGCGGACGGCCTGACGACCGAGGAGATGGCCCGGTTCGCGAACTGGACCAACCTCTCGGAGACGACGTTCCTCCTCCGCCCGACCGACCCGGGCGCCGACTACCGGGTCCGGATCTTCACGCCGGTCGCCGAGCTGCCCTTCGCGGGCCATCCGACGCTGGGCACGTGCCACGCGTGGCTGGAGGTCGGTGGCACGCCCGGCGGTGACGACACCATCGTCCAGGAGTGCCAGGCCGGCCTGATCGCCATCCGGCGCGGCGACGGACGGCTCGCATTCGCCGCGCCCCCGCTCGTGCGCTCGGGGGCCGTCGAGGACGAGGTGCTCGAGCGGGTCGTCGAGCAGCTGCGGATCGAGCGCGACGCCGTCGTGGACGCGGAGTGGGTCGACAACGGTCCGGGCTGGGTCGCCGTGTGGCTGCGATCGGTCGATGAGGTCCTGGCGATCCGGCCGGGGCCCGTCGACCTCGACATCGGCGTCGCCGGACCGCAGCCGCCGGGATCGGAGGCGGCGATCGAGGTCCGAGCGTTCTTCCCGAAGGATGGCTCGACCGTGGAGGACCCGGTCACCGGCAGCCTCAACGCATCGCTCGCCGGGTGGCTCCTGCGGACCGGGCGCGTGACGTCGCCGTACGTGGCCAGCCAGGGCACGGTGCTCGGCCGAGCCGGACGCGCGTTCATCGACCAGGACGCGGACGGGCGCATCTGGGTCGGCGGCGGCACGGTCACCTGCGTCACCGGAGCGGTCGACCTGTAGCCCTGGCGGACGCTGGTGCGTCCGGGCGGCGGGGGTCGCCCTCGTGGCGTGATCGTCGGCTGACGGGCCGGCGACTGTCCGACCGTCACCGGCGCATGCCATCATCGTGTCGAGGGGGACCGCCCGCTCCCCGGCCCATCGGAGCTCGTCGACGCCCGTGCGCCGCCTCGAACCACCGTCACCCGTCCGCCCCACGTGAACCGGCTCGCACGAGCGCTCGCCATCCGCCCCGGCGAAGGCCGACTGGTAGCGCTGCTGGGCCTCGCGTTCGCGGCCGCCGAGGCGGGGCGGGGACTCGGCGAAGTCGCCGTGACGACGCTGGTCCTCGATGCCGTCGGACCGACGATCCTGCCGCCGCTGTACATCGGGCTGGGGACCGTCGGGCTGGTCGCGACGCTCGGGTATGGGGCGGTCGTCGCGCGGGCGACGGGCGAGCGGGTCGTGCCCTCGATCCTGCTGGTCATCGCGGCGATCCTCGCCCTCGAGGGCATCGCCACCATGTCCGGTTCGGTCGCCCTGTACGCGGTCGCCTGGGTGTCGGTGTTCACGGCGGGCGCGCTGCTCACGACGATCCTGTGGACGGTCGCCGGATCGACGTTCCACGCCCGCCAGGCACGGCGGCTGTTCTCGCTGTGCACGAGCGCCGCGATCGGCGGCGGCTTCGTGGGGTTGCTGGCGGCGGGGCCGCTGGCCGCCCTCATCGGCCCGTCCGCGATCATCGTCGGGTACGCCGTGCTGCTCGTCGTGGCCGCGCTCGCGCTGGTGCGACTGCGCCCGCGCCTGCATCCGGTCACCGACGCGCACGGCGCGCGGATGGGCGCGCTGGGGGCACTGCGCGCGGGTGCCCTGGACGTCGCGCGGTCGCCGTTGATGCGGCTGGTCGCGGTCGCCTACGTGCTGTTCGCGATCCTCCTCAACGCCATGCAGTACCCGTTCTCGGGCGCGATGACCGCCGCGTTCCCCGGCCAGGGCGAGCTCGCCACGGCCCTCGGACTGTTCGCCGCCGCGGTGACCGCGACATCGTTCCTGATGGCCTCGCTCGTCGCGAACCGCCTGTACGCGCGCCTGGGCGTGGTCACCGTGGCGCTGCTCTTGCCGCTGGCGTACCTCCTCGGGTTCGGGGTGTGGTTCGTGACCTTCGGGATCGGGACGGCGATCGGGGTGAAGTTCACCCAGGAGGTCACGCAGCGCGGGCTGTCGAACACGGCGTGGAACGCGTTCTTCTCGGTCGTCCCGGCGAGCCGGCGCGGCCAGGTCCGGGCGTTCATCGACGGCGTCCCGGGTCAGGTGGGCACGGTGATCGCCGGCGTGTTCCTGATCATCGCGTCCGCGTTCTCCAACGAGCAGCTGTTCGCGGTCGGCGTCGTCGCATCCCTGGCATGCCTGGCCGTGGTCTGGATGATCCGGGGTCGCTATGCCGCGAGCCTCGTGGCGACGCTTCGCGGAGGCCTCGCCGAGCAGGTGCTGGAGGGCGGCCCGGGACTCGCGGCCCTGACCCGGAGTCCCGGCGTGGTGACGGACCTGCGCGCCGCGCTCCAGGCCGAGCGGCCGGGCGAGCGGCGGCTCGCGGTCGAGCTCCTGGGTCGGATCGGGACGCGCGACGTCGCGAGCGATCTGGTCCCGATGCTCGGCGACCCCGACCGGACCGTCCGGCTGGCGACCCTCGATGCGCTCGCCTCGGCGGGCGCGCCCGAGGCGTTGCCACCCGTGACCGCGGCGGTCGCCGACACCGACCCGGAGGTCCGCGCACGGGCCGTCCGCACCGCGACCGCGCTCGACGGCCGGTCGGGTTCGCCCTGGCTCGACGACGCGCTCGCCCGGCGCCTCGCGGCCGACGCCGACCCGCGTGTCCAGGTGGAGCTTGCGGTCGCGTGGTGCCACACGGGCCGCCATGACGACGGCGTCGCGGTCCTGGAACGGCTCATCGCCGCCGACGATGTCGCCGGGAGGATCGCCGGCCTCGACGGGGTCGCGCGCCTCGGGGGCAGCTCGCCGGTCGTCTCGATCGAGCCGTCGCTCGAGGCCGGCGATGCGGCGGTCCGCGAAGCGGCGTTGCTCGCCCTGGGGTCGCTGGACGCGACGCCCGCGATCGACCGCCGGCTGGTCGCGGCGCTGGCGGATCCCGCTCCGACGGTCCGTTCCGCGGCGGCGCGCGCCCTGCGCCCGCGGTCGCCCGTGCCGGACGGCGTCGTGCAGACCCTGCGCGAGGGCTCGGAGATCGCCCAGGACGCCGCGCTCGATGCCCTCGATGCCGAGGACGTCGCGACACACGATGCGCTGATCTCGTGGTCGGTCGGTCAGGTGGTCCGCGCGACCCATCTGCGTCGCCAGTCGGCGTTGCTGGAGGCCGCGGTCGCGGCCGAGGAGGTGGGCGACGACCACGCGGTCGCCTCGGCGAGCACGGCCTTCCTGGCCTCGCTCCTCCGGCGGCGGGGTCAGGCGATCGAGACGCGGCTGCTGCGCGCGCTCTCGGTCCTCGGCGCGCCCGAGGCGTCGGGCCTCATCCGCCGCTGCCTCCACGCGGACGACGTCGAGACGCGCGCCCAGGCGATCGAGGCGCTCGAGGCGCTGGGCGACGGACGTCTGTCGCGCGCGGTCGTCCGGCTCCTCGACAGCGAGCCCGAGCCGACCGACGGTCCGGCACCCGACGTCAACGCCGTCGCCCGCGGTCTGCTCGAGGACCGGGACGGCTGGGTCCGCGCGCTCGCCATCCGTACACTCGCCGCACACCTCGCGGTGGAGCAGCGCGCGGTCGCGGCGCGGGCCCTGGACGATCCGGACCCCGTCGTGCGCTCGGCGGTGGCCGGCATCCTGCCCGGAGGGAGCCCGATGCCCGAGACGGCGGCGACGCTCGACGAGCTGGAGCGGATGCTGTTCCTGCGCGGCGTCCCGCTGTTCTCGATGCTCGCGCCGGAGGACCTCCAGCGCCTCGCCTCGACCGCGGTCGAGCGCACCTATGCGGCCGGTGAGGCGCTCGTGCGCGAGGGCGACGTCGGTGACGAGCTCATCGTCATCGTCGAGGGCAGCGTGGAGGTCGTTCGCGACATCGATGGCGAGCGCCGTGTCCTGCGGCGCTACCAGAAGGGCGACCACATCGGCGAGCTCGCGGTCCTGCGCGAGGGCACCCGTGCGGCCACCGTCGTCGCGGATCCGCCCGGCGTCCGGGGTCTGGTCCTGGGCGGCGATGCCGTCAAGGCGATCCTGCGCGAGCGGCCCGAGGCGGCGATGGCGATGCTCGGCACGCTCGCCGACCGGATCAGCATGAGCACATGAGGACCGGCCAGGGACGGCCGGCGCTGCCCACCGGGACGGTCACGTTCCTGCGCACCGACATCGAGGGGTCGATGCGCCTCGTGCGCCAGCTCGGCGAGCGCTACGACGCGCTGCAGTCGGCGCACCACGCGCTCATCCGGTCCGCGTACGAGCCCTACGGCGGGGTCGAGGTCGGCACGGAGGGTGACGCGTTCTTCGTGGTGTTCGAGGGCGCGGGCGAGGCCGTCCGCGCGGCCGCGGCGATCCAGCGCGCCCTGGCTGCGCACGACTGGCCGGACGGCGTCGCGTCCGCGCGTCCGGGTCGGCGTCCATACCGGGACGGCGCGCCTGGCGGGCGACGACTACGGCGGCTTCGACGTCAACCGTGCGGCCCGCATCGCGAACACGGGATCGGGCGGCCAGATCGTCCTGTCCGACACGGTCCGCGCCCTTGTCGTGGACGACCTCCCGGAAGGGACGGCGCTGCGCGATCTGGGACGCCATCGCCTGAAGGACATCGCCACGCCCGAGCACCTGTTCCAGCTCGATGTCGATGGCCTGCCGACGGACTTCCCGCCGCTGCGCGGCACGCTCGGCTCGACGGGCAACGTGCCGGCGCGGGTCACGAGCTTCGTGGGCCGGGCCGCAGAGCTCGAGCGACTGCAGCGGCTGCTCGCGACGAACCGGCTCATCACGCTCACGGGACCGGGCGGCGCGGGCAAGACGAGCCTCGCGGTCGAGCTCGCCCGGCAGGTCGGCGAGGGCTACCCCGACGGCTGCTGGCTCATCGACCTGTCGCCCATCCGCGACCCGTCCCTGGTCAAGGCGACGATCGCTCGCACGCTGGGCCTGTATGACGGCGTCCTGGGCGCCGCCGCGGATCGCCTCGAGGACCATCTCGCGGAGCGCACCACGCTGCTCCTGCTCGACAACTTCGAGCAGGTCCTCGCGGCGGCGGCGACCGTGGGCGACCTCCTGCGCGCGGCGCCACGCCTCGCCATCGTCGTCGCGAGCCGCGCACCGTTGCGCGTCGCCGGGGAGCAGGAATTCCCGGTCGGACCATTGGCCGGCGGCACGGGCGACGGGAACCGGCTGTTCCTCGAGCGCGCCCGTGCCGTGCGCCCGGACCTCCATCTGACGCCGGCCGACGAGGCGGCCATCGGCGACATCTGCCGGCTGCTCGACGGTCTCCCGCTGGGCATCGAGCTGACCGCGGCGCGCGTGGGCACGCTGCCCGATCCCCGCGATCCGCGACCGGCTCGCCGCGCGCCTGCCGCTGCCCGGCTCCGGCCCGCGCGACCTGCCGACCCGCCAGCAGACGCTCGAGGATGCGATCGCCTGGTCCTACGACCTGCTCGAGCCGCCGGTGCGGCGGCTGTTCGACCGCATCGGCGTCTTCGCGGGCAGCTTCGACCTCGCCCAGGCGGAGACGGTGTGCGGTCCCGTCGGACGAGCTCGGGATCGACGTGCTCGACGGCCTCGTCCGGCTCGCGGAACACAGCCTGCTGTACCGCGACGATGGCGCCGGCGACACCGGGATCCGGTTCCGAGCGCTGGAGACGGTGCGGACCTCGTCGCTCGCGCGCCTCAAGGCCGCCGGCGAGGCGGACGCGATCCGCGATCGCCACGCGCCTGGCCTACATGTCGCTCGCCGAGCGCGCCGCGCCGCATCTCCCGGGCGGGGCGCAGGCCGCCTGGATCGACCAGCTTGCCGCCGACGACGCGAACCTGCGGGCGGCGATCCTGTGGCTCGTCGGAGCGCGGCGAGTCGGAGGCCGCGCTCCTGGGCCTCGCCCACCTGTGGCGGTACTGGCTGCTGAGCGGGCGCCTCAACGACAGCAAGGAGCTGGTCGGGACGGTGTTCGCGATGCCCGGCGCCGACCGTCCCTCGGCCGCTCGGGTCCGGGCGCTCGACGCGGCCGGCGGCACCGCCTACTGGCAGGGCGACGCGGCGGTCGCCGAGCGCTTCTACGCCGAGCAGGAGCGGCTGGCGCGGGAGCTCGGGCTCGCCTGGGAGGAGGCGAACGGCACGTACAACGTCGCCCACGCGCGCTTCGCGCTGGGCGACGAGGAGGCGAGCACGCGCGACGTCGCGGCCGCCAAGGCCAAGTTCGCCGCGCTGGGCGATGAGCGCATGGTGGCCCGGATCGAGTGGGCGGAGACGACGTCGCTGCAGCGGCAGGGTCAGTCCGAGGCCGCCCGTGAGCGGTTCCTGGACCTGCTGCGCCGCTTCCACGAGAACGGTGACATCTGGTACGAGGGGCTGGCGTTCGGGAGCCTCGCCTGGGTCGACGTGACGATGGGCCACCTCGAGCCCGCGTTCTGGTGGGCCGTACAGTCCCTGCGCGTCGCGCGGGACCTGCGCGACGTGGCCGACATGACGCTGTCCATCCAGATGGGCGCCGTCGCCGCGGTCGCGTTCCAGCGACCGCTCGAAACCGCGACCCTGATCAGCGCGTTCGACGTCCTGTGCCAGGTCCACGGCATCCGGCCGCCTGCCGGGCTCCAGATGCTGCATGAAGACGATGCCGTCGATCCGCGCGACTACGCGCGCGCGGCACTCGGTCCCACCGGGTACGAGGAGGCAGCCGCGCGTGGTGCGGCGATGACGCTGGACGAGGCGGTCGAGGCGATCTTCGAGCTCGCACGCGGCCTGGGCGTCCAGCCACCCGCCGACGCACCGCCCGACGCGCCGCCCATCTGACGCCTCGATCTAGTACGCGGCGAGCTTCCGGATGCCGGCCGCGATCTTCTCCGGGTCGACCATGAACCAGTCCTCGAGCGCGTGGTTGTACGGCACGCCCGGCACCTCGGGACCGGCGACGCGACTCACGGGGCCGTCGAGGTAGTCGAACGCCTCCTCCGCGACCATCGCGCAGATCTCGGCGCCGTACCCGCCGAACCGGTTGTCCTCGTAGACGACGAGACACTTGCCGGTCTTGCGCACCGACTCCAGGATCGTCGCCTTGTCGAGGGGCCGCAGGGTGCGGACGTCGACGACCTCGACGCTGATGCCGTCCTCCTCGACGCGGTCGGCGGCCTCCAGCGCGTAATGCGCCATGAGCCCGTACGCGACGACCGTGATCCGGGTCCCGGGATGCGTCACCTGGGCCTTGCCCAGCGGGATCGTGTAGTCCTCGGCGGGCACGTCGCCGCGCACCGAGCGGTACATCTTCTTGTGCTCGAAGAACAGCACCGGGTCCTCGTCACGGACGCTCGTCTTGAGCAGCCCCTTGGCGTCGTACGGGGTCGACGGGATGACGACCTTGAGACCCGGCACGTGGGTGAAGAACGCCTCGACCGACTGCGAGTGGTAGAGCGCGCCGTGGACGCCGCCGCCGTACGGGGCCCGGACGACCATGGGCACGCCGTAGCCGTTGTTCGAGCGGTAGCGCATCCGCGCGGCCTCACTGACCAGCTGGTTGAACGCCGGATGGATGAAGTCGGCGAACTGGATCTCCGCGATGGGCCGCAGGCCGTTGACCGCGGCGCCGATCGACGCGCCGACGATCATCGATTCCGTGAGGGGCGTGTCGATGACCCGGTCGTCGCCGAACTCGCCCCACAGCCCGTCCGTGGCCAGGAACACGCCGCCCTTCTTGCCGACGTCCTCGCCGAGCACGATGACCGCCTCGTCGCGCCGCATCTCCTCGGCGAGGCCCTCGCGGATCGCCTCGATGAAGGTCTTGGTGGGCATCAGTGGCCGCCGCTCGAGGGATCGTCGCTCGACGCATCGCCGCTCGCGGGGTGCGGGCTCCAGGCCGGCGGCTCCTCGCCGGGCCACGATTCGGCGTAGACCCACTGCATCGCGGTCGTGGGGTCGGGGTCGGGCTGCGCCTCCGCGTAGTCCGTGGCGTCGTCGACGATCTCCTTGAGCTCGGCCGTGAGGGCGGCCTCCCGCTCGGCCGTCAGGATGCCGGCGGCGACGAGCGCCTCCCGGAACTTGGGCAGCGGGTCGAGGTCCTTCTGCTGGGCCAGCTCCTCCTCGGAGCGGTACTTCGTCTGCTGGTCGTCGCTGGAGTGCGCGGTGAGGCGCGTGACCTTGGCCTCGATGAGCGTCGGCCCGCCGCCGGCACGCGCGAGGTCGACCGCCTCCTTCGCCGCCTGGTAGCAGGCCACGACGTCGGTGCCGTCGACGATGACGCCGGGCATGCCGTAGCCGGATGCCCGCACGGCGACGTCCTTGACGCTCAGCTCCTTCTCCGCCGGGACCGAGATCGCGTAGCCGTTGTTCTCGACCACGAAGATGAACGGCAGCTTGTGGATGGCCGCGAAGTTCAGCGCCTCGTGGACATCGCCCTGGTTGCTGCTCCCCTCGCCCATGATGGCCATCGCGACCTGGCCGGTCTTGCGGATCTTGGCGGCGAGCGCGATGCCCACGGCGTGGAGGATCTGCGTCGCGACCGGCGACGAGACCGACACGAGGTTGTGCTCGTGCGAGCCGTAGTGACCGGGCATCTGGCGGCCGCCGGAGCTCGGGTCGCTGGCCGTCGCGTACTGCGCGGTCATGATGTCGCGCGCGCTCATGCCGAACGTCAGGCAGGTCGCGATGGACCGGTAGAACGGGGCGATCCAGTCGTGACCCTTCTGGAGCGGCCACGCGATGCCCACCTGGGCGCCCTCATGCCCCTGGCCGGAGATGACGAACGGGATCCGGCCGGCCCGGTTGAGGATCCACATCCGCTCGTCGACCGCGCGCGCCAGGGCGACGAAGCGATACATCCCCAGGAGATCGTCGTCGGTCAGGCCGGCCGCCGCGCCGAGGCGCTGCGTCTGTCGACCGGTGACCGTCATCGCATCGCGCTCAGAAGTTGATGCTTCGTCCGTCGACCGCCATGGCCGCCTCACCCACGATCTCCGACAACGTCGGATGCGGGTGCGTGGACCCGCCGATCTCCCACGGCGCGGCCTCCAGCTCGAAGGCGACCGACGCCTCGGCGATGAGGTCCGTCGCGTGCGGGCCGATGAGGTGGATGCCGACGGTGATGTCGGTCTCCTTGTTCGCGATGACCTTCGCGAAGCCCTCGTACTCCCCACCGATCAGCGCCTTGGCGATGGCCTGGAACGGCACCTTGCCGATCTTGACCGGGATGCCGCGCTCCTCGCACTGCTGCTCGGTGAGGCCGACACTGGCGATCTCGGGGCGGCAGTACGTCGCGCGCGGCTGCTTCACGTAGTCGACCGGGTGGACGTCCTTCTCGCCGGCGATGACATGGGCCGCCACGATGCCCTCGTGCGCGGCGGTATGCGCGAGCTGCAGCCCGCCGACGATGTCGCCGATGGCGTAGAGATGCGGCTCGCGGGTCCGCTGCCGGCCGTCGACCTTGACGATGCCCCGGTCGACCTCGGCCTTGGTGGTCTCGAGCCCCACGTCCTCGATGTTGGTGGCCCGCCCGGCGGCGACGAGCAGCTTCTCCGCCCGCAGCTCCTGGGGCTCCTTGCCCTCGGGACCGGTCATCAGGCAGATGCCGTTCTCGTCCCGGGTCACCGACTGCGGGTCGAAGCGGTTGCTGGTGATGACCTTGATCCCCCGGCGCTCGAAGCTGCGCTGGAGCTCCTTGCTCACGTCGCGGTCCTCGAGCGGCACGATCACGGGGAGGTACTCGAGGAGCGTGACCTGGACGCCCAGGTCGTGATACATGCTCGCGAACTCGACGCCGACCGCGCCCGCGCCGACGACGATGACGCTCTTCGGGAGGGTGTCCGCCTTCAGGACGTCGTCCGACGTGACGATCGTTCGGCCATCGGGATCGAGGCCCGGGAGGCTCTTCACGCGCGAGCCGGTGGCCAGGATGATGTCGTTCGCCTGGAGGACACGCTCGCCGCCGGCGCCCGGCGTGCCGTCGTCGCCGGCCTGGAGCACGCGGACCTTGGTGCCGCCCTCGAGCCGCCCACGGCCCTGGACCCAGGTGACCTTGTTCTTGGTCACGAGCGAGGTCACGCCCTTCCACATCCGCGTCACGATCTGGTCGCGGCGCTTGGCCATCTGCGCGTAGTCGATGGTCACGTCACCGACGCCGAGGCCGAAGTCCTTGGCGTGGCGGAGCCGGTCGTTGAAGGCGGCGCTCTCGAGCAGGGCCTTCGTCGGGATGCAGCCGCGATGGAGGCACGTCCCGCCGATCTTGTCCTCATCGACGAGCGCGACGCGCAGGCCGAGCTGCGCCGCGCGGAAGGCCGCCGTGTACCCGCCGGTGCCCGCGCCGAGCACGACGAGATCGAAGTCGTTGGAGGAGCCGACGGCCATGGGTCAGGAGGGCCTCGTATACGTTCCGGGCAGGCTGCTCGGCCACCTCGCGCACGCTGCGTGGCAGGCGGTGTCCAGTGCGGTCGATGGTACGCGCGGCCCGCACGGCGTCGCAAACGACGGCGGTCCGGCCCGGTCCGGCGTCCGGCTTCGCACGCCGCGGGCGCCGCTCAGCCCCGGTGCTAGACTCGCGGCCCGGGACCGACGAGGGCCAGCGACGCCACGCAGGAGGAGCCACCAGGGTGGATGCGGGCATGGCGGCCCTCTCCGTCGTCCTGGTGATCCTCTCGTACCTCTGCGGCTCGATCCCGTTCGGCGTGGTGGTCGCGCGGCTGACGGGCGGCCCGGATCCGCGCAGCCAGGGCAGCGGGCGCACCGGTGGCACGAACGCGCTGCGAACGCTGGGCCGACGGCGTGCGGTGGTGGTGGTCGCCGGCGACGTCCTCAAGGGCGCGGTCCCGGTGCTCGTTGCCCGGGCGCTCACGGGGTCCGCCGCCGTCGAGGTCCTGTGCGGGCTTGCCGCGGTGCTGGGTGCGTCGCGCTCGATCTTCCTGGGCTTCCACGGTGGCCGCGGGGTGGGCACGGGCGTCGGCACGATGCTCGTCATCCAGCCGTGGGCGGTGCTGCTCGCCACGCCCGTGTTCATCGTCGTGATCCTGCTGACGCGGTACGTGTCGCTGGGGTCGTTGCTGGGCTCGGCGGCGATGGTGCTGTTCGTCGTCGCGTGGTTCCTGTTCGCGAACGGGGACGTCCCGCTGGCCTATCCGCTGTACGCGACCATCGGGTGCGCGCTGGTCTGGCTCGCGCACGCGGACAACATCGACCGGCTCGTCCACGGCACGGAGCGCAAGTTCGACCTGGGGCTGCTCGGCCGGGACGATCCGGCCGGCACCGGCGGCTGAGCATCACCTCGCCACCACGCCACCCGCGTGCATCCGATGCGCGCTGTGACGAAGGAGGCGAGGCCATTGCGACCGACGCGACGCTGAGCGGGCGGTCCGGTGACATCCATGGCATCCGATGCACGACCCATCGAAGGACGCGTCCGCAGCAAGGCACGGTCCGTCGTAGGACGCAGCCGGTGCACGGCGCCGTGTCAGCGGCCCTCGAGGGCCTCCTTGCCGGGCTCCACGGGCGCGGGTTCAGGACGGTCTGGCTGGCCCACGGGCGGTTCGGCGGCTGGCGCTGACGATCCCGGTGGCCCGCCGCCTGACAGGAGCCGGTCCTCGAGGAGGTCCACCTCGAACGGGTCGCCGGTCGCCGGGACGCGCCACGTCCGGACCTGCCAGGGCCCGATGTCCGCCTCGAAGGAGCGATCCCACGCCCGGAGCTCGACGCGGCATGGGCCCCCGAGCCCGGACGTCTCGATCAGGCGGACGACGATGTCGCCCGAGCCATCCTCCGCCTGCTTCAGCGCACCGACGACGATGTTCGGGCTCGAGACCTCGACGAAGGACGCGCTGGTCGGGGCGTCCCCCGAGTGGGGCGACTCGAGGAGCGTGGTCGGCGGGATGTTGAGCTCCAGCGCACGGCGCGCCACACGTGACGCGGACAAGGGCCCGGCATGCGGCATCACGGCAAGCGTGAACCGCTGGAAGCCGATGTCCTGGTACTGGTAGCGGACGCCCGGCTGGGGCTCGGCGGGATCGTGATGCGCGTAGATCGGTGATCGGACCGCGGTCACGCCGATGGACCCGTCGACCACATCGAAGCCGTGCTTGCCGTCGTTGAGCACCGCGAGCCCCGCCGAGCCGTCGACCGCCGTCACGTCGAGCCACTTCTGGCCGGGCTCCTCGGCGCCGTCCTGCGGTCGCACGAGGGCGGCGTACGACGCCTCGTAGGTCGTGACACCGTCACGTAACGGTGTCGAGACTCGGAGCTTGAGCATCCGCGCCGGCTCGCGCCAGTCGAGCAGCACCCGCCACTCGACGGCGTCGTCGTGCGCGGCGAGCACGAAGTCCTCGGTGAGCTCGGACGCGCCATATGCCGACACGACCCGCAGGATCCCGCGCACCGGCCCGCACTCGATCAGCTCCACCGAGCGCGTCGTCGAACTCGCCCACGACGTCGCGGAACGCGACGCGGCGATGACTCCACGTGTCCGACGTGTCGTCGACGACCACCGCCCGCGGCCGGGATGCAGCGGCGAGGTCGACCACGTCCCGACCGTCGCGCCGCGCGACCAGCTCGACGATCCGCCCCGTCGAGCGGTCGAAGCGCACGCGCAGGGCGTCGTTCTCGAGCGTGTCCGGTGTGCAGTGCAGCGACGCCGCATCGGCCGTCGGCCGCGCCCCTCCCCGGCGCACCCGATACGTCCGATACCCGAGCGCCGGGACCTCCGCCTCGAACGCGATCCGCTTCCGCCAGTCGGATGCCGTCGCGTACGACTGCGTCTCCTGGACGGCGATCGGTGCCCCGTCGTCGTCGGCCAGCGCATCGGCCGCGGTGAAGCCGCCGTATTCGAGCTCGACCATCGAGCGAACCGGCCACGCATGCGCGTTCCACACGACGATCGGCTGATCGATCGGCGCGCCCGACGGCGGCTCGGCGCGACCGTCCAGCATCGGCGGCAGCGCGATGCGCGAGGCGATCGCCTGGATCCCGTGGTTCAGCGCCCGGGCCGCGATCGCGGCCGCCTCCCCCAGCTGGTCGCGCGCCTCCTCATAGGCGGGCTCGATGGCGGTCCCGGCGAGGATGTCGTGGAACTGGTTGAACAGGACGTCCTTCCAGGCACGGTCAAGATCCTTCGCCGGGTACGACGCGCCGGCCACCGTCGCGCCGAGCGTCGCCCACGCTTCACCCGCATACAGCAGGTTCTCCGCGCGGCGGTTCCAGCGCTTGATCCCGGAGTGCGCGGAGTAGCAGCCCACCGCGTGATGCTGGAGGTCGTCGTCCCAGACCGGCAGGGAGCCCGCCGCCGGCAGCACCACCGAGTCCACGAACGGCTCCAGCGTGTCGAACACGAGCTTCGGCCCCTGCCCCGCCCTGGCCAGCCGGCGGATGCTCGCCAGATTGGCCCGCGTCGGCCCGCCGCCGTGGTTGCCGACGCCGTAGAACGCGACGAACTCGCGCCAGTCGGGCGGCAGCTGCGCGACCACCTTGTCGAGGTGGTAGGTGAGGTCCTCGCGCGGTGAGCAGTACTCGTGCGGGATGCGCACGCGTCGGCAGCTCGGTGCCGTCGGGCCCGCGCCACCGGAACATCGGCGCGGGGAGTGGCTGCTCATGCGGGCCCGGGCGCATGAACACGTATGCCTCGAAGCCGGCGCGCCGCAGCAGCTGCGGGAGGCCGACGAGTGCCCGAACGGATCGACGTTCACGCCGATCCGCGCCCGCCGCCCGAACCGCGTCTGGAAGAACGACTGCGACACCAGGAGGTGCCGCACGAACGACTCGCCCGATGGGATGTTGCAGTCGGGCTCGACCCACATCGCACCCGCCAGCTCCCAGCGACCGTCGGCGACACGTGCGCGGATCCGCTCGAACAACGCTGGATCGATCTCCTCGATCCAGGCGTAGTACGCCGCCGAGTCGGCGGTGAACGTCATCTCCGGGTCCTCGTCCATCAGGTCGACGGCGGCCCGGAACGTCGCCCGGATCTCCTCGAACCCCTCCGGCCACTGCCACAGCCAGACGGGGTCGATATGAGCGTTGCCGATGAGGTGGAGGACCCGCTCCTTCACGACGCCGCCCATGCGTCGATGCGCTCGGAGATGAGGTGCGTGATGAGCAGGTGCACCTCCTGGATCCGGGCGGTCCGATCCGACGGGACGGCGAGGACGAGATCCGCGACCGCCGCGGCGTCGCGACCGTCGCGTCCCGTGAGCGCGATCGTGGTCGCCCCGGCCCGGCGCGCGGCCGTCAAGCCGGCCACGACGTTGGGCGACGACCCGCTGGTCGTGAACCCGACGACGACGTCCTCCGGTCTTGCGAGTCCCTCGACCTGGCGCGCGAAGACGTGCTCGTAGCCGAAGTCGTTGGCGACACAGGTCACGACCGATGGGTCGGTCGAGAGTGCGACGGCCGCCAGCGGACGCCTCGTGACGCCGTAGCGCCCGATGAGCTCGCCGGCGAGGTGCTGCGCATCGGCCGCGCTCCCGCCGTTGCCGAACGCGAGGACCTTGCCGCCGGCCTCCGAACGCGCGGATGAGGTGCGCGGCGTAGGCGGCGATCGATGCCTCGAGCTCGACGGCGGCCTCGACGACGAACAGATGCTCGCGGATCCCGAGGACGATGTCGCTGGGCGCGTCGGCGGACACGGCCGGGTCGGTGGTCCTTCGGTCGGTCATCCGGTCGGGGCTCCTTCGCGCGCGCGCCTCCGAGACGTTCCTGCGCGAGACGTTCCTGCGCGACCGCGGCCGCGGCCTGGACGCCGAGCTGGTCGCCGAGCTCGGCGAGGACGATCGGCGTGCCGCGCATGGGCGTCATCGCCACCTGGTGCGCGCGCTCCGCGACGGGCCGGCGGAGCTGTTCGCCGGCGCGCGTGACGCCGCCACCGAGGATCACCACCTCCGGGTCGAAGGCGTCGAGGCACGAGGCGACGAGCTCTCCCAGGACCTCGGTCGTCGCATCCCAGACCTCCTCGGCGAGCGGATCGCCGTGCGCCGCGGCCTCGGCGACATCCCGGGCGGTGATCGTCCCCGGTGCATCGCGGAGGTCGAGCAGCGTCGAGGCGGCGCCGGGGGCGGCGAGCGCCTCGCGTGCGCGGCGGGCGATGTTCGTGCCCGACGCGAATGCCTCGGGACAGCCGCGGCGTCCGCACGGGCAGGGCCAGCCGTCGAAGCGGACGCTCAGGTGGCCGAGCTCCGCGGCGTTGCCGCTGCGCCCGCGCAGCGGGACGCCAGCCGCGATGACACCCCCGCCGATGCCCGTCGAGATCGTGAGATACACGAGGTCGGTGAGCCCGCGGCCGGCGCCCCAGCGCCACTCGGCGAGCGCGGCGGCGGTCGCGTCGTTGTCGACGAAGGCGGGACGGTCGAAGGCGGCCGACACCATCGCCGTGAGCGGCACGTCGTGCCAGCCCGGGAGGTTGGGCGGATCGTGGATCACGCCGGTCCGCGGATCGAGGGGCCCGCCACAGCCGATGCCGACGGCCGGGATGTCGCCGACGGCGACGCCGGCCGCTGCGAGGGACGCACGCCCCAGGTCGATGAGGCGGGCGATCATCGCGTCGGGACCCTCCTCGCGATGCGCCGGGACGACGCGGAACGCGCGGACCGACCCGTCCGGGTCGACGACGCCCGCGGCGAGCTTCGTGCCGCCCACGTCGAGCCCCAGGATCGGTCGGGCGGCTGCGCCAGGCGGACCACCGGCGTCCCCGGCGTCGGGCGAGCGTGTCGGGAGGTCGCGTGTCGGAAGGTCAGCGTGCACGGGACCCCGAGCATCGGTGGTGGTCGACGATGGTCGCTCGGCAGCGGCGCGCGCAGCATCTTGCGGACGCATCACGACCGTACCCCGGAGCGCGCCGCGGGTGTGCCCGACCGGTCCGGGAGGCCGAGCCGTCGGCGATAGTCGGACCACGCCTCGCGCACCACCGCGAGATCCGCCCGGTCGATCGTCTCGCCCGCCACGCGGTCGACGTGGTACAGCGCGGGGACGCCCACCTCGACCTTCGCCCGCTGCCAGGCCAGCCATTCGGCCTTCGAGGGCATCGCCCAGTCGTCGGTGTCGATCGGGATGTCGCCGGTCACCGCCCGCACCAGGCGCGCCCGGTGATGCGCCTGCGCGACCACCGGCTGGAGCGGCTCCGGGTCGTCGAGACGCAGGAGGTCGTTGAGGCGGAGCATCGACGTCACATCGTGGAACAGCGGATCGGGCGTGTGCGTGATCAGCAGGGCATCCGGGCGGACGCGACGCGCCTCGCCGGCGACGATGGCCAGCAGCCGGTGGAGCAGCGCGACGCCCCAGGGCCCGGTCCGTCCGGCACGCTCGGCCGCCGTCTTCAGGCTCGCGCCCGACGGGGTCTGCGCCGTGAAGTCGATCTTCAGGCCATCGGCAGCGAGCTCAGCCGGGCCATCGCCCAGCATCGACCGGACGGACGCCCGCAGGACCGACTCGTAGACCGGCGAGGTCGGGTCGGCGGCGACGGGGATGCCGGCTTCGTTCACGACGCACGCCTCGTGCGGCAGGCCTTCGTGATCCCACGCCTTCCACCACAGCAGCACCCGCTGCCCGTTCGCATGGCGCTCGTCGATCCAGCCGCGGAGGTCCGGCCACTTCGCGATGTCGGGCTCGTTGGCGCCGTAGGTGTGCTGCCACTTGTCGTCGATGACGACGGTTCCCGGGACGATGCCCGCGTCGGCCAGGGTCGCGAGCCATGGGTCGTAGCGGTCCTGACGCGCCAGCGCGCCCGGCGGGCTCGCCTCGACGGCAGCCGCGGCGACCTGGGCACCCCAGCCACAGAACATCGGCTCCAGCCACCACGCGGGGCGGGACGTCGCTGCCGCGACCGATGGGGCGCGACCGCGACGGGCGCGGGTGACTGCGCCGATCGCCCCGTACGCCTCGGCGAGTCCGGGCGCCAGGATGACCGCGGGCGAGCGCCACGGTCCATCGATCCGCGTGTGGCCCTCGTAGCGGAGTCGCAGGCCGAAGCTGCCGTCGCCCGGGACGTACTCGAAGCTGGTGAAGCCGGCGTTCGTGTCGAGGTCCGCGTCCAGCCCGATCCCGAGCCACGGGCCGGCCGGCTGCTCGAGTGGCGCGGAGCCGCGGCCCTGCGCGACGGCGAAGGCGAGCGCGCCCGGCGTGAAGAACCAGCGCCCGCGACCCGGCGGGCTGCCGCCGACCACGCCGACGCCGGCGACTTCCGACGCCGGGCTCCAGACCCGCGCCGGATCGTCCGGCCCACCCGGGACGATCGACGCGAACCGCCGCCCGCTCTCGAAGCGACCCGTGCCCATCCTCGGCCGGGCGGACATCCAGCCGGCGAACAGCTCCACGTCGGTCAGCGCGCCCGCGCCATCCACCTCGAGCCACAGGCGGACCTGGTGATCGGCAGGCTCCAGGACGAGAGCGGCATCGGTCCAGCGCGCCGACCGGGCCGGCCAGCGCACCGTGGCGCCGTCGATCGTCGGCGGACCGAGCTCGAACCAGTCGTCGGGGCCATCCAGCGTGGCGACGTTGCCGATGAGCAGCAGATCGGCCCAGACGCGTCCATCGGCGTCGGCAAGGCGCGCGTAGGGTCGGTCCGGACGGTCGACGGTCAGCCGGTATCGCTCGGCGACGATCGTGAGGCGGCCGTCCTGGAGGGCCACCTCGGGCCGAGACGCCATGGGTCGAGGCTACCAAGGACGCGCGGCGCGGGCCTCACAACCCCGGAGAATCGAAAACGGGCCGCGGCTCGCGCCACGGCCCGTCGTTCGGAGCTCTGTCAGCCGCCGCGCATCGTGCGGAAGCAGTCGGAGCAGTACACGGGCTTGCCATTCGTCGGGCGGAACGGGACTCGCGCCTCGTTGCCGCAGTTCGAACAGGTCGCCGTGAACATCTCGCGGGGAGCCCGGTCGCGGCTGCCGTAGCTGCTGCCACCACCGGACGAGTACCCGCCGCTGCTGCTGCCGGAACCGGTGCTCGAATAGCCGCCGGCACTGTACCCACCACGGGCACCGTAGCCGCCGTACTCCGAAGCGCCGTAACCGCCACCCGTCTCGGCCGAGCGCGCCGCCTTGCGGCTCGCACGACACGACGGGCACCGGCGGGGCTCCGTGAACCCCTTCTCGGCATAAAAGGCCTGCTCTCGCTCGGTGAAGGCGAACTCCATCGAGCAGTCCGAACAGGTCAGGGTCTTATCGGCCACGTGCCGATCTCCTCTTGCTGTCGCCGCGTCGGCCCGGGTCCTCGATGCGAGGTGCGAGAGGAGACCGTGTTCGAATGGGCGATCGTTTCCGTGTCGCGGGCGTTCCCGCGACGCCCGGACTATACGCGACCCAGCGTGCGGCGCAAGAGGGACGTTCGAGGCGACGTCCCTACGCTCAGTCGTCGCGGGCCCAGCCCTTGGCGCGCTCGACCGCGCGGTGCCAGCCGCGGAGCTTCTCGGCACGTCGGTCGGCGGTCATCGAGGGCTCGAACCGGCGGTCGACCTGACGGATCGCGGCGAGCGCATCGAGCCCATCCCACACGCCCACGGCAAGACCGGCGAGGGACGCCGCGCCCCACGCGGTGGTCTCGGTGACCCGCGGCCGCTCCACGGTCACGCCCAGGACATCCGCCTGGAACTGCAGGAGCCGGTCATTGCGCGCCGCGCCGCCGTCGACCCGCAGCTCGCTGAGCGGCGCACCCCGGTCGGCGTCCATCGCCTCGACCACGTCGTGGACCTGATAGGCGATCGACTCCAGCGTCGCCCGCGCGACCTCCGGCAGCCCGGTCCCGCGCGTCATGCCGATGAGCAGACCCCGCGCGTCCGGATCCCAATGTGGTGCGCCCAGGCCCACGAACGCCGGCACGAGGTACACGCCACCGGTGTCCTCGACCTCGCCGATCAGTCCCTCGATCGCATCGGAGGTCGCGATCGCCCGCAGGCCGTCGCGCAGCCACTGCACGGCGGCCCCGGCGATGAACACCGAGCCCTCGAGCGCATACGCGACGGGCCCGCGCTCGCCCAGCTGCCACAGGACGGTGCTCAGCAGGCCGTGCCGCGACGCGATCGGCGCATCGCCCGTGTTGACCAGCAGGAACGCGCCCGTGCCGTACGTGTTCTTGCCCTCACCGGGTGCGAAGCACGCCTGGCCGAAGGTCGCCGCCTGCTGGTCGCCGGCGACGCCCGCGATGGGGATCGGGCGGCCGAAGAGCGACGCGTCGGTCTCGGCCCAGACGGCCGAGGACGGGAGGACCGACGGCAGGACGGCCCGCGGGACCTCCATCAGCCGCAGCAGCTCGTCGTCCCAGTCACGCGACCGGATGTCGAGCAGCAGCGTGCGCGAGGCGTTCGAGACGTCGGTCGCGTGCGACCCGACCGCCCGTCAGCCGCCAGACCAGGAACGAGTCGACCGTGCCGAAGGCCAGCTCGCCGCGCTCGGCCCGGGCGTGCAGGTCGCCCGACCGCAGGATGTGGCGCACCTTCGGCCCGCTGAAGTAGGCGTCGAGCGGGAGGCCGGTGCGCTCGCGCACCAGCGGCTCCGCGCCATCGGCCTTGAGCTGCTCGCAGAACGGGGCGGTGATCCGGCTCTGCCACACGATCGCCGGAGCGACGGGCCGGCCGGTCGAGCGTTCCCAGACCACGGTGGTCTCGCGCTGGTTCGTCAGGCCGATGGCCGCGATCCGCTCGGCCCCGCCGACCGCCGAGATCACCTCCCGAGCGACCCGCAGCTGGCTCGACCAGATGTCCTCGGGGTCGTGCGTGACGTGGCCCGGCGCCGGGTAGCCCTGCGGGAACTCCTCCTGGGCGGTCGCGACCGGTGCACCGCTTCGGTCGAAGGCGATCGCGCGCGACGATGTCGTGCCCTGGTCGAGCGCGAGGACGAGATCGGCAGCCACCCGGGGCGACGCTCAGGCGGGCTCGGTGCCGCCGACGCCGGTCGGATCCACCACCCGCACCGTGCCCGCGGTCTCGCTGGGCGACGCGGCCGGCAGCCCGAACTCGCGCGCGGCGTTCGCGCGGAACGTCGCGACCTCGGCCGCCCGGCGACCCTCGTCCCAGTCCAGCCGCTCCCCGAGGATCGCGGCCACCCGTGGCGCGATCGACGTGCCGCGGTCACGCAGCTCGTGCACCAGCCGGGTCCGCCGGGCGAGGACGTCGTCGAGGCCGAGCGCCAGCTCGTGGTCGGCGGCCCAGGCGATCTCGGCCTCGAGGATCGGGAACCCCTGGGCGATCGGCCGGAGGAGATCGGCGGCCGCACCGGCGGCAGCCAACGCCGGAGCATCGGTCCCGTGCCGGTCGACGAGGCTCGTCGCGAGCTCGTCGGACAGGCCGTGTTCCCGGGCCAGCCCGGCGGCGACCGTGGGGATCTCCGGGAGCGTCAGCGACCCGTGCAGCGGCAGGTCCGCGGTCGCGCTCGGTCGACGTTTCGCCTCGCCGCCCAGGAGCGCATCGATCGCATCACGCGCCATCACCCGGTAGGTCGTGTACTTGCCGCCGCTGACGCGGACGAGACCGTCCGGGTCGCGCGCGACCCGGTGATGCCGGCTGATCTCGACGGTCGACCCCGTGTCCGCGGGCGCGACCAGCGGACGGAGGCCCGCGTACGTGCCCACGACGTCGTCCCGCGACAGGTCCACGTCCATCGCCCGGTTCACCGTGTCGATGATCGAATCGACCTCTTCGCCGCTGGCCGACGGGTGGTCGACCGAGCCCCGATACGGCGCGTCCGTCGTCCCGATGATCCAGTGACGCGGCCACGGGACCATGAACACGACCTTGCCCGGGACGCGGAGCGTGATCCCGCCACGGACCGGCAGCCGCTCACGCGGGACGAGGATGTGGCTGCCGCGCGACGGCACCACGGTGAACGAGCCTGCGCCGAACGGTCGATCGGGCCGCGACGCCCAGACGCCGGTCGCGTCCAGCACGCGCGGCGCCCGGATGTCCAGCTCCGCACCCGTGATCGCGTCCCGGGCGCGGATCCCGGCGATCGTCCGGCCGTCATGGAGCGGCCCGGTCGCCCGCACGCGCGTGACGGCGGTCGCGCCGCCATCGAGCGCGGTGCGCAGGACCGCGAGCGTGACCCGGGCGTCGTCCTCCATCGCGTCGTGGTACACGAGGCCGCCGCGCAGCCCCTCGCGATGCAACGCCGGCGCGTACTCGAGCGTGGCCTTCGTGCCCAGGTGACGATGCAGCCCGCCCGACCGCGCCGAGCCCAGCAGGTCGTAGAGCAGCATGCCCGAGCCGTAGAACGCGCGCGTCACGACGGGCAGGCCGTGGAGCGGGAACAGGAACTCCTGGAGCCTGACCAGGTGGGGCGCCAGCCGGAGCAGCCGTGCCCGCTCGGCGAGCGATTCGACGACCACCCCGAACTGGTACTGCTCGAGGTAGCGCAGGCCGCCGTGGATCAGCCGCGACGAGCGCGACGAGGTCCCGCTCGCGATGTCGTCCTGCTCCACGAGGGCCGCCCGAAGCCCGCGGCTGGTGGCGTCGAGGAGCGCCCCCACGCCGACGATCCCGCCGCCCACGATGACGACGTCCCACGGGCCGTCCTGCAACGCACGAAGCTCGGCCGCACGACGGGTCGGCGCGTCAGCGGCCATGGGTCGATCGGGCCCGTTCAGCGGGGGGCGGACGGGGCGCGGAGGATGCGCCACACGACGAGCACGGTCCCGACGATGAGGACCGCGATGAGGACCGGGAAGTTCGCGAACGCGCCGCCGATGCCCGGGACGAGGTTCGAGAGCGCGGCGATCGCGAGGACGATGGCCACGATGACGACCGCGATCGTCAGGACCTGGGGCCAGCCGGGCTGACGCTCCTCGGCGCCCGGCGCGGGCGGGAGCGGCGCAGGAGCCTCGTCAGGCACGGTCGGCGGCCGTGGGGATGCCGATCGGGGCGACGAAGACCTTGCCCGCGAGCGCCTTGCCGAGCCGGGTCTGCAGTCCGGTCTTCGGCCGGTGGAAGGTCACGGTGACGTCGGCCCGGACGACCGGATCGGACGGGTCGCCCGAGGTGAGGTCGACGGCCGTGGGCGTGTCGACGGCCAGGACCGGCACGCCGTGCTCCCGGGCGCGCCTGATCACCTCGACGCCGCTCCGGATCGGGTCACGGAGCTGTCCGCGGACCCCCGTCCCGAGCAGGGCGTCGATGACGAGCGACGCCTTCTCGATGCCCTGGCCCAGGATGGCGACATCGCGCGCGACGGGCGCATGCAGCCGCGTGACCCCCTCGAGGCCGTCGAGCTTCCGCCAGTTCCGCGTCGCGTCGGTGGTCCGGGGACGCGTCTCGGTGGCGACGAGGACGGCGATCACGGGCACGCCCCACTCGGCGAGCCGCCGTGCCGCGACGAAGCCGTCACCGCCGTTGTTGCCGGGTCCGGCGAGGATGAGCACCGGCCCCCTGTCGGTGCGCTCGGTGCGCTCGATGAGGGCCCGGGCCACCGCGGCGACGGCGGTCCCGGCGTGCTCCATCAGCTCGAGCCCCGGGACGCCCTGCGCCTGCGCCCGACGGTCGGTGCCGGTCATCGTCTCCGCCGAGATGGCGCCCCTGGCGGCGCTCTGGCGCCATCGCTCGCCCAGCTCGTCCAGGCTGAGCGTGCCCAGCGACGGGTCGTCCGCGGGGAGGGGCGTCGCCGTGAACAGGGGCGCGGTCATCGTGAGCAGAGACTACCCGCGACGCGTCAGCAGCGCGGCAGGTCACCTCCCGACGGATCAGATGAGGGGCGCGATCAGCTCCGCCGCCCGGCGCGCGCCGTCGCCGTCCACCGGCCGGTACTCGACCGGCGCGTCGAGTGTCTCGGCCATGGCGAGCGCGATCGCGTCGGGATCCACCGCCTCGTACTCCATCCGCCGGCCCGCCCCGTAGCGCTCCAGCCGGTGGCGCACGTGTCGCCGCTGCTCGAAATGGTGCGCGAGCGGGAAGTACAGGAACGGCCGTCGTGCGGCGGTCAGCTCCATGGTCGTGGTGAGGCCCGCCCTGGACCACCGCGAGGTCGCTCGCGAGCAGGTGGCGATAGAGGTCGGGCACGAACGCCCGCACCTCGACCCCGTCGGGCGCGTCGATGGCCTCGGGCGAGATCCGCGGACCCGCGACCGCGATCATCCGCAGCCCCGGGATGGCCCGGCGCGCCGCCGGATACGCCGCGACGACCTTGCGCAGGAGCGCCTCCCCCACCCCGCTGCCGCCGACGGTGACGATGACCACCCGCTCGTCGTCGTGGAACCCGAGCTCGCGGCGGATCTCCTCGCGGCGCTCCAGCAAGGGCGCCGGGTCGAAGCCCGTGACGTACCCGGCGAACGCGTAGTGGCGCTCGGTCCAGTCGCGGATCGCCGGCAGGCCCGGCCCGAAGTCGTCGGGCACGATGTCGTCGGGATCGCCCACGAAGATCGCGCGGTCACGGATGCGCGGGAAGCGCTCCACGTGCTCGATCATCTCGGCGTTGTAGTCGGCGGTGAGGAAGGCTTCCCGTTCGCCGCCCTCGGGCATCGGGAGCCAGCCCACGAAGTCCGTGAACCAGACGAACGCCGTGCGCTTGAGCTCCGGGTTCTCGTGGAGGAAGTGGTCGACGTCCCACGCCTCGTCGCCGATCACGAGGTCGTACTCGCCCTCGGTCACCGCGTCGTGGAAGACCATGAAGTTCGCCACGAGGATCTCGTCCATCCGCCGGATGGCCCCGAACGCGTCCAGCTCATGGCCGCTCGACTCCGCCGCGATGTGCGCCGACTCGCTGGCGAGCTCGGCGCTCAGCGGATGGATCCGCTCACCGCGTGCCTCGAGGACCGCGGTCACGGGATGCTGGGCCAGCCAGTCGATCTCGAGATCGGGATGCAGCTTCCGGAGCTCGTCGGCGATGGCCGCGTCGCGCATGGCGTGGCCGAGACCGATGGGCGACGAGATGTACAGCGCCCGGCGCGGCCGCTGGAGCGCGCGCGTCCAGGTGTGGCTGCGCGGTTCGGTCAGCGTCATCTCGACCTCCCGGCCAGGCCGCGCACGAACTCGGCGATGAGCAGGTTGGCCTTGACGGGCTCGCGCGCGGGGATGAGGTGGCCGGCGCCCTCGATGATCACGAGCGGCGCTCCGGTGAGCTCGGCGAGGCGTTCCGCGCGAGCCGGCGGCTGGCAACGGTCCTCGGTGCCGTGGACGAGCAGCATCGGACAGCGGACGGCCTGGCATGCCTTGACCACCCGGTCGAGCGACAGGTCGCTCGCCGCGTGCATGTCGCCGAGCATCGACTCGAGGGAGCCGTCGAGCGCCCAGGCGACGGTGTCCTCGTACTGCTTCGTGGAGTGCGGCTCGGGCAGGAGCTGATCGAAGAAGAACGACACGAAACCCGGGTAGTCGCGCCGCCAGTAGTGGGTGTTGAGCTTCGCCCAGCCTTCGTCGGTCGGCAGCTCGTCGGTCGTCGAGTACCGGACGCGCCACGGGTGCGGCGGCGACAGCAGCGGCACGCCGACGGCGAACGCGACGATCCCGAGGACGCGCTCAGGGTGCGGTGCCGGCGAACAGGATCGAGTGCCACACGCCGTCGCCGCACAGCCCGACGAGGACGGCTGCGTCCGTCCCGGTGTCGTCGAGCACGGCGCTGAGATCGTCGACGATCCGCTCGCTCCGGAACGCGTCGGGATCGGTCGGCCGCTCGGACAGCCCGTTGCCGCGGCCGTCGTACGTGATCACCCGCCACGAGCGGCTGAGGTACGGCACCTGCGCCTTCCACTGGCGCGAGTGGATGATCGGCGTCGACGGCAGCAGGACGATCGTCGGGTCGCCGGAGCCGAAGGCCTCCCACGCGATGCCGACGCCGTCGCTGGATCTCGCGACGCCCGTGGCATCGGGCAGGCGTGCCCGGCCGGCGTCGTCGGTGCGTCGCGGCTTGGACGGGGCGATCGTCATCGCGCGTCTCCCGGCAGTGTGGCGAGGAAGGTCCGGATCGGCGAGGTTCACCCGGACCGGTTCGCGGGCCTGCGGGGCGTGCCCCGAGCCCTGGAGCTCGACGAACGGCGCCCCCAGCAGCCGGGCGATCTCGCGGGCACCCTCGTGCCGCTGGACGTGGTCGTCGGTCCCGGAGATCACGAGGCTCGCGCAGCGGATGCGCTCGAGCAACACCCGTGAGGTCGGGTCGCGCAGGTACGGCGCGCGCTCGATGGTGACCATCGTCTCGGGGTCGGTCTCGAGCGCCCAGCCGACCATGTCCTCCACGACCTTCGTCGAGTGCGGCTCGTGGACGACCTGGCTCATGAAGAACGCGACGAAGCCCGGCCAATCACGGCGCCAGTAGTCGGCGTTGTAGGTCGCCCAGCCCTCATCCGCGGTGGGCGGCAGCCAGAACGGGTCATCGTCCCGCTGGGCGGTCGCTTCGAGATCCAGCGTCGGGCCGATGAGGATCAGGCCGAGGGCGCGGTCCGGGTGGTCCGCGGCGAGGCGAAGGCCGTAGCCCGCGCCCATCGACATGCCGGCGACGGCGGCGCGCTCCACGCCGGCCGCGTCGAGGACGGCGACCCCGTCGGCGGCGAACTCGGCGTCGCTGTAGCGCGCCGGATCGATCGGGCGATCGGAGCGGCCACTGCCCCGGCCATCGAAGGTCACGACCGTGTGGCGCCGTGCGAGGAACGGGATCTGCAGCTTCCAGTGACGCGAGTGGACGATCGACCAGGTGGGCATGAGCAGGATCGCCGGGTCGCCCGACCCGTAGCGCTCCCAGGCGACCCGGACGCCGTCGCGCTCGATGAAGCCGGTCGCGTCCGGGTAGCGGGCGCGCGTCTGCTCGCGTGCCGGAGCGCGCGACGCCATCCGGGCGTCAGCCCTGGTGGTCGGCACCATCGTTCGAGCCGTCAGTCGGTCGCGCGTCGAGGGACCGAAGCAGCTTGCCGACCTTCCGGAGTGCGGACCGGATGGGCAGCATCGTCTCGTCGACGCCCAGCAGGAGCAGCTCCTCGCCGCCCAGGAACGGCGTGCCCATCAGAGCGCCCACCTCCTCGGGCGTGAACGGTCCGAGGTTCGTCCCCCGCTCCTGCTCACGACGCGCGACGTCGCTCAGGAGCACGAACCAGCCGCTCATCATCCCGCGGACGGACGCCGCGACATCGGGATCGGACCAGCCCGCCGCGATCATCTCCTGGAGGATCCGGACGTAGCCCGACGCGAGATCGGTGTCGAGGAAGTCGCACGCGAGCTCCCAGCGGACCCACAGCGGCTCCGGCGCGTCGTACATGTCGCGCTGGCGCTCGAGGAGCCGCGCATTCTCGGCGTCGAGGACCGCCAGGATGAGCTGCCGTTTCGAGCCGAAGTGGTAGTGGATCTGGCTGAGCGGGACGCCCGCCATGTCGGCGACGCGGCGGGTCGACAGGGCGGCGTACCCATCGGCGAGCAGGCACGCGCGAGCGGCGTCGACGATCGATGTCCGGGTGTCGCTGGTCGCGCGGTCGCGCCGCTCGGCCCGGGTGAGATCGTCCGTCGCGGCCGCATCGCGCATGCCCGGAGCATAGGGTCGCGGCCTCACCCGGCGACGGCGGCCACGGCCGCGAGGATGAGCAGGAAGCCGAGTGGCCGGCTGATGCGGCGTCCCCACGGGGCGTTCTTCTCGACCGCCATGACCGCGCCCAGCGCGAGCATCCAGGCGAGGCTGCCGAGGCCGAGCCCGAACATGACGAGCATCATCGACCAGCAGCAGCCGATGCAGAACAGGCCATGGGCGACACCGAGCCGGAAGGCTTCGCTCGACGGGCTGACGCCACGCCAGCGGTTCATCACGAAGCCCAGCGGCGAGCGGCACTCGTCGAGGCAGCGGTACTTGAGCGCGCTGAACTGCCACAGCCCGGCGATGGCGAGGGTCGCGCCCGCGATGAGCTGCGGGTGCTGGGCCAGCCACGGGAGCGCGTCCACCGCGGCGTGGATGCCCCGGTCGCCCACGTACGCGAGGACGCCGAAGGCGGACCACATCACGAGGTAGCCGAGGACGACCGCCGTGACGAGCCGGGTCGGATGCGGCCGCCGGCGGACGAGGGCCGCGAAGGTCACCACGAGCGGGATCGACGTCGGCAGCATCATCGCGACGATCATCAGCACCCAGCCGAGGCCGAACAGCGACACCTCGACCGCGAGCGGCGCGTCGCCGCCACCCGTGTGATGCAGGTAGCGGCCGTACGCCGAGCTCTGCCACAACGCGATCGCGAGTGCCGCGATCGCCGCGAGCAGCCCGAGCGACCCGATGAGGATCGCCCGGTCCCGCCGCGGGACGGCGACGTGCTGGTACGTGAACATCGCCTGGTCCCTCTCGCGCGCCGATGCGCTCTAGGCCGCGAAGCGGAAGTGGCCCTGAAGGGCGTTGTGGTCCTTCAGCTCCTTCACGCTCGGGATGCCGTGTGCGCTCCCGTCGCGGGTGTAGTTGCTCGCCTTGGCTGCGTACACCGGGGATCCCGGGATCGTGCTGAAGACCGTTCCTGAGAGGGTGGTGGGCTCGCCCGTCGCGCCGACAAAGGGCGCCATCTCGGCGTCGACGATCGAGCCGATGGTCAGCCGGCCCTTGCCACCCTCGACGCTGAAGGTGATCGGCGCCCGCTCGACCCCGACGACCTCCCCGATGAGCCCTGCCAGATCCGCGATCGGGCCGCCGAGCTGACCCGTGAACAGCTTCAGCAACTCGCCCTGTTGCTCGTCGGTCGCGCGGTCATCGACCAGCACGACGGCCTTCCAGGACTTCGGTTCGAGGATGTTCTTGGGGATGTGCGCCGAGACGGCCATCGTCAGGCCATCGACGTTGACGCCCTCGATCGTGCCCTTCTCGATCCCCCAGGCGATCGTCGTGTCGCAGGTCTTGTAGTCGGGGTCCTCGCCGACCCAGCACGGGCACAGGACGTTGCAGGTGCAGACCTCGAGCAGCCTGCCCTCGATCTCGTAGGCCATCGTTCCGTAGCCTCCGTTTCGGTCGTCCGACCGATGTCGGTCGGTCGACCGAATTACGCGACGGGAGCGCGCGGTTGTCAAGCCCCTTCCTCGTGTCGGATGGCCGACCCGCGACTCGCCACGCGCAACCCGGCTAGCGATCTTGCTGCTCACCTCCCCGATGACCGAGCGGGTCACGCACCCCCTTGGGGTCTGCGGGGCAGCGTGACGTGCCGGGCGAGCCGGGGCGCCAGCGATCCTGTTGCTACCGCGGGTGGTTCGTGTCGGGGAGCGCGCTCCTGGGTCTGGGGGTCGACCTCGCCGGCCCTCCCGACCCCACGAGCGATCCTGCTGCTCCGCGTCCCAGGTGACCGAGCGGATCACGCCGACCGCGGGGCCGTTGTGGGGAGCCTGACACACGCGGCGAGCGCGGACGCGAGCGATCCTGTCGCTCACCCGGGCTCGCACGAGGGTGCGGAGCGCAGCCTGGACGTGCCGGATCACCACCCCGGTCCCGCGCCAGATCCGAGCCACATGCCATGCCCGGTCGGCCAGGAGCAGATGAGCGTGATCGATCAAACGATCGGCAGGCGGGCGCGCCTCCCGGAAGCGGCCTGAGGATCCAGCTCGATGAGCCCGTCTCGGGCAAGTCCATCGAGCGCCCGGGCGACCGCAGCGAGGTCGTGGTTCCCGATCGTGTCGTCGAACGTGGCCCAGCCGTCGGCCTCGCGGAGGCGGTCGACGATGCGGCCACGGAGCCAGCGCGTGGTCGAGGTGAAGCGCGGCTCGGTCGCGGTTCCCGGCGCCGCCCTGGCTCGACGCGCGGGCGGCGATGGCGGCGAACCGGCACCACGGGCGCACCGGGCAGTCGTCGCATCGCGGATCGGGCCGGTCGACAGCACGTCGCACCGATGTCCATCAGGGCGTGCGTCCACGCACCTGGCCGGTCGGGCGGGACCGCGTCGTCGGCGATGGCCTGCAGCTCCGCGGCGTCGAGCCGCTCCGGGTCGCCCGCCACGGAACGTCCGAGGACGCGGCGCACGTTCGTGTCGACCGCACCCTCCCGTCGTCCGAAGGCGATCGCGGCGACGGCGCGCGCCGTGTACGGACCGATGCCCGGCAGCGTCTGGAGCACCTCGACCGTGTCCGGGACCACGCCGCCGTGGTCCGCGACGATCGCCTTGGCGGCTCGATGCAGGTTCAGGGCGCGCCGGTTGTAGCCGAGGCCCTGCCACTGGCGCAGGACGTCCGCCGGCGAGGCGTCAGCGAGCGCGCGGACCGTCGGGAAACGAGCCATCCACGCGACCCAGGCGTCGCTCGCCCGCCCGATCTGCGTCTGTTGCGCCATCAGCTCGGACACGAGGACCGCATATGGGTCGCGGGTCCTCCGGAACGCGAGATCGCGGCCGTGGCGTCGAACCAGCGAGGACGGCGTCGCGCATCGCGGGATCGATCCGGGCCTCCGCGGCGCGGTCGGTGGGCTGGTCCACGGCGGCGCTCGGCACGTCCGTACGATAGGTCGCGCGGAGGTGCGGATGCGGTTCGGCGCGGCGTTCTGGGTGCAGCGGACGACCTGGCCCCAGCTGCGCGATGCCGTGGTCCACGCCGAGGCCGTCGGGTTCGACACGATCTGGGTGGACGACCACCTGCTGTGCGACGAGGGCGACTGGACCGACGGCAAGCTCGAGGGCTGGGCGCTGCTCGCCGCGCTGGCCACGATCACGACGCGCGCCCGGATCGGCCTGCTGGTCGCCGCGAACACCTTCCGGAACCCGGGGCTGACCGCGAAGCTCGCCACGACCGTCGACCACATCAGCGGCGGACGCACGATCCTGGGACTCGGCGGCGGCTGGTTCGAGCGCGAGCACGAAGCCTTCGGGATCGACTTCGGCAGTGGGTTCGGCGAGCGGCTGGATCGCCTCTCCGAGGCCGTCCCGCTGATCCGGCGTCTGCTCGACGGGGAGCGCGTGACCCACGCAGGACGCTGGTACGCGATGCACGACGCGCTGTGCGAGCCCCGCCCGATCCAACCGCATCTGCCCTTGATCATCGGCGGCGCCGGTCCCACGAAGACGCTGCCGCTCGTCGCCCGCTACGCGGACCTGTGGAACACCCGAGGCACGCCGGAGCAGCTCGCCGCCCACGACGCTCGCCTGCGGGTGTGCTGTGAGGACGTCGGGCGCGACCCCGAGTCGATCGAGCGGACGGTGTTCCACAACGTGGTCATCCGCCCGACGCGAGACGAGGCGCTCGACGTCTGGGACGGCTACCGCGCGGTCCATCGACCGCTCACCGGCGAGGACCGGCCCGAGGTCGTGGGATCCGTGAACGAGGTCGCGGCGTCCCTGCGCACGTACGCGGACGTCGGCTTCCGGCACTCGATCTGGGTATTCCGCTCCCCGTTCGACCTCGCAACGATGGACGCCCTGCCTGATATCCGGGCGAGGACCGACGACGCGTAACGTCGGCGACGATGGTCGACTTCCCGCTTCCCGGCACGAGCTCGCCGGTCGTGTGCGTGCCGGCGCCCGGCGCCGGCGAAGGCTACTGGGCAGGGGCGCCCTCCGCCGCGATCGATCCTGATGGCGGCTTCGTGATCGCGTATCGGCTGCGGACCGGGCATCGTGGGCGCGGGCACACGATCGTGGCGCGGTCGCCGGACGGCGAGCGCTTCGAGACGGTCGCCGTCCTGGACCAGACCCGCTTCGAGGCCGATTCGATGGAGCGGCCGGCCATCGTCCGGCTCGATGACGGGCGATGGCCGGTGTCGGTCGCGCGGCCTGGACGTCGTCCCGTTGCCCGGCGGCGACTACCGCCTGTACTACGAGTGGCCGCTCGAGGACGGCAGCCACGAGCTGCGCACCGAGCTCGTCCCGGTGTGAAGCTCACCGTGCTCGGTGCGTGCGGGGGCTTCCCGGCGCCGGGTCTGCGGCCGACGCGTCAAGTGCCGCTCCCGAAGCGCTCGACCAGCCAGCGCATGCCCTCGCGTGGCGCCCACAGCCAGTCGGGCAGGAAGCGCGCCGCGTAGGTGAATTCGTACGACTCCTTCGCGAACTCGAAGGCGAGCAGCAGGTCCTCATCGATCGCGGCCGGCATGCCCCGCTCTCGAAGCTGCTCCCGGTAGCCGTGGAGGAACCGCTCCCGCCCTCGTTCGAGCCAGCGATCGATATCCAGCCCCGGCTCCTCCACCGGTCCGCCGTTCCGTCGTTCCGCCCGCCGCCGGGCGCTCCGGCCCACGTGGTCCACCGAGCGCAGCATCGAGGCGACGTCGCGGAGCGGCGAGTCGAGCCGGCGGCGCTCCTCGATCGGGCGCGTCGGCTCACCCTCGAAGTCGACGATCCGATAGCCATCCTCGGCGTGGATCAGCTGGCCGAGGTGGAGGTCGCCGTGGATGCGCGTCAGCCGAGGCATCACCGGCAGCGCGTCGAACACCGAGAACCGGGCCGCGATCGCCGGCGCCTCGCGACGGAGCTCCGCGGCGACCTCGCCATCCACGTTCGCCACGGCGCTCTGCAGCCGACCGCGGGCTTCCCTGCCCCAGGCGCGGATCTCGTCGCGCGTCGCCTCCCGGGGCTCGAGATCCGGGACGCCGGAGGGCGGCTGTGCGAGCGCCGCATGCAGCGCGGCGGTGAGGTGCCCGAGGTCCTCGACGGGCTCGGTCGCGAACTCGACCGTCACGCGGCCCGGCGCGAGGATCCAGTCCGGTCAGCTGCTCGGCCAGCGATTCGTAGACGTCGGCGGCGCCCACGACGTACTCGCTGAGCATCGCGAGGGTGGCGACGCCGTCGCGGGTCACGACCTCCGCGTAGCCCGCGAGGCGCGGCACGCCCGGGAACGCCAGCTCCTCCGAGAGGACGGCGTTGAGCTCGAGGTCGGGGTTCAGGCCGTCGAGGACCCGCCGGTACGCCTTCAGCAGCAGGCGCTCGCCGAGCACGACCGAGGTGTTGGACTGGTCGTTCCCCAACGGCCGCTCCTCGGCGTCGGCGACCCAGCCGGCCCCTTCGGGGACGAGCGCCGCCAGCCCGTGAGCCGGCCGGCACACCAGGCCGGCCTCGACCGAACCCGCCGCCGCGGGAGCACCCGACGGCCGTGGGCGAGGCAGGGCGGCGATCGTGGACCCCGTCGCGATCGCGGCCGCCAGCGCCCGCCACACGCCGTCGGACTCCGTCGCCTCGCGGAGGCCGAGCTCGCCCGGCGCGAACGCCAGGGCGTAGCGCTCGCGGGTGCCGCCCGCGGTCAGGTCGACGAGCGCGAGCGCGCCGCTCCCGAGCGTGAACGCGTGCGCGAGGTCGGCCCGCTCGATGGTCGACCCCTTGGCGCCGAACCAGCGGCGGCCGGACAGGTCCTCGAGGTCGAGCCCGGCGACGGCCCCGCGGACGGCGGCGAAGTCGATGCCGTTCGCGCTACGCCCCGCTGTTGATCATCACGTGCTTGATGAACGTGTAGTCCTCGAGCGCGTACTTCGAGCCGTCCTTGCCCCAGCCCGACTGCTTGACCCCGCCGTGCGGCGTCTCGGATGTGAGCGTGAAGTGCTCGTTGATCCAGACATGACCGAACTCGAGCGCCTTGGCCACGCGCATCGCCCGCCCGATGTCGCTGGTGAACACGGACGACGCGAGACCGTACGGCGTGTCGTTCGCCCAGGCGATCGCCTGCTCCTCGTCGCTGAAGCGCTGGACGGTGACGACCGGCCCGAAGATCTCGTCCTGGATGATCTCGCTCTTCTGGTCGGGACCCGCGATGAGCGTGGGCTCGTAGTAGTAGCCGGCGCGGCTGGGCGCGTTGCCGCCGACGACGACCTCCGCGCCACCGCGTGCGCGATCGACCATGCCGGCGACCTTCTCGACCTGGGCCTTCGCGATGAGCGAGCCCATGTCGATATCGTCGGCTTCGGCCGGGTCGCCCCAGGTGATGGATCGCACCTGGTCCGAGAGCTTGCTGACGAAGTCGTCGTAGACGCCCGGGCCGGCGATGACGCGTGTCGCGGCGGTGCAGTCCTGGCCCGCGTTCCAGTAGCCGGCCGCCTTGAGCGTCTCCGCGGCGAGGTCGAGGTCGGCGTCGTCGAAGATGACGACCGGCGCCTTGCCACCCAGCTCGAGGTGAAGGCGCTTCACGGTCTGCGCGGCAAGGGTGGCGATGCGCTTCCCGGTGACCGTGTCGCCGGTGATCGAGACCATGCGCACCTTGGGGTGGCTCACGAGCTGGTCGCCGATGGTCGAGCCCGAACCTGACAGGACGTTGACGACGCCCGGCGGCAGGTGCTCGGCGAGGATCTGTGCGAAGCGGAGGGCGGACAGCGGCGTACGGATCGAGGGCTTGAGGACGACCGTGTTGCCGCTCGCGAGCGCGGGCCCCAGCTTCCAGCTGGCCATGTACAGCGGGTAGTTCCAGGGCGCGATGCTGGCCACGACGCCGATGGGGTCGCGGCGGATGAACGACGTATGGCCGGCGAGGTACTCCGTCGCGGCGAGACCCTCGGGGACGCGCGCAGCGCCGGCGAAGAACCGGAACAGGTCGACGCACACCGAGATCTCGTCGATCGCCGCGCCGACGGGCTTGCCGGCGTTCTGGCTCTCGAGCCGGCCGATCTCGTCGGCCGCCGCCTCGAGCGAGTCGGCGATCTTCAGCAGGATCAGGCTGCGGTCCTGGGGCGTCGTGTCCTTCCAGGTCGCGAATGCCTGCTCGGCGGCGTTCACCGCGCGGTCGACGTCCTCGGCGGAGCTTCCGGGCACTTTGGCGATGACCTGGCCGTTGGCCGGGTTCTCGATGTCCAGGGTCTCGCCGGACGCCGCATCGACGAATGCGCCGCCGATGAACTGCTGGTACGTCGTCACGCGGTCGAGCGTGTCGGTCACGGACGGATCCTCCTCGGGCGCGCGGCACCTGCGCGCGGCGCTGACAGGTCGGTCGCTGGATGTCGCTCGATCGTACCCCGTTGCGTCGCGGGCTCCACCACGGCGCGATGGGCGCGACGCCGCAGGCGCCGGGATGCGATGCGGTCGTGACGCGCGCTCCGTCCGGCGAGCCCCGGACGTTCCCTCATCGAGGGTTGACTCTCAGGATGTCGCTGTCCGGCCGCCGGATCGCCGACCGCTACGAGTTGCTCGAGCCGGTCGGGTCCGGGGGCATGGCGACGGTCTGGCGGGCACGCGACCTGCGGCTCGGCCGGACCGTCGCCGTCAAGCTGCTCCGCCCGCAGTACGCCGAGGACGATCGCTTCGTCGAGCGCTTCGAGTCCGAGGCGCGGCACGCGGCCAGCCTCGCCCATCCGAACATCGCACCCATCCACGACACGGGCGTCGACGGCGACGAGCGCTACATCGTCATGGAGTTCGTCGACGGCGCGTCGCTCGCCGAGGTCCTCGCGGAGCACGGGCGGCTGCCGCCGTTCGAAGCCGTGTCGCTGGTCGCCGCCGCGGCGCGGGGTCTCGCCGTCGCCCACCGGCGCGGGATCGTCCATCGGGACGTGAAGCCCGGCAATCTCCTGCTCGGGCGCGATGGCCGCCTCCGGGTCGTCGACTTCGGCATCGCTCGCGCGCTCACGACGGCGCGCGTGACCGCGACCGGCCTCGTGCTCGGGTCCGTGCCGTACCTCAGCCCCGAGCAGACGCGTGGCGAGGAGGCGACCGCGTCGAGCGACCTGTTCTCGCTGGGCGTCGTCCTCTACGAGCTGCTCACGGGTCGCCTGCCCTGGTCGAGTGACACGCCGGCCGCGACTGCGCTCGCGCGGCTCTCGGAGACGGCACCGCCGCCGTCCACGATCGTCGCGGACCTGCCGCCCGGGCTCGATGCCATCGTCGCGCGTGCGCTCGCCGCGGATCCGGCGGATCGCTATCCGAGCGCACGCGCCTTCGCCGATGCGCTCGAGGTCTGGCGCCGGCGATGGACATCCCTGTCCGCGGAGGTGGCGGGCGTCGGACCACCGACCGCCGAGGTCGCAGGCGGGATCGGATCCGCCCTGCTGGCGTCGATGACTTCCGCGGAGTCGGCCGAGGCGCCTCAGAGCGGTCGCTGGAGCGTGGTCGAAGCCCCGGAGGGGGTCGCGGCGGTCGACGAGGTCGGCGAGCGAGACGAGCGGGCGGCGCTGACGGCCAGCGGCACGGTCGCGCGGGCGATCGCGCGTCCCAACCCGGGCGACGGGGCCATGGCGCCCACGACCGATGTCACGCCCCTCGCCGATCCGGTCGCAGCGCGGAAGCTCCCCGAGCGGCTTCCCGCGACACGGCCGTGGCCGGTGGCGCGCCCGCCGGCACCGCTGCCGGCCTCCCGGCGCACCGCTCGCCGGCGTGCGGTACCCGCCTTCGTCGCATTCGCGGGGCTCGTCGTGCTGCTGGTCGGGAGCGCCGTCTTCTCGCTGCTCGCCAACGGCGATGTCGGCGGCGGTGTCCTGGGCGCGACGGCGACCCCGGGCGTGGCGATCGGTCCCGTCTCGCCGAGCCCGTCGCGCCTGGTCACCGCGTCACCCACCCCCACGGCATCGCCATCGCCGACCGCGACGCCATCGCCCAGCCCATCACCGAGCGCGCGCGCGACCCCGAAGCCGACGCCGGTCGCGACGCCTCGTCCTACCCCGCGCCCGACGCCACGCCCCACGGCCCGACCGACGGCAGCGCCCGTGACAGCCAGCTCACCGGCGGGTGCCGTCCGTGCCTTCTACGACGCCATCGAGCGGCACGACTTCGACCGGGCCGCCGCCCTGTGGACGTCCGAGATGCGTCAGCGCTATCCGCCACGTCAGTACATCGACGGCCGCTTCGCCCCGACGACGCGGATCGACCTGCCGCGGCTGTCGACGATCTCCCGCACCGGCACCACGGCTCGTGTGGCGGTGACCATCGTCGAGTACCGCCGCGATTCGTCCGCGCCACGCCGCTACGAGGGTGTCTGGGACCTCGTCCGGCGGGACGGACGGTGGCTGCTCGCCGATCCCGATCTGCGCCAGACGGCGTGACTGACGCGGCCAGCGTGCGGCCAGCGGCCGCGTGGAGCGACGGCGTGACCTCGAAGGACACGCCGTCACGGGATGTCATCCCGGACGCAGCACCATCAGGACGATGGCCCGCAGCGGATCCATGGCTCAGGCCGGCAGGGCCTCGCGATGGACCGGCTGGCCGGTGACCGCCACGCGCTCGATGAGATCGGCCGCGCGCACGGTGCCGGGGTTCGCCTGGAGGCGAGCGGCGATCGTCGCCATCCGCTGGTGGAGGGCCGTGTCGGCGAGGAGCCGCTCGACGGCGCCGAGGAGCTCGTCCTCGGCGACCGAATACGCCCCGAAGCGCTGCCCGAACCCCGTCTCGTGCACGCGCTGCGCGTTGTCGACCTGGTCCCAGAACAGCGGCAGCACGATCATCGGCTTGCCGTTGTGGAAGCACTCCGTGACGGTGTTGTTGCCGCCGTGGGTGATCACGAGGTCGACCTGCGGCAGGATCGCCGGCTGGGGCAGGAACGCCTCGCCCGTCATGTCCTCGTGGAGCCGGATCTGATCCGCGAGGGGCCCCTTGGACACGATCACCCGATGCGGTGAGCGCCCCAGGATGTCGACCAGGCGCTGCATCAGCTCGACATCGGCCGAGCCGAGGGACCCCAGGGACAGGTAGATCAGCTTCCCGGGCCCGTCGGCAAGATGCGCCGGCAGCGACCACGAGCCGTCGGTCGCCCGGACCGACGAATCGAGCCGATGCCACGTCGGCCCGAGCGGGCGCGCGCGCTGGTAGTCGGCTTCGGCGGGATAGACGTACAGGTTCAGCCACGGCGACTCGTGGATGAACTCGGGACCCAGATCGGAATGCGCCAGGCCAGGCGCGCCGCGGTCACGCATGAACGCGTCGAAGTCCGCCCAGATATCGGCGTGAGCGGTGCGGTACGTCGCACGGAACTCCGGCCAGGCGGACCGGTCGCCGGCCGGATAGCCGCTCGAGAACGGCGCGACCAGCGGGTCCCTGATCTCCGCGGGATTGCACGAGGTGATCCGGACCCACGGGCGGCCGCTCGCCGGCAGCGCCGGGAACCCGACGACGTTGTCCTCGACGATGGTGTCCGGCTGGAGCTCGTCGATGATCTCGATCAAGCGCGGGTCGACGTACTTCGCGCCGTCGATCAGGGCCTGCCAGGTGGGCGCGATGAACCCCGTGATCTGCTCCAGGGTCGACGTCCGGAACACCGGGGCGGTGTCGCGGATGAAGTCGATCCAGAACTGGCCGGGCACCTCGGGCTCCGAGGGGGGTGGCCCGAGCCGCATCAGCCGCTCCTCGAACCCCTTCGCCTCGAGGTTGCCGGCGAACGACTCCTCGACGATGAAGATCACCCGATGCCCGCGCCGCCGCAGGATGTCGCCGATGCCCACACAGTTGTTGGTGGGACCGAAGGCGCCCTCCGGGAAGAACACGATCGTCCGGCCGTCGGCCACGTCATCGACCCTCGTTCTCGCTCGCCGCACCGTCGGGAAGTGGCTGGGAGCGTACATGCCGGCATCGGTCACACTCATCGTCCGATCGACACAGGCACTCGCCTGCTCGTCGCCCGGACCGCCGGGATGCCGAACGGCACTCCGATTCGGGCGGATCGGTCCGTTCCGCGGATGTCCCTGCCGGATACGTTCCCCCGGAAGGTGACCGTCCATGGGAGTCCCGCGATGCAGACCATCAACCGGCAGACGAGCGACGATCTCGTCGCCGACTTCATGACGATCGATCCCGTGGTCATCCGGCCGGACGCACGGATCGAGGATGCCGAGGGGCTCCTCGAGCGATACGACATCAGCGGTCTGCCTGTGGTGGACGAGGACGGAACCCTTCGCGGGGTGATCAGCCAGACCGACCTCCTGCGCGGGACGGGCGACGTCAACAGCGCGATCCGGCGCCGGTTCACCGGTCTACGCGTCGCCGACCTCATGTCGTCGCCCGCGATCACCGTGGACCTGGAGATGCGGCTCGTCGACGCCGCTCGCCTCATGCGTGACGAGAAGGTCCATCGCGTCGTGGCCGTGGACGCGTCTCGTCGGGCGGTGGGCGTCCTTTCGTCGATGGACTTCGTGACGCTCTACGCCGAGCGATGACCCAAGGAGTCGCGCCATGACCCTCGTACTCGCGCCCGCGGCCGGCCTGGAACGGCGCATCGCACGCCGGCTCCACGGTGACGACGCGTATCGGCTCATCTCGACGGCGCTGGCGGATGTCGCCATCCGCGCCATCTACCCACCGTCTCTCGACGGGCGTGCCGGCCCAGCGGCGATGGGCGTCCTCGAGGACCCGGTCGCCGGCGCGACCCGCGCTGCGATCGAGACGCTCATCGATGAGCTCAGCGACGTCGTCGACGGACTGCCGGCCAGCGTGGTCGACCGCCTGATCGCGGAGCAACGGCGCGCGGACCTCGGGGTCGAGTGACCGTTCGCTTGAGCCGACAGGACGAAAGGACGGGGCGTACCCTGACGTCGTGACCGAGACCCTCGTCCCGGAGCGCGACATCGTGAGCTGGAGCGACCTCGAGGTCCTTGTCCGCCGGCTCGCGGAGCGGATCCGGACGACCGACGTCGACGTGATGCTCGCGATCACCCGGGGCGGGATGGTGCCCGCCGGGATGCTGGCCTATCGCCTGGGCATCCGGAACATCCTCGTCGCCGCGGTCGAGTACTACGACGACCACGGCCAGCCCGGTCCCTCGCCCACGTTCTTCCAGTTCCCCGCCGATCCGTTGCTCCGTGGTCAGCGGGTCCTCATCGTCGACGAGGTGTGGGACAGCGGGACGACGATCGTGGCCGTCGCGGAGCGCGTCCGTCAGGCGGGCGGCGACCCGCGTACCGCGGTGCTCCACTACAAGCCGGAGCGCTCCCAGGTGGACGCGGTCCCCGACGTCTACGCGGCGACCACCGACGCGTGGGTCGTCTACCCGTTCAAGTTCGGGAACTGACGACTCGCCTGGTCCGCCCGGCGTGGCCGGCGCAGCCGATGGTCAGCCGGCGCCCGACCCGCTCTGGTGCTTCGCCACGAACGCCGCTGCCTGCGCCCGACGCTCGAGGTTGAGCTTCGAGAGGATCGAGCTCACGTAGTTCTTCACCGTCTTGTCGGACAGGAAGACCTCGGCGGCGATCTCCTTGTTCGTCTTGCCCTCGGCGACCAGCATCAGGATCTTCCGCTCCTGGGCGGTGAGCTGGGCGAGCTCATCGTTCGCCCCGCCCGTCGCCATGCGACGCACGCGGTCGAGCACCTTCTCCGTGACCGCCGGATCGAGCAGCGACCCGCCGCGACCGACCGTCTCGAGCGCGGCGACGAGGTCTCGCGCGCGGATCTGCTTCAGGAGGTACCCGGAGGCGCCGGCGACGATCGCCGAGAGCACGGCCTCCTCGTCGGGGTACGAGGTGAGCATGACCACGCGCGTCTCGGGGCGCTCGGCCCGGATCTCGCGACACGCCTCGATGCCCGACCCATCGGGCAGCCGGATGTCCATCACGACGATGTCCGGCTGGTAGCGCTGGGCACGCTCGACCGACTCCGCCACGGTGCCGGCCTCAGCGACGACCTCGAACCCGTCGCGCCGGTCGAGGAGGGCGACAAGACCCTGGCGGACGACCTCGTGATCATCGACGACGAGGAGCCGGAGCGGTCGGGCGGGAGGTGATTCGTGCGTATCGGTCATCGGAGTGACTCCTGAGCGTTGGCCGGGACGCGGATCGTGATCCGGGCGCCACGACCGGGCGTGCTGTCGATATCGAGCGAGCCGCCGAGTGCGGCGACCCGGCTTCGCATGTTGCTGATCCCGTTGCCGCCGGGTCGACCATCGACCGGGCGTTCTGCCGGATCGAACCCATCGCCGTCGTCGGCGATGGCGACCACGACGTCGTCGTCATCGCTCGCAACCTGCAGCGTCACGTGTGAGGCATGGGCATGGCGCGCCACGTTGCTGAGCCCCTCGCGGACCATCTGGACGAGCTCGTTCCGGGCACGTTCGTCGGGCTCGGCAAGGGACGGCGACACGGCGACATCGATCGCGAGGAGGGTATTCGAGCGCAACTCCTGAGCCAGCGCGTGGACGCTCGCGGCCAGGTCGCCATCGGCCAGCTGGCTCGGACGCAGCTCCACGATGAAGCTGCGGATGTCACGGATCGTGTCGTGCAGCGTTTCGATCGCGCGGTCGACCCGCGCCTCGGCCTCCTGGGGTGCCTCCGTCATGAGGTCCGGCACGTCCTCCAGCGACAGCGACACGCCGTAGATGCGCTGGATGATCCCGTCATGCAGGTCGCGGCTGATGCGCTCGCGTTCCGCGTCGACGACCAGGCGCTGGACCTGCGCGTGCAACCGGGCGTTGTCGATCGCGATGCCGGCATGGAGGGCGAAGATCTCGACCAGCGCCTGGTCCTCCTCGCTGAACTCGGGCGCGGTGCGCTTGTCGGTCAGGTACAGGTTGCCCACGATCCGGCCGCCCTTCACCCGCACGGGCACGCCGAGCAGCGAGTGCATCGGCGGATGCTCGGGCGGGAACCCGTAGCTCTCCGGATGCGCTCCGATGTCCGGGATGCGCAACGACCGACCATCGCGGATGATCACGCCCAGCAGCCCGTGGCCCAGCGGCGGATCGCCCAGACGCGCGCGCTGCTCGGGCGTGATGCCGACCGTGATGAAGCGCTCGATGCGCGCGTGGGCGTCGACGATGCCCAAGGCGGCGTACTGCGCGTCGACCAGCGCGCGGACGCGCTCCACGATGAGATGGAGGACCTCATCGGTCGACAGGACGCTGGCGATCGCCCGGGTCGCCTCGTCAAGAGCCGTCAGCGCGTCCATCGGTCCGGAGCGTACCGGTCGGACGTCCCAGGGACGCAGGCCCCGCGGCCCCCGCGGGACGGGCCGGATGTCACTTCCCTCGGACAGCCCGCCCGGGCGATGGTACCGGTCATGGACCACCCCACCCTCCCGACGCCTCCCGCCCAGCCCGTTGCCGATGCTCCGGAGCTGAGCCGTCGCGGGTTCCTGCGGGTGGGCGCGCTGGCCGGTGGCGGGCTCGCCGCGGTCGGCCTTGCAGCGTGCGCCCCGGCCGTCGCCGCGCCGGCATGGTCGTATGGCCCGTCCGCCGCGCCTGCCGCGAGCGGATCGGCTGCCCCAGCGCCGTCCGCGTCGCCGAGCGATGCCCATGGGTCCCACGCGCCTAGCGCGTCGCGCGCCGCCCAGTGCGACGCCGGTCGCCGACCACGACGCCAATGCGGCGGCCGTGGTCAAGCGCTTCCTCGACGGTGAGGCCACGACGTTGCCGATGGGCAACCAGCCCAAGGACTTCCGGATGGACGGCGACACCAAGGTGTTCGAGTTCACCGTCGACGAGATCCAGCACCGGATCGATGCGCTCAAGGATCCGCTCGCGGCCCTCGGGTTCGACAAGACGTGGCCCGGGCCGCGCGTGACCGTCACCGAGGGCGACAAGGTCCGGGCCATCTTCCGGAACAACCTGAAGGAGTCGACCGGCATCCACTTCCACGGGCAGCGGTTGCCCAATGCCATGGACGGCGTGCCCCACGTCACCCAGGACCCGATCGAGCCGGGTGCCTCCTTCACCTACGAGTTCACGGCGCGCACGCCGGGCTCGCACATGTACCACTCGCACCACAACGCGACCGACCAGGTGGGGCGTGGCCTGCTGGGTGCGTTCATCGTGGAGCCGCGCGACGCGGCCCAGCGCTACGCGCAGCAGTACGGGGCGACGCAGGACATCGTCTGGATCAGCAACGACACGCTGGGCGGCTTCACGATCAACGGCCGCGGCTTCCCTGCGACCGCGCCGATCGTCGCGCAGCTCGGCGAGACGATCGTGATCCGGTTCATGAACGAGGGGATCATGACCCACCCGTGGCACCTCCACGGGATGCCGATGCGCGTCGTGGCCCGTGACGGCTATCCGCTGGGCGGCGCCGAGTTCACGTGCGACACGCTGGGCGTGAACCCGGGCGAGCGGTGGGACGTCGTCGTCCGCTGCGACGAGCCCGGCGCCTGGGCGTTCCACTGCCACATCCTCCCGCACGCCGAGGGGATGGACGGGATGTACGGGATGGTCACCGCGCTCGTCGTCCAGGACGCCGCGGCTGCCGCCGCGCTCCAGACGGCGGGTGCGCCCGCGTTCACCTGCGTCATCCCGTCGACCACGGCATGAACGCGCCCGACGTCGCCAGCGCGCCATCCGCGGACCGGGATCCGGCCCTGCGCGCGACGCCGCGTCGAACGATCCTGCTGGCCACCGACCTCACGCCGACCAGCCTGGTCGCGGAGACCGAGGCGATCGGACTGGCGCGTGATCTCCAGGCCGCGCTGCTCGTCGTCAGCGTCATCGACCCGCGCTCGCTGCGCGGTCCACGGGGTGACTTCATCCAGCGGATGGACCAGGCCCGGGTCGCCCTCCAGCTGCGCGCGCGCGGGCTGCAGGACCGTGCCGCCGCCGCCGGCGTCGCCGTGCGCCTCCTCATCTGGGAAGGCGAGCCCGCCGAGAGCGTGCTCGAGGCCGCGGCCGCGGAGTCCGTCTCCATGATCGTGGTCGGCTCGCATGGCCGTCGCGGGGTCGACCGGCTGGTCCTGGGGTCCGTCTCGGACCAGGTCGTGCGCGAGGCCGGCGTGCCGGTCGTCGTGGCTCGTGGGCGTCCCACGGCGACCTGATCAGCGGGCAGCGCTGCACACCCCGACGCGCCGGTGCGCCGGATCGTCATGTCCGTGGGGGGACATGTCGCGATCCGGCGCACCGAGCGCGGATACGCCGGCCGGTGTGACCCGGCCGGCGTTTCGCGAGCGGACCGGACGCTAGGGTGTGATGGCCACCTTCAGCACCCCGTCGCGACGGTTGCTGAACAGCTCGTACGCCTCGACGATGTCCGCCAGGGCGAAGCGATGGGTGATCAGCGGCAACGGGTCGAACCGTCCGCTCTGGACGGTCGAGATCAGCCGCCGCATCCGCTCCTTGCCGCCCGGGCAGAGGGTGGTGACGATGCGGTGGTCGCCGAGGCCGGCCGCGAACGCGTCGTAGGGGAGCTGGAGCTTGCCCGAGTAGACGCCCAGGCTCGAGAGCGTGCCGCCCGGCCGCAGGCAACGCAGCGCGTTCTCGAAGGTGCCCTGGGTGCCCAGGGCCTCGATGGTCACGTCGGCGCCGCCGCCGGTCAGACGCTTCACCTCGGCGATGACGTCGACCTGGGTGAAGTCGAGCGCGACGTCGGCGCCCATGCGCCGGCTCACCGCCAGGCGGACCGGGTCGCTGTCGACGCCGATGACCATCGAGGCGCCCATCAGCTTCGCCCCAGCGGTCGCGCACAGGCCGATCGGACCCTGCGCGAACACGACGACGGCATCGCCGATGCGGACCCCGCCGGACTCGGCACCACTGAAGCCGGTCGAGGCGATGTCGGCAAGCAGGACGACCTGCTCGTCGGTCACGTCGTCAGGGATCGGCGTGAGGTTCGCCTGCGCCGACGGGACCAGCAGGTACTCGGCCTGCGCGCCGTCGATGGTGTTGCCGAAGCGCCACCCACCGAGGGCCTCATAGCCCGTCCCGTGGCCGCACTGGCTCGTGTGGCCCGACAGGCACGCCGAGCACTGCCCGCAGGGCGTGATGGCCCCGACCAGGACGCGCTGGCCGAGCTCGTAGCCGCTGACGCCTACGCCGAGCTCGACGATCACGCCGACCGGCTCGTGGCCGATGACCAGCCCCGGACGGACCGGGTACTCGCCCTTGAGGATGTGGACGTCCGTGCCGCAGATGGTCGTGGTCGTGATACGGATCACGGCCTCGCCGGGTCCCGCGGTCGGACGCGGCACCTCCTCGACCCGGATGTCGCCGGGCGCGTGGAACACCGTCGCACGCATGGTGCCCGTGGACATCGACGCCGGGAGAGGTGTTGCGAGAGCGGTCATGACGAACCTCCGTTCGAGTGGCTTGGGGTGACGACAGACATGGCGTTCGCTCAGGCCACCGCCCGGCGCGCACCGACGGTGCGTGCCAGTATCGGTGGCCCACGCGACGGCGCGTGCTTCCTCGCCCTCGGCGAGCGGACCTTCCTTGGCCTCGACGATGAAGCTCGCCGGCTCAGCGACGAGCGAACAACGGGCGGCCCTGAGGCTCTTCGCGATATGGATGGCCGCGGACCCGGTGGCCCAGGTGTGCCCGCGAAGCCGGGTGTCGAACGCGGCGGCCGGGACGGCCGGTCCATCGCGCGAGATCGAGTCGAGGAAGTCGCGGACCGGAAGTTGCCAGCCGTGGATCTGCGTCGGGGCGCCCACGAGCAGCAGCTCCGTCCCCTCGAGTGTCGCAAGGTCGGGCGAGCCGGCTGGCAGCAGCCGGACGTCGTGATCGTCGGCGACCAGCGCCTCCGCCATGGCGGTGGCGAGCTGCCGGGTGTTCCCGTAGATCGAGGCGTAGACGATCGTGACCCTCATCGCTCGGCGCTCCAGCGGGTCATGGCGCCCAGGACGAACGCGGCGCCGATGGCCATCACCACGACGGGACCGAACAGATCCCAGTCGATGTCCCAGATGCGATCGACGAACGCGGCGAAGCCGAGGATCAGGAACGCCGAGCCCACGATCAGCGCACCGCGACCCGTCCGCGCCGGCCGAACGGCCAGCGTGGGATCGCCCACGGCTGTGGGGTCGACGACCGCGGAGCCGTCGTCCGGGATGATCACCGCGGCGAGGATGTAGAGCAGCAGCAGCGGGAAGATCCCGGTCAGGATCCCGAGCACTGCCGCCACCAGGCGGATCATCGTCGGGTCACTGCCGTAGTACTCGGCGATCCCGCCGCAGACACCGGCGAGGACCCGATCGTGGCGTGACCGGACGAGCCGTCGCTGGACGGGATCGACGATGGGCGGGGCGGCGGTCATGACGTACCTTCCTTTCCGTGCCGGGGTCCTTCGCCCCGGAACAGCGCACCGATCACGACCAGACCGCCGATCGCGATGAGGCCCACCGGCCACCACAGGTCGGCGTCGAGGTCGAAGGGCACCTGACCGGTGTCGAACAGCGTCTCGAAGAACCAGGCGCCGCCGAGGAACAGCACGCCGGCGATGGCCAGCAGGCGGATCCCCAGGCGCACGAGGTCCGATGTCCTCGTCAACGCGCCGTAGACGAACATCCCGAGCCCCGCGGCACCCGGGCCGATGAGCGCCCAGGCGTAGGCCCAGGTCTCGTAACGGCCCGTCTGGTCCTGCCACCACAGGACGAGCCCGATCGAGGTCACGATGGATCCCGCGATCGCGAACCCGACGCCGCGCGGCGGCGCCGGGATGACCGCCATGGCCAGGAGCGCGAGCCCGGGCAGGACGACGAACAGCGGCCACCCGGCCTCGGCGATTCGCTCGATGGGATCGATGCCCCACTCGCGGAGCGCGAGGGCGCCGGCGCCGAGCAGGACCAGGGCGATCCCGGCGACCGCGACCGTCGCCCCGACGATCATGCTCGTTGACAGTCATCGTCCACCTCCCGCGACGGGCGTGGCCGGGCATCCCGGACCCAGGGCAGCCTCGCGGCCCCACCCATCGCCGGACCCAGCGTGTTCGGGAGCCACGCGCGATCCCAGTGCCGGTGGGCCCCACTCACCGGGCCGAGCGGCCCGGGAACGCGACGCGGGTCCGCGGTGAGGCCGGACCGCCCGGTCAGGATGGGCCGAACGTCACTCGCGGCGAGCGGACGGCCCTCGTAGCGTGGCGCCATGGACACCGGCGTCATCACCGCTCCGACCGCGATCCGCATCCGGCCCATCGAGCCGGATGACGCCGCGGAGCTCGAGCGCTTCTACGAGGCGCTCAGTGACGACAGCCGTCGGCGCCGGTTCTTCGCCTGCACGCGCGGGCTCAGCCACCCGCAGGCACGCCTGTTCTGCTGCACCGACCACGATCACCGCGAAGGATTCGTGGCGGTGACGGAGCAGGAGGGGGCCTCGCGGATCGTCGGGCACGTCTGCCTGGAGCCCGCGCGTGACGGCTCTGCCGAGATCGCGCTCGCGGTCGCGGACGAGCTGCAGGGACGCGGCATCGGTCGCGCGTTGGTGGACGCGTCCGTGGCCTGGGCACACGAGGCCGGGATCGACCGGTTCTCGGCCACGATGCTCAGCGACAACGTCGCCATCCGCCGCCTCCTCACCGGGCTGGGGATCCCGGCCCGGATCCAGGTCCGATGACTTCGGTGTCGACGCCGTCACGCTCGACCTGTCGGCCGACGCGCGACGTGCAGCGTGATCCGAGCGCGCATCCTGTCGCGATGAGGATCGCCAGCCCCGAGGAAGCCGTTGCCGGCATCCGCTCCGGCGAGCGCGTCTATCTCCAGTGCGCCGCAGCGACGCCGTCCGTGCTGCTTGACGCACTCGTTGCACGAGCCTCGGACCTCCGGGACGTCGAGGTCGTGCACCTGCACACCGAAGGACCGGGGCCGCACCTGGCGCCCGAGATGGCTGGCCACTTCCGCCACCGCGCGCTGTTCATCGGACCGAACGCCCGTCAGGCCGTCAACGAGGGGCGCGCCGACTACGTCCCGATGTTCCTGTCCGACGTCCCACGGCTGTTCGAGAGCGGGGCATTGCCCCTCGACGCCGTGTTCGTGAACGCCACCCCACCGGACGCGCACGGCTTCTGCTCGCTGGGCACATCGGTGGAGGCGATGCATGCCGCGATCCGGCATGCGAAGACGGTCATCGTCCAGCTCAATCGGGCGATGCCGCGGACCCTCGGCGAGAGCTTCATCCACGTGTCCGACATCGACATCGCGATCGAGGTCGACGTGCCGCCCTACGAGCGACCCGTCGGCCCCATCGGCGAGGTGGAGCGGCGGATCGGAGCGTACGTGGCGGACCTGGTCCCCGACGGTGCCACACTCCAGCTGGGCATCGGTGCGATCCCGGCGGCGACGGCGTTGTTCCTGCGCGAGAAGCACGACCTGGGCATCCATACCGAGATGTTCACCGACTCGGTCATGGACCTCGTCGAAGCCGGCGCGATCACCGGCGCCCGCAAGGAGCGCAACCGCGGCAAGCTCGTCACCGCGTTCCTGATGGGCACGAAGCGGCTCTACGACTTCGTCGACGACAACCCGATGGTCGAGATGCGCTCGGTCGACTTCACGAACGACACCCACGTCATCCGGTCGTTCAGCCGGATGATCGCCATCAACTCGGCGCTCGAAGTCGACCTGACCGGTCAGGTGGTCGCCGACTCGCTCGGCCAGCGGCTGTACAGCGGCGTGGGCGGGCAGATGGACTTCATCCGCGGCGCCGCCCTGGCCCCGGAGGGTCGGGCGATCATCGCGCTGCCATCCGTCGCGGCGGGCAAGGGCCTGAGCCGCATCGTGCCCACGATCGCGGAAGGCGCCGGTGTCGTGACCACCCGAGCACACGTCCGGACGATCGTCACCGAGTACGGCGTCGCGGAGCTGTTCGGCAGGAGCCTGCGCGAACGCGCGGAGGCACTCATCGGGATCGCGCACCCGGACCATCGGGACGCCCTGCGCCTTGCCGCCCGGCGGCTCGGCTGACCCAGCCGCGGCCCGCCTTCGACGCGGTCGAGCGGTGGCGACCGTCCCGTGCCGGATGGCCCCTGTCGACGGGCCGAGCGTCGTGCGCGCTCCGCCGTGCGGCCCAGCCGCAGGGATCGTTCGGCTCTGTCGGCGGACCGGCCTGCCGCCTACGGTGAGCACGGAGGTTCCGCCCATGGACGAGCTACGAACCGCGATCGCGTCCGAGGCGACGCTCGGATCAGGGCTGATGCGCCCGGGCACGGCGACGGCCGACCCAGCGATCCCCACCATCGAGGGCGCGTACCGCTCGCTCGAGGCCTGGGGCTTCCTCGCGCAGCCCGATCTGCCCGACCTGCCGGGACCCGCCTTTCTCCTGGTCGCCCTGCGCCCCTCGCCATCGTTGCGGCACTTCGATCCCGAGCTCGTCCGGTACTGGACGGTCGCGGCAGGCCGGGGTCATCTCGAGGAGCTGACGCGGCGCTCGACCTTTCCGCTGTACCGCCCGTTCGCGTGGGGCTCGATCGAACTCGGCGACCGGCTGGGCGTCACGAACGACTACCTGACGTTCGGCGGCGAGCTCACGGGCGCGGTCGTCGACGACACCGCCATCCTCATGTTCACGTCACCGGCGCCGCTCCTGCGACGCGGCGGCCATTCGCAGGGATGGGATGAGGCGGCCGACAACGTGGCTGCGTTCTTCGCGCGGATCCGCGGGGCGATCGACGGGCACACCGCGCGCGAACAGGACCTCATCGGCGCACCGCCGCTGGCCATCTACTCGGCGTTCGTGTGCGACGTCGTGGCGGCGTACCGGCGGTGTGACGCGCTCCAGGACGAGGATCCCAGCCGCTGGGCGCTGCTGGTCCACGAGGAACGGCGTCTCCGCCGTGACCATCTCGCCGAATGGCAGCGGGGCCGGGAACTGTCGGCCGATCTCGGGCTCGCGGCCCCCTGACGCTTCCAGCCTGGGGTGGGGACGCTGAGGCGGGCTCCTTCGGGAGCCCGCCTCGGTGTGCCGGGAGTCGCTCAGTGGATGACGTATGGCGAGAGCAGGTCCGTGTCCGACGCGCGGAGCGCGTGGTCGTCGAGCTCGAAGGCGATGTCCGATCGGACGTCGATGACCCCGGGGACCATCGCGGTCACGGACGCGATGAGATCCGCCGTCGACCGTCGGTCGACGTGACCGCGGATCCGGACGTGGCCACCGTCGCAGCGAACGTCGAATCCGACCGGGTCGACCCACATCGAGCGCCACAGCACCTCGTCCCGGATGATCGCGACGAGCTCGGCGTCGGTCTTGACGAACGTCCGGACCAGGTCGGCGCGCGTGACGATGCCGACCAGCTCGCCGTTGTCGACGACCGGCAGGCGGTTGATGCGGTGTCGGGTCATGAGCCGGGCGGCCTCGGCGATGGTGGCGCGGCCCTCGATCGTGATCGCGGGCGTGGTCATGGCTTCACCCGCATCCGTCGCTGCGAGCTTCAGGAGCGCCGCCTTCGTGGCCGCCGACTCGCCGCGCACGCCGGCGAGGCGACGATGCGAGATGGCCTCGCGGCCCTGCTCCTTCACGAGGATGTCCGCCTCGGACACGACGCCCACGAGGGTGCCATCGGCTGTCACGACCGGTGCCCCGCTGATGCGCGCCCGGATCAGCTTCGACGCGACGTCATGGAGCGGCATCTTGGGCAGGAAGGTGATGACGTCCCGGGTCATCACATCACGCACGGTCGTCATCGGAGTGCTCCTGTTCGTGCGGTCCGGACGACCGCGTGACGCCATTGCAACCCATGGGCAGGCGCGACCGACAGGGCCGTCCAGCGTCCTGCGAGGGGCCGTCCGGCCCGGGCCTCGCCGCGCTCTCGGGCTGTGCCATGGGTCCGCTGGCCCTACCGGGTCGAGGACGACCTGGTGGACCATCGAGTGGCCCACAGGGCGACCCGCCGCACAAGACGGGCGGGACGACGGACGCGGAGGGCGCATCGATGAAGGTCCTGGTGGTCAGCGCCTCCAAGCACGAGGCGACCCGGGGGATCGCGACGGCGATCGTGATCGCGTTGCGTGACGCCGGCATCGAGGCGAACGACCTCGCGCCCGCGGATGTCCACGACATCGAGCCGTACGACGCGGTGATCCTGGGCAGCGCCATCTACGGCGGCGAATGGCTGCCGGAGGCGAACGACTTCGCGATGCGCTTCGAGGCAGCCCTCCGGCGCAGGCCGGTCTGGCTGTTCTCGAGTGGACCCGTCGGCGATCCGCTGCGCCCGGACGAGGAGCCGCGGGCCGTCGAACGCCTGATGGCGCAGCTCCTGCCACGCGGCCACCGGACGTTCGCGGGTCGGCTCGACCGCTCGCGCCTCGGTGTCGCCGAGCGCACGATCGCGCAGGTCACCCGCGCGCCCTTCGGTGACTATCGCGACTGGCCGGCGATCCGCCGCTGGGCGAGCGAGATCGCTGCCGCCCTGGCCGAGCCGGCGCAGGTGCCGACCGCAGACTGACAGGCGCTGCCGACGACCGCCCACGTCCGACGGTGCCGGTCGGTCCCGTGCGGATGGGACGGTCGGCACTGGCACGCGGAGCGCCGCGCACCGACGATCGAACCGGTCGTTCATGACCAGGGCGCGGCCGTCGCGAGGGCGGACGGCCCCCGCCCGGATCGCTCGCCCATGGAGGCACCCTGATGCTCGTGGACGCTGCCGCGCCCCGTCGACCTGTGGTGCGGCGCCCGGATCACCGGGGCGACCGCTTGGTCCGTGACCTCATGTCTCGGGATCCCGTCACGGTCCTCCATCAAGCGTCCCTCGAGGACGCCGCCGACCTGCTGTGCGGGTACGGCGTCAGCGCACTCCCGGTCGTCGACGATGACGGTCGGCTGACAGGCGTCATCAGTCAGACCGACCTCGTCCTGCTGCGGGCCCGGGGCGCCGGCGAGCGGGATTGGCATCGCCTGACGGTGGCGAACGTGATGACCAGCCCGGCGCTCGTCATCGGGGCCGATGACCCCGTCGCCGAGGCGGCCCGACGGATGACGGACGGAGCGATCCATCGCCTGTTCGTCGTGGACGCGGACGAGGCGCCCATCGGTGTCATCTCCGCTAGCGACATCGTCACCGAGATCGCGGAGGTGGACGGATGACTGCCCTGACGTTTCCGCTTGCCGATGAGCAAGGCGAGCGGCTCCTGATCGACGAGGTCGGCGAGGAGGCCCCGCCGACGCTGCTGAACGAGCCTCGACGTCGTGTCGACGCCCGAGGACATCCGCTCGCGAGATGCCTGGAGCAGACCGCGAGGGCGATGCGCGGGATGACGCCTGGCGAGCTGCTCGAGGTCGTCACCAGCGACGCTGCCTGTGCGGACGGGGTGCCAGCCTGGGCTGAAGCCCGCGGTCACGCCGTCCTGGAGGTCGGCGGCGACGGACACACCTATCGCTTCCTGCTTCGGGTCGCCTGACCGTCCGGGCTGGACGACAACGGGCCCCGGTCGTCGCACACCGCGACGACCGGGGCCCTGGGCCATCCCCTCAGCGGGCCACCACGACCGTCGTCCCGGCATGCGTCGCGACGTGCTCGCTGACGCTGCCCTGGAGGAGCCGATCGAGCGTGCCGAGGCCGCGCGAGCCGACGACCACGAGGTCGTACGAACCCTCGGCCGCGACCCGCTCGATCTCCTGTGCCACCGCCCCGACGGGCTCGATGGTCCGGCAGGTGAGCCCGAGCATGGCCAGCCGCTTGACGGCGTCCTGCAGCTCGAGGTCGTGGACCTCGCGGTCGTCCCACGGATCGCCAGGGGCACGACCGGCGTGGAACGGGATGACGCTCACGACGTCGATCGTCCCGTCGAATGCCTGGGCCAGCTTCGCGGCGGTGTCGAGCGCTCGCTCGGAGCTGGGATCGCCGTTGTAGGCGAGCAGGATCTTCATCAGATGCTCCTTGGCCTCCGGGGCCACTGGCTCGACGGCCGGCCTGGGCGTCCGGGGGACGGCGGGCCGCGTGGGATGGACCACGAGCACGGAGCTCGGGGCCTTGTGCAGGATGTTGCGCGCGACACTGCCAAGGACCAGCGCCTTGATGGCACGCCGTCTGCGTGAGCCGACGACAGCGATGTCCGCGTCCCACGCCGCGATGGACCGCTCGAGCTCGTCGGTCACGATCCCACCGTGGCACTCGCCGGTCACCTCGACGCCGGGGCCCTGAAGGGCGGACACCGTGGCGTCGACCGCCTTGCGCGTCGCGATCTCGGCGGCGTCATGGACTTCGAACAGCTCCGTCGCAGCGGCGCCTTCCGCAGCGGAGACCCCGGCCCACCACGGGTAATCCGGAGCGACCACGCTGACGACCTTCACAGAGGCCGCGCCGAACAGGCGATGCCTGAGGAGGAGCGCGACGGCCTCATCCGACGATCCCGTCGGGTCGACGCCGACGACCACGCGACGGACGTTCGGTCGTCGGGCCACGAGCACCGGGATGTCAGACGCGTCGAGGAGCTCCTGCGACACCGATCCGATGAGCATCGCGACGATCGTGCTCATGGCCCCGGCTGCCGACGACGATGAGGTCCGCACCCCATCGCTGTGCCTCGCCTAGGATCGCCGGAGCGGGACGGCCGTGCAGGAGACACGTGCTCATCCGCAGCCCGTCAGGAGCGCGCTCGAGCTCCCCCTCCAGGACCTCGCGCAGATGGCTGACGATCGCGCCCTCGATCGATTCGCTCGAGACGTACGTGACGGCCGGTTCCGGGAGGCCGCCGAAGAGATCATCGCTGGGTGGGACGGCGGCGACGATCCGGAGGACGCCGTCGGTCTTCGCGGTCAGCTCCATCGCCTGTTCGCAGGCGACGCCGGCCATCTCCGATCCATCGGTCGCAACGAGCACTCGCATGGGATGCTCCTTTCATCCGCACTGTGCTCGTGGGCGGCTCGTCCGGCACGAGCCGGACAGCCTCAACGCCCGGGACGATCGGCCCCCACGCTCGGGATGTCGGCCGCCGCCAGCCCCGCCAGCAGGTCGGTCGCCGTGACGACGCCGACGACGGCCCCCGAGCGCGGATCGACCACGACCAGGCGGTGGACGCGCCGCTCGACCAGCAGCTCCGCCGCATCGCGGACGGTCGCCTCGGCATCGATCACGATCGGCGGCGCGGTCATCGCGAGCCGAGTGTCGAGGCTGCGCCACCCGTCGTCGTTCGGGCCTCGTTCGCTCATCCGCAGGACGTCGATCCGGCTCACCACGCCCATGGGGAAGTCCATGGGGTCGACGACGGGCAGCCCACCGATCCCGTACCGTTCGAGGAGCTCGTCGACCTCGCCGAGTGGCGTATCCGGCCAGACGACGATCGGATCGGCGCTCATCACGGAGCGGACCGATCCGGGATCGAGGCGATCGATCCCGCCGGACATCGCGTGCACTCCGTCAGACGGCGGTCGCGACGGACACCGATCCGTCGGCCGGATCGTCCGCATGCGTGCCGTTCCGGTCGGGCGACGACTCCGCCGCGCCATCGCTCGGCCGGTCACGCTGGGACGGGATCACCAGTCCGTCCGTGGGGACCTGCGGCGCGGGTTCCATCCCCTCGACCCGGTCCCGCAGCCCCAGCAGCTGCCGCCGGACCATGAGGAACACGCCGAAGCCGACGACCGGCAGCGTCGCCTTCGTCCACGGCCGATCGTCGGCGCCGAAGCGGACCCGGAACCGCTCGACGAGGCGTGTGCGCTCCCCATCGAGCGGCTCGAGGATGAACGCCCAACTCGCGGCGAAGTCCATCGGCTGCGACGCCGTGAGGAACGTGCTCGTCGCCTGGAGGTTCGCCGGGGGCGGTTCGTGTCCAGCGGCCTTCGCGGCCTCGGCCTGGCGCTTGACGAGCGACGTGTCCGAATACAGCACGAGCGCGTGATCCGGCTCCAGGATCCGCACCTCGAAGCCGCCGCCGGGATGCGTCGGCACGATGTCGCCGACCGCCAGGTGTTGCAACTCGGGCACGATGTCGCGGGCACTGCCGCCGGTCATGTCGATCGCGTCATAGCTGTACCAGCCCGCGCGTCCGTAGCCCATCTGGACGAGCCAGGGCCAGATCCGGTCCGGTGGTGCGTCGACCACGATCGCCCGCGTCTCGAGGGCCGTGGGATCCGTGATGATGTCGTCACCTCGATAGATGCTCTCGGCCGGGCGGTCGATGACGCCCCAGCCCCGCCACCATGGCTCGACGACGGCCCGGTACGCGACCACCGCGCCGGCCACGCTCGCACCGGCGATGAATACCTTCCGCATCACGACCTCCTCGCGTCCATGGGCGCACCCGCGTCCCATCCGGGCGATGCACCCATTGGACCGCGGCGACCGCCGCCGTCCCAGAGCCATCCGGCCGGACCACCGGTGACATCCGGCACAGGCGCGCAGCGATCGATGGAGCCGGACGTCAGCGGGCGGCGGCTGCCACGAGGGCGTCGAGCTGCGCGGCAGCGAGCTCGCCGGTCGCCCGCATGACGACCTTGCCCTCGCGGTCGACGGCGACCCAGTACGGGAACGCGCTGAGCCCGTACGCGTCGGCGACGCTCCCGTCCCCGTCGACCAGCACCGGCGCGCTCCACTGTTCGCGCTTCAGCCACGCGTCCGGCGGGTAGTTCGGGCGGGCGGGGTCGATCGCCGTCGCCACGGAGATGAGGTCGACGGACGGATCCAGCCCGCGACCATCGAGCCACGCCTGGACGACCGGGACCTCGCGCTGGCAGTGCGGGCACCAATGGGCGACGAACAGGAGGACCTTGGCGCGGCCGTCGTTCGCGATGGCGACGCTCGAGCCGTCGAACGATGTCCCACGCACTTCGGGCATCGCCCGGCCCACGGCCGGGTCATCGGCCGTCGCCTGGAACGCCGGCAGCGCCGGCGCGTTCCCGAGCGTGGCTGACGACGCGCTCGTGGGCCCGGCGGCACCGCCCTGGATGTCGTTCGAGCCGGACGTCGTGACGATCGCCAGGCCCGCGATCCCGATCAGCGCGGCAGCACCCAGCGCGATGAGCCACGCGAGGCGGGCCGATGAGGCGGACCGCCGGGCGCTCGTCCGTGGCGTCGTCGCGGCATGGCGGTCGACGCGGCGCCCGCGGCGGCTTGATGAGCGCGTGGTCATGCCGGCTCTCCCTGGATCGTGGCTGGATGTACCGGATCCGCAGCGTGGGCGCCGAGCCACAGCAGCCCGGCGATGAGCAGGAACGCAGACAGCGCGAGGTACGGCAGGCTGATGAAGCCGAACTCGCGGAACCACACGACCGAGCAGGGCATCCGCGCGTCGCACGCACCGGTGCCCAGGGACGGGACCCACTCGACGGCGTAGTGGTACAGCGCGATGACGGCACCGACAGACGCCAGCGATACCCCGTAGCGCCAGACCCCGCGGTCGCCGACCACGACGGCCAGGGCGAGGATCGGGACCAGCGGATACATCGCGATCCGTTGGAACCAGCACAGGCGGCAGGGCTCGAAGTGCGCGACCTCCGAGAAGTAGAGGCTGCCGGCCGTCGCGAGGCCCGCCACGATCAGGGCCGCCACGGTCGCCCACGGCCCGATCGCGGTCACCAGCCGGTCACGCCGTCCGAGCGCCACGCCGGCGACCAGGCCGACGAGCGCCACATTCGCGCCCAGCGCGAGGATCCCGTAGAAGCGGATGACGGCCTCGACGCCCATCACGCGCCTCCTTCGGCACGTGCTCGGTCGGGAGCGGCCCACGGCATCCGGCGACGGGCGGCAAGCGACGAGGGACGGTCACGGAACGAAGCCATCGGGCGCATCGTTGCCGCTCGCCCCCGGTACGGATGAGGTCCGTTCGGCCCGGCGCTCCGGGCTGGACGGCCCGAACCGCACGCCCCGCTCAGTCCGTGGCCGGCTCGAGCACATCGGCGATCCGCCGTCGACGGCGGTCGTCCGTCCAGACCCTCCGCGATCGCTGGACATCCGGTTCCCATGACGCAGGCGGCTCGTTGCCGGCTCGTCGACCGCGGCGTGGCGTGTGGCCGTTGAGCTCGCGCAGCAAGGCGATCAGCTGACGGTCGGTCATCCGAGACGCGGGCTCGGTATGCACGAGCACGTCGGGAGATCCGAAGCCCGCCGGACCCCGGACGAGGCGCGCGAGATGCTCACGGACCTCTCCCGGGCCGACGATGACGACATCCGGCTCGCCATCGAGACGTCGCGCGACGTCAGCGAGGAATTGGCCCAGGTGCTCCGCGCGACGCGGCTCGTCGGCGTGCTGGTCCCGGCCACCCCCATGTCGGATCGCAGGATCGTGACGGACGTGCCCGGTCGAGCGATGGTGGGCGGGCACATCCGATGCGACGTGCTCGACCGGGAACCGGTCGTCTCTCGCGCGCACGATCGTCGCTTCGCGGGAATCGATCCACACGAGCGTCGATGGACCCTCGGCGGTCGCACGGCCGCCGTGCCACCGACGGCGTGGGCGGACGACATCGAGTGCGACGTCACGATCGGTGCGGGCCGCGGTCGTCATCGGTAGTCCCTCCTGCGACGGGTGGGCGATGCGCTGAGGCTCGACCGGACGGGCCGGCAGCACATCGGCCGTCGGTCACCAGGACGTCGGCCGACCGGCCCATCCTGTTCCGCGAGTCGGTCAGCGGTGGATCGCGTCGAGCGTGATCCGTCGGGCGCGGATGCGGCCGATCACCCGCGTCTCGCGCCGTCGCTGGTCGTCCGGGTAGACGAAGCCATAGAAGCGCGGATGCGTGGTGTAGCGACGCGTCAGCTCGTCGAGATGCGCCTCCGCGCCGACCGTCGTCAGCTCAGCGTCGCCGCGGACCTGGATGAACCGCGACGTGTCCTCGGGATCCACGACGAGGAGGCTGACCCGTGGGTCGCGCCGGAGGTCACGACCCTTCGCGCGCTGCAACGTCGTGTTGAAGCGGGCGCAGCCGGCGGCCTCGTCGACCCACACCAGGCAGGACCGCGGCTGGCCGTCGGGCGCGAGGGTCGTGAGCACTCCGCAGACGGGTCGCGTGAACAGATCACGGTGCGAGTCGGGGATCGGGACGCCGTCGTCAGGGCCGATCACCGCTGACCCTCCGTCGCGTCGAGCGCGACGACGTGTGTCGGCTGGATCCGGCAGAGGACGGGCGACTCGGTCTCCGCGAAGCACGCCGGGATGACATCCCCGAAGTACCGGACTGATCGACCGACGTACGCGGATGCGAGTTCGTCCAGGTGCGCCTCGGCGCCATCGGTCGTCATGTCCACGACGTGGCCGCGGATCTCGAGGGAGCGGAGCGGGCGCCGAGGGTCGAAGCACAACAGCGTCACCCGCGGATCGCGCCGCATGTTCCGCTCCTTCTGGAAGTCGCGCATCGTGTTCACGCGGACCGACTCGCCGTCGCAGTCGCACCAGACGACGGATGTCTGCGGGGAACCGTCGGGCATGAGCGTGGTCAGGGCGGCGACGGGCGGATGGTCCGCGAGGTCAAGGAACGCCTCCGGGATGCGTGCCAGCGCCGTGGCCAACGTCATGCCCCCATTCCACGCGCGATGCCTCGCGCGGCACAAGGGCCGTCCCGCCGTCCCGGATGGGGCTGACCGGCTCTGCCCCTGACCGGCGCCGGGCCCCAGGCTGTGAAGACGGCGGTTCGACGTTGAGTGCCTGGGAAGGGGCGAGTCCGATGATCGAGACCGAGAGCGAAACGCTGAGGGTGCCGTTGGGCGACGTCGCGGAGGCATCCGTGCACATCGAGTTCGGTGGCGGGGAGCTGGCGATCGGCGCGGCACCGAGCGGGGTGCTGCTGGCCGGTGTCGCCCCCGGGGCGCTCCTGGAGACGACCGGGCCAGGACGGCTCCGGGTCCAGCCCAGTCCCCCGACCATCGAGTGGCGACCGTTGCATTGGCGGCTGGACCTGACCGCTGAAGTCCCGCTCGACCTGTCCCTGGCGATGGGCGGCGACCGCTGCGGGCTCGACCTGGGCGGGCTCCGGGTGCGCCGACTCAGGCTCGACACGGGCGCCTCGGAGACGCGCGTCCGGCTCCCGGTGACCGGTCCGACGAGCGTGCACATCGCGTGCGGGTTGGCGCTCGTGACCCTCGAGGTGCCGATCGGGGTCGAAGCGCGCATCCGCGGGCGGCTCGTCCTGGGCGCCACGCAGGTCGATGAGCAGCGCTTCCCGCGCGCAGCGGACGGATGGGCTTCGCCTGGCGCCGCCGACGACGGCGACGTCATCGACATCGTGGTCGAGGGCGCACTCGGGACCGTCCGGGTCGTGTGACGCGCGGATCGACGCCATGCGTGCGCTCGAGCTCGCGACGTGCGGCCCCATCGGCGACGCTCCGCTGCATCTCGTCGAACGACCGACGCCGCTGCCGGGCTCGGGTCAGCTCGCCATCCGCGTCAGCGCGTGCGCCATCTGCCGGACCGACCTCCAGGTCGTCGAGGGCGACCTGCGACCCAGGCGCAGTCCGGTGATCCCGGGGCACCAGGGCGTCGGTCGGGTCAGCGCAGTCGGGCCGGACGTATCCGGCTGGTCCGTCGGGGACCGCGTCGGCGTCGGCTGGCTGGCGAACACCTGTGGCGACTGCGACGCGTGTCGACGAGGCAACGAGAACCTGTGCGCCGGCGCCCGGTTCACAGGGTGGGACGTGGACGGCGCGTACGCCACCTCCGCGCTGGTCGAGGCGGACCATGCGATCCGCCTCCCTGCCGGTGTCGACGATCAGGCGCTCGCGCCGCTGCTCTGCGGGGGCGTGATCGGCTATCGGGCGCTCCGGCTGTCGGGGATCGAGCCTGGCGGGCGGCTTGGGCTGTACGGGTTCGGGGCATCGGCCTCCCTGGCCATCCAGGTCGCCCGCCATTGGGGCTGCGAGATCCATGTCCGGACCCGGTCCGCGGCGGACCGAGGTCGCGCGCTCGACCTCGGGGCGACGACGGCGGCCGGGTACGACTCGCCGCCACCGGAGCTGGACGCGGCCGTCACGTTCGCTCCCTCGGGCGACGTCGTCATCGCCGCGCTCCGCGCGCTCGGTCGCGGCCGCACGGTCGCGATCAACGCCATCCACCTCGACGCGCATCCCGGCGTTTCCGTACGACGTCCTGTGGTGGGAGCGAGGTCTGCGGAGCGTCGCGAACTTCACCGAGCCGACGTCGACGAGTTCCTCGCGCTTGCCGCCGCGATCCCGATCCGTACCTCGATCGAGGTGTTCGCGCTGGCGGAGGCCAACGAGGCGCTCCGCCGATTGGCCGACGGAACGCTGGACGGGACGGGCGTGCTGGACTGCACGTGATCCGAGCACCGCGCTGAGCTCCTCGGGACATCTCCTCGACGGGCTCGGGCCATGCGGCCTGCGGGGTGGGCCATCCGGCTCTGGGTGTCAGCGGGTCACTCGGCTTCACTGGTCCTGACGGCCCGAGAACGGGTCCGGTCCATCACCCGTGGGACCAGAAGTGAACGTGCAGTGGCCTTCGCTCGCGCCGCGCTGCGGGGGCCGTCACGCCGAGGAGACCATGCCATGACCACCCGAGTCGGGATCAACGGATTCGGCCGCATCGGCCGGCAGTCGCTCAAGGCGATGCTGGAACGCGCGCCCGACGTCGAAGTGGTCGCGATCAACGACCTCGTCGACACCGCGACCAACGCCCTGCTGTTCGCGCACGACTCGACGTACGGCGCATATCCGGGGCACGTGGAGCACACCGCCGATCGTCTCATCGTCGACGGTCACGAGATCCGGGTCCTCCGCGAGGAGGCCCTCGAGCGGCTGCCATGGGGCGAGCTCGGCGTCGAGATCGTCCTGGAGTCCACCGGACGCTGCAAGGATGCGGCGAAGGCGCTGCCCCACCTCGAGAACGGCGCGCGGACGGTCGTCATCAGTGCGCCCGCCAAGGGCGCGGACGTCACCCTCGTCCTGGGCGTCAACGAGGCGTGGTACGACCCCGAGGCACACCGGATCATCAGCAACGCGAGCTGCACGACGAACTGCCTCGCACCGACCGTGAAGGTGCTCCATGAGCTGGTCGGCGTCGAGCGCGGCCTGATGAACACCATCCACAGCTACACGAACGACCAGCGGATCCTGGACGTCGCCCACAAGGACCCGCGGCGCGCTCGCGCTGCGGGCCAGAACATCATCCCGACGACGACGGGCGCCGCGAAGGCCCTGGGGCTCGTGATCCCGGAGCTCGAGGGTCGGGTCGATGGCTTCAGCCTGCGCGTACCGACGCCCACGGTCTCGGTCGTCGACTTCACGGCTCAGGTCAGCCGCCCGACGAGCGTCGAGGAGCTGAACGAGGCGTTCCGGGACGCCGCCGCTGGGCCGATGAAGGGCATCCTCGGGGTGAGCGACGAGCCGCTGGTGAGCAGCGACTTCCGGGGCGACAGCCGCAGCTCGATCGTCGATGCCTCCTCGACCATGGTCCTCGACGGGACGCTCGTGAAGGTCATCGCCTGGTACGACAACGAGTGGGGCTACAGCTGCCGCGATCGCGGACCTCATCTCGCTCGTCGCGTCGCGCGTGCCCGTGGCCGCGTGAGGGAAGGATCCACCATGTCGTTCCGCAGCGTGCGCGACCTCGATGCTTCGGGGAAGCGCGTCTTCGTCCGTGTCGACTTCAACGTGCCGCTCAAGGACGGCGTCGTCACCGACGACGCCCGGATCCGCGCGGCGCTGCCCACCATCCAGCTGCTGGTCCAGCGTGGCGCGCGGGTGATCCTCGCCAGTCACCTCGGCCGCCCGAAGGGCGCGGTCGTTGACAAGCTCCGCATGGCGCCGGTCGCGGCGCGTCTCGGTGAGCTGCTCGGCCGCCCCATCGCGACGACCGACGACTGCGTCGGCCCGGCGGTGGCGGCCGCGGTCGCGCGGCTCGGCGAGGGCGACGTCCTGGTGCTCGAGAACCTGCGATTCCATCCCGAGGAGGAGGCGAACGACCCGTCGTTCGCGGCCGCGCTCGCGTCCGATGCAGACGCCTACGTCAACGACGCATTCGGCACCGCACATCGTGCGCACGCCTCGACGGTGGGCGTCGCGAAGCTCGCTCCCGGCCTACGCCGGGCTGCTCATGCAGCGGGAGCTCGCCGCGCTGTCGAGCCTTCTCGATGCCCCGCAGCGACCGTTCGTGGCGATCCTCGGTGGCGCCAAGGTCTCCGACAAGCTGCGGGTCATCGACCACCTGCTCACGAAGGTGGACACCCTCGTCCTGGGCGGCGGCATGGCGAACACGTTCCTGCTCGCGCAGGGACATCCGATCGGCGCGAGCCTCGCGGAGCCCGACCTCACGCCGAATGCCCTGCGGATCCTCCTGACGGCACGTGAAGCCGGGGTGCGGATCGTCCTGCCCAGCGATGTCGTCGTGGCCACGGCGGTGACCGCCGAGGCCGAGCCCCGTGTCGTCTCGCTGGACCAGGTCCGGCCCGGGGAGTCGATCGTGGACATCGGACCGCTCACCGCCTCGGACATCGCGGGCGTGGTCGGCGACGCCGGGACGGTGTTCTGGAACGGCCCCCTCGGCGTCTTCGAGATCCCGTCCTTCGCGGCCGGGACCGATGGTCTGGCGCAGAACTCACGGCCTCGGCGATCGCGGGCGTGGTCGGCGACGCCGGGACGGTGTTCTGGAACGGCCCTCTCGGCGTCTTCGAGATCCGGCCGTTCGCGGCCGGGACCGACGGTCTGGCGCGGGTACTCGCCTACTGGGCCGACCGCGGGACCACGGTGGTCGTGGGCGGTGGCGACTCCGGAGCGGCGGTCGCCCGCCTCGGGCTGACCGACCGGATGACCCATGTCTCGACGGGCGGCGGCGCATCGCTCGAGTTCGTCGAGGGGCGCGAGCTCCCCGGCGTGGCCGTCCTTCGCGTCGCTGAGGCCGCGGCCGTGGGCTGACGCCTCGGATCGTGGACCCGCGCGCGGCTCGCCTTGACGGCGGCCGGCGCGGGCCGACGACAGCATCTTGAGACGTCCCGCTGGCCGTCGCCACGCTGGGCGTGCTGTTCGCACTCGCCCCGTCGCTACGATCTGGCCGGCCGCCATCTGACGGGCATCGCGCTGACCGGGCGGCGGTGTGACCTGCCCGCTGCGATCCCGAGCGGCGCTTGCGCCGCGATGCGCCGGCTCCAGCGCATCGCGCGTTGCGTCTCGATGATCCCACTCACGAACCCGGTGAGCGCGGCTTCGGCGATCAGCGCGAGTGGCCCGAGGGCGCGCATCAACTGGACATCGATCGCCAGATCGACGAGCGCGTCGTACCCGATGAGCCGTTCCTCGGCATCCATGTCCCGACCCTAGCGCCCAAGAAGCGGCCGAACGAGTGCCAGAGGGCCCGATGGGAGGGTGACCAGCGAACCACGCAGACCCGCACCGCTCGAGCGAACTCGATCATCCCTCGCCGAGCGGGTGACCTCCGGCCCGGCCGATACGGGCGCCCCGGCACTCATCAGCGAGTGCGCATATCTCGATAGTCGTCGCATGGATGAGATCACGATCCTCCAGGCCGAGGTCCTCAAGACGCTGGCCAGCCCGCGTCGCCTCGAGATCCTCCACGCCCTCGCTGATGGGCCGATGGAGGTCGGGCGACTCGCCGCGACGATCGGCGCGGGTCAGCCCAACGTGTCGCAGCACCTCGCGGTGATGCGGACGGCGGGCATCGTCGACGCCGAACGCGACGGCCGGGAGGTCCGCTATCGCCTGGCTGACGCCGACGTGATGGTCGCCTGCCGGCTCATGCGAACCGTGCTCGAGCGACGCCTGACACGGCTCGGCCGACTCGCGGCGACCGCGAACGCCGGGAATCGACGTCGCCGCTCTTGACACATCGAGGTAAGCGTGATGGACGAACAGCCCCTGAACCTGGTGCTCTTCTCGGGCACCGACGACAAGTTGCAGGCCGCCGCGGTGCTCACCGCCGGCGCCGCCGCGCTCGGCAAGCCCGTGAACCTGTTCCTGCAGTACTGGGCGCTCGACGCATTCCGCGCCGACCGGATCGAACGTGATCACGGGCTTGCGCCCGAGGCGGGCGCCGAAGGGCGCGCCGCGGTCGACGGGCTGCGCGCGGCCGGACAGGCGACCTGGACCGACACCCTCCGCCAGGCCAAGGAGCTGGGCGGCGTCGACATCGAGGCCTGCTCCCTGTCCATGGACCTGCTGCAGCTCGAACCAGCCGACCTCGACCCGCTCGTCGACGGGGTCGAAGGCGTCACCGCCTTCTATCTCAACGCCGGCGAGGGCCAGGTCGTGTTCATCTAGGAAGGACGTGCGCCATGACGCTCCAGATCGTCCAGACCGTCGATGCGCGCGGGCTGGCGTGCCCGATGCCGATCGTCAGGACCGCCCAGGCGATCAAGACGATCCCGTCCGGCGGCCTCATCGAGGTCCTCGCCACCGACCCCGGGTCCGTCAAGGACTTCGCGGCCTGGTCGCGCACGACCGGCAATGAGCTCATCGACCAGACCGTCGACGGCGGCGACGTATCGCTTCGTCTTGCGTCGGAAGTGAGGCAAGCCATGGACACCACGACGCTGGAACCTGGTGCACCGATCCGCATCGACCCGCTGGCCGCGGCGATCGCCGACGTGGAGGGCCTGCCCGACGCACCGCCGGAGGTCGTTCCCGAGGCCGAGCGCCTGGGCGCGACGAAGACCAAGGAGCTCGTGATCATCGACTGGTCGGGCGATCTCGACAAGATCTGGCCCGTCCTGATCCTGTCCTCGACCGCCGCTGCGAGCGGCGATGCGCTGCAAGGTCTTCGTGACCTTCTGGGGCCTGCTCCCGTTCGTGAAGGATCAGAAGCGCGTCATCGGCGAGAACTGGATGCAGAAGATGCTGACCCTGATGCAGCGGCCGGGCATCGATCACCTGCACCTGAGCAAGATGAACTTCCTGGGGATGGGGCCCTGGATGATGGGCGTCCTCCGCAAGAAGTACAACGTCGCGAGTCCGCGCGAGCTGCTCGAGGCGGCCACCGCCATGGGCGTGGAGTTCATCCCGTGCCAGATGACGATGGACATGTTCGGACTGAAGCGCGAGGACCTCATCGACGAGATGGGCGAGCCCGCCGGCGCCGCCACCGCTATCGAGATCATGACCGAGGCCGACGCCTCGCTGTTCATCTGAGGAAGGGGCGTCCGCGATGGCCGAGATCGCCATCCCGCCGGTCGCCCGGACGATCGACGCCCGCGGCAGCTTCTGCCCGGGACCGCTCGATGGAGCTCATCCGCGGCATCCGCGAGTCCCAGCCAGGCACCATCCTGGCCGTGTACTCGACCGACCGCGGGAGCCGGACCGACATCCCGAAGTGGGTGGACAAGGCCGGCCATCGGCTGGTCGGCGTGTACACCCGCGACGGCTTCGACGAGATCGTCGTGGAAAAGACGCACTGAGGTGCAGTGATGACCCGCATCCTGATCCTGGGCGGTGGTGTCGGAGGCACGCTCACTGCCAACCTCCTCGTCAAGCGACTTCGTCGGCGCGTGAAGGCGGGGGACGTGACGATCACCGTCGTGGACCAGACCGGCCGGCATGTCTACCAGCCGGGGTTCATGTACCTCGCGCTGGGCGGCGAGCGTGCCGAGAAGCTCGCGCGACCCGAGCGTGGCCTGCTCGATCCGCGCGTGGCGCTCGTCGTCGGCGAGGTCGAGCGGGTCGACGAGGTCGACGCGAACGGTCCATCTCACCGACGGTGAGCGGCTCGCCTACGACCAGCTCGTGCTGGCGACCGGATGCCGGATCGTCCCCGAGGAGATCGAGCACTTCGACACCGAAGCCCACCACTTCTACACGGCCGAGGCGGCCCTCGAACTTCGCCGGGCGCTCGACACGTTCGACGGCGGCACGATCGTCATCGGCATCGCGGGTATGCCCTACAAGTGCCCGCCGGCGCCGCTCGAGGTCGCGTTCCTCATCGAGGCGGAGCTCCGCGAACGCGGGTTGCGCGACCGGGCCGAGCTGCACTTCTGCTCGCCCATCGGGCGCGCGTTCACGATCGAGAGCGTGTCGGAGATGGCGACGCCGATCCTCGAAGAGAAGGGCATCGAGCTCCACACCTTCTTCAACGTCGAGGCGATCGATCCCGCTCGCAAGGTCGTCCAGAGCCTCGAGGGCGAGGAGCTGCCGTATGACCTCCTGCATCCTCGTGCCGCCGCACAAGGGCCAGCAATTCCTCATCGACGCAGGTCTCGCACCCGCTCCTGGAGGCTGGCTTCCGACCGACCGCGCGACGCTCCAGGTCGGCGGTGCCGAACGGATGTGTTCGCGCTCGGCGACGCCACCGACCTGCCGCTGTCGAAGGCCGGCTCCACCGCGCACTTCGAGGCGCCCGTCGTGGCGGAGCGCATCGCCGCCGCGATCGAGGGGCGGATCGCCGACCCGAAGCGCGGGGAGTACCTCGGCAAGGTGATGTGCTTCTTCGAGATCGGCGATGGCAAGGGCACCCTGCTCCGGTTCGACTACGACCACCCGCCGCGGCCGCCGAAGCCCAACCAGCTGTGGCATCTGGGCAAGATCGTCTTCAACAAGACGTACTGGCACACGGTCCCGAAGGGCCGGGTGTGACCTCGGCGCGACGGTCGTCGGAGCCACCACCGGGCGGTGGTCGGGGCGGAGGAGCTGCTCGCCGTCGCCGTGGCGCTCGGAGCCGCCGCCGGGCGGTGCGTCGGGGCGGAGGAGCTGGTCCTGCCGGTCGGTCGCCGGTCCCGAGGGTGACTCAGGCCACGCCGACGCCCACGATCACGCCTACGGCGTAGGTCACCGCCGCGGCGACGCCGCCGAGCACCACCTGGCGGGTCGCGCCGTACCAGGCGGGTCGACGCGTCAGCCGGGCGATGCCGATGCCCAGGAGCGCGAGCGCAACCAGGCTCAGGACGATGCTGCCCACGAACGCGGGCTGGCCTTGCATCAGCAGGTACGGCAGGAGCGGCACGAAGGCGCCCAGCGTGAACGCCACGAACGAGCTGATGCCGGCCTGGAGCGGCGAGCCGATCGAACGGTCGTCGAGGCCGACCTCCTCGAACAGCAGCAGCCGAGCCGCGTGGTCCTCGTCCTTGAGCATGGCATCCACGAACTCGGTCGCGGCATCCTCGCTCAGGCCACGATCCCTGTAGCTGCGGACGAGGATGCGGCGCTCCTGCTCGGGGGCCTCCCGCAGCTGCTTGCGCTGGAACGCACGCTGGAAGTCCAGCAGCTCACGCTGACTCTGCACCGAGATGTACTCACCGACGCCCATGCTGAACGCACCGGCGATCAACCCCGCGACGCCTGCCAGCACGATCACGCCCGGCTCCGCTCCAGCGCCCGCGACGCCCATCACGAGCGCGAGGTTCGAGACGAGCCCATCATTCGACCCGAAGACGATCGGTCGAAGGACGCTGTTCGCCCGTGTCTCGTGCGGCGCGCTCGCGTCCGGCAGCGAGCGCTCGCTGACGTCGATGCGACCGATCATCGCGCGACGTCCGCCCGGGAACGTGGGGGCACCTCGCGTCACCGGAGACTCGGCGACGAGGTCGTCGGGCGTACCGGCCAGAAGACCTCGGTGACCGGCGGACCCGGGTCATCCGGGCCCGTGAGATAGCACTCCCACGGCGCACCCGTGACCGTCAGGTCCTGTCCCGACAACCACATCTGCCCGCGCTGCCACGTCTCGCCCAGTCCCTCGTACGGCCCGACGTGGGTGATCGTGACCGCGGTCCCGCCGGGCAGGGTCGAGAGCGACACGCGTCCGGCCGGTTCGAGCTTCCCGACGAACGGAAAGCCCGCCTCGGCGCTGATCCGGGCGCCGAACTCGAAGTAGCGCCCGTAGGGCTCGCCTGCGACCTCGGCTCCGGACGCCGCGATGGCGCGCGCGGAGAGCTCGAACGCCTCGGCGAAGAGCCGCGGTAGGTCGGCGGACGTGCCCTGGATATGGACGACCGCGGTCTGGCGTGCAGACAGCTCGACAAGCCTGGGCATGCTGCCCGCGCCGTCGACGATCTCCGCTCGCATCACGCTCCTCCTTGTCGATGCTCGTCGAACGCCGACGCTCATGGCATCGGTCCCAGCTTGGGGCCTCGACGACGGAGTCCCCAGTGCCGTCCGGCTCGTCCAGGAGGGGCATGCGTTGAGAACGATCCCGGCGGACGACCTGGACCGTCCGCGGTGGGACACGGCGCCGCATCCGACCCGACCGCGGCGCCCGGTCCCAGTTCGATGGGTGCCGTTCGTCCCGTGACCATCGACCGCGCATGCGACTGCATCGGTCCCGAGCTGCGGTCGGTCCGGCACGGTCGCTGACCGCGCCCGGCCTGCGAGAGTCTCGGCCAGCAGCGGCCTGTCGCACCGCACCGAAGGGAGCACGGAGATGTACGGCCCTGGATCACCGGCCCTGACCCTCGATCGACGGCCCGTCACGGAACGCCGCCCGACTCGGCGGGCCGTTCGAGATCCGAGGACGACGTGCTTGGTCACCCGAATGGGACGGCGACCCGCGCCAACGGCCGCCTACCGTTGGACCCTGCGAGGCCTGTGTCCGCATCGATCGACCGAACCCCAGTCAGGAGACGACCGGATGCGCCACCGCCTGCTACCCCTCCTCGCCGTAGCGCTCCTGACCGCGGCCTGCGGTTCAGCGACGCCCAGCGCGACGCCGAGCCCGACGATCCCGGATCCGGTCACCGGGAAGACCTGGAACCTTGCGACGATCACCGAGCAGACGCCCGCATTCCAGGGCGTGGTCGCTCCCGACAAGCAGTCGAGCTACACCGCGAACTTCAACCCGGACGGGTCGTTCCTGGCTCGGGGCGACTGCAACCAGGTCTTCGGGACGTGGACCTACACGCCACCGACCTCGCTCACGATCGCGTTCTCGGCGCCACTGCTGATCCAGTTCTGCGGGCCCGACTCGTACAGCGGGATCTACCTCCGGGCGCTGGCCTCGACGCAGAGCGTCGCCGTGACGGACACGGGGATCGGCCTCGGCCTGGCCGGTGGAGCGACCCTCGGATTCGTCGCGGCGCCGCCGGCTCAGACGCCGGCGCCATCGGCCGCGCCCGTCACACCGGCGCCGACGCGGACGCCCGCACCCTCGCCCACGCCCACGCCCACGCCCACGCCCACGCCCACGAGCAAGCCATCCGCATCCGCGACGGCTGCGCCGACAGCGACCGCTGCGCCGAGCGCGACCGCTGCGCCGACAGCCACCGCGGCGCCGAGCGCCACCGCTGCGCCGACAGCGACCGCGGCCCGACGCGCTCGCCGAGCGCCACCGCTGCGCCGAGCGCGACGCCGACGCTGGCACCCCCGTCCCCGAGTGCTGCTCCCGGGACCGGACTCCTCGCCAATCCCTGGCAGCCCACCGTGATCACGTTCAAGGACCCGACCGGGAACGTCGACTTCCCGGCGGCCCAGCGGCCGAGCTACCTGCTCACGTTCGCGGCGGACGGGACCTTCTCCGCCCTCGCGGACTGCAACATGGTCGCCGGCTCCTACACCACGACGGATCCGACACTGGCGACCGGTGATCTCACGATGATCCCCGGGCCGTTCACGGCGGCTGCATGCCCCGCCGGCTCGTTCTCGGACATCTACGTCTACGCGCTCGGCCGTTCGCAGAGCTACGCCATCGATGCGACGACCAAGCTCCTCACCATCACCATGACCGACGGCGGGACGGCCGTCTTCGAGGTCGGCACGGCAACGCCGTAGGGAGTCGGTGACCGGGCCGCGGTGGGGTCCGCCACCGTTCCCGGGACGACGAGGCTCGAGCGCCTCCCGGCCGGCATCGATGAGGCATCATCGCGCCCTCCGGGGACGTGATGAGGCGAGGGAGCGGTGGGCGAGCTGATCAAGGCCGACCAGCCTCGCCGACCGCCGTGGCAGGCGATCGTCAGGCACGCCTTCCCGACACTGGCGCGCCTCCGCGAGTACTCGCTGGCGAAGGGCCGGGACGATGTCGTGGCGGGGCTCGCGCTGACCGCGGTGCTGGTCCCGGTCGGCATCGGCTATGCGGAGGCGGCGGGTCTGCCGGCGGTCACCGGGCTGTATGCGACGGTCGGCGCGCTCGTCACGTACTTCCTGATCGGGCCGTCGCGGATCCTCGTGTTCGGCCCGGATTCGGCGCTCCTGCCGCTCGTCGCGACGGCCGTGGTGCCGCTCGCTGCCGGCGACGACCAGCGGGCGGTCGCACTGGCCGGCGCGCTGTCGATCATGGCCGGGGCGCTCGCGCTGGGTGCCGCGGTCGCGCGCATGGGGTTCGTGACCGACCTGCTGTCGCGACCGATCCGGGTCGGCTACATGAACGGGATCGCCCTGACGATCCTGGTCGCCCAGCTGCCGAAGCTGCTGGGATTCTCGGTCGAAGCCCACGACGTGGTGAGTGGCCTCACCGGCCTCGCCGCGGGTCTCGCCGATGGCGAGCTCGTCCCGCTCGCGACCGCCATCGGCGTCGTGTGCCTCACCCTGATCCTGGTCCTGAAGCGCGTCGTGCCGCACTTCCCGAGCGTGCTCCTCGCGGTGATCGTCGGCGCGGCGATCGTGCTCGCCTTCGGCCTCGAAGCCACCATCTCGGTGGTGGGTGCGGTCCCCGGTGGCCTGCCGCCGATCGGCGTCCCGGCCGTGTCCGTCGCCGACATCGCGGCGCTGTTCCCGACGGCGGTCGCGATCGCCCTCGTCTCGTTCGCGGACACGAGCGTGATCTCGCACGCGTTCGCGGTCCGTCGCGGCGAGCATGTCGACCCGGATCACGAGCTGGCCGCGCTCGGGACCGTCAACGTGGCCGTCGGGCTGGTCAGTGGCTTCTCGTCGAGCGGGTCATCGACGCGGACGCCGGTCGCCGAACAGGCGGGCGCCCAGACCCAGGTGACCGGGCTGATCGGGGCGGCCTGCATCGGCCTCTTGCTGCTCGTCGTACCGGGGCTGCTGTCGCCCGTGCCGACGACCGCGCTCGCTGCCGTCGTGATCTCGGCCGCGATCAGCCTCGCGGACATCGACGGACTCCGCCACCTGTGGCGGCTGCGGCGGGTGGAGCTCGGCCTTGCCGTTGCGGCGTTCCTGGCCGTCGTGCTGTTCGGCGCGCTGCCGGGCATCGCGGCGGCCGTGGGGCTCTCGCTCCTCGTGTTCATCCGGCGCGCGTGGCAGCCCTACGACGCCGTCCTCGGTCGGGTCCGCGACTACAAGGGCTACCACGACCTCAGCCGCCACCCGGAGGGCCTCCAGGTGCCCGGGCTCACGATCTACCGCTGGGATGCGCCGCTGTTCTTCGCCAACGCACAGCTCTTCCGGGAGCACGTCCTCGAGGTCGTCGAGGCGGCCGATCCGAAGCCCCGCTGGTTCGCGGTCGCATCCGAGCCGATCACGGATATCGATACCACGGCTGCGGACATGCTCGACGAGCTGATCACCGACCTCGCGCGACGCGGCACGGAGCTGCATTTCGCGGAGCTCAAGGGTCGGACCAAGGACCGGCTCGGCGTCTACGGGATCTACCGGCGCCTGGGCGCCGACCACTTCCACCCGACGATCGGGAGCGCTGTGAAGGCGTATCTCGCGGCGCACCCCGACGTGGACTGGCTCGACTGGGAGGATGAACCGCTGCCGCCGGACGACGACCCGGAGCATGCCACCGGCCGCTGACCCAGCGCCCGAGGCCGCTTCGGGATGGTGGCCTTCAAGTGGCGATCACGGCGCGGCCCGGGCGGCGGAGGTCCGCGCGCCCGGGCATCGCCGCTCAGGCAGCTACGACACCTGCCTGCGGAGTCGACGTCGTCCTGGGTGCGCCACCACCGAAGGCCGCGCGCCAGGCGACGAGGAACGCTGCGCCGGCCCCGGCGAGGCCGACCAGGAAGCCGACGACCGGGATGACGCTGACGATGCCGATCACGACCAGGCCGATCGTCGCGGCGACGAGCGGATGCGACGCCTCGGTTCGCCCGCGCAGCTGGAACAGCACCCAGTCGCCGATACGGACGGCGACCGCGACCGATCCCACGAACCAGAGCATGGGCAGCACGACCAACAGTCCGGCCAGGCCGACAGGGATACCCACGACGGTGATCATCAGCAGGCCGAACAAGACCGGCAAGCCGACGAGCAGCCCGACCGCCGCGACCAGCACCGCCGCCGGCTCACCGGTCAACGACGCACCCGCCTGCCGGAGCTGCCGGCCGCCGATGGCGGCCACCACGAGCCCGGCCACGAGGTACGCCAGCGCGAAGCCCAGCCACAGGGCGATGGCCAGCGGCGCGAGCGCGGCGGCGAACAGCTCGGGCTGGAAGGTGTCATGGGACCCCACCGTCGCCCCGGGCGCAGCGTGGTAGACGGAGTCGAAGGTTCGAACGGTCTGGACGACGGACGTCGCGTCGACGTCGGCGCTGCCGCGGGCGACGATGAGCGTGTCGACATGGGCGCCGGTCAGGGTCGCTGTGCCGTCGACGACGACGAGGGTGCCGACCTGGCCGCCGACCGCCGCATCGCCATCGATGGCGATCACCACGTCGCGCTGGGTGCCGGCGGGGACGGTGACGTCGGCGTTCGCCTGGAACACGACCGAGTCGTTCCGGGACGGCTCCGCGGCGAGCATCGAGCCGGGAAGGAGCAGCAGGACCGCGCCGATCGCGAGCGCGACGAGGCCGAGCCTTGCGGGTGAGCGGGACATCAGGTTCCCTCCTTGGATGGCGATGACCCGCCGTGGACCACGGCGGGTCATCGCACGACGTGGCCGGCGCCCCGAGAGGGCACCGGCCCTCGCCTCGAGTCAGACGGCCGCCGGCGAATGGCCGGGGTTGTGGCCGCCGAAGTACCGGGTCGCGACGGCGACGACGATGCCGACCGCCAGGCCGCCGATGAGCGCAGGCACCAGGGCGAGCCCCTCGTACACGGGCCCGAACGACTGCCACGCCACGATGAACTCACTGGCCACGATCGCGCCGATGAAGGCCGCGAGGCCGTCGATCGCCCACTCGTAGCTGGACTGCGCCTCGCCGACGAGCTGCGCGATCACGCCGAACAGCCCGGCGCCGACGATCGTGATGAACCAGCCGACCGGTGTCAGGGTGAAGGCAAGTTCCATCGCTTGCCACCTCCTTCCCGGGCGTCGAGCCGACGCCCACACGATCGTGTCGCCGGCGAGCGTCCCGACACAGGGCCATCGGTCGGTTTCGCGCGGGCGGTCCGGCACCTCGCACGAAGCGCCACCTCGCGGGCGGCGCGTCGCTCCGTTCGTGATGGGGCCGGATGGCCCGCCGATTTGGGACGAAGGCGGCTGGTCGCGGGGAACCGGACGGCCGACCCTGAGCGTGCGGATCCCGGTGACGATCCGACCCGCACGAGGAGGCTCGCCATGAGCGCGACGCAGGAAGTCTCGGAGGCTGTCCGCGCCTTCGCCGAGCACGAGCATCAGGACCTTGCGCGGGGCATCGACATGGTCCATGACACCGCCTGTGCGGTAGGCGACGTCCCGACCACGGCGACGGCGCTCGCCATCCGCGACATCATCTCGTGGTTCGAGTTCCAGCTCCGACCGCACCTTGCCTGGGAGGAGTCGTGGCTCTTCCCGCGGATCGAGAAGATCACCGGGACACCCTGGTCCACGCGGGCGGCACGATTCGATCACGGGCAGCTGGTGACAAGCCTGGAGCGCCTCCAGGGCGACGAGCTCGCGGTGCTCCACGGCATGACCCACGAGCTCCAGCGGGCCATCCGCTGCAGCCTGTTCTCGCTGGAAGCGCTCGTCCGCGCCCACGTCGAGCTCGAGGAACGGCTGCTGTTGCCGGTCCTCAGCGAGGCGGGCGGCGACGCCTGACCGAGCGAGCCGGAAGCCATACCCCGACAACCAGGAGGACCCACCGATGCGTGCCATCGTCGTCTACGAATCCGTCTGGGGGAACACCGCCGCCGTCGCGCGCGCCATCGCCGAGGGCTTCGGGCCCGACGCGACCGCCTATCCGACCGACGGCGTCCCGGCCGATCGCCTTGCCTCGGCCGATCTGATCGTCGCCGGGTCACCCGTGTTCGCGTTCTCACTGCCCAGCGAGGCGATGCGCGAGCACATCCTGGCGAGCGAGACGGAGGGTCCAGCGCCGGACCTGTCGCATCCGTCCCTCCGTTCCTGGCTCGAGAAGCTGCCCGCCGGGCATGGCCTCGGTGCGGCGTTCGACACCCGCATCTGGTGGTCGCCGCGTGGGGCGACCGGGACCATCGAGAAGCGGCTCGCCGAACGTGGCTACCGACGGCTCGCCAAGGCCGAGAAGTTCGTGGTCCGTGACAAGTACGGACCGCTTCGCGACGGTGAGCTCGATCGAGCCCGCAAGTGGGGCTCGGACCTTCGGGACGCGCTCGCGGCCAAGGTCCACGCGACCCCGATGACGACGGCGGCCTGACCGCCTGCGGAGGAGATCGGTCGTCCGGCGCCTCGATCGGCACCGGACGACCGGAGGAGCACGACGATGACGACGCTCGCGGTGGGTCGCGCACGAGCCCTCGATCGGCACGCCGGAACGGCGGTCGCTCGGACGGCGGGCGTGCTCGCGTTCCTCTCGGGCGCGACGTTCCTCGTCGGGACGATGCTCGCCGCGTCCATCGCCCCGGGCTACGACTTCCACGGCGCCGCCATCAGCGATCTGGGTGTGATCGACAGCACCGCGCTCCTCTTCAACGGCGGGTTGATCGCGATCGGCGTGCTCGATCTTGCGGCCGGCATCCTGTTCTTCCGCATCCACCGGCGGCCCGGCATCCTCGCCACCTTCCTCATCGGCGGCGTGGGCGTGATCGGCGCCGGGCTCTTCCCGCTCGACACGGGCGCCGCGCATTCGCTGTTCGCGCTGTCCGCGTTCGTCGGGTTCAACCTCCAGGCGATCGCGACCGCCGCCTGGGTCCACGGTCCGATGCGCGTGATCTCGCTGGTCGCCGGCCTCGCCGGACTCGCCTACGTGGTCGTCATGGTCATCGGTGACGCCGGGAACCCGGCGATCTTCGGGCCGATCGGCCATGGTGGCGCGGAGCGGATGATCGCCTACCCGGTGATGGGCTGGCTCCTGGCGTTCGGCGGGTACCTGATGGCCTCCGACCCTGCCGCGGAGCGCGAGCGCTGATCGCCCTGCGAGGCTTCGGCATGCATCCGATGCCGGCTTACGACGAAGCGCGACGTCCATACCGCCATGTCTCGACCCGGCTGAGCCTCTCCCCCGCCGTTCTCGGCACCCGATGCGCGAAACGGCACCGGACGCGGTCACAAGGCGTGCCACGGCCGGCCGATCGCGCGGTCGTTCGTCGCACGATGCATGGGCTGCACGCCGCCCGCTGCCTTCAGCCGGCCGGCCCGGCCACGGCGCTCCCCCGCACCCGGGGCGACCACGGGATCAGCACCCGCTCGGCGACCGCGACGAGCGCATACAGCGCGAGCGACACGAGCGCGCTGAGCAGCACCGCCGCGAACACGAGGTCGGTCCGGAAGCTGTTCTGGCTGAGCTGCATCCAGATCCCGAGTCCCTCGGTGGCGCCGACGTACTCCCCGAAGACCGCGCCGATCACGCCGTACACGACCGCCACCCGGAGCCCCGTGAACAGCGACGGCATCGCCACCGGCCACCGCAGCGACCGGAACGTCTGCGCCTCGCTCGCGGCATAGGAGCGAAGCAGGTCGGCGGCATCCGGCGGACCGCTGCGGAACCCATCGAGCAGCGAGATCGCGACCGGGAAGAACGTCACGAGGACGACCACGACGACCTTGGGCGCCAGGCCGAACCCGAACCACAGCACCAGGAGTGGCGCGACCGCGACGATGGGGATGGTCTGCGACGCGACCAGCAGCGGCTCGATGGCGCGCCGGAGCACGGTCACGCGGTCGAGGACGACGGCCACGACGATGCCGAATGCGATCGACACCGCCAACCCGACCACGGTCTCGAGGAGCGTGGGCACGAGATGACGCACAGCCTGATCGCGGAACGACCACAGCGAGTCGAGGACCCGCACAGGCCCCGGCAACAGGATCGGATCGGCCGCCAAGACGCGCACCGCCACTTCCCAGAGCAGGAGCAGCAGGAGCAGGACGAGGACCGGCGGACCCCATCGGCCGAGGCGCGCCACGAGGGTCAGCCGGCGGCCGGCAGGAAGTCGTTGGTGAACAGCGAGCCGTAGTCGGGCGCGGTCGTCAGCGGCTTTCCGGCGCGATCGGTCAGCAGCCCCTGGTCGTACAGGAAGCCGCTGTAGCCCCGCCACTGCTGCAGCGTCTGCGTTCCGACGTTGCCCTGCGCATCGACGAGGTAGCCACCATCCGCGAGGAACCGGGCGCTCTCCTTGGGCACCTCCGGGTTCGCATCGAACACGCCCGGGTTCTCCTGGACCAGGAGATCGGCGGCGGCGTCGGGCTCGGCCGCCGCGAACTCCCAGCCGCGGACGGTGGCTTCCACGAACCGCTTCGCGAGCTCCGGCTCGCGCGCGAGCCAGTCGCGGTCGCAGGCGAGGACGACCTGGTAGAAGTCGGGGAAGCCGTAGTCGGTGAACTTGAAGGTCCGCAGCTCGATCTCGCGGAGCTTCGCCTCGACGCCCTCCTGGGCCACGAAGATGATCGCGAAGTCGGCCTTCTTGCCGTACAGGGCCTCGTAGGCCGCGGTGTCGGCAACGATGCTCGTGAACTCGCCCTTGCCGCCGTCGGCCTTGATCACCGCCTTGACCGTGGGCACCTCGTTGGGATAGCCGAATCCGGCATAGACCTTGCCGTCGAGATCGCGGGGCCGATGGATGGCGGACGACGCGAGGACCGCAAGCTCCTGCCCGGTGTGCTGGAGGATCGCCATCACCGACACGATCGGAGCGCCAGAAGCGACGGCGAAGGTCAGCGCATCCTGGAAGGAGATGCCGCACTCGGCCTGGTGCGCCGTGAGCAACGTCTCGGGGGTCGCGGTGGCATACGGCAGGATCTGGAGCTGCACACCGGCATCCGCGTACCAGCCCTTGGCATCCGCGGCGAAGAACCCGAGATGGTTCGTGTTGGGCGTCCAGTCGAGCGCCAGGCGGACGGGCTGGAGCTCGGCGGCGGAGGGCGAGGCGGACGGGGCCACCGGCGAGGTCGAGGGCGAGGCAGCGGGGGACGAAGGCGCCGCGGACGTCGCAGGCGATGCCGTCCCGGTCGTGCCGGCGCCACACGCGGCAGCCACGAGGGCGACGAGCGTCGCGAGGGTGAAGACTGGGCGAGGGGCGGGCACGCGGACGACCTCCGAAGACAGCATCGCCGCCTCTCTCGGGAGAGACGGCGTCCGCGTGCAGCAAGGCCTGCTTCCTTCGCCGGTACGAACCGGATCAGGTTCCGCGGGTCTGTGGTCGAACCACACTCTCAGCGCTGACGCGCTCCCCGGAGGCGACTCTTCAGTTGCCGCGCAGTCTACACCGCGGCCGCGACACGTCCCTCGACCCGCGGCCGGAGCCACTCGAGCTCGGCGTCGACGACGGTCTCCCATTCCGGCTCGTTGTGGCACTCGTGGCGGAGGTCCGGGAAGACCCGGCGCGTCACGTCGCCATGTCCGACGAGCAGCTCGCTCGCGGCCGGCGGCACGATCGGGTCGGCGGTGCCGTGGATCACGAACGTCGCGACGGGCAGGTCGACGCCGCGCGCGAGAGCGGCGCCGATCCGCGCCTGCTCGGCGAGCGACTCGGCGCCCAGGCGGGTCGTCGTGCGCTTCACCACCAACGGATCCTGGTCGTACCGTCGCTCGACCTCGGGATCGCGGCACAGCGCGCCCGGACCGAAGCTGTTGGCGATGGCGAGGCGCGGCAGCACCTGGCCAAGGCCCGTCGCCACGGAGCGCTTCCAGGCGGGGACCGTGGCGAGGAGCGCCGGCGCCGAGAGGATCGCGAGGTCGGGCAGCGGCCGGGGCGGTTCGGCGAGCAGGTAGCCGGTGGCGACCAGGCCGCCGAAGGACTGGCCGTAGAGGACGAGGGGCACGCCGGGGCACGCCGTCCGGATGGCCGTCAGCCGCGCCTCCAGGTCGTCGTGGAACGTCGCGAACCGGTCGACGTAGGCGCGCATCCCGGCCGAGCCGCCGAACCCGCGCTGGTCGTAGGCGTGGACCTCCAGTCCGGCGTCCGCGAGCCGGCGCGCGACGTGGTCGTAGCGACCGCCGTGCTCGCCCAGCCCGTGGACGATCACGACGACCGCTGCAGGGTCGTCCGCGGCCGGCCAGCGCAGCGTCCGCAGCAGCGTCCCATCGGCCATCCGGGCCGTGCTCTCCTGGGCGGCCGCGCCCTCGGTCATCCGTCACCTCCGGCGCGCAGCATACGGCCCGGCGCGAGCCGCGACGCACGCCGGTCACGAACGCCCCCGCCGAGCCCACTACCATCGACGGCGATGAGCGACCTCTGGACCGAGATCGGCGACCGCGTCTTCGTCCGGCGCTACGAGTTCTACGACCAGGAGATCGGGCTGGTGCTGGGCGAGGGCGAGGGGCTCGTCATCGACACCCGCATCTCGCCGCGGCAGGGCCGGGAGATCCTCGACGACGTGCGGGCGCTGACGTCGATGCCGGTGACGGTCGTCGTCGACACCCACGCCCACAACGACCACTGCTTCGGCAACCAGGTCTTCCGCCCGTGCACGATCTGGGGCCACGAGGGCGCGATCCGCTTCCTGCGCGAGACCGGTGAGGGGCAGAAGGTCAGGGTCGCCCAGGCCCATCCGACGCTGGCAGCGGATATCGCGGAGGTCGAGCTGGACCCGCCCGATCGGACGTTCACCGACGCCGCGTCGATCGAGGTCGGCGGGCGCGAGTTGCGGCTCCGCTACGTGGGTCGCGGCCACACCGACCATGACGCACTGATCATCGTCCCCGATGCCGACGTGCTGTTCGCGGGCGACCTGCTCGAGAACGGCGCGCCGCCCTACTTCGGAGATGGGTTCCCGATGGACTGGCCGGCCACCGTCGAGGCGATGCTGGATCTGGTCGGCGATGCCACGCGCGTCGTCCCGGGACATGGTGACGTGGCGGCTCGCGACTTCGTGCTGACGTCCCTGGAGCAGTTGCGCGGGATCGCCACGCTCGCACGACGGATCCATGCGGGCGAGGTCTCCCTCGACGACGGCCTCGCCGACCCGAGCGCGCCGTGGGGCGGCGGGCCGCTCATCCGCGACGCGCTGGATCGGGCGCTCGGCCAGCTGCGCGGCGAGATCGCCTGAGCCTCCACCGTGTCGACCGTGCACGCAAAACGCGTGCACCGGACCGCTCTAGACTCCACGTGGCGACGCCCGAGTCGCCGGGATCCTCGGGAGGTGAGGGATGCAACTCATCATCGCGATCGTCGCAGTGCTGATCGGCGCGGCGTTCTGCTTCGGCGGGTACCGGTTCTTCCTGCTCCTGCTGCCACTCTGGGGCTTCCTCGTCGGCTTCAACGTCGGCACCGACGCCGTCTCGGCGATCTTCGGCGACGGGACGTTCGCCACCGCGACGAGCTGGGTGGTCGGTTTCGTGCTCGCCCTGGTGTTCGCGGCCTTCTCGTACTTCTGGTACTGGGTGGCCATCGCGCTCCTGGGCGGATCCGTGGGCTACATGCTCGGGGTGAGCGCCTGGGGACTCATCGGCAACGAGCAGGGCTTCGTCGCGCTGGTCATCGGCCTGGTCGTCGGGGCGATCTTCGCCATCGCCGTCCTGGCGCTCAACGTGCCCAAGCTGCTGGTGATCGTCCTGTCAGGCCTCGGGGGCGCGGCCACGATCCTCGCCGGCTGGTTCGTGCTGACGGGCGCCATCCCGACCGACCAGATCCATTGGACCACCGTCGGCCACGAGATCACCAAGAACTGGTTCTGGCTGATCGTCTGGGCCGTGCTGGCCGCCGGCGGGATCGTCACGCAGATGGGGTCGGGCCGGCTGGGCCCGGACAGCTACGAGCTCGAGCGGACGTCGTACCGCTACGCCTAGCAGCGTTCAGTCGAGATCGAAGAACGTCAGGGCCGGTCCGAGGCGACTGGCGATCGGGACGCTCGAGATGCCGGGATAGCCCACGCCGACGGCCACGGTCCGGCCGTCGGCGAGGCGCGCGAGCCAGATCGTGCAGCACGAACCCGAGGTCGTGGCCAGGATCTTGTGCCCGGTCTTGTGGTCCAGGTAGTAGCCCTGGCGATGCATCGCCCAGGTGACGATCTCGGCGTGACCGGGCTCGCTCTTCCCAAGCTCGATCAGGGCGACGTTCGCGAGGTCCTCGCAATCCGACGCCACGTCGCATGGGAGCCGGTCGCCCACCGCCCAGCCATCGACGATGTCGGGGTCATGTTCCGGGAGCGAACAGCCGGCGAGCCAGAGGACGGCGAGGAAGACGAAGGACAGCACCACGACGCGAGCCATGCACGCAGTGCACCAGCGGAGACCGTGGACCGCGACCGATGACCGCCCGCAATGCGGGCTACGGCGTCACCCCGAGACGCGGACGATCCAGCGCCCGCGCGCCTCGCCGGCCGCGACCCGATCGAGTGCGCCCTCCAGCTCGTCGAGCGTGATCTCGGTCAGCGCCTGACCCAGCGCGCGCGGCCGGAGGTCGGTCCCGAGGCGACCCCACAGGGCACGCCGTTCCTCGATCGGCATCGCGACCGAGTCCATGCCCAGGAGCGCGACACCCCGGAGGATGAACGGGAAGACCGTCGTCTGGAGCTCGGGTCCGCCGGCGTTGCCGCATGCCGCGACCGCCGCGCCCACGCGCAGCGTCCGCAGGATGTACGGCAGCGTGGACGCGCCGACGGCGTCGATCGCCCCCGCCCAGCGGGCGGACTCCAGCGGTCGTCCCGGCGCCGCGACCTCGTCGCGGGTCAGGAAGCCGACGGCACCCAGTCCGGCCAACCGCTCCCGCTCGTCGTCCTTGCCGGTGACCGCCCAGACCTCGTGACCCTGCTTCGCGAGCAGGTCGACGGCGGTCGTGCCCAGACCGCCGGAGGCGCCGGTCACCAGGACCGGCCCGTCGCCCGGCCGGAGACCTCGCTGTTCCAGCGCGACCACGCCCATCGCCGCGGTGAACCCGGCGGTCCCGATGGCCATCGCCTCGCGCGCGCTGAGGCCATCCGGCAACGGGACCACCCAGTCGGCCGGCACGCGCTGGACCTCGCTGTACCCGCCATCCCTCGCGGTGCCCAGGTCGTACCCGTTGACCAGCACCTCGGAGCCGACCGGGACGTCGGGCGCGGCGGACGCGATGACCGAGCCCGCCAGATCGATCCCGGGCACGCGCGGCAGGCCGCGCAGGATCTTCCCGTCCTCGCGCCCCGCCAGCCCGTCCTTGAAGTTGACGCTCGACCAGGCGACCCGAACGGTGACCTCGCCGTCCGGGAGATCGCTCGGCGTGCGGTCGCGGAGGCCGCGCGTGAAGGCACCACCCGCGGGCTTGTCGACGACGAAGGCGCGGAAGGTCGCGGGCAGATCGGTCATCGCCGACCGATGCTAGCCGGGTCCCGATCGACGAGCGCCGACGTTCCCGCCGACATCCATGCGCAGACCGACGGATCGAGACCGCCTCGCGCGGCTGAGGCAGCCGGACGACCGACCCCGCCCGATACCCTCATCGGGTGGTCACCCCCTCCCTGTGGCGGCACCCCGATTTCCTGAAGCTCTGGGTCGGCCAGACGATCTCGGAGCTCGGGTCGGTCGTGACGCGGACGGCGGTGCCGCTGGTCGCGCTCCTCGTCCTGGGCGCCGGTCCGAACCAGATGGCGCTCATCGTCGTCTCGTCGAGCCTCGCCGTGCTCCTGGTCGGCTTGTTCGCGGGCGCGTGGGTCGACCGCGTGCGGCGCCGACCGCTGCTCATCGCGACCGACGTCCTGCGTGCGCTCGTGCTGCTGTCGATCCCGGTCGCCTACGTCGCCGGCGTCCTCCGCATCGAGCAGCTGTACGTCGTGGTCTTCCTCGTCGGCTGCTGCGGGGCGTTCTTCAGCGCGGCCTACCCGGCGTACGTGCCCTCGCTGATCGGCGTGGACCGCGTCGTGGAGGGCAACAGCAAGCTCGCGACCAGCTCGTCCCTCGCCGAGATCGGCGGGCCGGGCCTCGGTGGCGCCCTGGTCCAGGTGATCGGGGCGCCGTTCGCGATCTTCACGGATGCCGTCTCGTTCATGATCTCGGCGATCTCGCTGGGGTTGATCCGCACCCCCGAGCCGCGCCGCCCGCCGCGCGTCGCGACGAGCGCCATCACGACCGAGATCCTCGAAGGGCTGCGTGTCGTGCGGGGGCACCCGATCCTCGTGCCGCTCGCCCTGCGTTCGATCATCGCCCACGTCGCCGGCTCGTTCTACGGCGTGCTGTACACGATCTACCTGGTCGACGACCTCCACCTCTCGCCGGTGCTGCTCGGGATCGTCATCTCCGCCGGCGGCGTCGGAGCGCTCGCCGGGTCGGTCGTGGCATCGCGCGTCATCGGCCGGTTCGGCCTTGGACCGGCGCTCATCGGGAGCGCGATCGGCGCTTCGGTCATCGGCGTCCTCACGCCGCTCGCCGGTGGACCGCTGCTCCTCGCCACGCTGATGGTGTTCCTGCCGCAGCTGCTGGGCGACGGATTGCAGACCATCGAGAGCGTCGCCGAGCTGTCGCTCATCCAGGGCGTCATCCCCGACCGGATCCTGGGCCGCGTGAACGCCACGCTGGAGGTGTTCTCGCATGGGATCGCGTATCCGCTGGGCGCGCTGCTGGCGGCCGCGATCGCCGACACCAGCGGCGTCCGGGTGGGCATCGCGATCGGCTGGGCAGGGATGGCAGCGTCGATCGTCCTCCTCGTGCTGTCGCCGCTGCCCCGGATCCGGCAGGCATCGGACGCGAAGGCGATCGAGGCCATGGAGGCGTGACCCCGGAGACGGGCACGACCGTCGAGGCCGGCCGACGACCCTGGCGGACGCGTCTGGCGCGTCCCGACGAGCGCGCCATCCCGCTCATCGCCGCGGGCGTCGGCGTCAGCACGTTCTCGATGTCGTTCTGGGTCCCGTTCGTGCCCCTCTACCTGCGCCAGCTGGGCGCGGAGAGCGACGCGATCGCGCTCGGCTGGGCGAGTCTCGCGTTCATCGGCCTGGGACTGGGCCGGCTGATCGCCGCCCCGATCTGGGGCGTCCTCGCCGACCGCTTCGGCCGCAAGTCGATGTTCGTCCGCGCGCTCATCTTCGCGTCGTTCAGCACGATCATCGCCGCCACCGCGACCGAGCCATGGCAGGTCGTCGTGGCGTTCAGCGCGCAGGGCCTGCTGTCGGGGTTCGTCCCGGCCGCGACCGCGCTGACGAGCGTCACCGTGCCGGAGTCGAAGCTCGGGTCTGCGCTGGGGACCGTGAACGGCGCGCAGTACCTGGGCACGACGATCGGACCGCTCTTCGGCGCCGCCTTCGCCGCGGTCTTCGGCCTTCGGGGATCGCTCGTCGCCGCCGGGCTGCTGCCGTTCGCGATGGCCCTCGTGGTCGCGGCCTTCGTGCCGACCGACGATGTCACCGCGACGCGGGCGGCGGTCCGCTCGCGCGCGCCCACGGCCGGCGGTCCCCGCTTCGCCCGCCTGCGCGCCTATGCCGAGCTTGCGACCGTCTCGGTTCGCATCGGCCTCCTGCTCACGTTCCTCGCGTTCGCCGCGAACCAGGCGCAGCGGCTGCAGGTGACGATCGTCATCGCCGACCTGGCCGGCCCGTCCGCCGAGGCGACCGCCGTGGGTCTTGCGTTCACGGCGGGTGGCCTGGCGAGCGTGATCGGCGTCGTCTTCGCCGGCCGGCGGCTCACGCGACCGGGGGTGCTGGTGCGCGGACTCGTCGTCCTGTGCCTCGTTGCCGCCGTCGCGTGCCTGCTGCTCGCCGCGTCAACGGCCGTCGCGATGGTCGTCGCGTCGTTCGCGCTGGTGTCACTCGCCCAGGCGGCGTTCCTGCCCGGGACGAACACGCTGATCGCCGCGTCCGCGCCGCGCGAGCGTCGCGGCTCGGTGTTCGGCATGGCGGCGACGGCACAGGCGCTGGCCTTCATGATCGGCCCGCTCGCGGCGACGGCGTTCGCCGCGGTGTCACTCCAGCTGGGCTTCGTCGTGATCGCGATCCTGTATCTGCTCACCGCGGGCCTCATCCGCTGGAAGCTCGTCGAGCCGCCCCGCGCCGGACCCGTCGAAGCACCGCCCCCGGCGGACCCGCGCGCCACGCTCGAGGACTAGCGGCGGCTGTCCGTCAGGCGCCGCGCCGCGGAGGACGCGCCTCACCCGTGTCAGAGGACCGGCTCCCGCGCACGGCTGCCGCCGTCGCACTTCCAGGTGGCTTGCACCCGCCCGACCACGTGACGCAGGCGACCCTCCGTCGGCTCGGGGTGCGGACCGGCGCGACAGCCGCGATCGATGCGCGCACCCTCCGAAGCGTCGAGTCGCCATCGGATCGGACGCACACGGACGCGTCCTGAGGAGGGTTTGTCATGTTGCGAAACAGAGCGGGCGGCGGGCGTGGCGGTGCGACGGAGACCGTCTTCCAGATGCGCCAGAAGATGTTCGCCATCGGTGACGACTTCTGGGTCGAGACCAACGACGGGCGGCGTGCCTTCAAGGTGGACGGGAAGGCCCTGCGGGTCCGCAAGACCTTGATCCTCGAAGGCACGGACGGGCAACCGCGTTACCTGATCAAGGAGAAGCTGGTCTCGGTCCGCGACGTGATGACCATCGAGGGCCCCACCGGCGCGACCGTGGCGACCGTCAAGAAGGCACTCATCAGTCCGCTTCGCGAGCGCTTCACGATCGAGCTCGCCGCGGGCGGTGAGTGGGAGGCGCAGGGCAACATCGTCGACCACGAGTACAAGATCTCAGGCCCGAGCGGCGACGTCGCCGAGGTCGGCAAGCGCTGGTTCGCCATCCGCGACACCTACGGGATCCATGTCCAGCCGGGCAACGACGAGGCGCTGGTGGTCGCGATCGCGGTCGTCATCGACGAGATGACGCACGGGACGCGGTAGGACCCCGATGCCCGAGGATCCGGCGTCCGGATCGCTCATCGAGACGATCCAGGCCAGCGTCATCGGGGAGGACGAAGCCGTCCTCGGGCCGTTCGGGCTGCGTCGGGTCACCTACGCCGACTACACGGCCTCGGGTCGGTCGCTCACCTTCATCGAGGACTTCATCCGCGAGGCGGTCCTCCCGCTCTACGGCAACACCCATACCGAATCGTCGGGGACCGGCCGGCAGACGACGAAGTTCCGTGAGGATGCCCGCCGGATCATCGCTGATGCCGTCGGCGCGAACAGCTCCGACCACGTCGTCCTGTTCGCCGGCTCGGGGTCCACGGGCGCGATCGACAAGCTGATCGACTGCCTGGAGATCCGGCTGCCGGCCGACCTCGATGACCGGTATGACCTGCGTGCCTCGATCCCGGTGGCGGAGCGCCCGGTCGTGTTCATCGGGCCCTACGAGCACCACAGCAATGAGCTGCCGTGGCGCGAGTCGCTGGCCGACCTCGTCGTGATCCCGGAGGACCGGGACGGCCGGATCGACATCGACCGGCTCGAGGCCGCGCTCATCGAGTTCGTCGACCGGCCGCTGAAGATCGGCTCGTTCTCGGCAGCCTCGAACGTGACCGGCGTCCTGAGCGATGTGCGCGCGATCTCCATCCTGCTCCACGGCCATGGCGCGCTCTCCTTGTGGGACTTCGCGGCCGCGGCGCCGTACGTGTCGATCGAGATGGGCCCGTTCGCCCCTGGCGAGACGGACCCCCTCGCGTACATGGATGCGGTGTTCATCTCACCCCACAAGTTCATCGGCGGCCCAGGGACGCCGGGTGTCCTCGTGGCGCGACGCGAGCTGTTCCGCAACCGGGTGCCGAGCGTGCCGGGCGGGGGGACCGTGGCCTACGTCAACCCGTCCGAGCACGTCTACCTCACGGCCGTCGAGCACCGCGAGGAGGGCGGCACGCCGGCCATCGTCGAATCGATCCGTGCGGGCCTGGTCTTCGGCCTCAAGGAGGCCGTCGGTGCCGACGCCATCCGCGAGCGCGAGCGCACGTTCATCGACCGCGCGATCGAGCGCTGGTCGCGTCATCCGGCGATCGAGATCCTGGGGAATCCCGCGCTCGACCGCCTGTCGATCGTGTCGTTCGTGATCCGCTACACGGATCCCGACGGCGGCCGGCGCTATCTCCACCACAACTACGTCGTCGCGCTCCTGAACGACCTGTTCGGCATCCAGTCGCGTGGCGGGTGCTCGTGTGCCGGTCCCTACGGGCATCGCCTGCTCGGGCATCGACCTGGAGCGCTCGCACGCGTTCGAGCGGGCGATCGCGCGGGGCTGCGAGGGGATCAAGCCCGGCTGGGTGCGGGTCAATTTCAACTACTTCATCAGCGAGGCGGTGTTCGACTTCATCCTCTCGGCCGTCGAGCTTGTCGCGACCGACGGGTGGCGCCTGTTGCCGCTGTACGGGTTCGAGCCCTCGACGGGGCTGTGGTCTCACGCCGGCGGAGCCGCCGAACCCCCGCTGAGCCTCCACGATGTCGAGTTCGGCGCGGATGGGATGCGCTGGTCCGCTCATCGACATACCGAGCCCGAATCGCGTCTGAGCGACTACCTGGATGAGGCGCGGCGGATCCTGGCTGCTCCGCCCCGCCCGGTCGTGCCGCCAGACGCGATCGTCCACAGCGACGACTTCGAGTCGCTGCGCTGGTTCCCGTTGCCATCGGAGATCGTCGCCCATGGCTGAGCCCGCCCACACCGATCGGCTGCGCGCCATCGTCCCGGGCGTGGGCCGGATCTTCCCCGCTGGTCGGGTGGCGATCGTGCGCCTGTATGGGCCGATCGGCGGTGGGGCACGGACGGCCGAGCTCGTCGAGCTCATCCGTCGTCTTCGTGAGTCGAAGCGCGTCCCGGCGGTCGTCCTCGACATCGACTCGCCCGGTGGTTCCGCGACCGCCTCGGACGACCTGTTCCTGGCCCTCGAACGGCTCGCTGCGAAGAAGCCCCTGATCGCCGCGATCCGCGGGACGGGCGCGTCCGGCTCCTACCTGGCGGCCATGGCCGCTCACCGGCTCGTCGCCCAGCCGCACGCCATCGTCGGCTCGATCGGCGTCATCTCGGCCGGGCCGCGACTCTCCCGGCTCCTCGATCGAGCCGGTATCACCGTCACCGAGAACCGGGCCGGCCGCCTCAAGGGCATGGGCGCCCCGTGGCGTGACGAGACGGACGAGGAGCATGCCAAGGAGCAGGCGATCGTCGATGCCTTCTACGACGCCTTCGTCCAGCGCGTCGCCCATGGCCGGAGGCTTTCCGAGGCGACGGTCCGGGACCTGGCCACCGGCGAGGTCTGGCTGGGCGAGCAGGCGGCCTCGCTGGGGCTGGTCGACGAGATCGGCGACCTCGAACGAGCCGTGGAGCTCGCGGCGGAGGCCGCCGGGGTCCCTGCGCGCGGGGCGCCGGTCCGCCTCCGCCGATCGCTCTTCAGCCGAGTCGCCGGACGGTTCGCCACCACCCTGGCTGCTGCCGTCGCCGACGAGATCGAAGCCCGATCGGGCAATCGCCTGTTGACCTGAGGACGAGACGACGAAGGGGCCGGCACCGAAGCACCGACCCCTTCGTCGAGGACGCAGCCCTCGATCAACTCACGCGCGTCACCGAGAACGGATTCTGGAGCGGGTGCGCCCCGTTCCTGCCGATGAAGATCCGCCAGCGCGGCAGGCGCTCGCCGCCCGCGCTGAGCGTGAAGGTCAGCTTCGCGGCGCACGCCGTCTGGAAGTTCAGCCCATCGACGCGGCCGTAGTTCGACACCCGGTAGGTGATCGTCTTGTGATCGGCGCTCAGGGCGACGAAGTCGGAGCCCTCGAGACGGACCGCCTGGACGCGCATCGCCTGATCCGACACGATCTTGCCGGCGAAGACGAGCTTGGCCGTGCCGCGGTGGGTGACCCGCAGGTGCAGCCCGGTCGCGTCGTGCCAGATGTACGTGCCGGCCACGGCGCCGGCCTTCCAGGTGCTCGGCACGCCCTGGGTGGCGGCGGGCCAGTGGCCGTCGCACGTGACCGGTGTCGTGGTCGGTTCGGTGGCGGTGACGGAGCCGACGGTGCCCACGAACAGGGCTGAAGCCGCGAGGAGCGCGGCGAGGAGCGAGCGGCGAAGCGCCATGGGAGCCTCCCTGGATGCGAGGTCGATGGCCCACCCTAGGCCGCCGTGGGGCGGCGCGGGAACCCCGGAATGTTCGGGGGTTGTAAGACGTCGACCTTCCCACGCTCGCCGGACCCGCCGTCATCGTGCCGTCGTATCGGCCGGTGAGACTCCACGCGAGCTTCCCCGGGAGGAACGGCATGGGATCCATCGGCGACCTCGAACGAGCCTTCGCCGCGGCGATCTATCCGAACCGCGTCCCGATCGCGGTCGCACTGGTCGCCCTCGCAGCGGTGCTGGCCGTGGTGGCGTGGCGGCGTCGCTGGGATCGGCCGATCGTGCGCCATCCCGGGCGCGCGGCCGTGGGCACGCTGGCGGTCCTCGTCGTCGCAGGCCCGCTCGGGTGGTATCTCGGCTCGCCCTTGGTGCTCTCGACCACGATCGACGAGCCGCCGCCGGTCGCGGCCGCCGATCCCACCCCGGCGCCATCCGCGGCGAACCGGACGCCCGCCGCCGTGTCGACGCCCGCGGCGAACGTTGCGTCGCCGGCCTCACGGCCTTCGGCGACGCCTGAGGTGACGCCGATCCCGCTCATCGAGCGGTCCGGGACGTTCAAGGGCGCCGATGACTTCCACTTCGGCCAGGGCACGGCTCGGCTGATCGAGACGTCCCGTGGCGAGTTCACGGTCCGGCTCGAGGACTTCGCGGTCCGGAACGGGCCCGACCTCCACGTCTACCTGTCGCCGTCCGCCGACGGCGTGCAGGGCGCCATCGAGCTCGGCCGACTCAAGGCCGACCGCGGCAACCAGAACTACCAGGTCCCGGCGGGCGCCGATGTCGCGCGCGGCCGGATCGTCATCATCTGGTGCAAGCAGTTCTCGGTGCTGTTCGCGCGGGCCCGCCTCGGCTAGCTCGCGCCCGTCCTCCGACGTTCGTCGAGGAGCGTCGCGATGAGCGCCGTCCAGCCCGTCTGGTGGCTCGCTCCGAGGCCACGTCCCGTCGCCCCGTCGAAGTACTCGTGGAACAGCAGCAGGTCGTCGGCGCTGCCTTCGGGCTGGCCGGGCGCGTCCGGGCCGCGAAACGCCCGGCGACCGTGCTCGTCCCGGACGAACAACCGTTCCAGCCGCCCCGCGATCTCGTCCGCCGCCTCGCCGATCGTGACCTCGCGCCCCGGTTCCGCGGGAAACGGGACCCGGAACTCGGGGCCGTAGTAGCGGTCGAACGAGCGCAGCGCCTCCAGGAGGAGGTAGTTGATCGGCCACCAGACCGGCCCTCGCCAGTTGGAGTTGCCGCCGAACGTGCCCGACCGCGACTCCGCCGGTTCGTAGCCCACGCGATGGGACGTCCCGCCCAGCTCGAGCATGAATGGCCGGTCGTGGTGCACGGCGCTCATCGACCGGATGCCGTGATCGGACAGGAACTCGTCCGGATCGAGGAGCCTCGCGAGCAACGCCTTCAGCCGATGGCCGCGGACCAGGGCGAGCAGTCGGCGCGAGCCCATGCCGGGCGTCTCCCACGAAGGCACGAGCGACGCGAGCGCCGGGCGATTCCGCAGGAACCAGCCCAGGCGGCGCTCGAACTCCGGCAGTGCCTCGAGCAGCTCGGGCTCCAGGGTCTGGACGGCGAGCAAGGGCATCAGTCCGACGAGCGACCGGACCTTGAGCTTGATGAACTCGCCCGAGTCGAGATGCAGCACGTCGTAGAAGAACGCGTCGTCCTCATCCCACAGGGGTGCGCTGTCGGTGTCGACGCCGTTGAGGGCGCCCGCGATGTGCAGGAAGTGCTCGAAGAACTTGGTCGCGAGGTCCTCGTACGCGGGGTCGTCACGCGCGAGCTCCAGCGCCATCGCGAGCATCGTCAGCGAGTAGAAGCCCATCCACGCCGTCCCGTCCGCCTGGCCGAGGTGGCCGGGCACCGGGAGCTCGGCGGACCGGTCGAAGACGCCGATGTTGTCGAGCCCCAGGAACCCGCCCTGGAAGACGTTGTGCCCATCGGCGTCCTTGCGGTTCACCCACCACGTGAAGTTCAACAGGAGCTTGTGAAAGACGCGCTTGAGAAAGTCAAGGTCACCCGAGCCGCGGTGCTCCTGATCGATCCGGTAGACGCGCCATGCCGCCCACGCGTGCACCGGCGGGTTGACGTCGCTGAACGACCATTCGTACGCGGGCAGCTGGCCGTTCGGGTGCATGTACCACTCACGGGTCAGGAGCAGCAGCTGGTCCTTCGCGAAGTCGGGGTCGATGAGCGCCATCGGCAGCATGTGGAACGCGAGATCCCACGCCGCGAACCACGGATACTCCCAGCCGTCGGGCATCGAGAGCACGTGCGCCGTGTTGAGCTCCCGCCAGGCCGCATTCCGTCCAGTCCGACGCGCGGACGGGGGCGCTGGCTGGGACGGATCGCCGTCGAGCCATCGGCCGACGTCGTACAGGTACAGCTTCCTGGTCCACAGCAGCCCGGCGAACGCGCGCCGCTGGACGAGCGCCTGATCGAGCGACAGGCCGGCGGCGAGCGGCGCGTAGAACGCGTCCGCGTCCGACGCTCGCGCGGCGAGGATGGCGTCCGCGTCCGCGAACGGGTCGTCGGCGAGTGCGTGTGACAGGCGCAGGCGGATGACGGCCGATCCACCGGCCGCGAGGTCGCGGACCACGTGGAATGCCGCCTTCGAGCCGGTCCGCCCCGGATCCACGGCGTCAGCGTCGCCATCCACGACGGCACGATGGAAGGCGTCCTTGACGTAGGGCCGCGCGTTGGGGACGCCGAACAGGCGCTCGCTGTCGGTGTCGTTCTCGGTGAACATCGAGACCGCGTCGACATCGATGGCGAGCCGGTACTCGCCGAGCCGCGCGATGCGCTGCGCTGAGCGTCGGCACGGTCGTCCCGGCGGCGCGCGTGATCCGCGGCCGGTCGGCGCCATCGCCCCACGACCAGGTGTTCCGATACCAGATCGACGGCACCAGATGGACCGTCGCGGGATCCGGGCCGCGGTTGGTCACGCCGATCCGGACGACGATGTCATCGGGCGCCGCCTTGGCGTATTCCACGACGACGTCGAAGAAGCGGTCCTCGTCCAGCGCGCCCGTGTCCTCGAGCTCGTACTCGGGGTCGTCGCGGGTCCGGCGCGCGTTCTCCTCGATCAGCGCCTCGTACGGGAAGCGGCGCTGCGGATAGCGGTACAGCGCCTTGAGGTACGAGCCCGTCGGCGTCGCGTCGAGGTGCGCATAGACCTCCTTGACGTCCTCGCCGTGGTTGCCCTCCGGCCCGCTCAGCCCGAACAGCCGCTCCTTCAGGATCGGATCGACCCCGTTCCAGAGCGCCAGGGCCAGGTTCAGCCGTCCGAGCTGGTCGCTGATCCCGAGGAGCCCATCCTCGCCCCAGCGGTAGGCGCGCGACCGGGCGTGGTCATGCGGCAGGTAGGTCCACGCCGAGCCGTCCGCGGAGTAGTCCTCCCGCACGGTGCCCCACTGGCGATCCGCGAGGTATGGACCCCAGCGTCGCCACGCGATCCCGGCGTCGCGCGCCTCGCGCAGCCGTCGTCGCTCCGGATCCTCGAGATCGCCTCCGGGAGCGGGAGGCTTCGACACACGAGGAGCGGGCATGCCGACAGCGTCCCGTCCGCGCTCGACGCGTGTCAACCGCCGCAGCGTCTTGACGCCGCTGCTAGGGTGATGTAACCGGTTTCCTGTAACCGGTTTCAGCGAGAGCGGACATGGGCAAGAAGGCCGTGACCATCCGCGACGTCGCGCGCCTCGCTGGTGTCAGCGTGGCCACGGCGTCCCGCGCGCTCAACGGCAAGGACGTCGTCAGTCCCGACACGCGCGATCGGATCCTCGGGGTCATGCAGCAGCTCGCCTTCTCGCCGAGCCCGGCGGCGCGACGGCTCAGCCTCGGCCGCACGCTGACCATCGGCGTGGTCGTGTCGTTCCTCACCCGTCCGCAGGCCGCAGAGCGGCTCCGGGGCGTCGATGCCGTGCTGGCCGACAGCGAGCTCGACCTCGTCATCTACAACGTCGAGTCCGTCCAGAAGCGCGACCAGTACCTCGCGACGCTCGCGCAGTCACACTTGACCGACGGCCTCCTCGTCATGTCGCTGCCGCCCGAGCCGGAGGCGGCCGCCACGCTGCTGACCGCGCCGGTGCCGGTGGTCTTCATCGACGTCCACAGCGACGCGATCGCGGGGCTGCCCCGCGTCCTGGGCGATGACATCGAGGGCGGGAGGCTCGCCGCTCGTCATCTCGTCGAGCTCGGTCACCGCGACATCGGCTTCATCGGCGACGTGCCCGAGAACCCGTTCGGGTTCACCTCCAGCTCGCGATCGCCAGCGAGGCGTCGCGACGGAGCTGGCACACGCCGGGATCGACCTGCCGCCCGCGTGGATCGGCCTCGGAGCGCACGGCCGCTATGAGGCACGCGACCTGGCGCGCGCGATGCTCACTCGGGACCATCGGCCCACCGCGATCGTGGCCGCCAGCGACACGCAGGCCCTCGGCGTCATCGCGGCGGCCCACGAGCTGGGCCTCCACGTGCCGGACGACCTCTCGGTGGTCGGCTATGACGACATCGAGGCCGCCGACTACGTGGGCCTGACGACCGTCCGCCAGCAGCTCTTCGAATCGGGCCGCGTGGGGGCGGAGCTCCTCGTCAGCGAGATCGACGGCCGCGCGGCGGAGCCCCGCGTCATCGTCCTGGATCCCGAGCTCGTGGTGCGCGGCACCACGAGACGTCCGAAGGAGGGCCGTGCATGACCGCTGGCCGAGTCCCTGATCGAGACCATTGGCGTCGAACATCGGAGGAGGTTTGATGAGCAACGATCGATGGCACTGGCGGACCGCACTCGGGACGCCGCTCACGCGATTGGCCACCGTCGGTGTGGCCGGCGTCCTGATCGCGAGCGTGCGCGGCGCCCGGCGCTGTGTCCACTCCGTCAGCGGCCGCCAGCGCGACGCAGGCCGCGCCGTCGAGCACGGCGGCGGGCGGATCCGCGTCGGCGGGCGGCTCCCGCGTCGGCGAGCGCCGCCGCTGCGGGACCTGACTGCGGGACCGACCCGGTCAAGCTGAACGCCTACTTCGAGACGGGCTTCGACCTGCCGTTCAAGCTGTCCGAGGAGTTCACCAAGCAGTACCCGAACGTGACCTGGGACATCAAGCAGGACCAGTTCACGAATCTGATGAACGCGACGCCCCGGCTCCTGTCCGGCGACAACCCGCCCGACCTGATCCGGCTGCCGTCGATGGTGTCGCTCGTCAAGGACAAGCTCCTCAAGAACCTCGACGACTACGCCACGGCGTTCGGATGGGACAAGTTCCCGCCCGCGCAGCTGGCGCAGAACCGTGTCGCCGACGACGGCACGCGCGGCTCCGGCTCGCTCTACGCGATGGGCCTGAACTACAGCCTGACCGGCGTGTTCTACAGCAAGAAGCTCGCCGAGCAGATCGGCATGTCGCAGCCCCCGACGACCGTCGCCGAGTTCGAGGACCTCCTGAAGAAGGCGAAGGACGCGAACCTGCTGCCGATCATGGCGTGGAATGACACCGCCAGCGGTGGCGGCCTGGCGTTCCCGCTCCAGAACCTGATGGCGGCGTACGGTCCCACCGAACCCATCAACGACTGGATCTTCCAGAAGCAGGGCGCCACGATCGACACGCCGACCAACGCGACCGCCGCCCAGCACCTGCAGCAATGGGTCGAGGCCGGCTACTTCCCGAAGGATGTCAACGCGATCGGGTACACGAACGCGAACTCGCGCTTCGGCAAGGGCGAAGGCGTGTTCATGTTCAACGGCGATTGGCAGAACGCGGTCTACGACAAGGACCAGCCGGAGGGCGTGGGCTTCTTCGTCTTCCCGGCCGGCGAGTCAGGCGGCACGGTGGCCGCGATGTCCGCGCCGCTGACATACGGCATCGGCGCGAACGCCAAGAACGCCGATTGCGCGGCGTTCTTCTTCAACTGGGTGGCCACCAACGACAAGGCGCGCCAGATCGACGTCGCCGTCGGCGGCTCGAACCCGGGCGGGCCGACCGACCTGGAGGTTCCCGCCGGCTGCCGCCGGCTCGGTGACCAACGAGACGCTGGCCGCCGGCGCCGACGTCGCCAAGGACAACGGCGCGATGGACTTCATCGCCAACGCGACCGGGTCGATCTTCGCGCAGGGCTGGACGCCGGAGCTCCAGAAGCTCGTCGGCGCGAAGCAGGATGCGGCCGGTCTGCTGAAGGCGGTGCAGGCGGAGTACGAGAAGGAGCTCTCCCGGTGAGTCGTGCCGCCGGCGGGGCCGACCGTGGGCGGGCCATCGGCTCGCAGCTCGCGGCGGCTCCCCGGCGGCGGGTCGCGCGGATCTCCCTCAGCCGGGGGATCCGCCGCCACTTCGTGGGCTGGCTGTTCGTGCTGCCCGCGCTCGCGATGTACGGACTGTTCGTCCTGCAGCCGCTCGCCCTCACCGTCCAGTACTCCTTCTATCGCTGGGACGGCGTGGGGCCGGCGACCTGGGTCGGCTTCGCGAACTACGCAGCGGTCCTGAGCGAGCCCAGGCTCGTCGAAACGCTGTTCAATGCGTTCCGGCTCGTCGTGTTCTTCAGCTTCGTCCCCGGTGCTCCTGGGGCTGGTCACCGCCGCGGTGATCCACCGGGTCGCGACCGGCCGGCTGGGCACCCTGTCGCGCACGGTGTTGTTCCTGCCGCAGGTCATCCCCCTCGTGGCGGCGGGGATCATCTGGGGACAGCTGCTGTCCCTGTCCGGGCTCGTGAACCAGGGCCTGACCGCGCTCGGGCTGGGCGACATCGGGCGGGCCTGGCTGGGTGACTTCGACACGGCGCTTCCGGCGGTGGGCCTGATCGGGATCTGGGTCCTGCTCGGCTTCTGCACGGTCCTGCTGCTGACCGGGATGGTGAAGATCGACCAGGCGCTGTTCGAATCGGCGCGGCTCGACGGCGCCGGCTGGTTCGCCGAGTTCCGGGCGATCACGATCCCCAGCGTCCGCTATGAGCTCGGTGTGTGCGTCACGGTCACCGTCATCGCCGCGCTCGCGGCGTTCGACATCGTGTACGTCGCGACCGGTGGCGGCCCGGGCAACGCGACCTCGGTGCCCGGGATCCAGATCTACATCCTGGCCTTCCTGGAACGACAGGTCGGACTGGCATCCGCCCTCGCCGTCGTGCTGATCATCCTGGTCCTGCTGGTCATCCTGCCGATCCAGCGCCTCACACGGGACGGCGCACGATGAGGATCGCCCGGAGCGAGCTGTACACCGGTCGGCTGCTGCTGATCGCGTTGATGGCGATCACGGTCCTGCCGTTCATCAGCATCTTCACGACCGCGCTCTATCCGTCGGGCGCGGTGCCGGTCGGCCTTTCGTGGCCATCGGAGCCGCGATGGAGCAACTTCGTCGACGCGTTCCAGGTCGCGAACATGGGCGCGCTGCTCTTCTCGAGCGTGCTCATCGTCGTGGCCGTCGTCCCGGTCTCGCTGGTGCTGTCCACGATGGCCGGCTTCGCCATCGGCCTGCTGCGCATCCCCGGGGCGCGTTGGCTGCTGCTCCTGTTCGTGTTCGGCCTGACGCTGCCATTCGAGGGCATCATCACGCCGCTCTACTTCCTCGCCCGGCAGCTGGGCATCCTCAACACGCGCCTGGCGATCGTGCTGCCGCTCATCGGCTTGTACATGCCGTTCGCCGTGTTCTGGATGCGGGCCCACTTCGTGACCATGCCGCCCGAGCTCTCGGAGGCCGCGCGCGTCGACGGCGCCAGCACCTGGGATCTCTTCTGGCGGATCCACGTGCCGCTTGCCCGCGCGCCGCTCGCGTCGCTGGGCATCCTCATGGCCGTCTGGGCCTGGAACCAGTTCCTCCTGGCCCTGGTGCTCGTGGAGGACCCGGCACAGCGCACCATGGCCGGCGCGCTCGGCGCGTTCCAGGGCCACTACGCGACCGACATCCCGCTCCTCTGCGCGGGCACCATCCTGATCCTCCTGCCCACGCTCATCGTGTTCATCGTCTTCCAGCGCCAGGTGATCTCGGCCCTGCTCCAGGGCTCGGTCAAGGGATGACCGTCCGCGCCCTCGATGTCGCCCCGCGACCCCAGCTGCTCACGTATCCCGATTCGCTGGGCGGTGACCTCAGCGCGCTGGGCGACCTGCTGGAGGGACCGCTCGACGGGCTGTTCCACGGCGTCCACATCCTGCCGCCGTTCCCCTCCTCCGGCGACCGTGGCTTCGCACCGCTGACGTACCTCGAGATCGAGTCGCGATTCGGCGGCTGGACGGACATCGAGCGGATCGGCTCACGGCATGACGTGCTGCTCGACCTGATGATCAACCACCTCTCGCGGCAGAGCCCGGAGTTCCGCGCATTCGCCCAGGATGGACGGGCATCGCCGTCGGCGGACCTGTTCATCACGCTCGACAAGGTGTGGCCCGACGGCGAGCCGCCCGCGGCGGACCTCGCGCGGATCTTCCTGCGCAAGCCCGACGCGCCGTTCTCGACGGTGCGGATCGCCTCGAGCGGCGTCGAGGAGCGCGTGTGGACGACGTTCGGGAACGCCGAATGGTCCGAGCAGATCGACCTCGACGTCACCTCCCCTGCCACGCGCTCGCTCATCCATCGCTGGCTCGCTGGGTTCGCGGAACACGGCGTCAGGATCGTGCGCCTCGACGCCGTGGGGTATGTGATCAAACGGGCCGGGACCACGTGCTTCATGGTCGAGCCCGAGATCTACGCGTTCCTCGACTGGATCTCCGAAGTCGCGAGTGGACTGGGGCTCGTGATCCTGCCCGAGGTCCATGACCGCTACCCCACCCACCAGCGGCTCGCCGCGCACGGCTTCTGGACCTACGACTTCGTCCTGCCGGGCCTGGTCCTCCAGGCGCTCGAGACCGGCGATCCCCGACGACTCGCGGCGCATCTCGCCACATCGCCCGATCGGCAGTTCACCACGCTCGACTGCCACGACGGGATCCCGGTCCGGCCCGACCTGGACGGCATCCTCGAACCCGTCGAGATGCAGGAGCTCGCCGATCTGGTCGAACGCCGGGGCGGCAACGTCAACCGGATGCTCTCCGCCGCGGACGCCACGGGCGTTGACGTGCACCAGCTCAACTGCACGTACCTGTCCGCCCTTGGCGGCGACGAGGAACGCTACCTCGCCGCACGGGCGATCCAGCTGTTCGCGAAGGGGGTGCCGCAGGTCTACTACGTGGGCCTGCTCGCCGGGCGCAACGATGTCGAAGCCGTGGCTCGGACGGGCGACGGCCGCGCGATCAATCGACATGACTATCCGCGCGACGAAGTCGACGAAGCCCTTCGCGCTCCGGTCGTCCAGCGGTTCCTCGAGCTCATCCGCCTTCGGAACACCCACCCCGCGTTCGAGGGGGCGCTCACCGTTCGCACCGAGGGCAGCGAGCGCCTGTGCATGGGCTGGCAGCACGAGGGCGCGGCGTGCTCCCTGGACGTCGACCTCGCGACGGGACGCTTCGAGATCTCGGAGCGCGTCGGGCGCTGAGCGGAGCGCAGGTCACCCGGGCGACGAGACCATGGGCATCAGGATCTGATCGTTGTCCTGGCTGTACAGGCCGCGCTCGACGCGCTCGAACACCACACGGTCGAAGGGTCCCAGCTCAGACGCCAGCGACGGATGGTCTTCGAGATCCCCGACGTGGATCCAGACACTCTCCTCGAAGAAGGGTGCCACGAGCGGCTGCATCGTCCCGAAGAAGCTGTCGTAGACGATCGCGGTTCGTCCAGGGATGGTCGGATGCTCGCTCGGAGCCGGGGTGAACCGGTAGATCGAGCTCGCATGCGCGAGCGGGACGGAGACCGGGATGGTCGTCCGCTCCAGTTTGACGTCGGCGCGGACACGCAGACGCGGGACGACCTCCGTGCGCGGAAGGCCCAGCTCCCGCGCGAGATCGACACGGCGTGCGAGTCTGCCGCTTTGGACGACGTCCCGTTGTTCCCAGATCGAGGGGTCGAGCGCCTTCACGAGGCGCTCGATGACCGGCACGGCGCCCGTCGGAGTCCAGTGTGTGTCCTGCGCGTAGTAGAGGCCTGGTCGACCCGACTCGGCGGCGCGGGCAGCGAGTAGCGGTTCCCAGCCATCGATCGCGACGTCGGGATGTTGAGCGATCCATGCGCGCATGGCGTCTCGTCGCTCGTCGGTGCAAGGGGCCGGGAGGCCATTGCCTGTGTCGAGATGATCGGGGTAGATCGCGTGCTTGTCGGGGATGATCACCACGTGGAAGTCCTGGCCGGCTGCCTCGAACGCGGCCGCGAGTCGGCCGAACGCCGCACCTGCCTGATCGGCGGTGACTCGACAATCGGGAGCCAACTCCGTGCGCGAGAACAACCAGCCACCTTTGCCGCGGATCACGTCGGGGTCGCCGTTGCCCCCAAGGATCCCTGCGTCGATCGTCGATCGGAGCCGGACCGCCGTGGCGCGAAGCGGGACGTTGTCGGCCAGGTACGCATCGAGGGCGGCATAGAAGGAGGTGTCGAACAGTCTCGAGGCGGTGACCGGCGGAGGTTCCAGCAGTTGACGGTTGTCGATCAGAGCGGGTCGACGACCGATCGCGAACAGCGCGCCGGGCACGAGCAAGGAGAGGACGGCCGCGGCCACCGCGAGCCGGTCGAGGGCGCGCCAGCTGCGAGATGGCGCGCTTGACGGCAATCGTGTCGCGGGTTCGTCGGCGACGACTCGGCCCATCAGAACTGGAAATACAGGAACGGGCTGAAGGTCGACGCGAGCACGAGGACCAGCGACACGGGGAGGACGATAGCGACCATCGAGAGGCGGAGGATCCGCTGCGTCCTGGGGCCCGGATCCTGGAGCCGGACGCCGGTGACCCACGAAGGCGGGATGAGCGCGGATGCCGCGCCCAGGACCAGCGCGATGAATGCGAGCGGGTCGAGGGCGAAGCGAATGTCAGCCGTCAATCCGGCCCCTGGTCGCAGGAACGCCTGGAGGTAGCCGAGCGCGTAGCCCATATCAGGCGAACGGAAGAACACCCAGCCGACGAGGACGAGGGTGACCGCGATCGGCTGCCAGGCCACGGCCGGGCGCCGGTCGCGCCCGAAGCCGGTCGCTCGCTCGATCAGGAGCAGCGATCCGTGGTAGATCCCCCAGATCACGAAGGTCCAGTTCGCTCCATGCCATAACCCGGTCACGAGGAACACGACGATCAGGTTCCGATAAGTCTGGAGCGGCGTCCCGCGGTTGCCACCAAGGGGGATATAGAGATAGTCGCGAAACCAGCGCGACAGTGACATGTGCCAGCGCCGCCAGAACTCGGTGATCGATCGCGACGCGTAGGGCCGCGCGAAGTTCTCGGGCAGCCGGATCCCGAACAGGAGCGCCAGGCCGAGCGCCATGTCGGAGTAGCCCGAGAAGTCGAAGTAGAGCTGCACCGCGTACGCGATGACACCGAGCACGGCGGTCCCGGTCGACAGGTCGCCCGGCGGGGTCGCGAAGATCGCCTCCGACCCGACGCATCGGGTCCGGCGAGTGGCGCTGCGCCGTCGGTGATGTCGACGATGTAGCCGCATGGTGGAACGTCGCGCGGTGGCGGGACGGTGCGATCGCAGAGGAGTACATCTGGGCGTAAGGACCCTGGCTCTTGGCCCGCCAATCCCTGACGCGCGCTGCAACCGGAGGCGATCACTGCCAAGGCCAGGATCAGCGCTGCCCATGCTCTGGGTCATCTCGTCACACTCATCCTCGCCCGCGGCGGGGCGATGCTTGGTACCCCTCTGACGCGCCTAGAGACGCCTTCGGCCGAGTGGATGTTGCGGCGCACGCAGGATGCGCGCGCGACGCACCGGGACGACCAGCCCCGAGGACTGCGGCAGGCGGACAGGATCGACACGCGGTACGCTCGGGGATGGCTGCCGCTGGCCGTCGCCCGAACGCTGGATCGGGGATTCCAGGTTCGAATCCTGGCGCGCCAGCCAACTCCCCCGGGAGTGTGGTGCGTCCCGCGTGTGCGCGACTCCTCCCCGCAGGTCGCAGGAGGCGCGCCCGATGACCGACTCCCCCACCGTCCCCCGGTCCGACTTCATCCGCGACATCGTGGCCGCGGACCTCGAGGCCGGCCGCGTCGGAACCGTCGTCACGCGCTTCCCGCCCGAGCCCAACGGCTACCTCCACATCGGCCACGCGAAGTCGATCTGCCTGAACTTCGGCGTCGCGCGTGAGTTCGGCGGTCGCTGCAACCTCCGCTTCGACGACACGAACCCGGTCAAGGAGGAGCAGGAGTATCTCGACGCGATCGAGGCCGACGTCCGCTGGCTGGGCTTCGACTGGGGCGACGGCCTCTTCCACGCGTCCGACTACTTCGAGCAGCTCTACGACTGGGCCGTCCACCTCATCCGGCAGGGCCTGGCCTTCGTCGACGACCAGACCGCCGACGAGATCCGTGAGACCCGCGGCACGCTCACCGCGCCCGGCGCGCCGTCACCGTTCCGCGACCGCTCCGTCGACGAGAACCTCGACCTGTTCGCCCGCATGCGCGCGGGCGAGTTCCCGACCGGCGCCCGGGTCCTTCGCGCGAAGATCGACATGGCCTCGCCCAACATGAATCTCCGCGACCCCGTCCTGTACCGGATCGTCCACGCGACGCATCCGCGGACGGGCGACGCGTGGTGCATCTACCCGACGTACGACTTCGCCCACGGCCAGTCCGACGCGATCGAGGGCGTGACGCACTCACTGTGCACGCTCGAGTTCGAGAACCATCGCCCGCTCTACGACTGGCTCATCGAGCACCTGCCGGTCCCGTCGCGCCCGCACCAGTACGAATTCGCGCGGCTGAACCTGACGCACACGGTCCTCTCGAAGCGGGTGCTCAAGCGGCTGGTGGACGAGGGGCACGTGCGCGGCTGGGACGACCCGCGCATGCCCACCCTGGCCGGCCTCCGCCGGCGAGGCTTCCCGCCGGAAGGGATCCGCGACTTCGCGACGATGATCGGCGTCGCCAAGACCGACTCCGTGATCGAGTTCGGCCAGCTGGAGTTCGCCGTCCGGGCGGTGCTCAATCGGACGTCGCCGCGCCGGTTCGCCGTCCTCGACCCGATCAAGGTGGTCATCACCAACTACCCGGACGGGCAGGTCGAGGAGATGGAGGTCGGCAACAACCCCGAGGATCCCGACGCCGGGACGCGCAAGGTGCCGTTCTCGCGCGAGCTGTGGATCGAGCGCGACGACTTCGCCGAGGTGCCGCCCCCGAAGTTCTTCCGGCTCTCGCCCGGCCGCGAGGTCCGCCTGCGGAGCGCGTACTTCATCACCTGCGACGAGGTCATCAAGGACGCCGAGGGCACCGTCGTCGAGCTCCGTTGCACGTACGACCCGGCGACGCGCGGCGGCGACTCGCCCGACGGTCGACGGCCCAAGGCGACGCTCCACTGGGTATCGGCCGCGCACGCGATCCCGGCCGAGGTGCGCCTGTACGACCACCTGTTCCGGTCGCCGAACCCGGGCGCCGACGGCACGGACCTGTTCGCCGACCTGAACCCCGAGTCCGAGGTGATCCGGCCGGGGGCGTACCTGGAACCCGCGCTCGCCGATGCCGACGCCGGCACCGCCGTGCAGTTCGAGCGCCTCGGCTACTTCGTGGCCGATCCGGACACCGCCGCAGATCGCCCGGTCTGGGCGCGCACCCTGACCCTCAAGGACACCTGGGCGAAGGTCCAGGCGCGCGGCTGAATGCCCACCAAGATCTCCCTCACCCCGGACCGCCGAGCGGCGCTGGCTGAGGCGCTGGAACGCTTCTACCTCGGGGAGTTCGACGAGGAGCTGAGCGCCTTCCGCGTCCAGTCCCTCATCGACTTCTTCGTCACGGAGCTGGGGCCACCGGTCTACAACCAGGGCATCCACGACGCCGTCGCGTACATCCAGGACAAGCTCGTCGACATCGAGGGCGACGTCCTGATGCCCGACACCCCACGCTGACCGTCCCTGCGGCGCGACGCTGAGGCCCGCCCACCCCGGCGACGGCGTGTCGGCGCCATGGGCGCGACCGGCCCCGTCCCCCACAGTCTCGGTGCTGGGGACGGATGCTCGAGGGCGCGATGCGGCTTGGACGCGGACGACGGGTGAGGCAGAAGGGACGGAAGCAGCGGTCGCTGCTCGCAGTCGTCGCGACGGTCGGTCTGCTCGCCGGGTCGCTGCTCGCGACGGTCCGCGTGGCTGCGGCCACGACGACCCTCACCGGCTCCGTCTCCGGGCCCGAGGGCACCGCGCTTTCCGGGAACGCCGTGGTCGTCGTGACGCTGTTCGACCAGACCGCTTCGGCGGAGGCCGGGTCGATCATCGGGCTCCAGCGGCTCGACGCGGTCGGCGCCCTGCCGGTCGCCTTCGCCCTGCCCTACGACGACACCCGGATCGACCCCAAGCACTCGTACGCGGTCATCGCGTCCATCGTCGACGGCGACGCGCAGTTCGTCACGCCCGAGCCGACACCCGTCGTGACGGGCGGGCCGACGGAAGGTGTCGAGCTCGCCGTCGAGCCGCAGCCTCAGCCGGCGGCGACCGTCACCGGCACGATCGAACGGCCCGCGGGCGTGGAGCTGAGCGCGGAGGGCGTGGCTCTCGCCGTCCTTGTCAAGGAAGGCACCGGCACGCTCGTCGACGTCGAGACCATCACCGACGTGACCGGCGAGGGCCCGATCCCCTTCGTACTGGGCTACGAGCCTGACCTCATCGACCCGACCGCGACCTACGTCGTCCGCGCGGGCATCACGGATGGCGGGCAGGTCTGGGGCGCCCCGGATGCCCCCGAGGTGATCGTCGCCGGGGCGCCGGTGGCGACCCAGGTCGACCTGACGGTCGTGGAACGGCCCGATGGGATCCCGACGGGCGGTCCGCCGAGCCCGCCGCCGTCCGCGACGCCTTCGCCCACCCCGGAGCCGACCCCGAGCGCGACTCCCGAGCCGACGCCGTCGCCGACCCCCGAGCCGACGCCAAGCCCGACCCCTGAGCCCACCCCGAGCCCGACTCCCGAGCCCACCCCGTCCCCGACGCCATCGCCGACACCGAGTCCCACGCCGTCGCCGTCGCCTACGCCGAGCCCCACGCCATCTCCGACGCCCAGTCCCACGCCGTCGCCGACCCCCAGCCCGACACCATCGCCGACGCCCAGCCCGACGCCATCGCCGACGCCCAGCCCCACGCCGTCGCCGACACCGTCCCCGACACCCTCGCCGACGCCCAGTCCCTCGCCGTCGCCCACGCCCTCGCCGTCCCCGTCACCCACACCCTCGCCGTCCCCGTCTCCCACGCCCAGTCCCACGCCGTCACCCACGCCGAGCCCGACGCCGTCACCCACCCCGAGCCCGACGCCCAGCCCGAGCCCGAGCCCGAGCCCGAGCGCCAGCCCTTCCGCGTCACCCTCGGCCAGCCCGAGCATCACGCCGAGCCCGGCGCCCTCTGCCGTGACCGGCACACTGACCTACCTGGAACCCGCATCGCTGTCGCCGGACGCGCGCGCCATCGTCGTCCTGGTCGAGGGCGCTGGTGGATCGGCGGCCGGCTCGATCGTCTCGAACACCGTCATCGAGGAGCCCGGCCAGGTCCCGATCACCTTCGAGCTGCCGTTCGATCCGGACACCATCGACCCGGACGCGACGTACGTCGTCGCGGCGGAGATCGTCGATGGCGAGCGCAAATGGGTCACCCAGCCCGGGCTGCCGGTCATCACCCAGGGCAACCCGACGACCGACGTGGCGCTGACCCTGGCGTATCTGCCCGATGTCGCGAAGGGCGCCGTCACCGGCACCATCACCGGCCCCGCGGTCCAGCTCTCGGACTCGGCGTTCTCGGCCACCGTCCTGATCGACCAGACGGGCGGGACGCGCGTCGGGCTCGACGTCAACGAGACACCGGGGCAGGTCCCGATCGCGTTCTCCGTGCCGTTCGACCCGGCCGCCATCGACCAGGCGTCGAGCTACGTCGTGACCGCCGCCGTCGTCGATGGCGCGAGTCGCTGGGCGGACCCGCAGGGCGTGCCGGTCATCACCCAGGGCCAGCCGCTCAGCGACATCGAGGTCCCGGTCGAGGCGATCGCGCCCGTGACGGTCCCGACGGCGAACGGCTTCGTGCTGGGCTCGATCGGTCTGTGGTTCCTGTTGGCGCTCCTGATCGTGGCCTGGGCGTGGTACCAGCTGCGCCATCCCCAGGGCCTCCAGCGGCCGGCGATGCCCGCGCAGCCACCGACACCCATCGAGCCCGCACCGACCTCGACCCGTGGCGGCCCGCCCGCCGCGTCGAGACCAACGACCCCGGACCAGGAGGATCGACCGTCATGACCTCGACGACCTCGGCGACCTCGACCACGCCGACGACCACATCCGACGAGGAGGACGTCCGCTCCTGGCGGATGTGGACCCTGGCGGTCGGCGGCTGGACCCTGTTCGCCGTGATCGTCGGCGGGGTGATCATCGGCCGCATCGCCGATCCCTGCGATCAGCTGAGCGGGATCGGCCTCCAGACCTGCGCGTCCACCGCGTCCATCGGTTCGGTCGTCGCCACGCTCGTCGTGTTCGCGATCTGGCTGCTCGGGGTGCTGGTGCTCTCGGTCGGCTGGCTCGCGCGGCGTCCGGCACGCCGGCTGTGTCCGCCATACGGCCACGTCGTCCCCCAGGGAAGCCGCACGTGCCGGACCTGTGGCTACGACTTCATCACCGGCACGCTTCCGCCCATCGCCGCCCGTGCGGCAGTGTCGGACCCCGGCCGACCCGGTCCTGGCGCCTGATCGGACGACGTCTCGGCGAGGTCGCGGTCAGCGACCTCCCACCGGATCCACGACCAGCGGCGCGTCCACGACGACGATGTGGTCGCCTGGACCCAGGATGGCGGACGCCGCGCTCGGCTCCCCGTCGACGCTCACGGTCGAGGCGCCCGTCACCGGCAGGTCGAGCCCGCCCGTGACGCCGAATGGCAATGCCAGCTCGATCCGCAGCGCGCCGCCCGGCTCCAGCCGCCAGTCGATCGCCACCCGGCCGTAGGCGGTCTCGATCGCGGCACGCGCCCAGTCGATGCCGCGGACCGGCCGGGGAGCCACGAGCACCCGCCGATAGCCCGGCGCCTCGCGGGTGGGCGCCAGCCCGGCCAGGTGGCGATACACCCAGTCGATGACCGCGCCGTAGGCGTAGTGGTTGAACGACAGCATGTGGCCTTCCTGGCCGCCGTCGTCGCCGTCGAGCGGACGCATCGTGCCCGGATGGATCGAGCCGTCGGGAAGGATCGCGTCCCACCGCTCCCAGACCGTGGTCGCGCCCTGGTCCACCTGGTAGAGCCACGATCGGGGTTCGCGCCGGAGCAGCATCCGGTACGCCTCGGCGAGGTGGCCGGTGTCGGACAACGCCGGGAGCACCAGCGGCGTCCCCAGGAAGCCCGTCGCCACCGCCCCGTCGGCCTCCCTGACGAGCCGTGCCAGCGCGTCGCCGACCATCGCGCGGTCGTCGTCCGGAGCGATGCCCAGGCACAGGGCCGCCGCGCACCCCGTCTGTGTGGTCAACGCCTCGTCGCGCCAGCGTGCCCAGGTCCGCGCGGCGACATCCGCGCGAGCCGCCCGTAGTGCCCGGCCGAGTCGGCGTCGCGGAGGAGGCCGGCGGCGTCGGCCGTGAGCCGGGCACTGTGGGCGAAGAACGCGTTCGCGAGGAACGTCGAGTCGGCCTTGGCGATCCACGGCCGGTCGATCGGAGCGTCCGGGTCCAGCCAGTCGCCGAACTGGAACGATGGTCCGAGCAGGCCGTCGCTCTCGCGCCGCGCGACGAGGGAGTCCACCCATCGCCGCATGCTCGCGAACTGGCGACGCACGACGTCCGGGTCGCCGTATGACTCGAGCACGGCCCACGGGACGATCGTCGCCGCATCGGCCCAGCCGGCCCGGCCGAATCGGGGCGGCCCGTCGAGCACGACGTTCGGGACGACGCTGGGCACCCCGAGCACGTCGTCCTGCTCCAGCTCCAGATCGCGCAGCCAGCTCGCCCAGAAGGCCTCGGCGTCGAAGAGCGTCGAGCCGGTCGGCGCGAACGCCTGGGCGTCACCCGTCCAGCCGAGGCGCTCGTCGCGCTGCGGGCAGTCGGTGGGGACCGAGACGAAGTTGTCGCGCTGGGACCAGACGACGTTCTCATGGAGCCGCGTGAGCCGCGCATCGGAGCAGGCGAAGGCTGCGCGCATCGGCGTATCGCTGCTGATCGCGACGGCCTCGACGCCCAGGAGCTCCGCGCTCGTCTCGACCTCGGCGTAGCGGAATCCGTGGAAGGTGAAGGCGGGCTCGAGCGTCGTCGGGCGGTCGTCGGCCAGGCGGTACGTGTCCGTGGCCCGGGCGCTGCGGAGGGCTTTGACGTGGAGGGACCCGTCGGGCTCGAGGACCTCGGCGTGGCGCACGGTCACGACCGTCCCGGCCGCGCCGCGGACCACGAGCCGCACGTACCCCGCGAGGTTCTGGCCGGTATCGAGGACGGTCCGGCCGGGTGCCGCCTCCGTCCTGACGACCGGCAGCACGGCGACCTCCCGCACCGGCGGTGCCCAGCGCGGCTCGATCGGTGGCAACCGGATATCGACCTCTCGCGCCCATGGCCACGTCGGATCGGCGGCGCCGGGTTCGTCCCAGCCGGGTGGACGGAGGCGCGAGGTCGACGACCGATCCGTCATAGAGGTCGGCGGAGCGGACCTCGCCCGTGGTCGCGCGCCAGGTGGCGTCGGTCGCGATCGTGTCGCGCGTCCCGTCGGCGGCCGTGAGCTCGAGTTGCGCGATCAGCGCCACCTCGCTCCCGTAGGTCGCCCGGTCGCGCTGCGGCTTGAAGCCCAGACGGCCGCGCCACCAGCCGTCGCCCAGCGTCGCCGTGATCACGTTGGCACCGGGCTGCACGAGGGCCGTGACGTCGTAGGTGTCGGCGAGGAGGCGCTCGTCGTAGGCGGTCCAGCCGGGGGCGAGCAGATCCCCGGAAACGCGACGTCCGTTGAGCCGCACCTCGTGGACGCCGAGGGCGGTGACGTGCAGCCGAGCGGAGGCCAGCGCAGCCGTCACCTCGAACGTTCGGCGCAGCATCGGCGCGGGCGCCTGGTGCAGCGCGCCCGGATCGTCGGGCAGCGTGATGGGCCGCGCGACCCAGTCCGCCGGGTCCAGGAGCCCGGCCTCGACGCGGACGGGCGGGGACCACGCGGACCAGCCATCGATCGTCCGGACGCGGGCCCGGATGTGGCGGACCTCACGGCTGTGAAGCTCATCGCCGGGCATCCCGATGCCGACCTGGTCGGCGCTCCGGACCTCGCCCGTCGTGACGACGTCGCGCGCGAATCCGGGATCCGGCGACGCCTGCACCTCGTAGGCGAGCTGCGTCCGCGCGCTGGGTGGCGCGACGATGCGCCACGAGAGACGCAACGGCTTCCGCCCGGCCGCCAGGACCCCGTTGGCGAGTGGCGACCGGAGCTCCACGCGGACGACGGTCCCGGTCGCGAGCGCGTCGCCCGGCGGTCGCGGGGCCTCGGCGGCGGTCACCCCTTCACGGCCCCGGCCGTCATCCCGGACACGATCTGGCGCTGGAAGAAGATGAACATGACCAGCGGCGGGATCGTGATGAGGAGCACATCCGCGAACAGCAGGTTCCAGCGCGTGTTGAACTGGCTCTGGAAGTCGAACAACGTCAACTGGACGGTCGCGTTGCCGGTGCCGGGAAGGAAGTACAGCGGGTTCACGAAGTCGTTGTACACGGCCACCGATGAGACCACGATGACCGTCACGATCGCCGGCCGCAGCAGCGGCAGGATGACCTGCAGGAACAGCGCGGTCGGTGATGCCCCGTCGAGGATCGCCGCCTCGTCGAGCTCGCGCGGGATGGCACTCATGAACGTGCGGAAGATGAGCACCGAGAACGGCATCAGGAACGCGACCTCGACCAGGATCAGGCCGAACAGCGTCTTGTACAGCCCGATCCCCTGCAACACGTAGATCGTCGGGACGATCGCGGGCGGGATGACGAGTCCCGCGATGACCATGGCGCTGACCAGCGCGGCGAGGCGGTCCCTCCGCCGCTGGAGCACGAAGCCGACCATCGCCGACAGCAGCACGATCAGCGTCACCGACCCGACGGTGAGCAGGAGGCTGTTGCGCATCGCCGTGACCATCAGCCCCTGCCGCGCGCCGATGACCTCCGCGAAGTTGTCGATGAGCAGCCAGTGCTCGGGGAGCGTGAACTCGAGTCCCGACGCCTCGACCCGCTCCTTTGCGGCGGTGAACACGATGAACACGAATGGCACGACGAACACGATGCCCGTGATGAGCAGCGCGAGGACCTCGATCCACGCCCCGCGGAGCCGGCGGTCACTCACAGCTCGATCTCGCGGCGCGCGAAGAACCGCATCAGCGGGAACACGATGAGCGTGACCGCGATGAACAGCACGACGTTGCCGGCGGTCGCGAGACCGTAGAACCCCGCCTGGTACTGCTTGTAGATCGTCGACGCGAGCACATCGGTGCTGAACCCCGGGCCGCCGCGGGTCATCGTCCAGATGAGGTCGAATGTCCGCAGGCCGCCGATGAACGACAGCGTGATGACCGTGAACGTCGCGTTTCGGCTGAGGGGCACGATGACGTGGCGGAACCGCACCCACGCGCCACCCTCCAGCCGGGCGGTGTCGAAGTAGTCCTCGGGGATCGACAGGATCCCCGCGATGAAGATCACGAGGGCGATGCCGACGCCCTTCCAGACGTCGACCAGCGCCACCGAGAGCAACGCGATGTCCGGGCTCGTGAGCCACTGCGGTCCGTCGATGCCGAACACCTCGAGCGTGCGGTTGATGAGTCCGGTCGACGGATGCATCAGCACGGCGAAGGTGATGCCCACGGCCACGGTGCTCACCAGCACGGGAAAGAAGATGATCGAGCGCAGGAGGTTGCGGACCCGCAGCCGCGAGGTGAGCAGCGTCGCGAGGAGCAGCCCGATGATCACCTTGAGGCCGCTCGTCACGATGCCGTAGATGAGGGTGTTGCGCGCGCCCGCGGTGAGCGACGGCTCTCGCAGGAACTGCGCGAAGTTGTCGAGCCCGATGAACTCGGTGGTGAACAGCGTCCAGCGCGTGAGGCTGAACCAGAACGAAAGCAGGGTCGGGATGACGAAGATCACGACGAAGACGATGCCCGCCGGCAGGTAGAACCAGTGCGGGTAGCTGGACCCGATCCGGGCACGGGCTCCGCGTCGGCGAGCGCCGACGGCCGTCGCGGCGGGCAGCGGGGCGGCGGGGGCCGATCCACCCGGACCGGCCCCACGCGTACCCATCGTCATCGCTCGACCTGATGCCTCACCAGCCCGGCAGTGCGAGCTGCTTCGCCTGCTTCTCGACGTCCTGGTCGTACAGCTTGGCGCCCTCCTCGGCCGAGTTGAGCCCCGACCCGACGGCGACCGTGATCTGCTCCAGCGACGGCCCCTTGACCGGAGACAGGAACTCGAGCGCCGGGGAGTTGTTGCCGCCGTCGATGTACGGCTTGATGTCCTTGATCGCGGCAGGCACGGTGTCGGGCAGCGTCGAGCCCTTGATCACGTACGGCCCGGACGGCGCGACGCCAGCGCTCATCGCCTCCGTGCCCGGGACGGACGCGATGAAGGCGAGGAACTGCTTCGCGGCATCGAGCTTGGCGCCGGTGGTGGTCTTCGGGATATAGGTCGCGGCCGGCATCCAGATGGTCGCCCCATTGGTCGCGGCGTCCTCGCCCGGCTGGCCGAAGAATCCGATGTCGGCGATCTTGTCCGGGAAGTCCGTGGCCATGGTGCCCACAGCGAACGTGAGCATCGGATAGTGAGCGCACTTGCCGTTGGCCAGCTCCTTCTGGCCGTTGGCGAACGTGTCAGATCCGTAGTCCTTCTGCCACCAGCCCTTGTCGAACGCCTCCTGCAGGTGGGCGAACCCTGCCTGCGCGGCCGGCGTGTCCGCGTAGTGGGCCTTGTTGGCGGTGTAGTCCGCCGCGAAGTTCGGCACGGACTTCTGGACGTTGTAGTAGTCGGCGAGCACGAACAGCTGCGACGTCCACGTGTCCTTGAACGTGGCGCAGATCGGGGCCGCGGTGCCAGCCGTCTTGATCTTGTCGTTGTTGGATGCGAACTCCGCCCACGTCTTGGGGACCTGGAGTCCAAGGTCCGAATAGATCTTCTTGTTGTAGAGGATGCCGCCGCCGAGCGTGCCCTCGGTCGGGACGCCGTAGATGCCGCCTTTCGCGGAGACCGTCGGGAGATACGTCTCCTGGATGTTCGCGATGTACGGCTCCTTGGACAGGTCGACGAGCGTGTCGGACGGGTTCAGCGCCTGCAGCAGCGAGCCCGAGTTGTAATAGAACATGTCGTTCATGTCGCCGGTCGAGAGCCGGGTCTTGACCAGGTTGTCCCCGTCAGTCCCACCGGGATGCGTCTCGATCTCGATCGTCACGTTCGGCTGGAGCTTCTTGTAGGCGTCGATCAGCCCCTGGAGCCGAGCCTGGGTGACGTTGTTGTCGTCGACGAACCAGCTGAGCGTGACGGGCTCCGCCGCCGCGCTGGGACTGGCACTCGCACTGGCTGCCGCGGACGCCGGAGCGCTGGCGCTCGCGGCGCTCGATGACGACGGGGCCGGCGATGCGCCGCCGAACCCGCCCGAACAGGCCCCGACCACGAGGGCGGCCAGGATCCCCATGACGCGAAGCCGCGTCGGCGTGGTGGTCATCGTCCTCCTCCAGGATGTCGAAGACAGGCGCACGCCAGCGGTGAGACATGAGCGCACGCGCAGTCCCGATGGAACCGAACCACATCCCGCAGGGCCGCTTGCCGCCGGTCGACCTCGGCGACGTCGGTCGCGGGCTGCGCCGCCGATCCGGTGGCTCCCGACGCTCGGCCAAGGCGACGGCTAGTCGAGCCGGAAGGCGACTGCGGCGCGACGATGGCGCAACCGATGACCCGTGAGTTGGACCGGGTTGACTAGTTGTTGGACCTCGTTGCGCTCAGCGGGAGATCCGCTGCCGGTACGCGCGCGGACTCGCGCCGAACACCGCGCGGAACCGCCGGGAGAAATGCGCCGGGTCGGGCCAGCCCACGGCGGCGCCGACCGCCGCCACCGACGCATCGGTGGCGGAGAGGAGGGTCGCGGCGCGCCGAGCGCGGAGCCGCTCCAGGTAGCGCATCGGCGGCACGCCCAGTGACCGGGTGAACAGCCGGGTCAGATGGAAGCGCCCCACGTTGAGCCGCCCGCTGAGGTCGTCGAGCGACCAGGGATAGGCGAGATCGGTGTCGAGGAGCGCCAGCGCATCGCTCACGACGGGCGGCATCGTGCGTGGGCTGCCGGTCGTCGCCAGCGCGTGGTGGCGCGCGACCGCGACGACGTCGAGCGCCATGAGGAGATGGGCCAGCTGACCAGCCCGTGTGCTCGCCCCCGGCTCGCCGGTGCGGATCGGCTCCAACGCATCGAGCACGCGCCGGAGCTGGTCGTCGTCGAGCTCCATCCGGACGATCCGCGCGCCGCTGCGCTCGAGCGCTGCCGGATCCAGCTCGAACAGGACCCCGAGATGGGGGTCGCGTCGTGCCCACATCAGCTCGGCATCGGCGAGCTCCGCCCGGAACAGGCAGTTGTAGACGTGCAGCTCCTCGCCGCCCCGGTACTCGTGGCCGGTCCCGGGCGACAGCAGGAAGGCGGCTCCCCGCTCGACGAGCTCCACGCCCTGGTCCGTCACGTGCTGGCCGCGACCCGACTCGATGACGGCGAGCTCGAAGAAGTCGTGCTCGTGCCACGGCGTCGTCGGATAGTGGCGCGCCGGGAAGATCGCGACCACGGAGCCAGGCCGGATGTGGCTCACGGCCAGGCGATGGATCCCGTGCTCGTGCTCTGGGGGGCCGGTCTCGGGCAGGAACATCGCGCGGATGATGCGCGCTCCACGCCGCTGGTGCGATGCAACCGGCGCCATCGATCGCGTGTTCCGGTGATGATGGGATCGATGACCGACCGAGCCGTGACGTTCGACACCGCGCTGGGGCGATGCGCCGTGAGCTGGAGCGACCTCGGGCTCACCGGGGTGTGGCTGCCACGGCGTGCCGGGTACACGGCGCCGCTTCTTGAGGACACCGCGGACGTGCCCGCGTTCGTCCAGGCCGCGGTGGCCGGGATGCGAGCCGTGCTCGGCGGCGAGCGGCGCGATCTCCGCGCGGTGCCGCTCGATGAGCGCGGCATCGACCCGTTCCGGCGGTCGGTCTACGGGGCGACGCGGGACATCGAGCCGGGCACGACCTGGACCTACGGGCAGGTCGCGAAGGCGATCGGCCGGCCGGATGCGGCGCGTGACGTCGGGACCGCGCTCAGCCAGAACCCGTTCCCCATCGTGGTCCCGTGCCATCGCGTCATCGCGGCGAATGGCGCCCTGACCGGCTTCGCCGCTCCCGGCGGCATCGCGACGAAGCGGCGCATGCTCGAGCTCGAAGGGGCGCCCGGCTTCGGCCAGCAGGTCCTCTTCGGCTGATCCTCTCGGGATCGGCGGAGCGACGGTCGGTCCCCCGCCGCTCGGTACCGGTGCGACCGCTAGTTCCGCGGTCTTGAGACCGGCAACGCCCCGCCGCAGGCGGTAGAGACCCGCCGAAGCGCTCCACACGCCGATCCCCACGCACGAGCAGGCCTTCGTGACGTTCCGATCCCGCGCGATCGGGCCCGCACGCCCCGGATCAAGCGCTCGCAGCGCTATCCATCGGCGCAGCGCTCCTACCGGTACGCCGCCGGGGATGACCGCGCGAACATGAGCCGCGCTCAGGGGTCGGACGCACAACGGTCGGCGCACGGCATCCTTTGACCGATGCCCGCGCTCGTCCTGGTCCTCGGCCTGCTGATCGCGACCGCAGCCCTGTACGAGGTCGCCCGACGTCTCAGCGTCCCGTACCCGACGGTGCTCGTCCTCGGCGGCGTCGTGCTGGCGGTGGTGCCCGGCCTGCCGAGCGTCGCGCTCGAGCCCGACCTCGTCCTGTTCGTCTTCCTGCCGCCGCTGCTGTTCGCCGCGGCGTTCGAGACGCCCCTGCGCGACCTCCGCGCGAACATCGCCCCGCTGTTCCGCCTCGCGGTCGGCCTGGTGCTGTTCACGGTCGTCGCGGTCGCGGTCGTGACCCAGGCGATCGTCCCGGGCCTCGGCTGGCCGGCGGCGTTCGCGATGGGCGCGATCGTCGCCCCCACCGACGCCCTCGCAGCGACCGCCGTCTTCCGGCGTATCGGCGTCCCGCGCATCGTCACGACCCTCGTCGACGGCGAGTCGCTGTTCAACGACGCGACCGCGTTGGTCGTCTATCGCGCCGCCGTGGCCGTGGCCATCGGCGGGGTGTTCCTCCCGGCGCAGGCGGGGCTGACGTTCGTGCTCGCCGGTGTCGGCGGCATCGCCCTCGGCTGGCTCGTGGGCCGCGCCGCGTGTGTCGTGCTGCGCCGGCTCGACGACCCGCCCGTCGAGGTCGCGGTCTCGCTGGTCATCCCGTTCCTCGCGTACCTGCCCGCCGACCGGCTCGGGACGTCGGGCGTGCTCGCGGCGGTGACCGCGGGGCTGGTCGTCGGCCGGCGCCTGGGCTCGGTGCTGTCACCGAACAGCCGCGTCCTGTGGCTGACGACGTGGAAGATGATCCGGTTCGTCCTCGATGGGTCGCTGTTCCTGCTGCTCGGGCTGGAGCTGCGGGAGATCATCGACGGCCTCGACGGGCACTCGCCCGCCACCGTCATCGGGCTGATCGTGGTCGTGTCGGCCGTGGTCGTGGTTGCGCGCCTCGTGTGGGTGTTCGCGTGGTCGACGCTGCCGAACTCGCCGCGCCGACGGGTCGCCCGCCGCGATCCCCGGCTGGCCCGTCGCCTGACGTTCGTCGTGGCGTGGGCGGGGCTTCGGGGCGCCGTCTCTCTGGCGGCGGCCCTGGCGCTCCCGGCGACCTTCCCGGAGCGGAACCTCGTGCTGGTCATCACCTTCGGCGTGATCCTCGTGACGCTCGTGGGACAGGGGCTCACGCTGCCGTGGGTCGTCGGGCACATCGGCTGGGACGGCGTCGAGTTCGACGGCGACGAGATGGCGGTCGCACGCGCGGCCGCCTACGAGGCGGGCCTCCAGGAGATCGAGCGCGCCCGACCACGCTGGCCGACGCACCAGCCGCTGTTCGACCGGGTCGAGGCGAGCCTCCGGGACCAGGTGCAGCACCTGGCGACGGAGGACCCGGCGGAGACCGAGGAGCGACGCCAGGAGCGCCTCGAGCACGAGGAGATCCAGCGCGGGATCATCAACGCGCAGCGCGTGGCGGTCACGGAGCTGCGCGACGTCGGCGCGATCAACGACCTGACGCTCCGCGAGATCGAGCGGGATCTCGACCTCGAGGAGCTGCGGATGGAGGCCTGAGGGAGCCTTCGCGCGCCAGCGCGCACGCCCGGCTGAGCCGCTTGACGGTTCAACGGGCGATCGTGCTTCGCCGTTGCGCCGCCTGGCGGCTCAGCGGCGCCCGGCGACCGGCCACGGGTGCGGTGAGCCGCTGGGCGGCTCAGGTGGCGCCTGGCTGATCGCCCGCCGTCCGGTGCGCCGCTGGGCGGCTCAGGCGGCGCCGCGGCGGGCGCCAGCCGTCCGGTGCGCCGCTGGGCGGCTCAGGCGACGCCTGGCTGACCGCCCCGCCGTCCGGTGCGCCGCTGGGCGGCTCAGGCGACGCGCGAAGCGGGCGCCAGCCGTCCGGTGCGCCGCTGGGCGGCTCAGGCGACGCGCGGCTCGCGGGCTCGCCGGCTCGCGGTTCGTGGATCACTGGCCCCAGAGCGGCCGCACCTCGATCGAGCCGACGGCGGCGACCGGGTGGCGCGACGCGATCTCGACCGCCTCGTCCATGTCCTCGGCCTCGATGAGGTCGAAGCCACCGACCGCCTCCTTGGTCTCCACGAACGGCCCGTCCGTCACGGCGGCCCGGTCGTCGCGCATGCGCACGGTGCGAGCGCGGCGCGGCGGCGCGAGCTGGTCGCCGATCACCCATTTGCCGCGGGCCTGCAGGTCGTCGAGCCACGGGAAGCCCTCGTCCTCTTCGGGCTCGCCCGCGGCGGGTTCCTCCCGCGCGTCCATCGCCTCGCGGTCCCAGTTCACCAACAGCAGAAAGCGCATCGATCCGTCCTTTCGGGAGTGCATGAGCGTCGTCGAGAGATGGACGAAGACGCGTCGGCGGGATCGACGATGTCGCAGGATCGCCGATCATCCGCCCAGCCAGCGCGCCGCCGCGACCCGTCGATGCGCGACCCGCGCATAGGTCACCGCCGCCAGCCAGCGCTCGGCGAGCTGCGCCTGGTCGGTGCGCCCGATGGCCGTCACGGACAGCGCGTCGAGGACCGCCGCGCCCGTCGGGAAGTGCCGTCGCCGGAGGACGACGAGGTCCCGTTCGACGCCGCGCCGGGACGGCTCCCCGAGCGTCGATCGGCCGCCGACCACCAGACGGTCCAGGCGCCGCATCAGCGGGTCGAGCACGTCGGGCGTCCGGTGGCGCGGCGTGACCTCCGGGACCGCCTCCCGGCGGAGGGCCGTTCGCGGCAACCGCTCGAATCCGAGGTCGATCCGACCGCCCAGAGACTCGGGCAGCGCCAGCCCCGCACCATCGCCGTCCGCCGCTCCGACGGCGATCGCCTCGACGGTCCCCGGCCGGTCGAACAGGGTCCTCGCGACGAGCCGGATGTGCGCGCCGGGCGCACCCGCGAGCGTGGCGAGACCCTCCTGGAAGGCGAGCTCCTCGTGGTCCGTGGGGGCGACGACCAGGAGTGGCGTGCCGTCGACGGCGATCCCGAGACGTCCCTCGACGCCGCCCAGGACCCAGGCGTCGAGGAACAGCATCGTCGACCCGTGGCGGCGCTCCGTCTCGGGCCGGTCGAGCGACTCCCAGGCCCGGGCCAGCTGCTCGGCGAGCGGGACGCGGAACAGCGGGTCGATCGGCGGTTCGGTCCACGCGACACCCGAGGCACGGACCGCGCGGACCTGCTGCCCGCGTCCCAGACGGCCATCGGCGGATGCGCGCGCCTCGCCGAGGTGCACGCCCGCGCGGACCGCCGCCTGGTGGCTGAGCGCGACGTCACCCAGCCCGATGGGCGCGAGATACGCGTAGCGGGCGCGCTCGGCGTCACCCGGCTGGACGTCGGACAGCGCCCACAGCTTGCCGGCCGCGTCGACGAACGTCGTGACGCAGCCTGCGTACCCCGAGCGGGCGACGATCGGCTCGCAGCACAGACCGTAGAGCCGCAGCCCGCCGACCGGCTCGTAGGCCCGCCGGGCCACACCGATGGTCGATGGGTCGTCCTGACCTGCCGCGAGGCGCCGTGTCACCGCCAGCACCTCCGCGATGTCGTTGCGCAGGTCGGCGAGACGGAACTCGGGCTCGTCCGCGCGCAGGCGCGCGAGCCCCTGCGCGACGCGAAGACCCGCGGCGGCGGCGCGATGCAGCCCGAGGACCTGGCACGTATGGACGGCCCGCAGGATCTCGCCCGTCACGACGACGCCCGCTGAGGTCGCACCGACATCGAGGAGTCGGGCCACGGCCGTCGCGAGCCCGGCGGCGGCGCGCGATCCCGCGGCCTCGTCCTTCGATCGACGACGAGCGGCCCGACCGGTGGCCGCCTTCGGTGGCGCCTCGGCCACCTGCCGAGGGGAGGGATCGGGGACCGCCCAGGCGGCATCCAGCGCCGCCTCGGTGCCGGCATCCAGGGCCGCCTCGGTGCCGGCATCCACGACGCCCGCGACGGGCTCGAGCAGCGACAGGACCGCCGCGAGGTGCAGGCAACGCGGGGCGAGCAGACAGGTGCACGCCAGCTCGTCGGGCGCGCTGATGACGCCACGTGTCGGGACGCAGCGTGACCGTCGCCTCGTCGGCTTCGACCGTGGTCACGTCATCGGCCTCGGACCAGGTCCAGTCGTCGGCGAGCCTGGGCTCCGTATCCAGCCGCCGACGCAGGCGGGCCGGAAGGACCCCGAGGACGTCGCCCAGCACCCCGGCCGTGACGGCCGGCCGTCGGTCAGGCGCCACGCAACCGCTCCCCCACCCAGCGCGCCAGCTCGAGCGGCGTGAGGGCCGCGATGGGCATGCCCGCATCCACGAGCGACGCGGCGATCCCCGCCTCGTAGCGGGGAGCGCCGCGGTCGTCGAGTGCGGCGAGACCCAGCAACTGGGATCCGCCTGAGGCGAGCGACCGGACCTCGGCGATGAGCGGCGCCGTCGGCCCGCCTTCCTCGAAGTCGGACACGACGATGACGATCGTGCGCGCCGGGACGGTGACGAGGCCCTTCGCGTACCGCAGCGCGCCGGCGATGTCGGTCCCGCCGCCGACCCGGATCTCCATCAGGAGTCCCAACGGGTCGTCGACGCGGTCGCTCAGGTCGATGACCGAGTCCGCGAACGCCACGAAGTGCGTCGACACCGCGGGCAGGGCGGCGATGATCGAGGCCATCATCGCGGCGTAGATCGTCGACGCCTCCATCGAGCCCGAGACGTCCACGACGAGCACGACCCGCCAGTCGAACGAGCGTCGCCCGCGAAGGTGGAAATACGGCCGCTCCGGCACGATCGTCAGGGTCCCGGCATCGGTCTCGCGGGCGGTCGCGAGGTTCGCCCGCACGGTGCGCGCCAGGTGGAGCCGGCCGGTGCGGCGACGCGTCGCCCGTGGCAGGACGCCGCCCGAGAGCGCCGGCCGGACGCGGATCGCGAGCTCCTCCACCAGCGCGTCGACGACCCGGCGCACCATCCGTCGCAGCGGCCCCAGCCGCGCTTCGGGCAGCGACCCCGCGAGCGACAGGACCTGCTCGAGCAGCTCGATCGACGGCGTGATGGACTCGGGATCGAGGGCCTCGATGACATCGCTCCGGCCGCGCGCCGCGGCTCGCCCCAGGATCTCCTCGCGCACGCGCGTCCCGAACAGGCTGTCGAGCTCGTCCGACCATTCGCGCACCGTCGGGAAGCCGCCTTGCCCGCGTCCGGCGCCGCCTCGCCATCACCGATCCCCTCGCGCGAGCCCTCGCCGTGCGCGCCGTACAGCTCGTCCAGCGTGGCGCCGATGCGGCCGGCGTCCGGCTCCAGCTGGTCCTGCTCCTGGCCCAGGATCAGACGCCACCGATCGAGGGTCGAGATCGAACCGTTCGCGCCCGGCGCGGCTTCGGCCGAGACCGCACCTCCGGCGTCATCGACCGCGGCGGAGGACTCGTCCGCGACGGCGAAGCCCGCGGCGACCAGCGCGGCGCGCCCGTCGGCATCGGCAGCGGCCCACCGGGCGATCGCGATCGGATCCGCCTCGAGCGTCAGATCGGCCACGGCGTCGAGACCGCGCAGCGTGATCACCGCCTGGAGGAACCGCCGGCGGGCGGCGGTCGACAGCACGTCGAACCCGTCGCGGAGCGCGGGCAGCCGGTCGACGAACGCGCCATCGGTCAGCGCGTCGACGCGGTCGCAGAGCGCGGCGAGGATCGCGCCGGCGCTCTCGACGAACGGCGCCGCCACGGCGACCGTGCCCCGGAACCGGGCCGACAGCACCCCGTGAGCCGCCCGGTCGACCGCGGCATCGAGCCACGAGCCGAGCAATGGCCCGTACGCGTCGACCGTGATCCGCCCGGTCAGGACGCGCACGGCCTCGGCGGCCCCCTGCATCAGCGGCGACCCCTCCCGCGCGATGATCCCAAGCGCCCAACCGATGCGGCTGCCCCCGACCGATGCGCCGTCGTCGACCCGCCGGACGAGCGCGGCCAGCGCTGCGGCATCCTCCTGGCGCTCCGAGCCGCGCACCGCCTCCAGGCGTCGCACCGCCGCCGCCAGCAGCTCCGGCGCGATGACCTCGAGGAGCTCGACACGCAGCGCATCCGGCGGCGGGAAGCCCGGCACATGCCCCCGCGCGATCCGCTCGAGCTCGTCGAGTGCGGCGATCAGCTCCGCCAGGGCGCCGTCGCGCACGAACGAGACCTGGAGCGCGCGGATCCGCTCCTCGGTGAGCCGGATCAGGCCGCACTCCGCCGCCGCCCGGACGACGACCAGCTCGAGCTCGTGACCGATCCCGCCCTCGCCGCTCTGGGCGCGCGCGAGCCTGGACCGGAGCGCGCCCTCGGCGGCCTGCTCGAGCGTCACGCCGTGGATCCCGGCAAGATCGACGAGCGCCGCCGTCGCGGGCTGCCAGCCGACGCTCCACACCTGGGTGAGCGTCTCGACGCCGAGGCCGCTCGACCCCGTGAGCTCGCCGTACGCGACACCGCACGCGACGAGCCGCTGGAGCGCGACGTGCCGCCGCCGGTCGAGATCGGAGCGGAGCGGATCCAGCCGCAGCTCCGTCCGCGGATCGCCGGGTCCCGGCAATCGAAGCTCGGCGAGGAGCCGCTCCACGTGCGGCCCGAGACCCGAGCGTGGTGTTCCCGGCGCCAGGCGTCCGTGGCGCGCGCCGATGAGGACCTGCTGCATCGCCCGCGCGACGGCTCGACCACGCCCCACGGGCTCCCCCTGGCTGAGCACGGCCGCGCACGCCTCGACGAGCTCGCGGCGACCCGGCGCCGCGTGGCCGCGCAACCGGGCCAGATCGGCTGGCCAGCCGCACGAGCTCCGTCGCGTCGACCGTGCCCGCCGCATGGCCCGCCTCGCGCATCGCGGCGACGATCCCGACCGCCAGCTCGCCCGCCCGCTGGCGGACGGTGGCCGCGTCGAGGCCGCTCTCGTAGGCCGCCTGCTGCCACTCGGGATCGCGGATCCCGGCCGGATAGCCGGATCGCGAGTCGAGGAGCGGGAACGTGTACGGGATGAGCGACGTGACCACCGTCGAGGCGGTCGCGCCGACGTGCGGCGCGGCGCGTCCGACCACGTCCGGCAGCAGGGCCGGTGCATGGAATGCCCCGACGACGACCGCGAGGCGACCGTGCGCCGCCCGGATCCGCTCGCGCATCCAGGCCTCGCGCGCGAGGTCCACCGGGCCGACGACCGACGCCGACCGACGCAGCGCCCAGCCGAGCGCCAGGGCCGCGCGACGGACCCGCTCCGGATCGCTGCCTGCCGCGCGGACCTCCACGAGCCGGTCCCACAGCTCCTCGGGGTCGCCGACGCCCGCGGCACGGTGCATCGAGCCCGCGAGCTCCCGACCTTCGACCGCGGGGGCGCTCGGCAGTGCCGCGTCCGGTTCGCTGGCGGCCTCGTCGCCGCCCCCGCCCGCCTCGCCGTCGGTCGCCGCCACCGGGCCGGCGGGCTCGCCCTCGCCCGCGCCGCGCCACGCCGATGACGCCCACGGCAGATCGCACGGCTCGACCGGGATGCCCTTCCGGACGGCCCAGCGGATCGCCGCGAGCTCGGGTGAGAAATCGGCGAACGGGTAGAACGAGAGGCCGCCGCCGTCCTCGCGGACCGCGGACAGCGCGACGGGCGCCTGCGTGTCCGGGTGCGCGAGCCAGCCCAGCCACGGCGCCAGCTCCATCGGCAGCTCGACGAGCAGGCGGTCCGGCGCGGCCGCCTCCAGGAGGGCCGGCATCGCGGCCGCGAGCGCCGGCGAGTGGTGCCGGACGCCGATGAGGAACGGATCGCGGCAGGTCCAGAGTGCCTCCGCCGCGGACCGGACCTCGTCGCCCGGGTCGACGACCGGAGCCGCCTGAGCCGACGCGGTGCGGGCCGACGCGGCCTGGGCCGACGTTGCGGCCGTCATCCCTCGATGACCGACCGCAGCTCCCACAGCCGTCGCCAGGTGCGGTTCCCGGCCTCCGCGCGTCGCTTCACCACCGCGTCCCAGTAGCCGAGCAGTCGCCCCTGGTCCAGCGGATCGTCCTTGCGGACGACCCCCAGCAGGTGCCCGGGGACCATCGAGAGCACGTCGCGGTCACCGCCCAGGTACGCCGCGTGGATGCCCAGCGACGATGCGACACCCACCGCCTCGGCGGTCGACATCACCGTGCTCGGCCGCTCCACCGCCCAGCCCTCGTCGGAGCGGCCGCCGCGCAGGTCGCGGAACGCGGTCACGAGCACGTCGAGCACCGCGTCGTCGACGTCGAATCGGGCGCCCGACGCCTCGACCCGGCTGGCCGCCTGACGGCGGACGAGCGCGATCTCGGCCTTCCGGTCGGCGATGGGCTCGACGAGCTCGAAGTTGAAGCGCCGCTTGAGCGCGGCCGACATCTCGGACACGCCGCGGTCGCGCAGGTTCGCGGTCGCGATGACGTTGAAGCCCGGGGCGGCGTACTCGGTGGCGTCGTCGGTCTCGCCGGCAAGCTCCGGGATCGCGAGCCGGCGTTCGGACAGGATCGAGACCAGGGCGTCCTGGACCTCCGGCAGGCAGCGGGTGACCTCCTCGATCCGGACCAGCGCACCCCGGCGCATCGCCTGCAGCACCGGCGACGGCACGAGCGCCTCCGCCGATGGGCCCTTGGCCAACAGCAGCGCGTAGTTCCAGCCGTAGCGGAGCTGATCCTCGGTCGTGCCGGCGGTGCCCTGGACGGTCAGCGAGGAGATGCCGCTGATCGCCGCCGCCAGCAGCTCCGAGAGCATCGACTTCGCGGTGCCCGGCTCGCCGACCAGCAGCAGCCCGCGCTCGCCGGCGAGGGTGACCACGCACCGCTCGACGAGCCCGCGATCGCCGACGAACTTGGGCCCGATCTTCAGGGCGGACGGCACGCCGTCGGCCTTGGCGCCCTTCGGCGGGCGAAGCGTCTCGTCGCCCGAGCCCATGACGAACGTGACCACGGCCCGCGGGGTCAGGCGCCAGCCGTGCGGCCGTGCGGCGTCGTCCCAGGCGGCCAGGAACGCGAGCTCCTCGCCGTACCGCGCCTCGGCCGGGTCGACCTGGCGGCTGCCTGCCGGCTTCGCGGGGGTGTCCGTCATCCGTGCATCATGCCCGGCGGCGACCCGGTGGCTCCACGAACCCGGGCCGGTCGCCCGATGACCAGCGCGTCCACGCCTGCTCGAACAGGCGATGGAGCGGCACGAGGGGCACCAGCCGGTCGAGCGGCGTCGTCACCGTGCCGTCCGCGGCCGGCGTTGCGCCGTACAGCGGCAGCTTCCAGGTCTCGACCGGGAGGTCGGGCGCCGAAAGCTCGACCCAGGCGCCCGTCAGGAAGACGTCGCGCCCGGCGCGGGAGCGCTGACCCGTCACCACGTGCCCGGCGTCGACCAGCGCCTGGCTCGCCGCCGTCCATGCCTTGCCGTCCCAGCCGTTCCAGCGCTGGACGGCCGCCTTGGTCGGAGCGGGCAGGGCGAGGAGCTGCAGGAACAGCCGGGCCGCCTCGGGCGGGACACCGAGCGCCTCCGCCGCAGCCGCCACCGTCCCGGGCGCCGACGCCGCGGGATCCGCCTCGAAGGCACCCGGCGGCAGCGGCGAGGCGGCCGCCCGCTCGGCGATCGCGATCGCGTCGGGACCCAGCAGGAACCGCGCGCCGTGGACCGGGGCGCTCCCGTGGCGGGCGAAGAGCGGGTAGACCGGGTCCGCACCGGTCCAGCCGGGCAGTGCCGCCGGCCGGAGCCACACCTTGGTCATGTCGGCGCTCCCGTGCGAGAGCATCGAGGTACGGACCCAGCTCCATGACCTCGCCCTCGACCTGGGCGCCGCGTGGCGGGGACCAGCGCCGCGCGCCGAGCGCCTGGAGCGAGTTCGCGAAGTCCGGCCACTGCACCCAGCCCATCGGCAGCACGAGCGACGGCGAGGCGAGGCGCTGGCGCGCGACGTCGAGGACCTCGGGAAGCCGGGCGAGCGTCGCGTCCCCCACCTGCACCGCCCCGTGCAGCCACGGGATCCCGATGGCCAGCGTCCGGACGATGGCCGCCGAGAACCGCTCCGCCTTGGGGTCCTCCGACGTCCAGCCACGGGCCATGAGGATCGGCGGCTCGGTCGTGAGACGCGTGTCCGTCGGGTCTGCCAGGAGCCGCATCGGGTCGGTGGGACTGCCCTGGAACGCCAGCGCCTTCGAGGCCGCGGCGAGGGTGGCATCGTCGACCGTCGCTCGCCGTCCCTGGGATGCCACCCAGGCGGCCGCGAGTCGCTCGGCGACGCCTGACAGGCCGTCGCGCCACAGCGCCTCCGGGTCGGCGGGCATCGCGCTGTCCAGCAGCGTCAGACGTCGCGCGTGCGGCAGCGCCTGCAGCAGATCGCGTGCCGCCTTGGCATCGGCGACCTTCACGTCGAGGATGGCGCGGACCTCGTTGCGCAGGAAGTTGTGGCTCCGGTCGTCGATCGCCGGGAGGGTCGCGAGCAGGAGCGCGGCGGCGGCCCGGGCGAGCCCGGTGTCGCGCTGGAGCCGGTCGACGGCGCCGGGATCCCAGGGCACCGGTCCACGCGCCGCGAGCAGCTCGAGGAAGCGGCTGACGGTGGCCGCATCGCCCCACCCCTCGCCCGGCCGCTCCTCGTCGATGAGCGTCGCGTCCTTGGGCAGCTCGAAGCGGCCGCCCGGTGCGTATTCGAAGCCGGTGAGCTGTGCCCCCTGCGACGTCCAGTACGACTGCCGCACGAACAGCACGTGGTCACCGATCCACTCGAGCCGGACCCCGGGCATCACCTGCCCGCTCCGAGGACGGGTGATCGTCAGCAGCCGGGTCTCCCGGCGGCGCGCCGGAAAGCCGTTCGTCACCAGCGCCTCGAGCAGGGCCACCAGCGCGGCGCGCTCGTCGTCGTTCGTCGTCGGCATCGCCGCGCGGAGGGCGAGCGCGCCCATCCGGCCGATGAACGAGTACCAGGCGATGCCCGAGCTCGGCAGCGACGCCGGCTTGGCGCTCGCTGGAGCCGCGGTGCCGAGGAACGCGCCGACCGCGTCGCGCCATGAGGTTCGAGCGCCCTTGGCGCTGCCCATCGCGGTCGCCACGGCCGCCAGCTGCTCCAGCGGACGGCCCGTGCCACCGCCGCCGAAGGCGAACTGGTACGAGCCGCCGGGCGCGAGACCGACGAGCGCACGACCAAGGGCAGCGTCGTCGATGACTCGCGCGATGGCGACCGGGCTCGCGACCGTGACCGGCGCGTTCGGCGACGCCTCGGTCGGCGCGACGGCGGGCACCCGACGGGCCGCGGCTGCAGCGACGGTCGGGCTGTCGGGTCGTCGTTCCAGCCCCTCCAGCTGGCGCACGAGCCGGGCGGCCAGCATCAGCGCGCCGAGCACCGCCTGACGCAGGCGGGGCTCCGTGACCGCCGGCAGGACGGCCGCCAACGCCTTCTCCGCCTGCGGCATCTGGGGGCGGCCTCCGAGCTGGGGTGGCGTCGGGAGATCCGCGAGCGCGGCATCGAGGAGGCGCTTCACTGCCGCTGCATCGAGCGACCGCAGGGCCGACGACCCCGCCGGCTGGCGCGGCACGAGCAGCGACCAGAAGATCGGCGGCGGGACGAACGGCATCCCATCGAGGAGCGGCTTGCCGGGCGACCGGGTATTCGCTTGCTGGAACGCGGTCGGGACGTCCAGGGGCGACCCGGGCGCCATCTCGGCCAGCGCGTATCGGCCCTGCGCATCCCACAGCCGCAACCGGTTGCCGAAGGCGTCGCGGGTCAGCGGCCGTGGCGCGGGATCGCCCGGCATCAGCACGAGCGCCACCGGACGAGGCCCGCCGGGCATCTGCACCCCGCCGTCCGCCCCGAACGTGCCGCGCCATCGCCGCCCGTCGATGCCCTCGACGTCCCACTCCGTCCGCCCATCGACGACCCGCGACCGGACCCGAAGGCCGATGAGGCCGTCGCGCGAGCCCAGCGGGCCGCCGTCCGTGCCCGCCGGCACCGGCATCAGCCAGGACGAGCTGAGATCCAGCTCCCAGCCCTCAGCCGCGAAGTCCTCGAAGAACGAGGGTCGCGAGACGCGCCCGGTCTTGCCCGTCTCGAGCTCTGCCTCGCGGAGGGTGCCGGACTCGGTGAGGACCCACACGGTCTCGCCATCGCTGACGACCGGTCGGGCCGCCGCGGCACGCCTGTCGCCCGCACGGATGGGCGCCCCGCCCTGGAAGCGCGACCCGTCGGGGAGCTCCAGCGACGTCTCGGCGCCGCCCATCGGCCTCGCTGCCTCGATCAGTGAGCCGTCAGGCTCGAAGACGTCGTTCGGGCGGCCGCTCCAATAGCCCTCGGTCTTCGGGAACCGCCAGCCGACGAACAGCTGGCCGTTGGCGAGCACCAGCGGGGCGCGGGCCCAGCTCGCCTGGTTGGGTGGATAGCGCAGGTCGTGGACCAGCCGGGTGCCCGTCGGATCGATCGCGGCGGCCTTCTTGCCGTCGCTCACGAGCAGCGCCGGCCACGCCGTGCCGGCCAGCGTGACATGCCCGAGGTCCAGGTCGCGGTTCGCCTCCAACCCCGGCCAGGCGAGCTCCGCGACGAGGCCGCCCCGGAGCGTCTGCCACAGGACGTGCGCGACGTCGATGTCCCCCAGGCGCTTCGCGATGTCTGGCGCCAGCGCGAGGACCGACGGCGACGCCCCCTTCTCGAGGAGGATCACCGCCTGATCGAGGCTCGCAAGCGTGCCGTCGACGGCGCTCGCGGTCTGCCGCTCCAGCCACCGGCGAAGCGCCGGGTGCAGACCCGGCAGCTCCGCGAGCTTGCCGGGCGCCTGGAGGATCGCCCGGTCCACGGCGGCGTCGACCGCGCCCTCGAGGTCCTTCGACGCCCCGAGCGCGATCAGCGGCCGCCGCTGCGCCCGGTCCGCGTACCGGTGCAGGTCGAATGCCGGGGCCTGATAGCCGTTGGCCGCGGTCGCGACCTGCGGTGGGGCGACGGGGATGCCGGCGGCGAGGATGACGTCCATGAGCTCGACGTCGGTCCGCCAACCGGCCGAGACGTCGACCGGTCGACCCTCGGCGATGACCGCCGGGCCGATCCGGGCGATCAGCCCATGGAACCGGCTCATCGGCTGCTCAGCGGCCCTCCAGTACCAGCGTGCCTGCGCCTGCCTCGCCGTCTGCTCGAGCCACGTCGCGACCCCCGAGCTGGCGCGGGCGACCTCCGGCACCGACGACGGGTCGATCAGCCCCTGCGCCGCCCCACTCTCCTCCAGGAGCTCGATCCACCAGTCGGTGAACGCGTCGCGACCGTCGGGCGGTGTCGGGTGCAGCCCCAGGAGCTTGCCGCGGAACGCCGGATCGGCCTTGGCGGCCCGCAGGAGCGCGGCCCGGTAGCCCGTCCAGAACCCGGGCGCGGCACGCATCGTGGCGGGCGCGTCCAGCAGATCAGCGAGGACCTCGGCCTCCTCTGCCGCGGGATCGAGACCGGCGGCCTTCGCCGTGCGTCGAAGCTCGGCCGCCATCGCGGTCCACGGCGGCAGCCCGCCGAGCGTCCGCTGGACGCACAGCTCCTTGAGCGCCGCGTGGGCCTCCCCGGGTGGTGCGCTCGTGACCAGGTCACGTGCGTACTCGGACAGGGACTTCGCGGTCAACGCGCCGGCGAGGGCGAACTCGAGGAACGCCTGGCGGCGTTGCGCCTCGTCGACCTTCAGGCCATACGCGCGCTCCGCCTCGCGAGCGCGCCCGAACGAGGCGGCCGCCTGCGCCAGGGCGCCTGCGTCCAGGAACGCTCGCCCCGCCTGCTCGTGGAACGACGGGAGGAAGTGCGGCACGCTCGCAGCGAGCCGGACGGCGATCGCGTCGAAGCCGTCCTTGGCATTGCCGGGCTTGCCCTTCGCCATCCGGGCATAGCGCTCCATCTCCTTGACCACGCCCAGCGCGAACGAGGCGTTCGCGGGATCGGCCAGGATCGCCGTCGCCGGGAACCCCAGCCCCCGCGGCCGGCCGAGCGCGACCGGCGTGGTACTGCCCGCCAACCGGAAGTCGAGCGTCTGGAGCGCCAGGTCCTCGGCCTCGCCGATGGGCTCCGCGACCAGACGGACGACGCGCCGCTCGCCCAGCGCGGGGTGCTCGTACCTGCGCGCGCTGATGCGCTCCGCGCGGACCGGCGCGTCGGCGGGCAGGAGGGCGCCCGCGCGGAGCAGGACCTCCGGATCCGAGGCGACGGGCGCCGCGCCGCGGTCCGTGGTCACGGGGCCTCCGCCTCGTCCTGGATGCGACCGGCGGCGATGAGCTCGGCCATCCGGGCGCCCTCTGACCAGGCCACCGGACCGACATCCGCCAGCGGCACGGTGCGGGACTGCGAATCGGCGAACACGAGCTGGCCGGTCTCGGCCTCGACGGTCGGCTCGTCGGCGCCGACCCAGAAGCGCCCCTCGATCGGCACGCCGTCCTCCCAGACGCGCACCGTGGCGAACCCACCGCTCACCCGAAAGCCGAGCGAGGCGCACCGGCCCAGCGCGTGGCGGAGCTCCTTGAAGCGAGCGCCGGACCAGGTGTCGACCGCGGTCGCGTCCGGCGCGAGATCGGTGGGCTTGGTGAACGTCTCGCGGAACAGCTGCGCGACGCCCTGGGTCGCGCCCACCTCGCCGAGGAACTCCCGGCTGTCCTCGAGGTCGTCGAGCAGGACGGGGTGCGGGATCGTGATCGTCGGACCCGTGATCCGGCGGCTCTCCCCATCGAGCGTGACGATGCCGATGCCGTCCTTCGCGGCGTCTCGCAGCAGGCCCGAGATCGGCGTCCCGGACGGATCCTCGCCGCGGACCACGAGGTCCCGCAGCGCGCTCTGCCACGCGGGGTCGACCCAGACCTCGTCGATCACGGTCCGCGCGATGGGCAACGAACGAAGCATCCACGACTCGACGGTCGCCCTCGACTCGCGGTCGTGTCGGACGAGCCAGTCGCGAACGGCGAGGAGCCGCTCGGCTGCCTCGCCCTTGCGGATGGCCGATGGGACGCTGCGGAGCAGGCTCCCCTTCGGGTTCCGAGCCACGAGGGTCGTCCCATCCAGGGCGAGCTCGTAGCCGTCCTCGGCCGGGGTCCAGCTGAGCGACGGAGCGGACGGTGCGGCCGAGCGGGGGGCCATCGGGCCATTCTGGCCGACGCCGAAGGTGGCGCGCGAGGTGAGTCGGCGGATCACGGTGCGTCCGGGAACGCGCCGGACATGCCGACGCCGGCGGGTGGGATCGCCCGTCGGCGTCGAAGCGGCTGAAGACGCTGGGTGCGCGATCGGCGTCCGGACGAGGATCCGGGCGCCGATCGCCGGTGTGGGTCTGCGGTCGGCCTAGCGGTCGCGCCGGATGCGTGCCTGCGCGCGCCGGCGGGTCGCCTGGGTCGCGATCACCAGGGCGCCGAGGAGCACGCCCATCCCCGCGAGGACGAGCAGGAACCCGTCGTTCGAGGCGGAGCGGGTGGCGCCGGTCGCCGCCGAGTCGGTCGACGGCGGGGTGATGCGCGGCGTGCCGGTCGCACCCTCGACGCTGCCAGTCGGCGTGGCCGTCCCGGTCGGGGTCGCGGTCGGCGTCTCCGTGGGCTGCTCCGTCGGGGTCTCGGTCGGCGCCTCGGTGGGCGGTGCGGTCTCCGTCGGGACGACCGAGCCGGTCGGCTGCTCCGTGGGCTGCTCGGTCGGCTGCTCGGTCGGCTGCTCCGTGGGCTGCTCGGTCGGCTGCTCCGTGGGCTGCTCGGTCGGCTGCTCCGTGGGCTGCTCGGTCGGCTGCTCCGTGGGCTGCTCGGTCGGCTGCTCCGTGGGCTGCTCGGTCGGCGCCTCGGTCGGGGTGGAAGTCGGCGTCGAGGTCGCCGCCGGGCCCACGCAGATGTGACTCAGATTCAGATTGCCGTCGCTGTCGACATCGGACGACGCATCGAGGAGCACGTCGGCACCCGTGATCACGTTCCAGTGGAGGACGCCGCCCGTGTGCTTCGACGACACGACATCGGATGAGCCGGCCGTCTGGAACGTCACGTGGAGCGTGCCCGATGACGCGTCGGTCTGTGTCTGCACGAAGTGCCACAGCACCTGGCCGGCCTCGAGGTCGGCGTCCTTGCAATCGTCGCCGAATCCCCGGGCATCCCAGCTGATGGGCGGTGACTGATGGAGATCGTTCGCGAGCGTCGCGCCCGGCGCGAGCAGCGCCAGCGCCAGCACGGCGAGCAGGGCGCCGAGCCCGGCGAGGCGTGAGGATGAGCGCCGCGACGGGCGCACAGCGGGAGCAGACGACATCGGATCCTCCACGGTCGTGTGTCAAGGCACGCGCGCCCCCGGGTCTCCGAAGGAAGCCCGATGCCGCACGACAGGTACGTGCGGGTAGGGTCCGGTGGGGTTACGGCCTTCTCGCAGCGGGTCCCATCACCGGTGTCACCCCGCACCGAACCACGTGACGCGGGATCGACCCGCCATCAGGTCCGCGACGGGTGCCGTGCCGTCGACCCGCGATCAGGGCAGGACGGTCACGCTCACCGCGGGTCCGAGGTTGAAGCCCGGCGCCGTTCGAGGTGCACCGCTCGCGCCCGGCGCGGCACTCGCGCCCGGAGCGGCGCTCGCGCCCGGCGCCTGGCTACCCTGGCCCTGGCGACCCTGGCCGCCGTTGCCGTTCCCGCCGAACGCCCCGCGGCCGCCGCCCTGGAGCTGCACGAGGACGTTCGCGCCGGTCGTCACCGCGGCCGCGTCGCTGGCCGTCTCGGTCCCGAACGTGGTCGAGGTCGCAAGCGGGATCTCGACCGTCTGGCCGCCCGTCGTCTTCAGCGTCAACGTGTCGGCGGTGACCGAGACCACCGTCCCCTGGAGCGCGATCGACGCCCCGGCGCCGCCGAACCCGCCGCCGCCCTGCCCGAACTGACCGCGCCCGGGCGCGAAGCTGCCGTTCGGTGCGACCCCACCGGCGTTCCCCTGGCCGTTGGCGAACCGCCCCGTCGCGGTCGCCGTCGGCGAGGCAGCCGTGGCCCGCCCGATCCCGAACGCGATCCCGCCGACCGCGACCAGCGACGCGACGACGAGCAGGCCGTTGAGTGCCGCCCCGCCCCGCGCCCCACGCGAGGGACGCGCGACCGGGGTGACGGGCACCGGAGCCGGCGGCGGCGCGATCGGGTCGAACGGCGACGACGCCGATGGCGAGGGTGAGGCGGTGGGTTCGTCGAACACGGCGGGCTCCTATTCGTAGCGGAGGGCGGCGATGGGATCGAGGCGCGCCGCCTGGCGTGCCGGCCAGACGCCGAACACCACGCCGACGACGAGGCTGAAGGACAGCGCGACCGCGATGGTCATCGGGTCCACGGTGATGGCGATGGAGCCCACGCGGCCGATGAACGCCGACACGCCGAGCCCGACGAGGACGCCGATGGCGCCGCCCAGGACCGACAGGGTCAGCGCCTCGATGAGGAACTGGGCGAGGATGTCGCGCCCGCGGGCGCCGATCGCCTTGCGGATGCCGATCTCGCGCGTCCGCTCGCGGACCGAGACCAGCATGATGTTCATGATCCCGATGCCGCCCACGATGAGCGAGATCGAGGCGATGCCACCGAGCAGGAACGTGAGCGTCGCGCTGATCGACGACGCCGTCGCGAGCAGCTGCGCCTGATCGAAGATCGAGAAGTCGTCGTCGTCGGTCACCGCCAGGTCGTGGCGGTCCCGGAGGAGGACCGTGATCGCGGTCTTCGCGTCGTCGACGCCCGCGGCATCCGCGACGCTCACGCCGATGCTGCGGACGGTGTCGCCGCCCTGGAAGGACTTCTGGACGACGCCCACGGGCACGAGCACCTGGTCGTCGGGGTTCTGGCCGCCGGTGCCGCCCTTCGGCTGCAGGATGCCCACGACCCGGAACGGCAGGCCCGCGATGGAGATGTCCGTGCCGATCGCGTCCGCGCCGAGGCCCAGGTCGTCGGCGGTGGTCTTGCCCAGCACCGCGACCCGCAGGTCGCGCTCGACATCGACGGGGCTGAGCGCCGTCCCCTGCCAGATCTCGTACGCGCGGACGGTCGGATAGCCGTCGGTCGTGCCGACGATCGTGGTGTCGGTCGTCTCCGTGCCCGCGCGGACCGTGGCGCTCGCCTGGATCTCGGGCGCGACGGCCGCGACACCGGGCAGTGCGCCGATCGCCGCGGCGTCGTCGAGGTCCAGACCCGACGAGGTCCCCGTCGCGGTGATCGTGAGGAGGTTCGTCCCGAGACCCTGCAGGCGGCTGGTGATGTTCGACGTCGTCCCCTGCCCCACGCCGACCAGCGCGACCACCGACGCCACGCCGATGATCACGCCCAGCATCGTGAGCGCGGCCCGGAGCCGGCCCGTGCGGAGACGGGAGACCGCGAGACGGATGAGCTCGACGAGGCTCACGCCACGAGGCGCCCGTCGCGGATGTGGATGCGGCGGGTCGCGACCTCGGCCACGTCCGGGTCGTGGGTGATGAGCACGATCGTGCGGCCGGCCGCGTGGAGCGCCTGGAGGACGCCCATCACGTCGCGTCCGGACGCGGAATCGAGGTTGCCCGTCGGCTCGTCGGCGAGGATGAGCGCGGGGTCGGTGACGAGCGCGCGGGCGACCGCGACGCGCTGCTGCTGCCCGCCCGACAGCTCGCTCGGCTCGTGGTCCAGCCGATCGCCGAGTCCCAGCCGCTCCAGCGTCTCACGCGCGCGACGCCGTCGTTCACGACCGCCGACGCCCTGGTACAGCAGTGGCGCCGCCACGTTCTCGAGCGCGCTCGTGCGTGGCAGCAGGTTGTACGACTGGAACACGAAGCCGATCTCGCGGCTGCGCAGCCGGGCCAGGCCGTCGTCCGAGAGGTCTTCCACGTCCGTCCCGGCGAGCCTGTAGGTGCCGGCCGTCGGGCGATCGAGGCAGCCCAGGATGTTCATCATCGTGCTCTTGCCGGACCCCGACGGACCGACGATGGCCACGAACTCGCCGCCTTCGACGGTCAGATCGGCGTCCTGGAGCGCGTGCACCTCGAGGCGACCGGTCGAGTAGGTCCTCGACACCCGGTCGAGCCGGATGATCGGCGCCGCGACCGGCGTTCCGATCGGCGCGGCCATCGGCCCGGCGCTCATCCGCCGCCCCGGTTGCCGTTCCCGCCGTTGCCGCCGTTCCCGAACCCGCCGCGGAACTGGCCGCCGCCGGGGAACGCTCCGCCCGGGAAGGCTCCACCGTTCGTGCTCGTCGACTGCAGGTCCGCGGTCGTACCGGTGATGACCGTCTCGCCTTCGGACAGACCGCCGGTGATCTCGGCGAGCGTGTTGGTGACGAGGCCGACGGTCACGTCACGCTGCGTCGGCGTGCCGGTCGCCGGGTCGAGGATGCTCACGCGGTACGTGCCGTTCGCGCCGCGCAACGCGGCCGACGGGATGGTGAGGACCCCGGGCGCCGATGCGGTGGTGATCGAGACATCCGCGGACATCCCGTCGCGCAGGTCCTTCGGCGTCGAGTCGAGCGTGATCGTGACCGCGTAGGAGACGATCCCGTTCGAGGCGGTAGCCGCGACCGGGCTGATCGACGCCACCTTGCCGGTCAGGTCCTGGTTGGTCGCACCGATCGTGATGGCCGCCGGCTGGCCCACCGTGATCGATCCGATATCGCTCTCGACGGCATCGGCCGTCACCTCGTATGCCGACGACGCGATGGTGACGGCATCGCCTGAGGGTGCGTCGAGACCGGGCTGGATCGCGACCGCGGTCACGACCCCATCGATGGGCGAGGTCAACCGGAGCTGTCGGGCGCGCTCTCGGGCGTCGGCGTAGCTCGTGTGCGCCTGGGCTTCCTGGTTCTCGGCGCCGTACACGCCGATGCGCGCCTGGCGGATGCGGTCCGCGTCGCCGCTGTCCTCGGCGTCGCTGAGGGTCTGCTTGGCGGTCGTCAGCTGGAGCTTCGCGACCCGCCAGCTGTTGGCCGCCTGGTCGAGAGCCTCGCGAAGATCGGCGCCGGACGCGGTGGCGAGCAGCTGACCCTTCTTGACCACATCGCCGACCGCCACGTCGACGGTCCTGACCGGATAGGTCGCGGCGCCGCTGCCCGTGGAGCTGGTCGAGCTGTCGCTCGCGAGGTGGGCGGGCTGGCCGAACGCGACCCCGTAGGTCGACGTCGGCGCGACCGTGCCGGTGGCGGCGACCTCATCGGTGACATCGCCCATCGCGGCGTCGGCGGTGAGATAGCGCGTCGTCGAAGCGGCGCTGGCAGGCAAGCCGCCCATCGACACGTAGACCGCCGCGGCACCGACGACGACGAGCGCCACGACCAGGAGGAGCTTGACCTTCATCTCGTCCCTGCTGCCGGCGCCGCGCTGGGTCGCGGCACCCTCGTGGAGCAGGCTGGTCCGCCGTTCCTTTCGGATGGGTTACGCGGGTCGTCCACAGCTCGTCCACATCCGGGCCGAAGATGTGGACGAGTCCCCCGCAACGACCCGCTAACTCGTGGACAACCGTGTTGTGGCCGCCGCGGGTCGGCCCCTATGGTTCGTCTTGCCCGAAGGGGCCGCAGGCAACCGAGCTGGACCGTCGAGCGATCGACGGACCGGATCACGGGACTGCCGCCACCCGCCGCAAGGATGGGAGGCTGGCTTGGCCGGCGCTGACCGCAAGGTCGCGCATGGCTGTCCCGAGGCCGCTGCGACGAGGACCGGCTTGCCGGCCAACGACGCAGTGGGAGGACGCCGACCCGGTTCCTTCGGGCGCTTTCGTGTCCGCGCCATCTCCGGGGACGTGATCGTCGTGCCCGGTCATGCGCCCGCCGGTGATCGCTCCATGTGCATCTCCGGGGCTGGCAGGCGATCCGTGCTTCCGTCCCGGCGCTCGGCAGGCGATCGAGCTCGAAACGCCGGTCCATGAGCGGGCCGATGAACGCTCGATGTGCACGACCGTTCCGAAGCCATCGATCGCCGGCCACTGACGGAGCCTTGTCGAGCGCCAGCCGCCAGGATGCACACCACGCGATCACCGACCTCGCGAACGTCGGCGCGTCGGGGATCACGGCGCGGTCACACCGCCGACGAGCGTCCTCCCCTACTCTCGAACCATGGCGAAGCTGTCGGCCGGGATCCTCCTCTTCCGGCGCACCGGTGACTCGGTCGAGGTGCTGCTGGCGCACCCCGGTGGGCCGCTCTGGGCGGCCAAGGATGTCGGTGCGTGGTCGATCCCCAAGGGTGAGGCCGACGAAGGCGAGACCACCCCTGATGCGCTCCTGGCCGTCGCGCGCCGCGAGTTCGAGGAGGAGACCGGGCACGCCGCGCCGGATGGCCGTGCGGTCGAGCTGGGTGAGGTGCGCCTCAAGTCCGGCAAGGTGATCCACGGCTGGGCGCTCGAAGGCGACCTGGATCCGTCGACCGCGACATCCACCACCTTCGAGCTCGAGTGGCCGCCTCGCTCCGGCCGGCGGCGCGCCTATCCCGAGGTCGATCGCGTCGCGTGGTCCACGCCCGAGCAGGCCGCCGAGCGGCTCAACCCCGCCCAGGTCCCGTTCGTCGACCGGCTGCTGGCCGCGCTCGCCGCCCCCCGCGACTGACCGCGCCCGATCCGCCTGACGCTGGACGCAGACGTCAGTCGCAGGGCGCCAGCTCGACCGGCCCGGGCATCCGCTCCAGGGCGACCACCGTGCCGGTCGACGAGACGAACTTCGCGGACGTGGGCGTGAGCAGCGTGATCAGCCCGGTGTCCTCGGGATCGCCGATGGACCCGCCCTCGGGCGAGCGACCCGTCTCCTGCCAGAACGAGCCCGCCCGATCCAGCCGGCCGGCGAGGCCGCAATGCGTGAACACGGTGATGGTCTCCGACGCACCGACGACGACCGACGCCGACGACGGCTGAACGGTCTGAGACCCCGGCTGACCGCCCGGGACACCCGACGGCGCATCGGACGGAGAGGGACTCGCGGCGACGGTCGGTGACGGCGGTGACGGCGGCGACGACGGAGACGAGCTGGGCGACACGGATGGCAGCGCCGACGCCCCTGACCCGCCGCAGGCGGCGACGAGGATGCTCAGCCCAAGGGCGACGGTCGCCCCGAAGGCGAGACAGGCCCCGACGGGGCGGCGGATGTCAAGCATCCCGCCCGGACGAGCCGGGCGGCGGCGAGGTTCCGGCTAGTGCAGGTCGTGCCAGCTGAGCTGATCGCTCTGCGGCCGCATCGCGGCGGCGGCCGGCTCGGGCACCGCCTCCTGGTTGAACATCCCGGCGGCCTGCGCCGGGTCCTCGAACAGCTTCGGCAGGGTGATGATCTTTCGCTCGAACGGCCCGGCCTGCTCGGCGTGCTCGAGATCGGCCTGGAGGAAGACGTCCTCCAGCTCCTGGCCGATGAGCTCGCCGTGCTCGAGGAGCGCCGCGGCGACCGCGTGGATCGCGTACTCCTTCTCGCGGACGAGCCGCTTGGTCTCCTCCATCAGGTTCTGGAGCAGCGAGTCGGCCATGCGCGCGATGGGGCCCGGGACACCGCCGGCGGCGGTCGCCGGAAACACCAGCAGGCTGGAGCCCATGCCCAGGTACGAGCAGTACGCGACCGCCCGGTTGGTGGCGTTCATGAGGTCCGATCCGGCGCCGCTCATCTTGGTCTCGAGGATGAGCTCCTCGACGGCCCGTGATCCCAGCGAGATCATGATGTCGACTTCGATCTGGCGGGCGTGGAGGGTGTGGCGCTCCTCCCGTTCCGTCCGCTGGACCACGCCGAGCGCATCGCCCGCCCGGATGATGGACGCCTTCAGGATCCGGTCCTCCGGCTTGAGATAGCGCGCGACGACGGCATGCCCCGCCTCGTGGTAGGCGATCGCCCGCTTGTCGGCGGCGAGCATCGACCGGATGGGCTGCTTGAGACCCATCTCCCGCATGTCGGCGGCAGCGAGCCAGTCCTTGTACGTGAGGAACTCCCGGCCAGCGTCGTGGGCGACGATGAGGGCTTCATTGATGACCGTCTTGATCTTGATGGGCGTCCAGCCACCCGAGTCCGCGACCATCATCTCGATGTCGATCGAGGGATCGTGGGCTTTCTCCGCGAGGTAGTGCTGGATGATGTCCCGCCGCCCGTCGCCGTCCGGCGCGTAGACCTCCAGGATCCGGTCGAGCCGACCGGGCCGCGTGAGCGCGGCATCGAGCACGCCGGGTCGGTTGGTCGCGCCGATGATGAACACGAGCGGCTTGTTGCGGACCGGCCCGCGCACGAGGCCGAACCAGCGCAGCACCTTCCAGCGCAAGCGGTCCTCGACGCGGTCGCCGAGCGAGTCCATCTGGTTGAGCAGGGTGTTGAGGCCGGTCCCGCCGCCCATCATCATCCCGCCCATCATCATCCCGCCCTGCGTGCCGCCGCGGTTCATGCCGATCGAGTCGATCTCGTCCATGAACACGATGCATGCACCGCGCTCGCCCGGGCGAGCGTACCGGCGGGCCAGGCCGCGGGCGTCGCGGAACAGCTTCATGACCATCATCTCGGTCATGCCCATGAACATGCCCCGGAGCGAGCTGGCGTCGATGTAGATGAACGGGAGCTGCGCCTCGGTCGCGATGACAGCCGCGAGGAACGTCTTGCCCGTGCCGGGGGCGCCCGACAGGAGCATGCCCTTGGGCATCTCACCGCCGCGCTGCTCGAACTCCTTGACGCCCTGCAGGATCGCGACCGTGCTCTTCGCGTGATCCAGAAGGTCCGGCTGGCCGCGGTAGCTGTCGAACGTCATCCCGATCTGGGGATCGTCCGGCGTGATCGTGTACTTGCGCGGGCGGGACAGGAACCAGAACAGGACACCGAACTGGAAGATCAGGTAAAAGCCCGCGATCATCAGCTGGACGATCAGCATGGGCGCCATGGTGATCAGGGACCCGATGCCGGTGACGACGGCCCGCACGCCGAAGATCACCAGGATCGCGGCCACGAGGCCGAAGGCGATGAGCGCGCGCTTTCGGTTGCGATTCGCCAGGAACGAGCTCGTGTCGGCGACGTCCCGGAGGCGCTGGCGTGTCGCGATCATCAGTTGACTCCTACGACCTTTCCGTCCCGGACCCGCAGCGAGAAGCCGGCCTCACCGTCGGTCCCGTCCGACATCTGACCGGTGGCGATGTAGAACGACAGGATGTCGGCGCCCTGGGCGACGCTGCCCAGGTACCGGATGTCGTTGACCTGCACCAGCGGGTTGTTCGCGTTGGGACCCATCGTCAGCGCCGCGGAGAGCCCGGCCAGGAGATCGCCGTCGTAGTGCTCGGCCAGCTGCGCCTCGTCGCCCGCGACGACGAGGTCCGTGAGCTCGTCCGCGGCCTTCGGCTCCGCGGCCTCGCTGAGCGGCGGCAGGGTTCCGTACTGGAGCGGCGGATTCGCCGCGCGGTAGAGCAACAGTCCCGCGGCGAGGCCGACGATGAACAGGACGATCAGGACGAGCCGCTTGACGAAGCGCAGCGCGCGGATCGCGGCTTCCCCTTCGGCGATGCGCGCCTGGTCCGATCGGCCCTCGGTCTGCGTCTGACCCGGGGCGGTGGTGGCGGGGTGGTCCGGCGCCGCGGCGGTCACGAAGCGGGGAGCTCCGATGGCGCCGGGGACGCGGTGCTCTCATCGCCCGTCGACCCGCCGCGCAGGTACCACACCTTGTCATTGACCACTGTGAGGATGATCGGGATGGTCGCCGAGCTGCCCGCGCCGTCGTCGACCGTGAGCGCATAGCCGAACATCCCGTACGGGCCGACGCTCGAGCCGCCGAGGAAGGTCAGGGTCTTGCCCGGCAGCGCCAGGGCATCCTCGAACTGCTTCAATACGGACGCGCGGTCGACGACGTTCCGCGGCAGGCTGCAGGCGGTTGATCGTCGCGCCGTCACGGCCGAGCAGCGCGTTGATGTACGCGCGCGTCTCCGGCGGCTCGTGCCGGTTGCCGGGAAGCGTGTCGCCGGGCAGGAGCGGGCTGATGAGCGCCGCGGCGACGAACGACGCCAGCACGCCGAGGAGCAGCGACGACGGGAAGACCGCGAGCCTGCGCAGGCGAGCCATCTGCGGACTATAGCCCTCCATGTGAAACGTGCCGCTGAGCCTGGTTCGTGCGAAGACCCGTCACGGTTCCATGTCCGGTGCGCGGCGGCCACACGACGGATGTCCGGGCCGGACGACAGGACCCCGACCTCCGGTTCCGCGGGAATCGCCCTTCGGCGGTCGTCGGGCTCGCTAGAGTCGGCGTCCGCGACGACCCATCGAGGAGGTCCCGAGATGCTGTCCGAGTTCCGCGGGTTCCTGACCACGACCAACGCGTTGGCGCTGGCGATCGGCGTGATCATCGGCGCCGCGTTGGGCGCGGTCGTGGATTCGCTGGTCAAGGACATCATCATGCCGCCCATCGGATACGCCCTCGGCGGGGTCGACTTCGACCAGCTGAAGATCGTCCTCAAGCCGGGCGATGCCGAGACCGAGGTCGCGATCCGCTACGGCACGTTCCTCAATGCGGTGATCACGTTCATCGTGGTCGCGTTCGTCGTGTTCTGGATCGCGCGCATGTTCGTGAAGGAGCCGGAGCCGGCGCCGACCCAGACGTGCCCCTATTGCCGGGAAGAGGTCGCCGCGGACGCGACCCGCTGCCGCTACTGCACGAGCACGCTGGCCGCCTGACCGTCGGCATCCGGCGCGGCGCACACCGGCAGGCGGACCTCCGCGCGCGTGCCATGACCGGGCCGGCTGGCGAGCCGCACGGACCCACCCGCTCCGACCACGATCGAGCGCACGGTCGCCAGGCCGATACCGCTGCCGCCGTGACCCGCCTTCGTGGTGAACGCGTGCTCGAACGCGCGGCGGCGGGTCGCCGCGTCCATCCCCTCACCGGAGTCCCGCACGACGATCGACACGACCTCCTGCGCGTGGTCCTGGCGAGCGCTCGTGCGGATCTCCAGGCGCCCCCCGTCGGGCATCGCATCCCGGCCGTTGAGCGCGAGGTTGAGCACGACCTGCCCCAGCGCTGACACGCCCACCGGCGCGCACCGTCCCCCGGCACCCAGCGCGGTCACGAGCAGCACATCCTCGCCGATGAGCCGCCGGACCAGCGGCTCCATGTCGGCGATCGTCTCGTCGACCTGGGCGACGCCGCCGTGCCTCGACCTCCTGCCGGCCGAGCCGGACCAGGTCCCGCGCGAGCCACACGGCGCGATCGGCGGCCGCGCGCAGCTCCTCGAGGTCGGCTCGAACGGTGGGCGAGAGCGTCGTGTCCTCGAGGACGAGCTCGGCGCGGCCGATGACCGCGGTCAGGACGTTGGCGAAGTCATGCGCGATGCCCACGGTGGCGCGCCCGACGCCGATCAGGCCGCGTGTGGCTTCGAGCTCTTCGCGGACCTGGCCCTCATCGAGTCGGGCCGGCCGGAGGGCGCCCCGTCGCGTCCTCCGGTGCAGCCCGTTCCCCCCGGGGAGCCTCGTCCCGGAACTGTCCAACGATCCGGACCCTTTCGACCCCCCGCATCACCTGGTTCCCCTCGCGGGAGGGTAGCGGGTCCGGACGCCGCTGTCACGTATTTAATGACAGCGACCGGTCACTTCGGCAGCGGGCCGTTGACGCCTTCGGCGAGAGCGATCGCGGTGACGGACAGCGAGGCGAGGATGCCAGCCACGACGGAGAAAGCGAAACGAAGCTTGGGCACGGGGTGAACCCTCCTCCGGTGCGGGTGCCGCGACTTCATGACATTCCCGGCGTCCGCGGCTTGCAGCGCCATGCTAGGCTGACCGCCATGGGGATGTCAACTAATAGTGGACACGTCGCGCGGCGGACCGGCTCCCGAGCGATCCCGCCCGCGACGAGACGCAGGCTGGGTGCGGAGATCCGGCGCCGCAGGGTCGCCACGGGGCTGAGCCAGCGAGCACTCGGGGCACCGATGAGCCGTGCCTACGTGTCGGCCGTCGAGCTTGGGCGGGTGTGCCCATCGCTGCCCTCGCTGGTGCTCTTCGCGAGGCGGCTGGGGATCCCCGTCAGCCAGCTCCTGGCCTCGCTCGACGATGGGCAGGAAGGTGCCGGAGCCGGACCGTGACCCACGCTGGTCCGCAGGTTCAGCGCCAGTTGACGGGCGCGTATGATGCCGGCCATGAGCACCACCGTCACTCGCACCCGACGACGCGTCGTCGTCGATCAGCGCGCGCTCGCGCAGGCCATCGGGACTCGCATCCGCGCGGCGCGCCTGCGGGCCGGGCTGACGCAGCAGGAGCTGGCGGGCGACCGCTACACGAAGGCGTACATCAGCGCGCTCGAGCTCGGCCACGCGAAGCCGTCGATGGCGGCACTCGACTACCTGGCGCCGCGGCTGGGAACGACCGCCGACCGGATCCTCGCCAATCCCGCGGTCACCTGGACGCGCCTGGAGGCGGACATCGCGCTCGCGGGCGACGACCTCGATGGCGCTCGCGTCGCCTACGAGGGCTTGCTCGACATCACCACAGAACCGCTCCAGATCGCCGAGATCCAGCTCGCCCTCGCAGAGACGCTGTGTCGACTCGGTCGGTCCAGTGAGGCCGTCAAGCCGGCCGAAGATGCGCGGCGACGCTTTGCCGCCTCGGGCCGTTCCGCGGAGGCCGATCGCGCCCTCTACTGGGTCGCATCCGCGCACCATCAGATGGACGACACGGCGGAGGCACGCCGGATCCTGCGTGACCTGGTCGAGCGAGCCGATGTCGCGAGCGACCCCGACTTCGCCGTTCGTGTGCGGATCGGATTGGGGATCGTCGAGTCAGCCATGGGCGAGTTCCAGCGTGCGCTGCTCTACCTCGAGGAAGCGGCGGACGCCTCCACGGGTCTTGACCTGCGGCGCCGCGGCGTGTTCCTCGGGGCGCTCGCGCGCGGTCGCGCGAAGACCGGCGACTTCGAGGGGGCGATCCGCGCCGGCACCGAAGCCATCGGGGTCTTCCGGGTCGCCGACGCGGCGCGCGACCAGGCTCGCGTCGAGAACGAGCTTGCGCTCGTGTACATGCAGACGGGCGATCGCACCCGCGCGCGAGGCCTGCTCAAGGACGCGCGGGCCATCCTCGCACTGGCGAACGACCGATCGGCGCTCGCCGACATCGCGGACACGGAGGCGCGCCTGGCGCTCGCGACGGGCAACCCGGCCGAGGCGCTGGAGCTGGCCGAAGAGGCACGCCGTCGAGCGGCCGATACCGGCAACCACAAGGCGCAGTTCGACGGGCTGATCACCGCGGGTCGGGCGCTCGAGGCCCTCGACCGTCGCGACGATGCGCTGGCGCTGTACGAGAGTGCTGCAGCGCTCGTGGAGACGGACAGCGGCTCGCCGGGACGACGACGCGAGGTGTACGGGGCATGGGCCGATGCCCTCGCCGCGGCCGGGCGCCACGCGGATGCGTACGCGGTGGCGAAGCGCGCCCTCGGCTGAGCGCCGGAAGGGCTGACCGAGCGCGGTAGCATCGGTCGGTGCGGATCGACCTCAACGCGGACGTCGGCGAGAGCTTCGGCGCGTGGTCGCTGGGTGAGGACGAGGCGCTCATCCCGAGCGTGACCTCGATCAACGTCGCATGCGGCGCGCACGCCGGGGACCCACGGACGATCGATCGCACCATCGCGCTCGCGGTCGAGCACGGCGTCGCCGTCGGCGCGCATCCCGGGTATCCGGACCTCGCCGGATTCGGCCGCCGGGCGATGGATCTGCCGCCGGACGACATCGAGGCGAGCGTCCTGTACCAGGTCGCGGCCGTCGCCGGGTTCGCCCGGGCGCACGGCACCGCGCTGCGGCATGTCAAGGCGCACGGGGCCCTGTACAACCGCGCCGCCCGCGATGGCGCCGCGGCCGCCGCGATCGCGCGGGCCGTGCAGCGCTTCGACCCGTCGCTCGCCCTGGTCGGCCTCGCCGGCTCGGCGCTGCTGGCCGCCGGCCGCGAAGCGGGACTCGCGGTCCGCGCCGAGGCGTTCGCCGATCGCGCGTACGAGCCCGACGGGACGCTGCGCGGCCGTCACCATGCCGACGCGCTCCTGGGCGATCCGGACGCCACGGCACGCCAGGCCGTCCGCATCGCGTGCGAGGGGCGCGTGACCGCGATCGACGGCACCGACCTCGAGGTCGCCGCCGACACCCTGTGCGTCCATGGCGATGCACCGGGCGCCGCGGCTCGTGCGGCCGTTGTCCGGGCCGCGTTGGCGGCCGCCGGCGTGGAGGTTCGTGCGCCGGGCGAGCGCCCGGGCTGAGTCGGACGACGCCGGATGGGCGCGTGGGATGCGCTCCGTGCGGGGGTCGCCCTCGCATGCGCGCTCGCGGCGTCGTCGTGCGCAGGCATCGGTCCCGCCGCGAACGGCTGCGCCGAGATGGGCATGTCCGTCCCGCGCTGCCAGGCGATCGTCGAGGACGCTCGTCAGCGGCTGGGCGACCGGCCGCCGGTCACGGCCGTCGACGTGGAGCGCGTGACCCAGGGCGACCGGGACACCCTCCGCGGGCAGGCGCTCGTCGCCGTCGTCCGGTTCGGCTTCGTCGACGGGACGGAGGCACGGATCGAAGTGTTCTGCGGTGGTGGCAACGCCCGGACGCTCGTCTGCACCGACCATCCGTCGGCGACGTGACCGTGCGGATCGAGCCGTACGGCGAGGCGGCCGTCCTGGTCGTCCTGGCCGACGACGTCGACCTGGCGAGCGCTCGCCGGGCGCGACGGCTCGCGGCCGCCGTGACCGCCATGGCGCCCGGGATCGCTGGCTGGGGCGCGCCCGTCCAGGGCATCGCCTCGGTGCTCGTGCCGTTCGATCCGCTGAGCGTCTCGGTCGACGACGTCACCGCCCGCCTGGAGCCGCTGGTGGCAGCGTTGCCCGCCGACCCCGCTGCTGACGATGACGCACGCCTCAGGGACATCCCGGTCCGTTATGGCGGCGAGGACGGGCCGGACCTCGACGACGTCGCCGAGCTCACCGGGCTGTCGACGACCGACATCGTGGAGCGGCATGCCGGGGCGGTCCTCGAGGTCCTGATGCTGGGGTTCGCGCCCGGCTTCCCCTACCTCGGCGTGATGGATCCGGCCCTGACCGTCCCGCGCCGGGCGACGCCACGGCCACGCGTCGCCGCGGGGAGCGTCGGGCTCGCCGGACGGATGACCGGCATCTACCCGGCGGACCTTCCGGGCGGCTGGCGGATCATCGGGCGGACCGACGTCCGGCTGTTCGATCCGGCCGCGGACCCGCCGGCCCTCCTGCGACCCGGCGATCTCGTGCGGTTCGTACCGGTGGCGCCGCGATGAGCGACCGAGACGTCCTCGAGGTCGTCGACGGCGGACTGCTCACGACGGTCCAGGACCGTGGGCGGCCGGGATGGGCCGGCGCCGGCGTGCCGCACGGCGGGGCCTGCGACCCCTGGTCACTCGCGGTCGCCAACGTCGGGTGCGGCAACTCGCCCGACCTGCCGGCACTGGAGCTGACGCTGATCCCGCCGACGCTGCGGGTCCTTCGGGACGCGGTCCTGAGCCTTGCCGGCGCGGATCTCGGCATCCGCCACCGCCGCGCGACGCTCGAGCGGCCGTTCCTGCCCGGCTCGGCGATCCACGTGATGGCGGACGACCTCCTCGTGCCCGGGTCGCCGAGCGGGTCGGGGGCGCGGGCGTACCTCGCGGTGGCAGGCGGGATCGACGTCCCGCGCGTGCTCGGATCGATGTCGACGGCGCTTGCCGCGGGGTTCGGTGGGTTCGACGGGCGGGCCCTGCGGGCGGGCGACCGGCTCGCGGCCGCTCCGGCAGCGCCGGGGGCCCGGCACGCGGCGCCGCACGACGTCCCGCCGATCGTCGACGACGCGTCCACCCGCTCATCGAGGCCGATCCTCGTGCTGCCCGGGCCGCTCCCCGACAGACCCGGCGAGGCCATCCGGCGCGCGTTCCTCGCGAGCCCGTGGCGGGTCGGGACCGCCAGTGACCGCATGGGCCTGCGCCTCGAGGGCCCCTCCATCGCGCCGGCTGACACGACCGACATCCCGTCCCACGGCGTGACCTGGGGCACCATCCAGCTGCCACCGGATGGCCGACCGATCGTCCTCCTCGCCGACCACCAGCCCACCGGCGGCTACCCCGTGGTCGCCGTGGTCATCGCCGCGGAGCGACCTCGCCTCGGCCAGCTGCGCCCAGGCGCCGACATCCGGTTCGAGGAGACGACACGCGACGAGGCGGTCGAGGCGATGCGGGTCGAGCGGGCGCGGCTCGACGCGCTCGTCGCCGCCGCCGGCGACGCTCGGCGCTGGGACGAAGCGGTCGACTCGGCCGGGGGGTGAGCGGCCGGGGACGGTGAAGGCGGCGCGGGCCTCGGATGAGCGTCCGCTCGGAGTGCAAGCCGCGCGATAGCCATTGCCAGCGGACTCCAAGGCAACTCCAAGCATCCCCGCGTACCCTCTTGCCCGTGACGACCCCCGACGTGGGAGGCCGCCCCGCGCCTCACGCCACCACCACACCCGCCGGACGACCTCGTCGTCGCCGGCGGGGTTTCACGTGGGCCGGACGCCTCGCTCTCCTCACCTTCGCCCTGTTCGTGGGTGCCGGCGCCATCGGTGGCGGCGTGGCGATCGCGACGTTCCTGTCCCTCGACGACGGCACGCTGCCGCCCGTCAGCGACCTCGAGAAGATCTCGTTCCCCGAACAGTCCGTCGTCTATGCACGGGACAAGACGACGGAGCTCGCGCGATTCGGCGACTTCCACCGCGACGTCGTCGCCTGGAAGGACATCCCGCCCGTCCTGGTCGACGCCACCACCGCCGTCGAGGACCGCACGTTCTGGGAGAACCCGGGCTTCGACCCGATCGCGATCGCGGCGGCCGCGCTGGACACGTTCCGTGGCAACGGCCGTGGGGCGAGCACGATCACCCAGCAGCTGGTCCGCCAGCGCCTCCTGGAGCCGGAGCTCGTGCAGGACTCCGGTCGCACCGCCGAGCGGAAGCTCAAGGAGATCATCCAGTCGATCAAGCTCACCCAGGCGTTCCCCGGCACCGAGGGGAAGCAGCGGGTGATGACGGCGTACCTGAATCAGAACTACTACGGCAACGACTCGTACGGCGTGGCCGCCGCGGCGCAGACCTATTTCGGCAAGAGCCTCAAGGACCTGACGCTCGCGCAGGCGGCGATCATCGCGGCGATCCCGCAGGCACCGTCGACGTACGACCTGGTCCGGAACGCCGAGGATCAGTGCACCGAGTTCGAGGCCGACGGCGAGACGTGTGCCGAGAACAGCCCGACCGAGCTCGTCGTGCCTCCGGACTCGAAGATCGTCCAGCGCCGCAACCTGGTGCTCGACCTGATGGCGCAGGGACGGACGCCGCTCACCGCAGGCGAGTACACGGCGGCCGACTTCGAGGCGGCGAAGCAGGAGCCGGTCGTCCTCGCGAAGCAGGCGCAGGCCCGGTGGCGGGCGCCGCACTTCGTCTGGCAGGTCCGCGACGAGCTGACGCGGCGGCTGTGCGGTGAGGACGCTCAGACCTGTCCCAAGATCGAGGAGGGCGGCTTCAACGTCGTCACGACGCTCGACTGGCGGGTCCAGCAGCGTGCGGAGCGGTGGGTCAAGGCGGCGACGATCGTCCCGAAGGCCAAGTCTCCCGAGGCGGCGGCTGAAGCCCTCGGGGACGGCATGCGTCTGCAGAGCTGGATGCGAAATCTCGAGAACAAGAAGCTCGGCAATGGCGCGCTCGTCGCCGAGGACTACCAGACCGGCGAGCTGATCGCGTATGTCGGCTCGGCCGACTACTACGGCAACCCGTCGAAGCGGATGCAGCCGCAGTTCGATGTCGCGTCGAAGGGCTACCGCCAGCCCGGGTCGGCCTTCAAGCCGATCATGTATTCGATCGGCATCGACGACAAGCGGTTCGCGGCCGGGTCGATGTTCATGGACGTCGTCACGGACTTCGGCGGGGGCTACACCCCGACGGACGCCGACCGGCTCGAGCGGGGCCCGGTGCGCCTCCGCGACGCGCTCCGGTTCTCACTCAACATCCCGGCCGTCAAGGCCGTCACCGTAGCCGGTCCGGAGCGTGTCTTCGCCCGCTCCCAGGAGTTCGGCCTCCGCTACGCGTCCGAGCAGTTCGACGCCGGACCGGCCGTCGCCCTTGGGGTCGAGGAGGTCCATCCGGTCGACCTGGTGGGCGCGTACGGCACGCTCGCGAACGGCGGCGTCAGGGTCCCCCAGACGACCATCCTCGAGGTCACCGACACGAACGGCCGGACCGTCCTGAAGCGGTTCGATCCCGCGAGGACGGGCCAGAAGGTCATCTCGCCGCAGGCGGCGTACGTCGTGTCGGACATCCTGGCCGGCAACACCGTCCCGACGACCAACCCGTTCTGGGGCAAGTTCGAGCTGACCTCGAAGGATGGGAAGCACCGGCCGGCCACGCTCAAGACCGGTACCAACAACGACGCCAAGGACCTCAACGCCTATGGCTACATCGCCCCGCCCACCGAGGAGGGACGGAAGAACGGCGAGTACGCATTGGCCGTCGGCGTCTGGAACGGCAATTCCGACAACTCGCTCGTGTCGACCGCGGGCGCGCCGCTGTTCTCGATCGACGTCTCCACGTTCGTCTGGCAGGGCTTCCTCGACAAGGTGACGAAGGGCTGGGCGGTCAACGATTTCCGGCGACCGGATGGCCTGGTCGAGAAGACCGTCGATCCGTTCACGGGTGTCCTGGCGCTTCCTGGCGGACGCAAGATCGCCGAGCTCTACCTCGCCGACGGGCCACAGCCCGCGTCCGTGGGCGCGGACGGCTCATGCGGCGAGGCGATCCTTCGGGCGGCGTCGTTCGAGGGCGATCACGACACCTGGCTCAAGGCCGATCGTGACTGGATCGCGCGAGCGAGGCGCGGGCCCGGCGCCATCGGCGGCCCCGAGCGGACGCGTTCGAGCTACTTCTACGACGGCCGGTTCACGCCCTACGGGCGGTCGTGGGGGCCCATCGCCAACGGCCCGGGCTGCGCGTCGCCGACGCCCGACGGTGTCGATCGATCCGTGCGCCAGCGGCGCGCTGCCGACGACCGATGCCGCGGGGTCGGTGATCCCGACGCTGGATCCATCCGCGTTCGCATCGCGATGTCCGTCGGCCTCGCCCAGCGAGTCGCCGTCGGTCTCGCCCAGCGAGAGCGTGGTGCCGAGCGATACCCCGACGGCGGAGCCATCGGCGACACCGACGGAGCCACCGACCCCCGAGCCGACTCCGACGCCCACGCCGACGCCGGCCCCGACGCCGACCCCGACGCCGCCGACCCCGACCCCGACGCCCACGCCGACCCCGACCCCGACCGACACGCCACCGCCGCCCTGAGCGGAGCGCCGGTCGGTCGCCATCCGTCGGCGGGGACTAGACCAATCAGACCAATCGGCTAGACTCGGGGCGATGGACCGGCCCCTCGATCGCGCGACGCTGCCGGAGCGCCTCGTGGCGCTCATCGAGGGACTGATCGCGGACGGCACGTTCCCGCCCGGCTCACGGCTGCCACCGGAGCGGGAGCTCGGCCGCCGATTCGATGTCGGGCGGTCCACCCTGCGCCTGGCGCTCGCGGACCTGGAGGCCCGCGGCGTCGTCGACCGCCACCAGGGCCGCGGCACGTTCATCGCCCGCCCGCGCATCGACGCCGACGCCACGCAGCACTTCACGCTGAGCGCGGCGCTGCGTGCGACGGGCGGCGTCGTCCGGACCGAGACGCTGTCGACCCGGGTGGTGGAGCCGGATCGGGCCATCGCCCGCGACCTCGGGCTCCCTGACGGCGGCGACGTGATCCGCATCGAGCGCCTCCGCCGGCTCGACGACGAGCCGCTGATCCTCGAGCGCGCCGACGTGCCGGCGTCGCGGTTCCCGGGTCTCGAGCGCGTCGTCCTCGGGGAGCGGTCGCTGTACGACGTCCTGCGCGACCGGTACGACTGCGTCGTCACCGCCGCGACCGAGACGCTGGAGCCTGTCGTCCTCGCCACCCGTGAGGCATCGCTCCTCGGCGTGCGCCGAGGCGCGCCCGCGCTGCTCGTGCGACGCGTCACGAGCGATTCCGACGGCAGCCCCTTCGAGGTCGCGACGGCCCTCGTCCGGGGCGACCGCTCGCGGCTGCTGCTGCAGCGGCGCGTCGACGGGCGGGTGACCGCCGGGACGTGGGCCGGCGGACCGCGACTGGTGCTCGAGGATCCGACGACCGGCCGTGGGGACGGCCGGCCGCGTGAGCACCGGGCGACTCGAAGGCAAGGTGGTGCTCGTCGCCGGGTCGACGGGCATGGCGGCGTCGGGCGCCCGGGCCTTCGCGCGGGAAGGGGCGAGCGTGTTCGTCGCCAGCCGCACGTCCGAGCATGTCGACACGCTGGTCCACGCGGTCCGTGACGCCGGCGGCACGGCGGACGGCCGCGCCGCCGATCTGCGCGAGGAAGCGGATGTCGAGGCCGCCCTGGCGGCGCTGATCGCCACCTACGGGCGCCTCGACGGGCTGTACCACGTCGCCGGCGGGAGCGGGCGTCGGTTCGGCGATGGGCCGCTCCATCAGACGACGCTGGCCGGCTGGGACGAGACGCTCCGGCTGAACCTCACGACGCAGTTCCTGGTGCTCCGGGCGTGCCTCCGGCGCTTCCTCGTGCAGCCCGCCGGACCTGCCGGCCGAGGCGCGGTCGTGCTGATGGGGAGCATCACGTCGACCCATCCCTCCCCCGGCCGGTTCGCGACCCATGCCTACGCCGCCGCCAAGGCCGGGGTGGCGGGACTCGTCGCGACGACCGCCGCGTACTACGGACCGATGGGCGTCCGGGTGAACGCCGTCGCGCCGGGGTTGGTGCGGACGCCGATGTCGGCGCGAGCGCAGGCCGATCCGCTGACCCAGGCGGCCGCTCAGGCCCGCCAGCCACTCGTCGGCGCGTTCCTCGAGCCCGACGACGTCACAGGAGCGGCGCTCTACCTGCTGTCCGACGAGAGCCGCGCCGTGACAGGGCAGGTCCTCGCGGTCGACGGTGGCTGGACCGTCGCCGACGCCAGCGACTGGAGAGGTCCCGGGATGGAGTCGTGACCATCCCGCTCCTGGCCACGTGCGACGTCCTGGTCGTGGGCTCCGGCAGCGCGGGGAGCACGGCGGCGATCGCGGCGGCCCGCGGCGGCGCCGACACGCTCCTCCTCGAGAAGGACGGCGCGCTGGGCGGGACGTCGACCGCCGTCCTCGACACCTTCTACGGCTTCTGGACGCCCGGGCAGCGACCGCGGAAGGTCGTCGGGGGCATCGCCGACGAGGTGGTCGGGCGTCTGCGAACGCTGGGCCCGGTCGTGCAGCGTCCGAACACCTACGGCGCCGGCGCCGGCATCACGTACCACCCGGATCATCTCAGGGTCGCGTGGGCCGACCTCGTCGAGGCCAGTGGGGCGCGCGTGCTCCTCCACGCGTTCGTCCAGGACGCGACGGTCCGCGACGGCCGGGTCACGAACGTCGTCGTCGCCACCAAGGCCGGCCTGGGTCGGGTCGCCGCGCGGATCGTCATCGACGCGTCGGGCGATGCCGATGTCTGCGCGTACGCCGGATTCGGGTTCGAGCAGGCAGGCGAGCGCGAGCCGGCGCAGACGCTGACGACGACGTTCCGGATGGTCAACGTCGATCACGAGCGCCGACGCTCGATCACGAAGGACGAGCTCCACGACCGGATGCGCCAGGCCGCCGCCGAGGGCTACGACCTGCCCCGGCACGAGGGCAGCGACCACATCACGACCATCGACGGCGTCGCCGCCACCGTGATGACGCGCGTCCCGTCCACCGCACACGGCCCCGACGGCACGCTTCGCACGGCGACCGATCCGTGGTTCCTCACCCAGGCGGAGCTCGCCGGCCAGCGCCAGGCGCTGGAGTACGCCCGGTTCCTCGTCGATCGCGTGCCCGGGTACGAAGGGGCGTCGCTGGGCTCGGTCTCGTCCCGGATCGGGGTGCGCGAGACGCGCCGCGTCCACGGGGACGTGCGCTTGACCCGTGAGGACGTCCTCGGCGCGCGCCGCTTCGACGACGAGATCGCGCTGTGCGGGGCGCCCATCGAGGACCATGCCGCCGGCCCCGATACCCGCTGGGCGTATCTCCCGGACGGCGAGGTGGTGGGCATCCCGTTCGGCACGCTGCTCGTTCGCGATTCGGCGAACACCCTTGTCGCCGGGCGCTGCTTCTCGGCGACCCACGACGCCCACGCCGCGGTCCGCTCGATGGCGCAGTGCATGGCGATGGGCCAGGCCGCCGGCACCGCGGCCGGGCTCGCGATCCTGGGTGGCTGCGACCCCCGCGAGGTACCGGTCGACGCGATCCGCGACCGCCTCCGCCTCGACGGCGCCGTGCTGCGGGTGCCGGACTCGCCGGCCGATGACCTCGGCGACGACGATTCCGGCGACCTCGACCTGCAGGTCTCCGCCTGACGCGATGACGTTCGTCCGGACCGTCCTCGGCGACATCCCGCCCGAACGGCTGGGCATCACCTACGCGCATGAGCACCTGGTCATCGCGGGCGGGCGACCGGTCCAGCTGTTCCCCGACTTCCGCCTGGATTCGGTCGAGGAGGCGGCCGCGGAGCTGCGGCCGGCGATCGAGCTGGGGCTCGGGGCGGTCGTCGACGCGATGCCCTGCGATGCCGGTCGCGACGTGACGAAGCTGGCCGCCCTCAGCCGGGCGACGGGCATCCATGTCGTCGCCCCGACCGGCCTCCACCACGAGCGCTACTACGACGACCGCCACTGGAGCGTTCGCCTCGACGCGGCGGCGCTGACCGACCTCTTCGCGGCCGACGTCACCGATGGCATCGATGCGCTCGACTATGCCGGCCCGGTCGTGCGCCGGACCGAGCACCGCGCCGGGGTCGTCAAGGTCGCGGGATCCGCGGACGGCCCGTCCGAGCGCGACCGACCGATCTTCGAGGCGGCGGCCGCGACCCAGGCGCGCACGGGCGTGCCGATCCTCACGCACTGCGAGGGCGGCACGGGCGGCCTCGAGCAGATCGACTATCCTCCGGGCGCGGCGGCGCGGATCCCGCGCACGTCGCGCTGAGCCACGTCGACAAGGTCGTCGACCGCGGCTACCACCGGGAGCTGTGCGCGACGGGTGCGACGCTCGAGTACGACGGCGCCTTCCGCTGGGGCGATGCCCCGAACGGCACGCTCCAGCTCCTCGACTGGCTGGCCGAGGATGGGCTGCTCGACCACGTCGTCCTGGGCCACGATGCCGCGCGCCGTGGTTACTGGGCGACGCTCGGCGGGTCGCCCGGGCTCGCGTTCCTGCTCGGCCCGTTCCGCGACACCCTGCGCGAGCACGGGTTCGGCGAGGACGACCTCCATCGCCTGTTCGTGGCGAACCCGGCACGGGTGTTCGCCTTCCGCGACCCCGAGGAGGGACGATGACGGCCCGACCGCCCCGCGCCACTCACGACGTCCGTCGTCGGGTCGCACGCCCGTCCTGGCTGGCTCACGCTCGCGGTGGATGCCGCCGCTCGCGGGGACCTGGGTCCCGCGGACATCGCCGAGGTCCTCGATGACGCCGTCGACCTCGCGCTGCGCGACCAGGCCGACGCCGGGATCGATGTCGTGACCGACGGCGAGATGCGCCGAGCGGGCTTCTTCACCGCCGAGTTCTATCGGTACCTGACCGGCATCGAGCCACTGCCGGCGGACCGTCGGCTGGGCGCGGGCGGCCACGACCAGCAGCACCGCTTCCGCGTCCTCGAGCCGATCGCCGCGCCGAACGGTCTGGGCGTCGTCGCGGAATTCCGCGCGGCGCGAGCCCGGACCGACCGCCCGCTGAAGGTCACGCTGCCGGGCCCGTTCACGCTGTCCGGGCGGCTCACGAGCGGCGACGGCCAGACCTACCGCCACCGCCTCGACCTCGCGGAGGCGTTCGTGCCGATCCTCGCCGCGGAGATCGGCGGGCTGGTCGACGCGGGTGCGACGCTGGATCCAGGTCGACGAGCCGTCCCCGGCCATCCACCCCGAGGCCGCCTCGACCTTCGCCGACCTCGTGAACCGCGCGCTCGAACCGGCGATCGGCCGGGTCCGGCTGGGCGCGCACCTGTGCTTCGGCAACTACCTCGGGCGGCCGCTCGCCCGGCGGCTGTATCGCCCGGTGCTCGACCAGGCCCTCGCGTTCCGGGTCGACGAGCTCGTGCTGGAGTTCGCCAACCGCGAGATGACCGAGCTCGACGTCGCGGCCGACGTCACGCGCGGCCGGTCGCGACCTCGCGGCGGGCGTGATCGACGTGAAGAACTCGTACCTCGAGACGGCCGATGACGTCGCCGTGGCGCGTCGACCGGCTGCTCGACGCCGGCGTGGACCCCGACCGGCTGCACCTCGTCCCGGACTGCGGCTTCAGCCAGACGTCGCGGGCGGCGACGCGGCCCAAGCTCGCGGCGCTGGTCGCGGGACGTGACCTCGTCCGCGGGCGGCGCGCCACGGCGTGACGACGACCTAGGATGCGGCGGTGCAGCCGCCTCCCACCGTGCGGGCGCCGGATCGCCGGCCGGCCATCCCCGACGCGATCGCTGGGCCGCGCGTCGTGGCCATCGGCCGGCGCCTCGATCCGGCACGCCTGGCCGAGATCGCGGCGGCGCTGCGCGAGGGCGGTGTCCGGGCATTCGAGCTGACGCTCGACGCACCCGAGGCGGTCGACGCCATCCGCCGGCTGACCGCGAAGGGCGACGGCGGGGACCTGCTCATCGGCGCCGGTACCGTCCTCGACGTGGATGCGGCCGAGCGGGCCGTCGGCGCCGGCGCCCGCTTCCTCGTCTCGCCCCACACCGATCCCGCGATCGTCGAATGGGCCGCGGTCCGCGACATCCCCTGCTTCCCGGGCGCCCTCACGCCGACCGAGATCCTCGCCGCGTGGCGCGCCGGTGCCGCGGCCGTGAAGCTCTTCCCGGCGTCCGCGGTCGGCCCGACATTCGTCCGCGAGGCCCGCGGGCCGTTCCGCGAGATCCCGCTCATCCCGACGGGCGGTGTCACCGCGGAGAGCGCGGCGGAGTTCGTCCGAGCCGGCGCCGTCGCCGTCGGCCTGGGCAGCTGGCTCACCGGGAGCGGCGATCCGGCGGTCGTCGCGAGCCGGGCACGGGAGCTGGTCGAGGCCCTCGCCGGCGTGGAGCGGCCCGGATGACGGGTCGGATGACGGGCCCGGAGGTCGTGACGCTCGGCGAGGCGTTCATCGGGCTCATCGCCGATGGCGGCCGATCGCTCGCCGATGCGACGACGTTCAGCCGCCACGTGATCGGGGCGGAGGCGAACGTCGCGGTGGGTCTCGCCCGGCTGGGTCGCCGGGTCGCGTTCGTCGGGCGCGTGGGTGCCGACGGCTTCGGCACGGCGATCGCGAGGCGTCTTGGCGGCGAGGGCGTGGACATCCGCCATCTCACCGTCGACCCGGAGGCCCCGACCGGGTTGATGCTCCGCGAGCGTCGTGCCCTCGGCCCGTCGCAGGCGCTGTACCACCGACGCGGGTCGGCCGGCAGCCGGCTCGGCGTGGACGACGTCGAGGCGGCCGCGTCGCTGCTGCGCGACGCCCAGTGGCTCCACGTGACGGGGATCACGCCGGCCCTCGGCGCCGGCGCTCGCGCCGCCCATGAACGCGCGCTCGCGATCGCGACGGAGGCCGGCGTCCCGATCTCGTTCGACGTCAACCTGCGCCGCCTGCTGTGGTCCGACCTCGAGGCGGCACGAGCCCTCGCCCCGCTGGTGAGCCGCGCGAACGTCGTCCTCGGCTCGCCGGACGAGCTCGCGGTCGTCGCCGGCGTCGACGACGACGGCACCGGGACGGCCGCCGCGACGGTCCTCCACGGGCAGGGCATCCCGACGGTCATCGCCAAGCTCGGTGACCGCGGCGCCGTCCTCCACGACCGGACCGGCGCGGGCCTCCAGGTGGCGGCCCTGCGTGTCCCGCACGTCGTCGATCCGATCGGCGCCGGCGACGCGTTCTGCGCCGGGTTCCTGGCGGCGCGTCTGGAGGGTCTGGACGATCCGGTGGCGCTGCGCTGGGCCGTCGCATGCGGCGCGGCGGCGGTCACCGTCGATGGTGACATGGACGGCATGCCTGACCGCCCGACGCTCGACCGCCTGCTCGCGGGTAGCCCCGCCGACATCGTGCGGTGAGGCCGGGCCGAGCATCCTGGAGCGCTCGCCGCCACGCACGGCGACCCCGCCGCCCGACGGTTCGACGTCTTTTGCGTATCATCCGCCGCGGCGTGCGTCGGACATGAAACCCCGAGCCGGCGCCCCGAACATCCGTCACACACAAGATCGCGGAGGCCGCGCATGTCCGTCGCCCTCCGGAGGCTCCAGGGGTCCGCATCAGCGGCCCGGGCCTCCGTCGCCGTCCTGGCGTCCCTCGTCCTGATCACCGCACTGGCGCCGGCGGCCGCGGCCGTCAACGGCCTGGTGGTCACGACGCCCTTCCCCGCCGTCCGGGTGGAGCCCGGCGGCACGGCCAGCTTCACGCTGACCATCGACACCGATTCGGACCGCCGCGTCGACCTCGCGGTCGAGGGGGTCCCCGAAGGCTGGAAGGCGTCGTTCCGTGGCGGCGGCGCGGTCATCGACGGCGTGTACGTGGCGGCGAACAAGTCGCCCGACGTCACCCTCGAGGTCGACGTGCCGGACGGTCAGGCGAGCGGCAAGACCCGGCTCGCCGTCCGGGCGACGTCGGGCACGCTGCAGGACACCCTGCCCCTGGACGTGAGCGTCGCCGAGCAGGCCGCAGGCGACGTGACGCTGACGACGGACTTCGCCGAGCTGCAGGGGTCGTCGGACCAGACGTTCGACTTCAACCTCGACCTCAAGAACGACACCGCCGCCGACATCGTCTTCGGCCTGACCACCGAGGCCCCGTCGGGCTGGACCGTCAAGGCCGAGCCGACGAGCGAGGCCCAGGCGACGACCGTGACCGTCAATGCGGGTGCGTCGTCGACCATCAAGGTGACCGCCGATCCGCCGGATGACGCCGCGGCGCAGGCGTATCCCATCAAGGTGACCGCGAGCGGGGGCGGGAAGACCGCGGCGGCCGACCTCACCGTCGGCATCACCGGCTCGTACACGATGGACCTCACGACCGTCAACGAGGTGCTCTCGACCACCGCCAACGCGGGCAGCGCCAAGGACATCGAGTTCACCGTCAAGAACTCGGGTACCGCGCCGTTGACCAACGTCACGCTGAGCGGCACGCCGCCCACCGGCTGGAAGTTCGAGCAGAAGGGCGATCCCATCGCGTCGATCCCCGCCGGCGAGAACGCCAACATCACCGGCACCCTGACACCCGCCACCGACGCCATCGCGGGCGACTACCAGCTCTCGGTGACCGCGAAGGCCACGGAGAAGTCCGACAACGTGGACATGCGGGTGACCGTCGAGACGCCGCAGTTCTGGGGGATCCTCGGGATCCTCCTCATCGTCGCCGTCGGCGCCGGGCTCTACTGGGTCTTCCGGACGTACGGCCGGCGGTAGGGCCATGACCGAGGATCGGGCACCGATCGAGCGCAAGGGGGGCGGCGGACCCACCCGCAAGAAGGTGCGGCCGCGATCCGGCGCTCCGGGCCCGGGTGCGTCACGGCCGGCATCGACCGTGCCGACCGGCACCCGCCCGCCGGACCGCCAGGTCCGACCCTGGGAGGTCGATCCGGTGCGCGAGGCCGCCGAGGAGCGGCGGCGTCATGACCCGGACGTGCTCCTGGCCGACGCGCCCGCCGACGCCGTCATCTCGGTCCGCGGCCTGACCAAGGAGTACGACGGCCTGGATCGGCCGGCGGTCGACCTGCTCGACCTCGACATCCATGCGGGCGAGGTCTTCGGGCTCCTCGGGCCGAACGGCGCGGGCAAGACGACCACCGTCCTGATGCTCCTCGGGCTGACGGAGCCGACGGAGGGCATCGTCCGGGTGCTCGGGCTGGACCCGACCCGCCAGCCGCTGGCGGTGAAGCGCCAGGTCGGCTACCTGCCCGACAACGTCGGCTTCTACCCGGGCATGTCGGGCCGCGACAACCTGCGCTACACCGCGCGCCTCAACGGCATCCCGCGGCGCGAGGCCGACGCGCGGATCGACGAGCTGCTCCAGGACGTCCGCCTCACGGAGGCGGCCGACCGCAGCGCCGACAAATACTCGCGCGGCATGCGCCAGCGCCTGGGCATCGCCGACGCCCTGGTGAAGGACCCGTCGGTCCTCATCCTCGACGAGCCGACGATCGCCATCGACCCGGCGGGCGTCGAGGAGCTGCTCGCGCTGCTCCGTCGCCTCGTCCGGGACCGCTCGCTGACGGTCCTGCTCAGCTCGCACATCCTGGGCCAGGTGCAGTCCCTGTGCGACCGCGTGGGCTTCTTCTCCGAGGGACGCCTGGTCGCCGCCGGGCCACTCGACGAGCTCGCCCGGGGCTCGGATCGCGAGGTCCAGTTCGAGGTCGGCATCGACGGCCCACCCGAATCGATCGACCCGGTGGCCCGGAACGTCGCGGGGGTCCTCGACGTCGAGCCGCACGAGCGCGAGGAGCGCCTGCGCGTCGTCACCGCGAGCGGCGAGGTCGCCGCACCACTCGCCACCGCGCTCGCCGGCGCGGGCCTCACCCTCGTCCACCTGCGTCGCCGTGGCGACGACCTTCTCGAGCTCTATCGCCGCTACGTGCCGGAGTCGACCGATGTCCGCTGAGCTCACCACCGCCACCGTCCAGGACGCCCGTCGTCACGAGAAGGCGCCGTCAGGCGGCTGGCGGACGATCGGCGCCAAGGAATTCGCCGATCACCTGGGCAGCGTCCGGTTCTACGTCCTGCTGCTGATCATCGGCATCGCGGCCGCGGTGCCGCTGTACTTCACCGCGCAGGCCATCAAGGACGCCGCGTCGCAGGCGTCGGGGACACCCGCCATCTTCCTGCTGCTGTTCTCGGCGGGCGCGCAGACGGCCGGCGGCATCCCGACCGTCGCGTTCGTGGCGATGTTCGTGCCCCTCGTCGGCATCGCCTTCGGGTTCGACGCCGTCAACTCCGAGCGCGCCCAGGGCACGCTGTCGCGACTCCTCGCGCAGCCCATCCATCGCGACGATGTCATCAACGGCAAGTTCGCGGCGGGCATCGCGATCATCGCGCTGATGCTGACCGCGATGGTCGCGCTCATCGCGGGCTTCGGCATCGTGCGGCTGGGCATCATCCCGACGCTCAACGAGGTCCTGCGGGTCATCGTCTGGCTGCTGGTGACGATCCTGTACGCCGGGTTCTGGCTCGCGTTCGGGCTGCTGCTGTCGGTCGTGATGCGCCGTGCCGCATCGGCGGCGCTGGTGGGCTTCGGGACGTGGCTCGGCGTGATCCTGTTCGGCGCCTTCCTGCTGCCGCTGCTCGCGAACACGATCTTCCCGGCCAACGTGACGGGCAGTGCGGACGACTACTTCGCCTCGACCACCACGCAGCAGCTCTTCCTGCGCATCTCGCCGGCCACGCTCTACCAGGACGCGGTGACCGCGATCATGAACCCGGCCGCGAAGACGGTCCTGGGCGTCGGCAGCCTGCAGCAGTACGTCTCGGCGCAGGAGCAGATCCCGTCGCTGCTGTCGCTCGACCAGAGCATGCTCATCGTGTGGCCGCAGATCGTGGTGCTCGTCGCATTGACCGTCGGCCTGTTCGCCCTGGCGTACGTGATCTTCCTGCGGCAGGAAGTGCGCGCCTGATCGCCGTCATGCGGGCGTCATCGGTACGTCCGAGACTGGCCCGGTGAGCACCTCCGCACGCGCCGTCACGCCGCCCGCCCGTGAGGCCGGCGTGCCCGTGCGTCCCGGTCCGCTCGTCCCGCGGTCGTGGGCGGCCTTGGCGGGTGTCGTCGCCGCGGCGCTGGCGCTCGCGGTCACGGAGCTCCTCGCGGCGCTGTTCGAGGGCGCGCCCAGCCTCGTGGTCTCGGTGGGCTCCGCCGTCATCGCGCTCCAGCCAGCCGGCGCCAAGGACGTGGTCGTGGCGTGGTTCGGCACGAACGACAAGCTCGCGCTCAGCGTCGCGGTGCTGATCGTCGCGCTGGCCCTGGGCGCTGCGGTCGGGGTGCTCGCGCGAACGCGCCGCGATCTCGCGAATGCGGCCATCGGGGGAATGGCGCTGCTGGGGTTCGTCGCGAGTCTCTCGGATCCGCAGACGTCGATGGTCCTCGCGGCGGTCTCGGCGGGGCTCGCGGCGCTGGTCGGCATCCAGGCGCTCGGCTGGTTGCTGGGCCGGGCGGCTGCGGCGGTTTCGGTCTCGCCCGGCGCGCGCGCGGCCACCCCCACTGCCATCGACCCGGTCGGCCGCCGGCGGTTCCTCGTGTCCGTTGGCGGACTGGGCGTACTCGCCATCGCAGGCGGCGGTCTGGGGCGCATGCTGCGGGAACGGAAGGCCGTCCAGGTCGTTGCGACCGAAGCGCTGATCCCGCCGGCCGCGGAGCGCGCCGCGGCCATCCCCGCGGGAGCGGACCTCGGCATCGCGGGCGTGACGCCCCTGGTCATGCCCAACGACCGCTTCTACCGCATCGATACCGCGCTGCTGACGCCGTCGATCGACGTCTCGACCTGGTCGCTGCGGGTGCACGGCATGGTCGACCGCGAGACGACCCTCACGTTCGACGAGCTCGTCGCGCTGCCGCTCGTGGAGCGGTACGTGACCATCGCGTGCGTTTCGAACGAGGTCGGCGGGAACCTCGTCGGCAACACGAAGTGGACGGGCGTCCGGCTGACCGACGTGCTCGACATCGCGGGCGTGAAGCCCGGCGCGACCCAGATCGTGCCCCGCTCGGTCGACGGCTGGACCGCCGGCTTCCCCACCAGCTGGGTGACCGGCCAGGAGCGGGACGCGCTCATCGCCGTGAAGATGAACGACCAGCCGCTCCCGTCGGCGCATGGCTACCCCGCGCGCCTGATCGTGCCAGGGCTGTACGGCTACGTGTCGGCGACCAAGTGGCTGGCCGAGCTCGAGCTCACGACGCTGGAGTCCTTCGACGCCTACTGGGTGCGGCTGGGCTGGGCCAAGGAAGGCCCGATCCTCACGCAGAGCCGGATCGACGTGCCGGGCTCCGGCTCGAACGTCGCGCGCGGCGTGGTCCCCGTCGCGGGTATCGCCTGGGCGCCCGAGCGGGGCATCTCGGCTGTCGAGATCTCCGTCGACGGGGGTCCGTGGCAGGCGGCGAAGCTCGCCCCCGCGATCAGCGACCAGACGTGGGTCCAGTGGCGGTACGACTGGCCGACGGGCGAGGTGGCGTCCGGCGTCCACGACCTCCGGGTCCGCGCGACCGACGGCACGGGAACGCCGCAGGACGAGGGACCGTCACCGCCGGCACCCGACGGCGCTCGCGGCTACCACACGATCTCCGTCTCGCTCTCGTGAGTCGCGGGCCCCACGTCCGAAACGGCCGGCCGCGCGAATCGGTATAGAGTCGACGACGGGTCGGTCCCGTCCGACCCTCGCCATTGGATCGCACATGCCGCACCAGGACTTCATGGCTCGACGTTTCTTCCTCTTCGATACGCCCGACCGATTCGTCGCCGGCACCGTCGGCGAGCCGGGCAGCCGCATGTTCTTCCTCCAGGCCCGGGAAGGTTCGCGGATCGTCTCCGTGGCGCTCGAGAAGGTGCAGGTCGCCGCGCTCGCCGAGCGCCTGGACGACCTCCTCGATGAGCTGGAGAAGCGGGGCATCGAGGGCGCCGAGGACGATGACGGCGTCACCGCGCTGCTGGGCGACGGCGCGCCACTCGACGAGCCGATCAACGAGGCGTTCCGAGCGGCGACCCTGTCGCTCGGCTGGGACGGGTCGAAGGGCCGGGTGCTGGTCGAGGCCCGCGCCCCGTCCGAGGACGAGGACGAGGACGTCCTCGACGACGATGACGACTCCTCGCCCGACGGGCCCGACGTCCTTCGCGTTCGGCTGCTGCCGATGGAGGCCCGCTCGTTCGTCGAGCGCGCCGTTCGGGTCCTGGGCTCGGGCCGGCCGCCGTGCCCGCTGTGCGGCCAGCCGCTCGATCCGCAGGGCCACCTGTGCCCGCGGCGCAACGGACATCTCCTGAACTGAGCCGCGGACCGACTGGCATCAGGCGCCGAGACAGATGACCGGACCGGCGTCGTTCCCGCCGCCCCGCTCGCGCGACCTCGACCCGTCGACGGCGCTCGAGCTGCTGCGCGACGGCGAGCTGGAGATCATCGGCCGGTTGCTGGCCTCGACGAACAATGCGCTCGTCGGGACCGTGACGCGGCGCTGTCCCGACCCGGAGCCGGACCTCGTCGCGGCGTGCGTCTACAAGCCCACCATCGGCGAGCGGCCGCTGGACGACTTCCCGGACGGGACGCTGTCGCATCGGGAGGTGGCGGCGTTCCTGGTGTCGGAAGCGTGCGGGTGGGGGATCGTCCCGCCGACGGTCTACCGCGACGGGCCGTTCGGCGGCGGGATGGTCCAGCTGTGGATCGACGTCGACGAGACGGTCGACCCCGTGCAGCTGGTGATCGACGGGGATGAGCGGCTGCGGCGCATGGCCGTGTTCGACGCCGCGGTGAACAACACCGACCGCAAGGCGGGCCACCTGCTGCCGGTGCCAGGCGGGCACATCCACGGCGTGGACCACGGGGTGTGCTTCTCCCCGGTGCCGAAGCTGCGAACGGTGCTCTGGGACTGGCGCGGCGAGCCGTTCGCGGCGGAGGAGATCGCGATGCTCGAAGGGCTACGGGCGGACCTGGGTGGCGTCCTGGGCGATGCGCTGTGCGACCACCTGGCGCCGCATGAGGTCGCCGCGATGGTGCGGCGCGTCGAGCGGCTGCTCAAGACCGGGCGGTTCCCGCAGCCCGATCCGCGCCGGCCCGCCGCTGCCCTGGCCCCCGGTCTGAGGCGCACGCGAGCGCTGGTTCCTGTCATCCGTCACCCCGGTGAACGTTGGTCACGCGATCCGTGACACGCGCTCGCCGAGCGACCCATCCGACAAGAGTGCTCGCACGGCCCACGCTCAAGATCGCGCGCGACGTCGAGCGACCGGCGACGAGCGCTCATCCGGGGGAACATCTGTCACGACCGGGACGCGAGTCACAGAACACTCGCGGATGCTGCGGTCGCGAGCCACGGGCCTGTCGAGACTCGGGGCCGATCGCGGGCGGTTCGCGAGACTCGGCGCCGGCTCACGACTCGGCCACTTGACGTGCGACCAGCGGCGCTAAGGTCGGGACGCCTCGCCCTCGCCTCGCGGAGGACATCGACATCGAGCCGACCCCGACCCTCACAGCGCGCATCGGCGTCGACCGGCCTTGAACCGCTGGCTTCGCGTCCTCGGGGTCATCGTGCTGGGCGCACTCACCGTCGCGGCCGGCGCGTTCCTCTGGTGGGCGCAGCCGCAGGCACTGCTGCCCGAGGCGACCGCCGCGCTCGTCTCGACGCCCGAGGTGACGTTCACCCAGGACTCGGATGGCCGCTTGACCTACCGACCTGCCAGTGGCGAACCGACCATCGGCCTCGTCCTGTATCCGGGCGGCAAGGTGCCGCCCGCCGCCTACGCGCCGCAGGCGCAGGCGATCGCGGCCCAGGGCTATCTCGTCGCCATCGTGCCCGTTCCCTTCAACCTCGCCGTCTTCGACATCGACGCCGCCCAGGCGGTCATCACCGAGCACCCCGAGATCGATCGGTGGGCCGTCGGCGGCCACTCCCTCGGTGGCTCGATGGCCGCCCAGTTCCTCGCGTCACATCAGGGCGCGATCGAGGGCCTCGTGCTGTGGGCGTCCTATTCGGCCGCCGACATCTCGGCGACCGGCGTCGCCGTGGCCTCGACGTACGGGACGCTGGACGCTGGCGTGGCGTCGTACACGAGCCCGGCGAACGTCGCCAAGCTCGGGCCCGAACGTGACGTTCACGCCCATCGAGGGCGGCAACCACGAGCAGATGGGCTGGTACACCGGCCAGCCGAACGATCCGCCGGCGGCGATCAGCCGCGAGGCGCAGCAGCAAGCGGTCGTCGCCGCGACGCTCGACCTCCTCCAGGCGCTGCGATGATTCGTCGGCCGTCGGCGCGATCTACTGCCTTGACAGCTCGGCTCGTTCCATAGAGACGAAGGGAAGCTCGGTCGGGTCGTTGCCAGTCAAGGGGTCGGCCTCGCCGGAGGTGCACCCGATGCGCGTTGCGACGAAGCGGGCCTCCGTTCGGACGGCCGATCGGGCGCTCCCGCTGCCAACCGGTGCATCCGATGCTCCGTCCGATGGCTGAACGGCCCGCCGGGACCCTTCCGCCCGGGTCGAGGCGCCGTCGCGAGCTCCTGGTTCGTCGCAACGTGCACCCTGTGCACCCGGACGGAGGACACGGCGGCGCAGGAGGCGCCAGGGCCACGTTCGTGACGCCGCTGCAAGCGGGGATGGCGTAGCGTTCAGCGCGTGACCCGCGAGGCCGAGGATCTGAACCGGCGGCTGCTGCGCGCACGCGATGCGATGGACCGGGCGTACGCGGAGCCACTCGACGTGGCCAGCGTGGCGCGCGTCGCGCACATCTCCGAGGCGCACTTCAGCCGGAGCTTCCGCGACGTCTTCGGCGAGACGCCCCATCGCTATCTCCAGCGGCGGCGCGTCGAGCGCGCGATGTTCCTGCTCCGCGAGACCGACCGGAGCGTCACCGACATCTGCTTCGACGTCGGCTTCACCAGCCTCGGCACGTTCAGCCGCACCTTCCACGACATCGTCGGCCAGACCCCGTCCGACTACCGCGAAGGCCACGAGCCGATGATCGCCCCGAACTGCTTCCAGATGGCGGCGACCCGGCCGTGGGCCGCGCCGCGCGCGATGTCGAGCACGAACGGCCATTCGAGCAGTTTTGGAGAAGCCAGCGACGCGGAGGCCGCCCTAGCATCGGGCTCAGCCTGATCGATCGACCACATCGATCCACCACCCGAGGAGCAAGCCATGCCGACCAAGACGAAGATCGAGACCTTCTCCGCTGACGAAAAGGCCGCGATGCGCGAGCGCGCCAAGGAGGCGAAGGCCCAGCAGACCGCCGCCGAGGGCGAGGCCGAGGTCCGCTCGAAGATCGCCGAGATGTCCGAGCCGGACCGCAGCATCGCGCAGCGGCTCCACGCGTTGATCACCGCGGCGGTGCCGCAGCTGACCGTCCGCACCTACTACGGGATGCCCGCGTATGCCCGCAACGGCAAGGTCGTCGCCTTCTACAAGCCCGCCGAGAAGTTCAAGTCGCGCTACGCGACGTTCGGCTTCGAGGAGGAGGCCCACCTCGACGACGGCGAGATGTGGCCGACGTCCTGGGCGCTGACCAAGCTCACCCCGGCCGCCGAGGAGCAGATCGTCGCCCTCGTCAAGAAGGCCGCGAGCTGAGTACGGAACAGGACGAGAGGACACCCCGATGACCACCACGCTCGCCGTCACGTCCGTCAAGGTCCTGGACCAGGACGAGGCGCTCGATTTCTACGTCAACAAGCTGGGCCTCGAGAAGGGCCAGGACATCAAGCAGGGCCCGTTCCGCTGGCTGACGGTCCGCTTCCCCGCCAATCCCGAGGTCGAGATCTTCCTCGAGGAGCCCGGCCCGCCCGTCCATGACGAAGCCACCGCGGCGCAGCTTCGCGAGCTGATCGCGAAGGGCGCCATGGGCTCGATCGTCATCCACACCGACGATGCCCGCGCGCTGTACGAGACCCTCGTCGAGCGCGGCGTCACCGACATCACCCAGGAGCCGATGGAGCACTTCTACGGCATCGACATGGGGATCCGTGACCCGTTCGGCAATGCGATCCGGATCCTCCAGCCGGCGAAGCCTTCCAAGGCCAAGCGTGCCGAGGCGGGCGCGACGGCCTGACCGACCGGGCCGCGACGAGGCGGCTGCCACTCCCCTGTCACCTCCGGCGACGTGCGTGACCTGCGCACGTCGCCATCCGTTTTCGACCATCGGACCTCCGACCCCGCCGGAGGTTCCCGATGCCCACCACGACCGCCGCCCCGCTCCGGATCGGCTACGCGCTGTCCTCCGAGGAGCACAGCCCGAACGACCTGATCGCGCACGCGAAGCTCGCCGAGCAGGCGGGCTTCGACTTCCTGATGATCAGCGACCACTTCCATCCGTGGATCGACCGCCAGGGCCACAGCCCGTTCGTGTGGTCGGTGCTCGGCGCACTGGCCCACGAGACGTCGCTCGAGGTGGGCACCGGCGTCACCTGCCCCATCGGGCGTATCCACCCGGTGATCCTCGCCCAGGCGACCGCGACGGTCGCATCGATGATGCCCGGTCGGTTCCGGTTCGGTGTCGGTACCGGCGAGGCGCTCAACGAGCACATCACGGGCGACGTCTGGCCGGAGTACGAGCTGCGCTCCGAGATGCTCGAGGAGGCCATCGACCTCATCCGCGAGCTGTGGAAGGGTGAGCAGCTCAGCCACTACGGCGAGCACTTCACGGTGGTCAACGCGAAGGTCTACGACACCCCGCCCGAGCCGGTGCCCGTGATCTATGCGGCCAGCGGGCCGAAGGCGGCCGAGGCTGCCGGACGGATCGGCGACGCGATGGTCGTCACGTCCGGCGACAAGGAGCTCGTGAAGGCCTTCCGCGGCGCCGGCGGTCGCGGCAAGCCGATCTACGGGCAGGCGACCGTCTGCTGGGGCCGCGACGAAGCCTCCGCGAAGAAGACGCTCCGCGAGATCTGGCCGACGGGCGCGATCGAAGGCATGGCGTCGCAGGAATTGCCGTTGCCACTGCACTTCGAGCAGCTCACGAAGTCGGTGACCGAGGACCAGCTGGCCGAACACACGCCATGCGGACCGGACATCGACCGCCACGTCGCGTCGCTCCAGGAGTACGTCGACGCGGGCGTGGACCACGTCTACGTGCACCAGGTCGGGCCCGGATCAGGCAGCCTTCATCGAGGCCTACGCGAAGGACGTCCTGCCGCGGCTGCGCGGCCAGCGCTCGAAGGCCGCGTCGGCGGCCTGAGCCCGCAGCAAGCGTCTCGCCGGCGCCTTCGCCGAGGCCGGATGTCGCGAGGCGATCAGCTCTCGGTGGGAGCCTGGCGAGCGCCGTCGCCCTCGGCTTCGGCCATCAGCGCCAGCTGATCCGCCTCGGAGCGCTTGCGGCCGCGGCCCGTTCGCTCACCGGCCGTCATCCGGCGCCGTGTCTCGACCTCGACCCGCGCCTCCGAGTCCTCGAGGGCCGGATGCTCGACGAGGGCGACGACGCGCGTGGCCATGAACCGGCCGGTGCGGACCGGGGTGCCGCCGCGGGTCACCTCCGTGACCTCGACCACGCCGCGCGCGGTCGCCACCTCCAGCCGGCGGCCGTTCCGCGACGCGACGAAGTCGAACGTCTGGGTCCCGTCCCCGGTGTCGATCACGACCTCGATCCGATCGCCGCGCATGCACGCACGATAGCGCCCCGAACCCGGCAGGATTACGCGCGATGCGGCGCTGGAACGGCTGGGGCGACGAGCGGGAGCAGGCACAGCTTCCCGAGGCCGCCGCGCGCCTCCTCGAACGCATCGTCGGGCCCGGGACGCCGCCGAGGGACGCGACGCTCGGCGAGGTCGTCGCGCACGTCCCACCGAGCCGCCTCGACGACGATCCCCTTGTCTCGGTCGACCCGGAGGATCGCATCCGACACGCTCGCGGCCAGAGCCTGCACGACTGGATCGACCTCCGCTCCGGCCGGCTCGACGCCGTCCCGGATGCCATCGCGCGACCCCACGACGGCGACGAGGTCAGGGCGCTCCTCCGGCTCGCCGCGGGCACCGGCGCGGTCCTGATCCCCTACGGCGCCGGCACCAGCGTCGTCGGCGGCGTCTCCGTGCGACCGTCAGAGCGGCCGGTGATCACCGTCGACCTGGGAAGGCTCAGCGGCATCCGCGCGTTCGACGAGCGGTCCGCGCTCGTGACGGTCGGCGCCGGCACGACCGGCCCATGGCTCGACACGGAGCTCGCGGCCGAGGGCTGGACCGTCGGGCACGAGCCGCAGTCGTGGGAGCTCGCCACGGTCGGCGGCTGGGTGGCGGCGCGCGGCGCCGGGCTGCGCAGCCTGGGACAAGGCCGGATCGAGGCGCTCTTCGCGGGCGGGACCCTCGAGGCGCCCGCCGGGACGTTGACGATGCCGGCGCACCCGGCGTCGGCTGCCGGTCCCGACCTCCGCCAGCTCGTCCTGGGCTCGGAAGGCCGGCTCGGGATCCTCACCGACGTCGTCCTCCGGGCGTCACCGGTCCCCGAGCTGGACGTCGTCGACGCCCACGCCCTGCCGTCATGGGAAGCCGGTGTCGAGGCCGCCCGTGCCCTCGCGCAGCAGCGGCCCGGCCTGTCGTTCGTCCGCCTCTCGACCCCGACCGAGACCCGGTCGGTCCTCGCGATGGCCGAGCATCCCCGCCAGGTCCGCGCGCTCCGCGCCTACCTCCGCGCACGACGCGTCCCCGATGGCTGGGCGCTGCTGCTCGTGGGCGCCAGCGGTCGCCGCGGACCGACCCGCGCGGCCCTCCGGGACGCTGCCGCGATCGCCAGGGGGCACGGGGCCGTGGGCGTGCCGGGTCTCGCCGCCTCGTGGCGTCGTGGCCGGTTCCGCGCGCCATATCTCCGGAACACGCTCTGGGAGGCCGGCTACGCGTCCGACACGCTCGAGACGGCGACCGACTGGACACGCCTCCCCGCGGTGGCCACGAACGTGGCGCATGCCCTTCGCCACGGGCTCGACGACCAGGGCGAGCGCGTGCACGTGTTCAGCCACCTCTCGCACGTGTACCCGTCGGGGTCGAGCCTGTACGTCACGTACCTCTACCGGATCGCCACCGACCCGGACGTGACGCTCCAGCGGTGGCGCACGCTGAAGACCGCCGCGTCCGACGCCATCGCCGCGGGCGGCGGCACCATCAGCCACCACCACGGCATCGGGGTCGACCACGCGCCGTACCTGCCCGCCGAGAAGGGCGAGCTGGGCATGGCCGCGCTCCGGGCCGCGATCGGCACCTTCGACCCGGACGGGCTCATGAACCCGGGCGTGCTCGTGTGACCGGCCGACCACATCCTCGCGCTCGACGTCGGGACACAGAGCGTCCGGGCGATGGTCATCGACCCGACCGGCGCCATCGTGGCCAGGAGCCGCGTGCCCATCGCGGCGTACGAAGCGGGCAGGCCACCCGGCGTCGCGGAGCAGGACGCCGAGGTCTACTGGCGTGCGCTGGGCGAGGCGTGTCGCGCGCTGTGGGTGCTGCCGGACGTGCGCCGCGATGCGCTCGCCGGAGTGGCGCTGACCACGCAGCGCGGCACCGTCGTCGTGACGGACCGCGACGGGACGCCGCTCCGGCCCGCGATCGTCTGGCTCGACCGCCGGCGCGCCGAGGGCCTGCCGCCGATGGGCGGCGTCTTCGGCCTCGCATCCAGGGTCCTTCGCGTCGAGGAGACGGTCGCGACGCTCCGCGCCGAGGCGGAGGCGAACGTCCTCCGCACGCAGGAGCCCGAGACGTGGCGGCGCATCGAGCGGTATCTGCTCCTCAGCGGGTTCCTGACGCATCGGCTGACGGGCCGCTTCGTCGACAGCGTCGCGTCGCAGGTCGGCTTCCTCCCCTTCGACTACCGCGCCCTGCGATGGGCGAAGCCCGGCGACTGGCGCTGGACGGCCATCCCGGTCGACCCGGCGTGGCTGCCGGAGCTCATCCCACCGGCGCAGACCGCTGGGGACCATCACCGACGCCGCCGCGGACCACACCGGCATCCCGAAGGACCTGCCGCTCATCGCGGCGGCCGGCGACAAGGCCTGCGAGGTCCTCGGCGCGGGCGCGCTCGAACCCCACATCGGCGCGATCTCGCTCGGGACCACCGCGTCGATCAACACGACCCATCGCCGCTACCACGAGGTCGTGCGCGTGGTCCCGCCCTACCCCGCGGCCGTGCCCGGGTCGTACTCGCTCGAGGTCAACATCTACCGCGGCTACTGGATGGTCGAGTGGTTCAAGCGCGAGTTCGGCGAACGCGAGGTCGCGCGATCGCAGGAGCTCGGCCGCGAGGCCGAGGAGCTGTTCGACGAGCTCCTCGCGGCGACCCCGCCGGGTGCGATGGGCCTCGTCCTGCAACCGTACTGGTCACCCGGCGTGCGCAAGCCCGGCCCGGAGGCGAAGGGCGCGGTCATCGGCTGGGGCGACGTCCACACGCGCGCGCACCTCTACCGGGCGATCATCGAAGGTCTGGCCTATGCGCTGCGCGAGGGAGCGGAGCTCACGGTGAAGCGCACGAAGGTGCCCATCCGCGAGCTGCGCGTCTCGGGCGGCGGCAGCCAGAGCCCCTCGGCGATCCAGCTCACCGCCGACGTCTTCGGCCTGCCCACGTCGCGGCCCCACACCCACGAGACGAGCGGTCTCGGTGCGGCCATCGACGCCGCGGTCGGCCTGGGCCTCCAGCCGAGCTTCGAGACGGCTGTCAGCGCGATGACGAGGGTGGTGGAGACGCGCGACCCGGACCCCGAGCGGCACCGGCTCTACGAGGACCTCTACCGGGGCGTCTACCTGCCGATGTACGGCAAGCTGAAGCCGCTCTACGCCGCCATCCGCCGGATCACCGGCTACCCGCCGTCGTAGCGAGCGCCATCAACGCAGCTCGTCGGCCAGCAGGTCGAGCAGCAGGCCGTCGCGCAGGACCCCGTCCCGGCCGCGGTCGTACTGCCGAAGGAGCGCCGACCCGCCGGAACCCGATGCGCTCGTAGGCGGCGACCGCGCGCGCGTTGTCCGCGCGGGGATCGATGACCAGCCGATGGTGCCCACGGACGTCGATCAGCCATCGCGCGACCACCCGCAGCACCTCCGGGCCGAGCCCGCGACCGTGGAACGCGGGCGCCAGGAAGATGTCCATCCCCGCGTAGGTGTACTGCGGCTCGAGCTCCTCGTACGCCTGGACGTAGCCCGCGACGGCGCCATCGACGAGGACGACCCACTGGTGGACCGGCTCCTCGCCGCCGGGCGGCTCGAGCTCGACACGTGTCGCTGCCCCAGTACTCGGCCACCGCGGGGTCGGCGACGATGGCCTCCAACGAGGGACGATCCGCCTCGGTCATCGGCCGGAGGACGACCCGTTCGCCGCGCAGCTCCATGGCCGCGCAGCCTACGCCCGGAGCCGCTCGGCGGTCAGCAGCGGTCGCGCGGTCGGCCCGACGCGAGCGGTCAACCGACCGCGACCACCGGGATGCGCGTCTCGTCGCGCGCGCTCGACGCATCCTTGCCCTGCAGTCGCTCGAGCAGGCCCGGCTCCTCCAGGTCCTTCGGGACGAGGATGACGTCCGCGCCCTGCCGCTCGGCGTACTCGGCGAGGGCGCTCGCATCTGCGGACGTGGGCAGCCACGCCCAGGCGTCGACACCGACGTCGCGCAGGTTCCGCACCTGGTCCGCGAGCGGCTTGCGGCCCTGCGCTTCGAGCTCGTCGGGCCCCATCCGCTCCGGGGTCAGCTGCTGCTCACCCTCGCCCGACCACTCGGTCGGGACGGGCGACGAGAACACGCCCGCGGCGTCCACGTCGTACAGGATCACGGTCGAGGGGCTGCCGGCCGCCATCGCGCTCGCGCGGGAGCGGACCGGCGCGTAGCGATCGTCCTCGCCGGTGACGGCCACGATCGTCCGCTGGTCGTCGGTCATGCGTGCACCTCCTGGGGACGCCCAGCGTGGCCCCGTGCGCATCACAGCGGCGTCGCCAAAGCCGGACACGGCATCGTCACGTCGATGAAAGTTGACCGCCGCCAGCGCGGCGCGGTAGCGTCGCGCCATCCGCCCGGGAGGAGAGTCCGGGCTCGCAGCGCATCGCGTCGGGACGACGCACGACCCGCGTGCCATCCATGGCCGCGCGCGCCCCGCGCAGGGAGGACATCCGGGGGATCCACGGCCCAAGCCGGGCGTTGGAGGCCCGGCGTGAGCGCGCCCCGTCGCAGGCACAGGATCGCCGCCGTGGGCGGCGAACGGGAGGAACCCGGGTCGATCCCGGGAAGGGAGGAGCATGAAGCGGAGGCTGTTGGCCGCTCTGGCGGCATCGGCCCTGGTGATCTCGCTCGCGGCACCCGCCGGCACCATCGCCGCCGGTCCCAAGCGCCAGTTCGAGCGGCTCGATGTCACCAAGTTCGACAAGTCGCTCGTCCAGCAGGTCATCAACGGTCGCGACGTCGAGGTCATCGTCGAGCTCGACCAGGCCAGCGTCGCGCCCCGCCGGCTTTCGCGGGCGCAGCAGGTGGCGACCGCGCGCCAGCTCAAGGCGAACCAGGACAAGCTCGGCGCTGGGATCCGCAAGCTCGGCGGCAAGATCGAGAGGCAGTACCAGTACACCCTCAACGGCATCCAGCTCCGGGTCCCCAGCCGTCGGCTGGGCGCGCTCGCGAAGCTCCCGGGCGTCAAGGCCGTCCACGCGGTGACCCAGCACTACATGGACAACGCGAAGAGCGTGCCGTTCATCGGCGCCCCGCTTGCGTGGCAGGACTACGGCGCCACCGGCAACGGGCAGACCATCGCGGTCATCGACGGCGGCATCGACTACACGCACGCGAATTTCGGCGGTCCCGGCACCGTCGAGGCGTACGAGGCCAACGACAGCTCGATCATCGAGGACGGCACGTTCCCGACCGCGAAGGTCATCGACGGCTGGGACTTCGCGGGTGACGACTACGACGCAGCCGCGGACGACGGGTCCGAGATCCCGCAGCCCGATCCCGATCCGCTCGACTGCACCGGCGTGGGCCACGGCTCGCACGTCGCCGGCACGGCAGCCGGCTTCGGTGTGAAGTCGGACCACACGACGTACACGGGTCCCTACGACTCGACCACCTACCAGACGTCGTTCGGCATCGGGCCGGGCGTTGCGCCCAAGGCGAAGCTGATCGCCCTCAAGATCTTCGGCTGCGAGGGCTCGACGACCCTCACGACCGACGCGCTCGAGTGGGTCGGCGAGTACAACGCCACGCATGCCGACGGCATCGACGTCGTGAACATGTCGATCGGCGGCGCGGGCGGCCCCGAGACCGCGGACGCGCTGGCCAGCGATGCGCTGGTCGCATCGGGCGTGGTCGTCGTCTCCACGGCGAGCAACGACGGCAACAACGCGTACATGACCGGCACGCCGGGCAACGCGACCGGCGTCATCGCCGTCGCCTCGGTCGACACCATCGCGCAGTACCCGGGTGCGACCGTCGACCGCGCGACCGGCACCGACGTCAACGGCATCAACCAGAACGCCTTCCCGGAGCTCCCGGTCGCGGGCACGCTGCAGGTCATCGTGGACGACCCGGGCACGCCGATCGACCCGATCACCGGTGAGGGTGACGAGCACCTGGGCTGCCACGCCGCCGACTACGGCACCCTGCCGGCGAACTCGATCGCCGTCATCCAGCGTGGCGTCTGTGCGTTCGTCGACAAGGGCGCGGCCGCCCAGGAGGCCGGCGCGGTCGGCGTCATCGTCATCAACCGCGATGACGTCCCGCTCAACGAGCTGCCCGCCTTCCTGGGCTACTCGCCGTCGCTCTTCGACATCCCCATGGTCGGCGTGGCCCGCGCGGCCAAGGCCGGCCTGACGGCCGCCGACGGGACGGCAGCCACCCTGGCCACCGGCCCCGGCATCCCCAACGACCACTTCCTGGGCAGCTCGGACTTCACCTCCGGCGGCCCGAGGCTCGGCGACAGCGCCCAGAAGCCCGACGTCAGCGCACCCGGCGAGAACATCGTCTCGACCGGCGCTGGCCTGGGTTTCAAGGCCAACACGCTCTCCGGCACCTCGATGGCTTCGCCGCACGTCGCCGGTGTCGCGGCGCTCGTGCGCCAGCGCCACCCGGGCTTCCGGCCGGAGCAGATCAAGTCGCTCATCGTCGGGACCGCCGTCCAGGCGAAGGTCTCGCCGTTCAACGCCCGCCTCGCAGGCTCGGGCATGGTCCAGCCGCGGCGCGCGGTCGACTCCGTCGCGTACGTCCTGGGAACGGATCGGACGCCCAACCTCTCGTTCGGCTACGACCAGATCCGGATCGGCGGCTACCGCGAGTCGAAGTCGTTCACGATCTACAACTCGAGTGCGTCGCCGATCATCTACAAGCTCGACGGTGGGCTCATCAGCCTGCCCGGCTCGAGCAGTCGCGTGCGAGTCCTGACGCTCAGCGCCACGACGGTCACGGTGCCCGCGCGCAGCAGCCGGACCATCACCGCGACCGTGAACCTCACGGCCTCGCAGCTCGCCGCGAGCAAGTACGCCAGCCAGACCGTGCCCGGCGGCACCGACTGGGGCAGCCTGCTCAGCTACGGCGGCGTGATCACGGCGACTCCGACGCGTGTCCGGGTCGGGCCGCTACCAGCTGCGCGTCCCGTGGCGCGCCGTGCCGCGGTCCGCGTCGAACGTCGTCGCGTCCGCGCGATCGGCGTACACCGTCGTCGGGCGGCGAAGCTGACGCCACGGTCCACCTCCGCAACGACGGCGGTCATGCGACGTTCGCCGACGTCTACGCCTGGGGCCTTCGCGACCCGAAGGACTTGCCGACCGCCGCGGGCGCGACCAACGACATCCGCGCGGTCGGTCTCCAGGTGCTCCCAGCGGAGTTCCTGACCGGCGAAGCCGACCCCAACGACCGGGGGCTGATCTTCGCCATCAACACGTACGGTCGCTGGTCAGCCGGGTATCAGAACACGTTCGTGATCCCCATCTTCGGGGACGGCCCGGATCCCGAGTTCTTCGTCCTCGGCATCGACTTCGGGCTGTTCACCGAAGGCTTCATCAACGGCCAGATGGCGTCCTTCGTCATCAACGCGGACGGCGACCTCGTGGGCGCCGGCGGCTTCGTGGCCGACGCGCCGGCCAACGGCTCGACGATCCTGCTGCCGCTCCTTGCGAGCGACATCGAACGGACCGACCCCGCTTCGACCGTCGACTACGAGGTCATCGCCGACAACGAGACGGGCGACACGGCGTTCGAGGACGAGGTCGACGGCCGCGCCTCGCTCTCGGTGTTCGCACCGGCGGTGTCGAGCGGCGACTTCATCGCGATGGATCCCGGTGACAGCGGGCTGCTGGACCTCGCGGTCGACATCGACTCGCAGGCCGACGCCCCGTCTCTGGGCTGGATGATCGTCGCGCTCGACGACCAGAACGGAGCGCCCCAGGCGGATCTGGTGCCGGTCGGGGATCTCCCCGACTGACCGTTCTCTCCCGCCCCGCACACGATCGAAGCCCCCGGCGCCGCCGGGGGCTTCGTGATCTTCGCGGTTCGCCCCGCACGTGCGCGTGCGCTGCGGGAACGGTCGAGGGCCTCAGCCGCCGAGCGGGCCCTTGCACACCCTGAACCCGCCGTCGAGCGGGATCGCGGTAGTCGAGCTTCTGGCCGTTCGCCTCGACGATCACGTGATAGCCGTCGACGAGCGCCTGCGTGTACATCACACCTCGCTCGGGGCAGCCCAGGGAACCGTCATTCCAGGTGGTGGCCGTCGCCTGGACGACCTGGATCGCCGAGGGTGCGGCGCCGGTCCGCTTGGCGGCATCCGCGAGGACGGGATCGAGGAGCGTCGCCGGGACGACACCCGTCTCGGACGATGGCGCCGCGGACGGCGGCAGCGTGGCGACGGGTGGCCGACCGTCGCTCGCGGCCGGGGTCGCGGCCCCTCCACCCGCGCTGCAGGCGGCGATGATGAGGACGAGACCAGCGGTCGCGAGCAGGCGGCAACGGGACCGGTTCGGAGCGTGGCGGAGCATCGTGTCGTGCATGGTAGGACCCGGGACGCGCTCGGCCGCCCGGCGGATCCCTCGGATGGGTGATTTGACACATCCGTTCGCTCGGCCCATGATTCAGGCATCGCCCGACGCAAGCGGCCAGAGGTCGTAGCACAACCGCTCCCGTCAGCCGCGCCGGGCAATGGCCATGCGCCACGATCCACCACACGGATCGTCGCGCCGATCGGACGCCCTCATGCGTGATGCGGCGTCCCGGAAAGGAACCACTCTCAGCCCATGCTGTCCCGAAATGCCGCGAACGCGGCGGTCGGTCGTGCGAGCGCGATGCGCCGCATGCGCCGCCGGACCGCGAACGCACAGCCGTCGCGCCTGTACTGCGCGACCAACGGGTGCACCAGCTTCCTCGTGATCGACGAGGATGCACGCATCGCCTCTTGCGAGATCTGCGGGTATACCCGTCGGATCCATTGACGCCGCACTGACGCGGCGACGGACCGCCTGAGCGCGGCCCGGAGACCCATCATCCACGGCCCTTCGGTGGGCGCCCGAGCGGCGAGACATCGGAGCGGCCACCGCGGACGCGGTGCATCATCCGGCGCACGTCACACCCCAGGTGCGGTGCGACTCACCGGAGCGACGATGCCCGCCACCGCCAGCCTTGACCGGACCCGTCTCGCGCGTCTGATGGACGCCGAGATGGCCCGGTTCGAGGTGGCCAACCCCCACTCCCGTGCCCTCTGGGAGCGCGCCCGCGGCTCGCTCTTCGAGGGTGTCCCGATGAACTGGATGGTGAAGTGGGCCGGCCCCTTCCCCCTGTTCGTCGAACGGGCCGCCGGCGCGCATTTCCACGACGTCGACGGCCACGAGTACGTCGACTTCTGCCTCGGCGACACCGGCGCGATGGCGGGTCATGGCCCGGACGCGACCGTCCGTGCCGTCGAGCGCCAGCTCCGTCGCGGGATCACCCACATGCTGCCCACGGAAGACGCGATCGTCGCGGGCGACGAGCTCCGCCGGCGCTTCGGCCTTCCGTCCTGGCAGTTCACGCTGACCGCGACCGACGCCAATCGCTTCGCGATCCGGCTCGCGCGTGAGATCACCGGCCGGCCGAAGATCCTCGTCCACGACCACAACTACCACGGCTCGGTCGACGAGACGTTCGCCTGGCTGCGGCCCGATGGCCGCGTCGAGGCCCGTCGCGGCAACGTCGGGCCGCCGGTCGACCCCGCGATCACGACGCGTGTCGTGCCGTTCAATGACGTCGACGCGCTCGAGCGTGAGCTTGCGAACGGCGATGTCGCCGTGGCCCTGTTCGAGCCCGCGCTGACCAACGTCGGCATCGTCCTGCCCGAGCCCGGCTATCACGACGCGGTGCGCGAGCTGACGCGCCGCCACGGCACGCTGCTCATCATCGACGAGACCCACACCATCTGCGCCGGGCCCGGCGGCTACACCGCCGCTCACGGTCTGCAGCCGGACCTCGTGACCATCGGCAAGACGATCGGCGGTGGCGTGCCCGCCGGTGCCTACGGCTTCAGCGCCGACGTCGCCGAGCGGATCCGCACGCACATGACGTGGGACGACGCCGATGTCGGCGGGATCGGCGGGACGCTCGCCGGGAATGCGCTCTCGATGGCGGCCATCGCGGCGACCCTGACCCATGTCCTCACCGACGAGGCGTTCGCGCGGATGATCCCGCTGGCCGAGCGCTGGGCGGCCGGGGTCGACGAGGTCATCCGCGCACGCGGCGTCCCGTGGCACGTCACCCGGCTCGGCGCACGCGCCGAGTACCACTTCATGCCTGACCCGCCACGCACCGGCGCCGAGCAGTGGGCGAACGGCGACAGCGAGCTCGAGCGGTTCCTCCACCTCTGGGCGATGAACCGCGGCGTCCTGATGACGCCCTTCCACAACATGGCGCTGATGTCGCCGGCGACGAGCGAAGCGGACGTCGACGCGCACAGCGCGGCGTTCGCCGACGCGGTCGACGCGCTGTTCGGCTGACCGCGCCGCCCGTCGGCGCACCTGCGAGGATGCGCGTCATGGGCTCGTCACGGTCCCGGGCGATCGCGCTGGCGGTGATCCTCGACGTCATCGCCGTCGTCGCGGGCGTCGGCCTCACGCTCGCGATGGGTCAGCCGATCTTCCTCGCGTTCGGGCTGATCCTCGCCATCGCCCCCTGGGCGTCGGTCATCGACGATGCGGAACGGAGACGCTGAGGCGGGCCGCCCGCGCAGCCCGCGCGGCGAGGACGCGGCGCACGAGGAGCCAGCCCAGCCACGCGCCCAGCGTGTCCATCAGGACGTCGGTGAGCTGGGCGGTCCGCCCCAACCCCGTGAGTCCCTGCGTCACCTCGATCGCGGTCGAGAACGCGGCCGCTGACAGGACCACGCGGCGCGTCGAATGACCGGGCCACCGTAGGGCGATCGACGCGCCCAGCGGCGCGAACAGCATGATGTTCGTCACGGCGTCGGCGAGTGCGAGACGAACGCCCCCGGCATCGGCTGCCGAGATCGCCGCGAGGAGCTCGTCGAAGGGCATGAGCTCCCAGGGCGAGCGCAAGCGGTTCAGATCGCCCGGACGAAGCGTGAGGACGAGGATCGTGATGACGCTCAGGACGACCAGCAGGTCGTGGGCGGTCCTCGCGTAACGCGGGCCGGCCGACCGCAGCACCAGCCAGGCGATCGTCACGATGAGGCAGGCGATGAGGGCGAAGCCGACCGAGGACGTGGCATAGAGGAGGAACTCCCTCATCGCCGGTCGGCCTGCGCGTGGAGCCGGGCGAGGATCTCGAGCTCGGCGTCGAGATCGAGGGGCCGGCGATGCTGCCGGTCCGTGGGCGCGACGGCGTTGAGGCGCGCGACCGCGCGGGCGTGATCGTGCACCACCCGCTTCGAGCTCCTCGCGATCGCGACGGTGCCCGAGGGCCGACGAGCGCGTGGCCCGATCGCGGATGGCGTCACGCCGGTCGAGCAGCCGGCGGACCTCCTTGTCGGCCTCGATCCATTCCGGAGCGACATTCGCGTTGCGCAGGATCCGGAACGCGCTCGCCCACTCGCCCGCCATGCGGTCGTCCTCGAGCGGCAGGCGCTCGCCCTGGTACGGCAGGTCGTCGAAACGACCGTCGTCCATGGCCTCCCGGATCTGGCGATCGATGAGGCTCTCCCAGGTCCGACCGACCTGCCAGCGCCCCTCGTCGTCGCGCCGTTTCACTGGCATGTGCGCAAGCCTAGCCCGAGTGGGACGCTCGACTGTCCGGGACCGGTACCAACACCTTGTGGGAGGCCCTCGGAATCGCCCGCGGCGACGCGTATCGTCCGTCGGGCTGGGGTGGTCCTGGAGGTGCTGGTGGGGCTCACGATCCACGCGGTCGGGCAGGTATCGAAGCGCGGGCTGATCCCGCGGCTCCCCGCTCCCGAAAAGGTCCTCGGCGACGTCCAGGCGTGGCTCGCGACCGAGCATCCCGATGTCGTCCGCTCGATGCGCTGCGATCGGAACGCCGCGGGCGACACGGAGCTCCTCCTGGACCTCCACCCCGCGGCCGATCCGGTGACCATCACCGTCTCGGATGTCGGGCGGGTCGTCGCGTCCGCCGACACCTCTGCGGTGGGTCCGGGCTATCACACGTTCGTCGGCCGGACGCTCGAGCGGGCGGGTGACACGCAGGGCATCGACTGGACGGGCGAGACCCCCGCGTCCGCCCCGCGCCCGGGCGGGACGGGCGGAGCCACACCCGACGCGACCGCTGCCTTGCGCGATCGGCCGAGCGTCGAGCGGGCGCACCTCGCCTGGCTGGGGCGGCTGCTCGTGCGCGCCCGGGAGGCGCGCCACGCGGGCGTGACCGGGCTCCATCTGGGGACGAAAGCCGGCGTCATGTATCGCTTCGACGGGGCCCTCGCGACGCCGCTCGGGCCGCGTGACGACGCCTGGCTCGAGCAGGCATCCGCTGACGCGCGCGTCGCGATCGATCTGCGGCCATGGTGGGCCGACACGACCGACGGTCGGTATCTGCTCAACCGCGCCCTGTGCCTCATGTGGACCGAGGTCCGCTGGCGCCCGCCGGGCGGCGACGCGGAGCGGGGCGTGATGGACGAGACGCTGCGCGCGCTGCGCAAGGCCTTCCCGCTCGACCCGTCGCTGCCCTTCCCGTGGCGGGAATGGCATGAGCTGCTGAGCCTCCGGGATGTCGACGACCCGATGCTCCGTCAGGTCGCCGAGCGGGCGGCGCGGACACCGTCCGACCGCGCACCGATCGGCTATCGACGCGATGCGGTGCGCATCAGCCATGCCGGCTGGGCGCTCGAGATCCCCGGCTCGTTCGCGGAGCGCCGCACCGAGGAGGAGTGGTGGGGCGGCGAAGGCGGCCGCACCATCACCCTGGCGGGCATCGAGACGGGCGGTCCGGGCGGCGCGATGCTTCCCGACGTGTTCCTGTCGCGGGTCGCGGGCGATCTCGGCGACAGCGTGATGACGCATCGGGACGGTGATCTCGCCGGGCGGGCACGCCTGGGGACGGACACGACGTCCGGGATCGAGGTCGGCGTGCTCGAAGGGTTCTCCGCGGTGCCCGGTCGCGGAGCGGCGATCCGCATCACGTTCGACGACGCCGACGACTGGCAGTGGGCGATCGAGCGCTGGAAGGCGCTGCGACCCGTGCAATGATCGCAGTCAACGGTCGGGCGAAGGGCGGTTCGGATCGGACCGTGACAGGCTAGCTGTCACGGCGCGCGGGCTAGAGTGGCGGCAGGGCCGCCGGGAGGACATGGCGGCCGTCCGGAGGTTCCGTGCAGCGCCATCCCGACGGCACGCTCGTCGTGTCGGCCACCGATCTCGTGGGCTTCCTCGAGTGCGACCACCTGGTCACGCTCGAGCAGCTTCGCGCGGCCGGGGCGCTCGAGAAGCCCGTCCGCGACGATCCCGAGCTGGAGCTGATCCGGAAGCGCGGCTTCGACCACGAACAGGCCTACCTCGCGAGGCTGCGTGCCGACGGACGCTCGGTCCACGAGATCCAGCTTCGCGACGCCAACACGCCCGAACAGCTGCGCGCGGCGCAGGACGAGACGCTCGCGGCCATGCGCCGCGGCGACGACGTCATCTTCCAGGCGACGTTCTTCGACGGCCGCTGGCGTGGCCATGCGGACTTCCTGGTCCGCCGTGACGATCGGCCGTCCGACCTCGGGTCGTGGAGCTACGACGTCGCCGATACCAAGCTCGCGCGGCGGGTGAAGGCGGCGGCCATCGTCCAGATGTGTGTCTACGCCGATCTCCTCGAGGGGCTCCAGGGCATCCCGCCCGAGACGATCTCGGTGGTCACCGGCGACGGGACGCCGAACCCGCATCGGCTCGCCGACTATGCCGCGTACTACCGGGCCGCCAAGCGACGCTTCGAGGAGCGGGTGTTCGCGACCGCGCCGGAGGACCAGCCCGCGACGTATCCCGAGCCGGTCGACCACTGCCGGGTGTGCAGCTGGTGGATCCTGTGCGACCGCCGGCGCCGGGAGGACGACCACCTGTCGCTCGTCGCGGGCGCCGCGCGCGTCCAGCGGCGGAAGCTCGTCGAGGCAGGCGTGACGACGCTCCAGGCGCTGGGCGAGCTGCCGGCGGATCGCGGGATCCGGGATCTCGAACCCGAGGATCCTCGAGCGGCTGCGCCGGCAGGCGGCGCTCCAGCTGGAGTATCGGCGGACGCATGAACACCGCTACGAGCTCATCCCGCCGAACCCGGCGGAGTCCGGCAAGGGGCTCGCGGCGCTTCCGCCACCCAGCCCGCTCGACGTCTTCTGGGACATCGAGGCCGACCCGTGGGCCCTGACCGATGGCCTGGAGTACCTCTTCGGCTGGACCGAGCGCGCCGCCGATGGCGAGATCGTCTTCCATGCCGACTGGGCGCATGACCGCGCGGGCGAGAAGGCGATGCTCGAACGGTTCGTCGACCTGGTCCTGGACCGTCTCGCCCGCGACCCCGGGATGCACGTCTACCACTACGGCGGCTACGAGTCGGGGGCGCTGAAGCGGCTGATGCAGCGGCACGCGACGCGCGAGGACGAGGTCGATGTCCTGCTTCGCGGGCGCGTCCTCGTGAACCTCTACGACCACGTCGTGCGCCAGGGCATCCGGGCGAGCGTCGAGAGCTATTCGATCAAGAAGCTCGAGACGTTCTACATGCCCGAGCGGGAGGGCGGCATCACGCAGGCCGGGTTCAGCGTCGTCGAGTACGAGCGCTGGATGGAGACCGGCGACCCGGCGATCCTGGAGGCCATCGCGGCCTACAACCGCGACGACTGCGTCTCGAACCTGCTCCTGCGCGAGTGGCTCGAGGCCCGCCGGCTCGAGGCCGCTCCCCTCTTCCCCGACGGGATCGTCCCCCGGCCGCAGCCGGCCGACGGGGCCCCGCCGGAGGACCTCGCGACCGCGCAGGCGGAGACGCGAGCCCGGGAGGAGACGTTGCGCGCGGAGCTGCCCGTGGACCGGCTCGCGCGCGATGACACCCAGCAGGCGCAGTGGCTGCTTGCCGCCATCCTCGACTGGCATCGCCGCGAGGCGAAGCCGCAGTGGTGGGATCACTTCCGCCTGGCCGAGGCGTCGCTCGAGGAGCTGGTGCGCGACGGGTCCGCGCTGGGCGACCTCACGTTCCTCGAGGACCGCGGGGCGAGCAAGAAGTCGCGCATCCATCGCTATCGGTTCGACCCGGCGCAGGAGACGCGGATCCGCGAGGGCAAGTCCGTCATCGCGCTGGCGCCGGGCGAGGACGGCTGGGCCCAGTCGACCGTGGACGTGACCGAGCTCGACCCGCTCGCGGGGACCATCGATCTCAAGCGCAATGCTGCGAACCCGCACCCGGTCGCGCTGATCCCGGGCAAGCCGTACGGCGGCGAGCCGATGCGCTCGGCGCTGGGCCGCCTTGCCGACGACGTCATCGCCCGCGGGATCGAGGCGGACGACGGGCCGTTCCGCGCGGCGCGGGACCTCCTGCTGCGTCGGCCGCCCCGCATCCGCGGCGTGGAGCCCGGCGCACCGCTCGCGGAGGTCGGGGAGAAGCCGCTCGCCGCGGGACGCCGGCTCGCCCTGCGTCTCGACGGCGACGGTCCTGCCGGTGCAGGGACCGCCCGGGACCGGCAAGACCCACACCGGGGCGCGGATGATCCTGGACCTCGTCCAGACCGGGAAGCGCGTCGGCGTGACGGCGCAGTCGCATCGCGTGATCGCGAACCTGCTCGAAGCCGTCGCCAAGGCGAGCACCGCGGAGGGCGTGCCGCTCCGCATCGCCCAGCGCGCGGACGAGGACGACGTCGCGAGCGATGACCAGCGGATCGAGCGCGTCGGGACCACGGTCGGGGCCATCGCGGGGCTGCGTGCAGGGACCTGGGACGTGGTCGGCGGGACGTCCTGGCTGTGGGCGCACGAGGACGCGGCCGACACCGTCGACGTCCTGTTCGTGGACGAGGCCGGCCAGCTGTCGTTGGCGACGGTGTGCAGCGTCAGCGGCGCCGCCGGGTCGCTGGTCCTGCTGGGCGATCCGAACCAGCTTCCGCAGGTGTCACAGGGCGTCCACCCCGAAGGCGCCGGCGCCTCGGCGCTGGAGCACCTGGTCGGCGAGGCGCGGACCATCGCCGAGGATCGCGGGCTCCTGCTCGGGACGACGTACCGGCTGCACCCGGATGTCAACGCCTACATCTCCGACGCGTTCTACGAGGGGCGGCTGGAGACGGACCCGGCGAACGCGCGCCAGCTCGTGGGCGACGGCGAGCCGGTGGGTGGGACGGGTGTCCGCTTCGTGTCCCTGCCGCATCTCGGTGCCGGCAATCGCTCCCGCGAAGAGGCGGCCTGGGTCGCGGCGGCGATCGAGGCGCTGGTCGGCCGGCGCTGGATCGACCGGGAGGGACGCGAGCGCCGGCTCGAGGTGCCGGACGTCCTCGTGGTCGCGCCGTACAACGCGCAGGTCGCGGAGATCGCCCGCACGGTCGAGCGCCGCCTCGGCGCGCGCCCCAACGTGGGCACGGTCGACAAGTTCCAGGGGCGCGAGGCGCCCGTGGCGATCTATTCGATGACCACGTCGACGCCCGAGGAGGCGCCACGCGATCCGGAGTTCCTCTACTCGGGCAACCGGTTGAACGTGGCGCTCTCCCGCGCGCGTGGTCTGGCGGTGCTCGTCGCCTCGCCGGCATTGCTCCATGTCGCGTGTCGCACGCCCGAGCAGATGCGGCTGGTGAACGCCTTCTGCCGCCTGGTGGAGGTCGCCGGCGAGCAGCAGGCGGTCGGGCCGGCGCCGGTCGCCGTGGGCCTCGCCCATCCGGTCGCGGTCGCGGCGGGGACGGGCGAGCCGGGTGCGCTCGCGACCCTCGCCTCCTCGGAGGCCCAACGCGGCACGGATCCGCCACCCGGCCTCGTGCTGTTCCCGGAGCTCGATACGCGACCGTCCCGTCGGTAGCGGCGGCCTATCATCCCGCCGATGTCCTCGAGCCCCGCCGTGACGGCCGCGCCCGCCCTGGACACCGCCCGGCGCGAGGCGACGCGACGACGCCTGGTCGGTGTCCTCGTCGGCGGGGTCGCGTTCGGGAGCACGGGCCACATCGCCGCGGTGACGGTGACGTCGCTGGTCGCGCTGTCGATCACCGGCGACCGGTCGATGGCCGGGGTGCCGGCGGCGGTCGTCGTCCTGGGCGCCGCCCTCGGGGCGACGACCCTCGCGGCGCTCATGGCCCGCCGCGGTCGCCGCATCGGGCTGGTCGCCGGCTATGCGCTCGGCGTCGTCGGCGCGGCCATCGCGATCGCCGGGATCGTGGGTGTGTCGTTCCCGGTGCTGCTGCTCGGGTCGCTGCTCATCGGCTTCGGCAACAGCGCCAACCAGCTCTCGCGCTATGCCGCCGCCGACCTCTACCCGCCGGACCGCCGCGCCTCCGCGATCGGGACGGTGGTCTGGGCGGCGACGATCGGCGCGGTGATCGGGCCGAATCTCGTGGAGCCATCCGGCGAGGTCGCGATGACCATGGGCCTGCCGGCGCTGGCGGGACCGTACCTCGTGCCGATCGTCCTCGTCGCCATCGCAGGCCTGACGTCGTTCGTGTTCCTCCGCCCCGATCCCTACGAGATCGCCGACCGAACGGAGGCCCAGGGCGTGGACGCCGCCACGTCTGCGCCGATGGGCACGATCATCCGGCGGCCCACCGTGGCGCTGGCGATCATGGCGCTCGTCATCGGCCAGTTCGTGATGGTCCTGATCATGACGATGACGCCGCTCCACATGACCGACCATCACCACTCGCTCCAGGCGGTGGGGCTCGTGATCTCGGCCCACACGTTCGGGATGTTCGCGCTGGCGCCGGTCTCCGGGAAGCTGACCGACCGCTTCGGGCCGGTGCGGGTCATCTATGCCGGGACGGTCATCCTCGCGTTCGCGGGCGTCCTCTCGGCCGCGGCGCCGCCCGAGAACGACCTGGTCCTGGGGATCGCGCTGTTCCTGCTCGGCTGGGGCTGGAACCTGGGCTTCGTCGCGGGTTCCGCGATGCTGTCCGGCGGCGTGTCGCTCGCCGAGCGTGCGCGGGTGCAGGGCGTCGCCGATGCGCTGATCTGGAGCACGGCCGCGCTCGCCAGCCTCGGCTCCGGCGTGCTGCTGGCCAGCCTCGGGTACGCCTCGCTGGGCATCCTCGGAGCCGTCCTCATCGGTGCCGTGGCGGCCGTCTTCGTCCTGCGCGCCGATACCACGATCCGAACGGGGACGGGGCGGGGCGGCGGCCCGCCGCTCCAGCCGGCGATCGACTGACCGATCTGCGGCGGCTCAGCGCTCGTCGAGCAGGTGGCGGAGCGTCGTCCACGCGGCGGGCCGGACGTCGGCGCTGCCCAGCCCGGCGAAGCGCGGCTCGGCGATGTCGAACAGGCCGCGCGCGACCGCCTCCAGATCGCCCTGCGCCATCACGGCATCGAGCTCCGCGCCGAGTGCCGGGTACGCGAGCTCGACGCGGCGATACGGGTTCAGGTCGTCGAGGACGTGCGGGACCTCGGCCGGGATGTGCCGGGCGATGAGCACGAGCAGGAAGCGCAGCGCGAGCCCGTGGACGAACTCGATCGCGGCGAGGCGCTCGCCCCGCCGATGGCGCGACAGGCCGATGAGCAGCGTGGCCAGGAACTGGCCGACGAGCCAGCCATCGGTGTGCGCCTCGTCGCGGACGGCGACCCTGCGTCGCCTCCACCGTCGCCTCGATCCGGGCCGCCACGTCCGCGCGGTCGAGCAGCACCCGCGTCCGGTTGAGGCGGGCCAGCGCGATCTCGTCGGGCGAGAACACCGCGTACTCGACGAGGTGGCCGTCGTCGTAGACGGCCTTGATCCCGTGCTGCGTCTCACGGATCGCGATCACCAGCCGCTCATGATCCGGCAGCCACGAGCGGTCGCGCCGCAACGCCTCGGTCGCGTCGGCCGGCGCGATGACGAAGAAGTCGTGGTCGGAATACCGGTCCGACCCCACGGCGAACGACCCGACGGCGACGAGGCCGAGCACCTCCGGTCGCGCCTCCAGACCCGCCGTGAGCTGCTCGGCGTAGGCCTGGTAGGCCGCAGCGTCCATCGACGAGCGCTCAGCCGGCGCCGAGCTCGCGGGCGACCCACGCCGCGAGCGTCCGGGCACACGCGTCCACCTCGGCCAGCGGGACCCGCTCGTCGGCGCTGTGCGCGAGCTTCACGTCGCCCGGCCCGAAGATCACGCACGGCGTCCCGCCCTGGTTCACGAACAGCCGCATGTCGGCGCCGTACGGCTCGCCGAGGAGCGCCGGATCCCGGCCGATGACCGCACGGGCGACGGCCGCCAACCCCACCGGCAACGGGTCGATCCGACGGGATGCGCGCACTGCCGAACCGACCGCCGACGTGCTCGACCGTGGCGGGATGGTCGGCGAGGAAGTCGTCGTCCGCGCAGGCGGCGGCGATGGCGCGGCGACAGTCCTCGAACGCCGCCTCCGGCGTCTGACCCAGCTTCACGCCGTATCGGCCGTGCGCGACCACGCGATCCATCACGGTGCTCGCCCAGTCGCCACCCTCGACCGTGCCGACGATCGTGGGGTACGGCAACCCGAGCGCGGTCATGAGCGGGTCGGTCTCGGCGGCGTTGCGACGCGCCTCGTCCGCCTCGAGCGCCCGGACGAGGACGCCCAGCTTGTCCAGCGCGGACACGCCCTCGCGCCGCTGGCTGGCATGCGCCGCCCGTCCCGGGACGGTGAGCCGGAACGTGATCGCACCGGCATGGGCGACCACGATGTCGAGGTTCGAGGGCTCGGTGATGATGGCCATGTCGCCGGTGGCGCCGGCACGGATCGCGGCGAGCGTGCCCTGGCCGCCGTCCTCCTCGCCCGGGACGAGCGCCACGAGCAGCTCACCATCGAGGTGCTGGAGCATCCCGGTCGCCTGCAGCGCCCGCACCGCGCCGAGGATCGCGGCGACGCCGCCCTTCATGTCGCACGCCCCGCGGCCGTACAGCTGGCCGTCGCGGATCTCGCCGCCCCACGGGTCGGCCGTCCAGGTGGCCGGATCACCGGGCGGCACGACGTCGAGGTGCCCGCTGAGGATCAGCCGCCGTCCGCCCCCGCCCCAGCGCCCGGCACGGCCGATGACGACGGGCAGGAGCTCGCGCTCGGTCTCCTCCCCCGGCCAGTCGGGATCCTCGCGGAAGAGCGCCGGATCCGGGTGGAAGACCTCGACCCTGAGGCCGAGCGCCTCGAGGCGGCCGACGGCGTCGGCCGCGATGTCCTCCTCCCGGCCGGTGATGCTCGGGATGCGCACGAGCTCCTGGAGGTCGCGGGTCAGCTCGTCGAGGTCGACGGCGTCGGCGGCGGCACGCTCTGCGGCCGAGAGTCCCGTCGCGATCATCGCCGCACGGCCTTGCGTGCGACCCAGATCTGCTCCCGGCCGTAGGCGGGCGGGCTACCGGCGTAGTCGCTGGCCTCGGACAGCGGCTCGAAGCCCTCGAGCTCGAGGAGGTGGCGGAGCTCGTAGCGGTACGTCCAACGCAAGGTCAGGTCCTCTTCCTCGTCGCGCACGACCTCGCCCCCGGCGCCGATCTCGGTGAATCGCCAGCGCTGGGTGAAGACCTGGCGGATCGCGTCGTTGGTGCGCGGACCGATCGTCGACCGTCACCGCGTTGCCCGACGTCGGATGGATCAGGTCGCGACGCTCCAGCTCCTCGAGCGGACCGTGGACGAGCCGATCGAGACGAGGATCGAACACGTCGAGCACGAGGAGCCCGCCGGGTCGGAGCTGCCGTCGGACCCCCGCCAGGGCGCGACGCTGGTCGGCGACGTCGGCCAACGCCATGAACACGCGGAAGGCCGCGAACACGAGCCCGAACCGCCGCCGCAGCCGCAGGTCGGTCATGTCGCCCTCGACGAAGCGGAGCCGTCGACGGACGTCGGTCGGCAGCGCCCGTCGTTTCCCTTCCGCGACCGCGAGCATCGCCGATGACCGGTCGAGGCCCACGATGTCGATGCCGGCCTCGGCGATCGGGATCGCCACCCGTCCGGTGCCGGCACCCAGCTCCAGCACGGGCCCGCCGGTCTCGAGCGCCAGGCGACGGAAGAACGCGACGTCGTCGCCGCCCGGGATCGCGCCCGCATGCAGCGCGTCGTAGACCTCGACGTGCAGGCTCGGCCGGTCATAGAACCGCGTGACGGGCATCCCGCCGAGGATAGGCGCGCCGCGGAGGCTACGGGCGCTTTCGGCTCGAGCCCTCGTAGTCGGGCCAGTTCGCGACCGGATCGGGCGGCATGGGCAGCACCTCGAAGTCGCGGACGTGCTCAGCGACCCGCTCTCGCCGCCGTCTGCAGACGTCGCCGAGCAGCTTCGACGCCACGCCGTAGTCGCTCGGCGACAGCTGCCGCGCCTCGCGTCCTGGTCGAGGCTGTCGACGTCGCCCCTGGCGCACGTCAGCCCGAGCGCGACCCGATCGGCGCGCTGAGCGCCGAGTCGAGCAGTCTCGTTGCTGCCGCGCGATCGGGCGACGGGCCGCGCTCGGGACCGACACGGGCCCGGGTCGGGGGACCATCCGGCCCATGCACACCGGCTTCCCGGAAGGACTAGGCTGCGCGCCATGGCTGCGTACGCCGCGGTCGCCCGCCTGGAGCACGTCGACGTCCGGCGCGCCTCGGGCTGGCGGTCCGCCGAGGATCGCTCGCCCGCCCCGTCGCCGATCGCGACCGTCGAGGAGCTCGCCGGTCGGCCGTTCGGTGAAGCGGCCCTCGAATGGTGGACGTCCCTTCGCGAGCAGATCGCGATGACGACGTTCTACCTCTTCGACCCCGAGAGCTGGCGCTGAGCCGACGGGCTGCGACGCCGCTCGATCCGGGCCCGTCACACCGGAGGACCTCGTGGATATCCGCCCCCGTCGCCCGTTCGCCCTGCTGATCGCACTCGCCGCCGCCCTCTCGCTCGGCAGCACGGCGATCGCCGTCCAGCCCGGCGCACCTGCCGTCACGAGCACCCCGGCAGCGACCGGAGCCGTCGCCGCGGACACCGCCGGCGTGGAGCCCGCCGCGTTCTCGATGAGCCTGACGCCGTTCCGCACCGGCCTCAGCCAGCCGATCTTCGCGACCAACGCCGGTGACGGGACCGGCCGCGTCTACGTCGTCGAGAAGACGGGCCGGATCAAGGTCCTCAGCAGCTCCGGCAGCTACCTCGGGACCTTGCTGAACATCAGTGACCGGACGTCGAGGGGCGGCGAGCAGGGCCTCCTGGGCCTCGCCTTCCACCCGGACTACGCGCACCACCACCGCTACTACGTCGATTACACGGACCGCCACGGCGACACCGTGATCGTCGAGTACCGGACGAGCGCGAACGGCCTCACGACCACCAGCGGCCGCCGCCTGATCGTCATCGGCCAGCCCTACGACAACCACAACGGCGGGATGCTCGCGTTCGGCGCCGACGGATACCTGTACATCGCGATGGGCGATGGCGGCAGCGGCGGCGACCCGGGGAACCGGGCGCAGCGCAGCGACACGCTGCTCGGGAAGCTGCTCCGCATGGACGTCGACCACCACCCGAGCTATCGACCCTACGGCATCCCGCCGACCAACCCGTACGTGAACCAGGCCGGCCTCGACCTGATCTTCGCCAAGGGACTGCGAAACCCGTGGCGGTTCTCGTTCGACCGCGAGACCGACGCCCTGTGGATCGGCGACGTCGGGCAGGAGCGCTACGAGGAGATCGACCGCCGCGCGAACACCGACGCGGGCCCGGGTCCGGGCGCCAACTACGGCTGGCACCAGTGGGAGGGCCGCCACTGCTACAGCCCGTCGTCGGGCTGCAGCGCCAGCGGCAAGACGATGCCGCTCGTGGAGTACCCGCACAGCTCGGGCGGGAACGACAACTGCACGGTCATCGGCGGCTACGTCTATCGCGGCTCGGCGTACCCGGCGATGGCCGGCAGCTACGTCTTCGCCGACCTGTGCTCGCGGCGGATCTGGGCGATCGATTCGGACGCCGCGGCTCCGGCCAGCCCGACGGTCGTGGGCACGGCGCCCGGGACGCCGGTGTCGTTCGGCGAGACCGAGTCGGGCGAGCTGTTCCTGGTGACGATCGACGGGGGCGTGTATCGCGTCGGCGCCAGCTGACGGCCGCTCAGCGGGGCGGCGCTCCGAACCGCGCCGGGTCGAGCGCCGCGCGGATCGTCGCCGGCACGGCATCGGGCCGGCCCAGCACCAGCCCCGCGACGTGCGCGCCGGAGGCCGCCCCGGTCGAGAGCCCCCACGGGCCGTGGCCGGCGGCCACGAACAGGCGGTCCACGCCCGGGACGGGGCCGACCAGCGGTCGCCCATCGAGCGCGAGCGGCCTCGCGCACGCCCGCAGACCGATCGTCGGCGCGTCCGCGATCGCGGGGACGTACGCGGCGCCACCCGCGCGCAGGCGCGCCTCGTAGGCGCGCGGATCCGGCTCGAACGGCAGGAACGTCGACCCGAGCGCCGAGCGGCCGGCCGCCGTGGTCAGGCTGAAGTCGACGGTCTCGGCACCCGCCCTCGCGCCGTGCGGATCGATGGCGTCGTCGATCCCGGCCGCCTCGAGGATGGCGTGCGGTGGCCGGGACAGGCCGACCTCCACGACCGCGCCCCACGCCGGGCGGATGGGACGCCATGCGCCGGAGGGATCGATGACCTCGGGTGTCCACGGCCCGGCCGCGACGATGACCGCGCCCGCAGCGATCTCGTCGCCGTCGATCGTGACCCGCTCCACGGCCCCGCCGACGGTGCGCAGCGAGGCCACCGCACCCTCGACCACGTCCGCGCCACGGGCATGCGCGAGCGATGCGAACGCCCGCGTCGCGGCCCACGGAGCGACCGGGAAGCCGATGTCGAGGCGGACCGCGGACAGCCCCGGCGCCAAGGACGGCTCCTGCCGGGCGAGCGTCGCCGGATCCAGGAACGACGGTCGGAGCTGCGGGTGGGACACGGCGAGCGTCGCAGCCTGCGCTGAGAGCGCATCCCCATCGCTGTCCAGCGTCAGGATGCCCACCGGCTCCGCCGGCAACGCGAAGGCACGATCGGCATGGCCCGGCGGCAGCGTCGCCTCGAGCGCCGACGGCAGCGCCCGGAGCCGCGCGAGGGTCTCCAGATAGAGGATCTCGAGCACCGGATCCATCGGGTGCCAGACGGCGCCGGAATTCCGGCCGGACGCGCCGGCCGCCACCTCGGCTCGCTCGACGAGCAGGACGCTCGCGCGCTCCGAGGCGAGCTCGGCGGCCGCGGCCGCTCCGACGATGCCCCCGCCGATCACGACGACGTCGTACGAGCGGCGAGCGGGCGCCACCTCTAGGCGGCGGGCGCGATGGACGTCATGCCGCGGTCGCGACCCCGCTCGCGATGTCCGCGAGCTCGGTCAGGAGCCGGTCGATCTCCTCGGCGGTGTTGTAGTGCGTCAGCCCGATGCGCAGGACGCCCTCCGGCTGGAGCCCCAGCCGCTCGATGAGGCCCGTCGCGTAGAAGTCGCCCCACCACGTCGCGATCCCGCGATCCCCGAGGAGCGTCGATGCCCGTTCGGCCGTGACGCCCTCGATCGTCAGGGCGGCCGTCGGCGTGCGCTCCTCGAACCGCGCGCGATCGGCGATGCCCCACAGCCGCACCCCCGGGATCCCCGCCAGCCCGTCGACCAGCCGGCCGAACAGCTCGAGCTCGTACGCCCGGATCGCCGCCATGCCCGTGTGCACCGCGAGCCGCCGCCCGGTCATGCCCGGGAACTGCGGCTCGAACGCGGACCCGTACCGCTCGCCCACCTCCGCGATGTACGCGACCGCGGCGCCCGCGCCGACGATCCCCTCCATGTTCGCGGTGCCGGTCTCGAACCGGTCCGTGGCCGGCACGATCTTGTAGCTCGGGAGGCGGTCCAGGATCTCGGCGCGCCCGTAGAGCACGCCCGCGTGCGGGCCGAAGAACTTGTAGGTCGAGCACGCGAGGAAGTCCGTGCCGATCGCCTCGACGTCGATGGGGACGTGCGGCGCGGCGTGGACGGCATCGACGTACGTCCAGGCGCCGGCTTCGTGTGCTCGCCGGACGAGCTCGCCGACGGGGTTGATCGAGCCGACGGCGTTCGAGGCCCAGCCGAACGCGACGAGCTTGGGCCGGCCATGGAGCGCGGCGTCGAACGCCTCGATGTCGAGCGTCACGTCGTCCGTGCGGACGTCGACCTCGCGGACGACGAGCCCGCGGTCGCGCGCGATGGCGCGCCACGGCCCGACGTTCGCCTCATGGTCGAGCTTCGTGACCACGAGCTCGTCGCCCTCGCGCATCGTCGCGCCGATCGAGCGGGCGACATGCATCGTCAGCGAGGTCATGTTGGCGCCGAACTTGATCTCCGAGGGATCGGCCGCATGGAGCAGGTCCGCCAGCGCGGCACGGCTCTCCTCGACCCACTCGTCGCTGCGTCGCGAGGTGAGGAACGTCCCGCCGTGGTTCGCGTTCGACTCGCGGTAGTAGCGGGTCACCGCCTCGATCACCGTGTCGGGGACCTGGGTGCCACCCGGTCCGTCGAACAGCGCCACGGGACGGCCATCCTGCTCGATGGCGAGGGCGGGGAACCGGGCGCGCAGCGCCGCGACGTCGAAGCTCATCCGCGCATGCTAGCGGCGCGGCAGCCCGCGGCGAGCGGTCTGAAGATCGTTGACTTGTCAACGATACCCGTGGCGGCTACGCTGTGGGCATGACGCCCGAGCCGCCCACGTCCGAGGCTGCCGCCCGCACGGCGACATCCGCACATCCGGCGCGGTCGGGTCGCAGCCACCCGGATCAGGCGGAGCTGGGCCCGTGGCGCGCGTTCCTGCATGCGCACGCGCGCATCACGCGCCGGCTCGACGATGAGCTCCAGGCGCAGCACGGGCTGTCGCTCGCCGAGTACGACGCCCTGCTCCAGATCGCGACATCGCCCGGCCGCCGCCTTCGGATGAACCTCATCGCGCAGCGTGTGCTCCTGTCGCGCAGCGGCGTCACCCGGCTCATCGACCGGCTCGTGGCCGAGGGCGCCGTCGAGCGCGTCGCCTGCTCCACCGATGCACGTGGCGCCGAGGCGGTCCTGACCGCCAGCGGGCTCGACCGGATGCGCGCGGCCTCGCGCACGCACCTCTCGGGCGTCCAGCGCTACTTCCTGGATCCGCTGTCCGCCGCCGACCGCGAGGCGATCGAGCGAGGCCTCGGCCGGGTGCAGGACGCCGTCGGGCCATCGGCCGAGTGCCTGCCGGGGACGGGCGAGGCCTGAGCCCCGGCGATACGACGCCCGGCCGCGTCGCGCCCGGGCGCGTCTTCGCCGGCACCAGCGGGTTCGCCTATCCCGACTGGGCGCCGCGGTTCTATCCGGCGGGCCTTCGCGGCGACGGCTTCCTTCGCCACTACGCCACCCGGCTCGGGGCGTGCGAGCTCAACAACACGTTCTACGCGCGCCCGAAGCCCGAGCGGATCGCGACGTGGATCGCCGCGGTCCCGGATGGCTTCCGGTTCATCGTCAAGGGCCAGCGTGGCGCGACGTTCCGGGCACTGTTCGCCGATCCGGTCGACGCCATCGCCTGGCTCACGGAGCCGCTGCCGGGATTCGGGTCGAAGCTCGGCGGCGTGCTGTTCCGGCTCGACGAGCGGACCGTCCGCGATGACGACCGGCTGAGCGGCCTGCTCCGGGCGTGGCCGCCATCGATCCCGCTGGTGGTCGAGGCGCAGCACCCGTCGTGGCACGTGGACGAGACGTTCGCCGCGCTCCGCGACGCGGGCGCCGTGCTCTGCGCGACCGACCTCGACGACCTCGAGGAGCCGCCGACGATCCGCCGGACGGGGCCGTTCCTGTACCTGCGGCTCCGCCGCTCCGCGTACGAGGACGCGGAGCTGGACGCCTGGGCGGCGCGCGTCGCGCCGTTCGTCACCGATGGGCTGGACGCGTACGTCGTGTTCCGGCATGACGCGGACGGGACGTCCGCGCTGCGGGCCGAGGGATTCCCCGCTCGCGTATCGGCGCTCGTGGGCCGCTGACGCTCAGCCCTTCCGCGAATCCTCGGGCGGTGCGAAGACCACGATGAGCTGGAGCTCGTCCGTGATGTCGTGGAACCGATGCGGGACCGCCGCGGCCACGTAGATCGTGTCGCCCGGGCCGATGTCCCGAGTGTCATCGCCCGCGGTGAACCGGCCGCGACCGGCCATCACGACGTAGACCTCGTCCTCGGTGTGCGGGGACTGGCCGTCGATGGCGCCGGCGGCGAGGAGGTACAACCCGACGGACAGGTCCGGCACGCGCAGGAACTCCCGGTACGGGCCGCCCTCGAGGGCGACGAGGTCGGCGAGCGGGAAGAGGTCCATGCGCAAGCTCCTTCGGGGACAGGCGGGCGGACACGCGGCAGTGGCGGGAACGGACCGGTCGCGGGCGGGGTATGAAGGACGATGCCAGAGCTCGATCGGCGCCGTCCGGGCGCCCCGGAGGCGTGGCGGGCTTCTCCGGGTACGCTCCGGTCGATGTCACGTCGACCCGCCGCCTCCATCGCCCTCGCCATCGTCGCGCTCGTCGCCGCGTGCGGCACGAGCGGAGGCCCCACGCCCAGCGCATCGGTGGGGCCGAGCGTTTCGCCGCCGGCGAGCGCCTCGCCCGCCGCCACGCCCTCGGCGAGCGCGTCCGAGGGGTCGCCCATCGCCAGCGCGTCGGCGACGCCCGCGTCGAACGATCTGACCGGCTTGAGCATCGTCCTGGAGCCCGTGGCGAAGGGCTTCGACCGGCCACTCTTCGTCACCAACGCGGGTGACGGCAGCGGCCGCCTGTTCGTCGTCGAGCAGGGCGGCAGGGTGTGGGCCGTGAAGGACGGCCAGAAGGCGCCGTCGCCGTTCCTCGACATCAGCGACGAGATCTCGTCGGGTGGTGAACGCGGCCTGCTGGGCCTCGCCTTCCACCCGGGCTTCCCGGACGACCCACGGGTCTTCGTGGACTACACGAACGTCGACGGCAACACGGTCGTCGCCTCGTTCGAGCCGGGGCTCGACGCCGACGCCCTCGACCCCGCCACCGAGCGGCAGATCATCACGATCAAGCAGCCCTATGCGAACCACAACGGTGGAGCGCTCGCGTTCGACGCCACCGGCAAGCTGCTCGTCGGCATGGGCGACGGCGGCTCCGGCGGTGACCCCGAGGATCGCGCCGAGAACGGCCAGGAGCTGCTGGGCAAGATCCTGCGCCTGGACGTCGACGCGGGCGGCGCCAAGGCGTACGCCATCCCTGACGACAATCCGTTCGTGGACGGACCGAACCGCCCCGAGATCGCTCACCTGGGCATGCGCAACCCGTGGCGGCTGTCGATCGACCGCGCGACGGGCGACCTGTGGATCGGCGACGTCGGGCAGGGCGCCATCGAGGAGATCGACGTCGCGCGGAACGGGCAGCTGGGCCTCGACTTCGGGTGGAGCACGCTCGAGGGGACCGAGTGCTTCAAGCCCCGGGACGGCTGCGACACGCAGGGCAAGACGATGCCGGTCGCGGAGTACACGCACGACTTCGGGTGCACCGTCATCGGCGGCTACGTGTATCGCGGGACGGCCCATCCATCGCTCACCGGCATCTACGTCTACGCGGACTACTGCTCGGGGACGATGTGGGCCATCGATGCCGCCGATCCGGGCACGCCGGCGGTCGTCAACGAGACGGGCCGCACGGTGGGCTCGTTCGGCGAGGACGAGGCGGGCGAGGTCTATCTCGCCGACCTGGGCTCCGGCGAGATCCTGCGGCTCGCGCCCGGCGACTGACCCGCGGGCGCCGGCAGGGGTCGGCGCGCCAGCGGTCCGGTGCGCTGAGGCTCAGCCGGGGATCAGCTCCCAGGCCGCCTCGATCGCGACGCTGACCTCGAGGCTGCCCGCCTCGACCGGCGTGCCGGCGTCGGCGGCCATCGCGAACGCCATCGCCCGGCCGCCTCGCTTCGGCTCCGGTGGGGCCAGGGCCACGCCCTCGGCGATCGCGAGGATCGGCCCCAGCACCGCGCCGGCGGCCTCCGCGATCGTCGCAGCTCGCGCCTGCGCGTCGGCCACGGCCAGACGGCGCGCCTCGGTCTCGGCATCTCGCGGATCGGCGATCCCGAGCTGGACGAGGTCGACTCCCGTCGCGCCCGCGTCGAGCGCGGCATCCAGCGTCCGGCCGACCGCCTCGACATCGCGGACCCGCGCCGCGACGCGGTGGAGCACCGTGAAGCCGCTCCGCCGCGAGCGACCCTGGGCGTCGGATTCCCATGCCGGCTGGATGTCGATGCCCGCTGTCCGCAGATCCTCGTCGACGACCCCCGCGGTGCGCAACGCCTCGGTGACCTGCCGCGCGATCCGCGCGGCACCGTCGCGGGCCTCGGTCGCGGTCGGGCGGATCACCTCGACGACGAGCGTCAGGTCGGCGATGTCCGGAGCACGCCGGACGCGTCCCACGCCACGGACGGCGATCCGCGGCGCGTCGGTGGAAGGTCGCTGGTCGCTCACCCGGGCAGCCTAGCGTGCGCGCCGGCGCACGGCACCGCAGCCGCGTGGTGCGTCCACGCGCCACGCTCGACCGGGCGCAAGAGGGCTGCAAGGGCCCCGGCCGCCTGCACCACCGGACGATGACGCGATCCGGTGCAGGCTTCATGCGTGCGACCCCCCGATCGACGTCGACCCATGTCCGGCAGCCTGCGGACCCTGCAGCGGGCCCGCGTCACGTCGACCGCGCGTGCGCGGGCCGGTGGCACGGGAAGCGCCTCGCGGAACGCCGGCTATCCGTTCGCGCTCCGCGCCCGGCCGCGTGGCCGCTCGGCGGTCTCGAACCTGATCATCGTGCTCGCCGTGGTCCTGGTCGCGGGCATGGTGACCGTCGCCGGCGCCGTGGGGGCCGCGGCCCTCACCACCGCCGCCGCGGTCGGTGCGCTGTCGGAGGGTCTGCCCGACCCGTCGCAGCTGGCCGAGCTGACGTTCGAACAGCCGACCATCGTCTACGACCGCAGTGGCAAGGTCGAGCTGGGCCGTTTCCAGCGCGTGCAGCGACGGGTCGTCAGCTATCCCGAGATCCCCAAGCTCGTCCTGGATGCGGCGACGACCGCCGAGGACCGCACGTTCTGGACGAACGAGGGCATCGATCCGAGCGCGATCCTGTCGGCCCTCGCCGAGAACGCCTCCGGCGAGAGCGATCGCGGCGCGTCCACGATCACCCAGCAGCTCGTCCGGGCGCGACTCCTGCCCGAGGAGGACACCGCGCCGGGCGCCGACCGCTACCTGCGGAAGGCCAAGGAGATCATCCAGTCGCTCCGCCTCACCGAGCAGTTCCCCGGCGAGGAGGGCAAGCAGGCGGTCATCACCGCCTACCTCAACGAGATCTTCTACGGTCACGATGCGTACGGCGTCGCCGCCGCGGCGCGCATCTACTTCGGCGTCACGGACCTCACGAAGCTGACGCCGGCGCAGGCCGCGCTGCTCGCCGGGCTGCCGAAGTCGCCCTCGAACTTCGATCCGTATCAGTACGCCGTCGAGCAGGACGGCAAGCTCGTCGTCCCGCCCACGGCACCGCCCGTCCAGCGGCGTGACTACATCCTCCAGAACCTGAGCACGTCCCGCTGGACGAAGCTCTCGCCCGCCGACCTCCAGCAGGCCCTCGACGAGCCCGTCGTCCTCGCCGGTGAGCAACCGCTGAAGTTCCGGGCGGCGCAGTTCACGTACCAGGTGCGGCGCCAGCTCGACGTCATCCTGGGCAGCCGCGACGCCGTCGAGACCGGCGGCTATCGCGTCATCACGACGCTCGACTGGCGGGCCCAGCGGCTCGCGGAGAAGTGGCTGAGCGCCGCGCTCATCGCGCCGAACCTGCCGTCGAAGACATCGGCGCGGCTGCTCCGGTCGCTGGACATCCCGCAGAGCGATCGCGGCTGGCTCTCGGCGTTGCGGGGCAAGGATCTGCACAACGGGGCGCTCGTCGCGCTCGACTACCGGACCGGCGACGTGCGCGCCTACGCCGGCAGCGCCGGCTACTACCGCGATGCGATGGCGTCGCGGAAGTTCGAGCCCAAGTACGACGCCGCCGGCGACGGCACGCGTCAGCCGGGTTCGGCCTGGAAGCCCATCGTGTACGCCACCGCCTTCGAGCGGAAGGAGCTGACGCCGGGCTCCGTGCTCCTCGACATCACCACGCGCTTCGGGTCGAGCTGGACGCCGCGCGACGCCGACAGCCTGGACCGCGGACCCGTCCTCGTCCGCAAGGCGCTCCAGTACTCGCTCAACATCCCGGCCATCCGGGCGCTCGAGCGGGTGGGCAACGAGGCGGTCGCCAAGCAGGCCGAGAAGATGGGCATCCGCTTCCCGGGCGGCACGGAGTCGTACCTGCAGGCCGGCCTTGCGGGCGCGATCGGGACCGTCGAGGTCAAGCCCCTCGATCTCACCTCGGCGTACGGGGTGTTCGGCAACGGCGGCGTCCGGATGCCGCCGCGGATGATCCTGGAGATCCAGGACGCGCAGGGCCGGACCGTCTGGAAGGCGCCGCAGACGAAGGGCGAGCGAGCCCTCTCCCCGCAGACCGCGTTCCTCATGTCGGACATCCTCCAGGGCAACACCGACCGGTCGCAGAACCCGATCTGGGCCGCCAAGCTCGCCCTGTCCAACGGGCCGCACGGCAGCCACCGCCCCGCGGCCGTGAAGACCGGCACCGCGAACGACGCGAAGGACCTCGCGACGTACGGCTTCCTGCCCAAGCCCAAGGCCGCGAACGACCCGGGCTATGCGGTGGGCATCTGGATGGGCAACAGCGACCACTCGATGCCGCGCTCCTCGGATCCCGCGACCTCGCTCGACGCCGCTGCGCCGCTGTGGCGTGCCTTCGTCCGCGACCTGACGCGGGGCGAGCCGGTGGCGCGGTTCACGCGCCCCTCGAAGATCGTCTCGGCGCGCATCGACGCGTGGACCGGCGGTCGACCGGGCCCCTGGACGCGGGACACCGTCACGGAGTACTTCATCGCCGGGACGCAGCCGGGTGGTCCGCACCGCGTCGACCCCAACGGCCTCCTGTATCGCGCGGCGTGCGGCACCTGGCAGGTCGACCCGCTCAAGGCGGAGCTCGGACCGCGGGCGTGGGACGACGACGTCCTGGGCTGGATGTCCCGGGCACGGCAGGGTGTCGGCGTCGGGGGCCCGCTCGACTCGCGGACCGCATACTTCTGGGGGAAGTCGTCCTGGGGCGGGCCCATCGCCGGTGCGTGCGTCAGGCCGCGACCGCCGTCCGCGCCCGAGGTGAAGCCGCCGAAGGAGCACGGCCCCGGTGAACAGCCCAAGCCCAAGCCCAAGCCGCCGAAGCCGCCCAAGCCGCCCAAGCCGCCCGGCGGCGGCCATGGCGGCGGTGGTGGAGGCGGCGGAGGCGGCCATGGCGGCGGCTGACCCCGCGCCGCGGACGCCGGCTCGAGCACCCTGCGGCGCGGTCGGCGCTCGACGCCCGTGGCTGACGCGACCCCTCCGGCGAGCGACCCGGATCTCCACGAGCGGCCCAGCCTGCGGTTCCTGTTCGTCGGCTGGACCGCGCGTGGCGCAGGCCTTGCCGTGGGCGTCGGGATCGTCGCCGGGATCGTCGCCCTGGCCGCCGCGGCGGCGAACGTCCTGCTGCTGCTGTTCCTGTCGATCCTCCTCGCGGCCGGGCTGGAGCCGTTCGTCGGCTGGCTGCGGGCCCGTCTGCCCCTCGGTCGCGGCCCCACGATCCTGGTGGTCTATGCCGTGTTCTTCGTGGTCGTCGCGGCCCTCGCCCTGCTGGTCCTGCCGGCGGCGATCACCCAGGCCTCGCAGGCGGTCGAGCGACTGCCGAGATTCCTCGATCAGGCCCGGGCATGGGCCGCGGACCTCAAGCCCGACGCCCTCTCGGATGCCGCCACGGCGCTCGTCCGGGCCGCCGATCGGACGCTGCGTCCGCCCGCGCAGCCGACCGATCCCGAGGACGTCCTCCAGATCGGCCTGACGCTCGCAGAGGTCATCGCGTCGCTCGCCACGATGCTCGCCCTCGTGTTCTTCTGGCTGGTCGGTCATGCCCGGCTGCAGCGCTACGTCCTCGCATTCCTGCCGCCGGAGCGACGCGCCGCCGTCCGCGACGGCTGGAACGAGGTCGAGACGCGCCTCGGCCTGTGGGTCCGCGGCCAGCTCACGCTGATGGGCATCGTGGGCATCGCGAGCGGGATCGCCTATGTCCTGCTCGGCGTGCCGGCGGCGCTCCTCCTGGGGCTGGTGGCGGGCATCTGCGAGGGCATCCCGCTGGTCGGCCCGATCCTCGGCGCGGTGCCGGCGGTCATCGCGGCGGCCACGGTGTCGCCCGAGCTGGCGCTCGTCGTGGTCGGCGTGGCCGCGGTGATCCAGCTGGTCGAGAACAACCTGCTGGTGCCGGTGATCATGCGCAACACGATCGGCATCTCGCCGCTCATCCTCACCGTGAGCCTGCTCATCGGTGCGGCCGCCGGCGGCATCATCGGCGCGCTCATCGCCGTCCCCATCGCGGCGGCGCTGGAGGTCATCCTGGGTCGCCTGCAGGACCGCGATTCACCGGTCGTCCAGGATCCCGCAGCGATCGAGGCGTCGACCGATGCCGGCGACGATGCCGGCCGCTCGCTGCCCGACGCCAAGGGCGGGTTCGCGGCCCGCTGAGGGCGTCGCCTCGAGCTACCCCACGCGGGCGAGCTGCAGGCCGTCGGTTCCGGAGGCCCCCGCTCCGGCCACGGCGAGCGCTCGCTTGAAGCCCTGCCGCCGCCACGGGACCAGCCGTGCGCCGGACTCGAGCGCATGCACCGGCGTCACGTCGATCGTCGTCGCGGCGCCCACGGCGAGCATCCGGTGCCCCGGCGGACCCGGCTCGCAGCGGTAGACATCGCCGGCCGCGAGCAGCTCGACGTCGTGCTCCCACTCGATCGTGACGTGCCCGGCGACCACGGTGCCCCAGTGGGCTGCGTCGCAGTAGCCGCCGTCGAAGCCGCCGCGCTCCCCGAACCGGGCCACGGTCAGGATCCATGAGCCCAGGACGGCGAACTCCGCCTCGATCCGGCCCGTCGCGGGCGTCGGTCGGGTCTCGATCCAGGCGGTCTCGACCGGCCCGGGACCCGTCACCGGCTCGAGGCCGAGGCGGCGGAGCTCGAGATCGGTGAGGTCCTCGACGCTCGGCTCGAACGCGACGACCCGCGTGGGCCGATCGACCAGGTGGCGGTGGGGCGGCCCGCCACCGGGCACGTGGAACGCGGTCCGCGCCTCGATGGGATGGCGCGCCTCCGAACCCTCGAGCGCGAACCCGCCTTCGAGCACGACGCCGTGGTGCATCCGAACGCACGGGCGCTCCGCCTCGGGTCCGAGGGCCGCCCGGGACGGGACGACGGCATCGACGTAGGTGATCTCGCCGAGGACGGCGAAGCGCATGACGGCGTCCCCGGAGCGGACGGCGCGGAGCTCGGTGGGCGCGAGATGCACGGAGTCGACGGCTTCCCAGGGGGCCGGCCGTGACGGACGCCGGCGGCCCGACGATAGCAGTCGCCCGCAAGGTGGGTCAAAGCCTTCCGGGCACGGTTGAAACGTCGCTGCGAGGCGGGTCGGGCGGCCCGCATGCGCTCGATAGGAGCGCCATGATGGAGTCACGCAGCAGGGGGGTGCCTTCGGAGGATTCGTGCGCCTTCGGCGAGGGCTTCAGGCGAGGGGCGACCAGGACACGTGATCGAGCAGCGGCTGACGGCGGGGGTCGGCGTCGGCGCGTTCCAGGATCGGGCTGGGTGCCGTGCTCGACGCGGTCGCGGACGGGATCACCGTCCAGGCCGCCGACGGGCGCATCGTGTACGCGAACGCCGCCGCGGCCGAGCTGATCGGCTTCCCCGATGCCGCGACGCTCATCGCGGCGGCGCCCGGCGAGATCGTCGGCCGGTTCGAGCTGCTCGCCGAGGACGGCACGCCGCTGCCCCTGACGGCGCTGCCCGGGCGTCGCGCGCTGACCGGCGAGCACCCGCCGCCAGTCACCGTGCGTTTCCGCATCCCGGCGACGGGCGAGGAGCGCTGGTCGATCGTCCGGGCGAGCCCGCTGCTCGACCCGAGCGGCGCACCGACGCACGCGATCAACGCCTTCCAGGACATCACGGCGCGGATCCTCGCCGAGCGGGAGGCGCGCGACGCCGCCCTGCGGTCGCGCCAGCTCGTCGAGTCGCTGCCGGTCATCGCCTGGGTCGCCGACGCCCACGGTCGCATCGAGGCGGTGAACGCGCGCTGGTGGCAGTACGCCGGCACCGAAGCCGCCGGGGATGCGCGCGATGGGGGTGGCGGCGGCGCGGACGGCCTGCCCATCGACCTCACGAGCCTCGTCCATGTCGACGACCGGCCGCGGCTGCGCCGAGGCGTGGGAGCACGCGCTCGCGACGGGCGAGCCGCTCGACGAGACGGTCCGGCTCGTGCGGGCGGACGGGGCCAGCCGCTGGCACGTCGTCCGGGGCGTCCCGGCGTACGACGGGGCGGGCGCCATCGGTGGCTGGATCGGGACGTCGACCGACATCGACGAGGCCAAGCGCGCGGCCGACCGAAGCCGCCTGGTCGCAGCCGCCTCGGAGCGGCTGGACGAGTCCCTCGACCCCGACGGGACGGTGCGCGCCGCGGGCGCCATCGCCGTGCCCGATCTGGCCGACGTGTGCGTCATCGACCTGCTCGCGGAGGACGGCACGACCACCCGCGCCGCGATCGTCGTCGGTGACCCGCGCTACCAGGCCACCGCCGACGAGCTGATGGACTACCCGTCGATCCCCGGCACCGGTGGCCTGATGGGCTCCGTGTTCGCGAGCGGCCGGTCGACCCTGGTGGAGGATGTGACCGACGACATCCTGCTGGCGCGCACCAAGGACCGCCGCCACGCCGACATCCTGCGCGACCTGGGCATCCGAAGCGCGATCGCCGTGCCCCTCGCGGCGCGCGGCCAGGTCCTGGGCGCGATGGCGCTCATCCACGGCTGGAGCGGCCGCCGCTATCGGGCCGACGACGTGCCCCTCGTCGAGGAGCTCGCGCGCCGCGTCGGGCTCGCCCTCGCCAACGCCCGCCTGTACGTGGCCGAGCAGGACGCCCGTCGCGCGGCGGAGCACGAGCGGGACCGGATCCAGCGCCTCCAGCGGCTCGCGGGACAGCTCGCGGAGGCGTCGTCCGTCGCCGCCGTGGCGGCGCTGGTGCTCGCCGAGGCCCGCACCGCCCTCGACGCGACCGCGGGCAGCATCTACGAGCTCGAGGCCGATGGCGACGCCCTGGCGGTCGTCGTCGCCGACGGCTACGTGCCCGATGTCGTCGACGAGTTCCGGCGCATCCCGCTCGCGTCCGACGCGCCCCTGGCCACCGCCGCGCGCACCGGCGAGGCGTTGTGGCTGCCGGACCTCGGCGTCGTGCGCGCCGGGTCTCCGAAGCTCGCGCGGGCGCTGCGCCGGGCGACGCATCGCGCCGCGGTGGCGATCCCCCTCCGGGCCGAGGGACGCGTGCTCGGCGCGCTGGGCCTGAGCTTCCCGCAGGTGCGCACCTTCTCCGCCGCGGACCAGGGCTTCGTGCTCGCCCTGGCCGAGCTCGCGGCGCAGGGCATCGCCCGAGCGATCCTGGGCGCCGCACGCGCCGAGCTGATGCTCGCCCTCGACGCCCAGCGGGCCCGGCTGGAGGCGGTCGTGGAGCAGGCACCCGTGGGCGTGGTCATCGCGGACGCCGCGACCGGGCGGCTGTTGCTGGGCAACGCCGAGGTCGACCGGATCTACGGTCGCCCGTTCGAGCCCGCCGACGGCGAGGATCCCGGTCCGCCCGCGTTCGTGCCCCACGACGGGCGCGAGCTGGCGCCCGACGAGACCCCCCTGGCGCGTGCGATGCGCGGCGAGGTCGTCGAGGCGGAGGAGCTGGGCATCGTCCGCGCCGACGGATCGCGCGCGACGCTGCTCGCGTGGGCGGCGCCCATCCGCGCGGCGGACGGGACGATCGGCTCGGCGGTGGTCGCGCTGACGGACATCACCGAGCGCCGGATGGGGCAGGAGAACCAGCGCTTCCTGGCCGAGGCGGGCGAGCTGCTGGGGTCGTCGCTCGACTACGAGGAGACGCTCCGCCGCGTGGCGAGCCTGGCCGTCCCACGGATCGCGGACTGGGCGTCGGTCGAGCTGGTCGACGATGCGGGCGACCTCGTCCAGCTCGCGGTCGCGCACGTCGACCCGGCCAAGGTGGAGCTCGCGCGCCGCCTGCGCGAGCGTTACCCGCCCGATCCCGACAGCCAGCAGGGCGCGTATGCCGTCGCGCGCACCGGTCGCTCCGAGCTCGTGACGGACCTTCCGATCGAGGCCATCCGCGCGAGCCTGCCCGAGGGCGACGAGCGGCTGGCGATCCTCGATGAGCTCCAGCTCCATTCCTACATGTCCGTCCCGCTTCGCGCGGGCGGCCGCACGCTGGGCGTGATGACGTTCGTGGGCGCCGAATCCGGGCGCCGCTACGTCGAGGCCGATCTCGACTTCGCCGAGAGCCTCGCGGCCCGCGCCGCGGGCGCCATCCAGAACGCCCGCCTGTACCGCGACGCCGACCGCTTCCGGCGCCTCCTCGATGCGACGCTCGACGTCGTGTTCGTCGTCGACCCGGAGTCGATGCGCATCGTCCACGCCAACCTCGGGGCGGCGATCGCGACGGGCATCGCCGCCGCGGCGCTGGTCGACGCCCCGCTGGCATCGGTGCTGCCCGACCTCGACCCGAGCGACCTCCGCGGACTGGCGGGACCGGCCGCGACCCGCGGCACCGACGCACGGACGATGACCCTCGCCCTCCGCGGACCGCGCGATCCGATCCCGGTCGAGGTGCTCGTGCAGCGGATCGAGCTCGCCGGTGGCCCGGACCGCCTCGTCGCCATCGCCCGCGACATCACCGATCGTGTCGAGGCCCAGGCACGGCTCCAGCGCCTGGCCGAGGCGGAGCACGCCCGCGCCGCGGAGCTGGACGCCGTCATCCACGCGATGGGCGAAGCCGTGTTCGTGTGCGCCGCGGATGGGACGATCGTGCTCGCAAACCCAGCCGCCGAGGGCATGTTCCCGGAGGTCGAGGAGCGTTCCTACGCGGAGGTGCTCGCGAACCTCGACGATCCCACGGGCATCGCGCCGAAGCTCCGCCAGCATGGCGGCCCGGTCGAGCTCCGGGCGCGCGGCGAGGAGGAGCGCTGGATCGAGCTGTCGACCTACGCCGTCGGCGGCCGGCCCGCGACGGACGCCGGCCCGGAGACGATCGTCGTGCTGCGTGACGTCACGGAGTCTCGTCAGCGACAGGCCGTGCGCGACACGTTCGTGGGCATCCTGAGCCACGAGCTGCGGACGCCCGTCACCACCATCTACGGCGGGTCGAAGATCCTGGCCCGGACGAACAGCCTGTCGGACGAGCAACGCCGCGAGGTGTTCGAGGACATCGCCACCGAGGCCGAGCGGCTGCACCGGCTGGTCGAGGACGTCATCGCGCTCAACCGCTTCGGGGAGGAGGGTGGCGAGGAGATCGGCCACGACCCCGTCCTGCTCCAGCGGATCCTCGGACCGGTGGTCAAGGCCGAGGAGATCCGCTGGCCGGGCGTGACGTTCGAGGCGGCGATCCCGTCGGGACTGCCGACGGTCGTCGCCGACCGGACATACGTCGAGCAGGTGGTCCGCAACCTGCTCTCGAACGCGGCGAAGTACGGCGGTCCCGGCACCACGGTCCGGACCGAGGTCGAGACGTCCGGCGACGAGGTGTGCGTCCGGATCCTCGATGACGGGCCCGGGTTCCCCCTGGGCGAGGCGGAGCGGCTGTTCGATCTGTTCTTCCGGTCGTCGTCGACGTCGTCCAAGGCATCCGGCGCCGGGATCGGGCTGTTCGTGACCGCGCGGCTCATCCGCGCGATGGGCGGACGGGTCTGGGCCACGCCGCGCGAGAGCGGGGGTGCCGAGTTCGGGTTCGCGCTGCGCGTGATGGCCGACGACTGACGGTGCCGGCGGGCCGACTCGTGGTGCACCCCGGCACCGAGCCACGGCCGGCGTCCCCCGGTGGAGGCGCTCGTGCGTGAGGCCGGGACTTGCGAGAGGTCCGCAAGACGACACCCATCCCGGCATACGGGATGTGCAGTCGCCCCAGCCTAGCCTGCCGCCGGTAACCCAGATGCCCAGCCGGGACCTCCCATGGCTCGCCGGGTGTCGAGTCGAAACCCCAGAGGTGACCTGATGCGGAAGCTCACGCTCACATTGATGCTGGTCCTGGCGGGCCTTCTTGCCGCGTGTGGCGGTGGCTCGACCGGCACCAGCGGCACGAGCGCTGCGCCGAGCAGCGACCTGTCCAGCCCGAGCAGCAGCGATCTCGCCAGCCCGAGCAGCAGCGACGCTGCGTCGCCGTCGGCCTCGTAACGCCGATCCCTGAGCCGAACCTCGACGCCGGACCCTCGCGGTCCGGCGTCGTCCTGTCTCCCGACGAGCGAGCCATGAAGGACGTCACCACCGGCACCGACACCCGCGAGCCCCGGCCGCTGGACCGGCCGCTGCTGGCCTTCGACCTGACCGCCGAGCTCGAGTCGCTGCGCAGCGAGCCCAGCTGGAGCGAGCACGGCCGGACCTCCAAGACCCTCGCCAAGTCGCCCACCTTCCGGATCGTCCTGACCGTGCTGCGCGCCGGTGGGACCGTCGGCGACGACGACGTCTGGTCCCCCATCGCCGTCCAGGTCCTGGGTGGCGCGGTCCGGGCCGATCGGGACGGGCAGTCGGTCGACGTGCCCGACGGCGGTCTCGTGTGGTTCGACGACGGCCCGGGCTGGCAGGTCACCGCGGTGGAGGACGCCGCGCTGTTGCTGGCCGTGACCTGGCCGCTCGAGCGGGCGGTCGAGCCCTCGTTCGTCTGACGACTCGGCGGCGGCTCAGTCGCCGCGAAGCGCCGCGGGGTAGAGCGCCCAGTTGGCGGCGGTCCCGGCGGTCGCACCCTGATGGGCCGCCGCGCTCACCTGGTGGGCGTGGAGCGAGGTGACGTCGCCCGCGGCGAACAGGCCGGGCAGCGCTGTCCGCTGGTCGCTGTCGACGACCAGGTAGCGCTTCGCGTCGACGCTTCGCGCCCAGGCGGCGACCGAGCGCGGAGCGTGGCCGTTTGTCGGCCGCGACGAAGACCATCTCGACGGCGACGTCGCACGATCCGCCCGAGGTGTCGACGACCAGGCGTTCCAGCGCGCCGTCGACGTGGTCCCACCGCCGGACGGTGCCGTCGACGATCGCCACGCCACCCGCCGAGACCGCTGCGAGTCGCTCGGGCCGCTCTGCCGAGCGGTCGGCGATGAGCACCACGTCGTCGGTGAACACCGTGAGCCCGAGCGCGGTCTGCACCGCGTCCTCGCCGCCGCCGACCACGGCGACCCGCCGGCCACGGGCCTCGTAGCCGTCGCAGACGATGCACCAGAACAGGCTGCGTCCGACGCACTGGTCGCAACCCGGGAACACGGGCCAGGCATCCCGCACGCCCGTCGCCAGGACGAGCGTGCGGCAGCGAAGGGTCGTGGGCGTGCGGACGGACCGTTCCCCGAGCAGCCGCGCATGGCGGCGCTCGCGACGCTTGTTGGCGGGCGCGCCGGGCAGCAGGTCCGGCGGCTCGGCATCGTCGATCGGCGGCGGCTCGCGGACGAGGACCGCGAAGGTGCCGTCCGACTCGCGACAGGCGTGGACGACCCGTCCGGCACGGAACATGACCCCGTAGCGGGCCGCCTGGTCCTGGCCCAGCAGGCGGAGGTCGGCAGCGGCGATCCCGTCCGGGAAGCCCAGGTAGTTGCGGGTCACCTGCCACCACAGCGAGCGACCCGCGTCGTCGTCGAGCAGCAGGCAGCCGCGTCCGAGCCGTCCGAGCTGGATCGCCGCCGCAAGACCCGCGGGACCCCCGCCGATGACGATCGCGTCGACCGGCGGTTCGCGCGTCGCGCTCAGGCGGCGGGTTTCCGTGCCCGAGACGCCGCCCCCGGGCGCGATCGCGTCGCGGCCGGGAGCCCCAGGCGCTCGAGGAAGCGCGCCCAGAACCACTCGTCGGCGGCCGGGCGGCGGATCGCCGCGAGGTCCAGCCGCCCGACCGGACAGGACCCGTGGACGAACCGCCCGGTCCGGACGTCGACCGCGCCGACGAACGGCTGGTGGCAGTAGGGGCACCACAGCGCCAGGGGCGGGCTGTAGCGGGGATGCGGCGGGATCATCCGCGCGTGGGACAGGTCGTTCGCTCCAGGCATGGCGGGCGGCCGCAGCGCGGCCGTCCCGGGGAACGCACGCTAGGGCCGCGGCCGTGCCGTCCCGGCTAGCGACGACGCCCGGTGGCTTGCAGTCCCGTGGAGCCCTTCCGGCCAGCGCTCGCTATCCGCGGTCAGCGGCGGCGGACCAGCCTCGGTCGCGTCTCGACGCGGCCCGCGGCGCGGTCGGCCGCCTCCATCGCGTCGAGCTCGGCGCGTGCGCTCGCGCAGCCACGCCCAGGCGCCCCACGCGAACGGCAGCGCTCCCGCGACCAGCAGCCACGGCCCGAACACGATCGCCGTCATGGCGAGCGCGACCCCCAGCCCCACGGCGAGCGGTGCGAGCGTCTCGTCGGGCAGCCGGCCCGCCTCGTCGAGGAACGGGCGGTCCCCGCCACCGGTCCCGCCACCGATGCCCTCGCCGTCCTCGGGTCCCACCGCACCCGCGAGCGGGGCGGCGTCGGCGGCGGCGCGGGCGACCCTTCCCGGACGCGAGACGATGAGCCGGACGGCCGCGACGGACCCGGCCAGGCCGAACGCGAACAGCAGCACCGTTCCCGCCAGCTCGTACGTGGCGAACCAGTAGATCGTCGCGAGCACGAGCCCGAAGACGCCGATGAACGCGAAGAACCGTGTCTCCTGGGGATGGTCGGCGAGCAGGACGCGGCGGAGCACGCTCATCGCTCGTCGCCGGTCGCCGTGTCGTCATCGGCCGGCGCCGCCGGTCGCGCCTGCGCCCGGGCTGCTTCGCGCGCGTCGAACACCGGTCGCTCGGACCGGACGCGCGGCAGCGATCGGAAGTTGTGGTGTGGCGGCGGCGAGTCCGCCGCCCACTCCAGCGAGTTGGCCTCCCACGGGTCCGGCGGCATGTCCGCCGGCCGCCGGAGCGCCTCGACGACCGCCGCGAGGAAGAACAGGACGCTGACCGCGATGACCAGCGAGCCGATGGTCGAGAGGAAGTTCAGCTCGGGCCAGCCGGGGTCCGCCGGGTAGTCGGCGTAGCGCCGGGGCATGCCCCACGCGCCCAGCTGGTATTGCGGCAGGAAGGTCATCACGAAGCCGATCGACCACAGCCAGAAGTGCGACTTCCCGAGCACCTCGTTGAGGCGCCGCCCGGTGACCTTGGGGAACCAGAACGTGATGCCTGCCCACATCGCGTAGATCGAGCCGCCCACGAGCACGTTGTGCAGGTGCGCGACGACGTAGTACGTGTCCTGGAACTGGAAATCGACCGCCGCCGATGCGAGCACGACGCCCGTGATGCCGCCGAACAGGAACGTGAACAGGAAGCCGCACGCCCACAGCATCGGCGTCGGGAACGTCAGCTTGCCGTGCCACATCGTGAAGATCCAGTTGAAGAACTTCACGCCCGTGGGCACCGCGATGATGAACGACGTCGCCGAGAAGAAGGGCAGCGAGATGGCGCCCGTCGTGAACATGTGGTGGGCCCACACGGTCATCGAGTACACGCCGATGAAGATCGTGGCCAGGATGAACGCGCGGTAGCCGAACAACGGCTTGCGGCTGAACACCGGGATGATCTCGCCGATCACGCCGAAGAACGGCAGGGCGATGATGTACACCTCCGGGTGGCCGAAGAACCAGAACAGGTGCTGCCACAGGATCGGGTCGCCACCCTGCGACGGGTCGAAGAACGCCGCCCCGAAGCGGCGCTCGGCGAGCAGCATGATGAGTGCCGCGGTGATCGCCGGGAACGCGTACAGGATGAGGATCGACGTCACGAGGATCGACCACGTGAACACCGGCAGGCGGAGCATCGCCATCCCGGGCGCGCGACGCGTGTAGATGGTCGAGACGAAGTTCACCGCCCCCAGGATCGACGCGACCCCGGTCAGCAGCAGGCCCACGATCCACAGGTCGGTGCCCGTCGTCGTCGAATACGGCAGCGTGGAGTTGGGGGCGTAGCCCGTCCAGCCCACATCGGCCGGGCCGCTCGCCACGAAGAACCCCGACAGGACGACGAGCCCGCCGAACAGGAACAGCCAGAAGGACAGCGCGTTCAGCCGCGGGAAGACCATGTCGGCCGCGCCGACCTGGAGCGGGATGAGGTAGTTCGCGAACGCCGCGACCATGGGTGTCGCGAACAGCAGCATCATCGCGGTGCCGTGGATCGTGAACAGCCCGTCATAGGTCTGGACGTCCATGAGCTGCAGCCCGGGGACCGCGAGCTCCGCGCGCATCAGCAGGGCCATGATCCCGGCCGCGATGAAGAAGCCCAGGGCCGCGGTGCCGTACATGACGCCGATCCGCTTGTGGTCGGTCGTCATCAGCCACGTCAGCAGGTCGGCGCGCTCATGGCTCACGCCGATGCCGAGGCCGGGCAGCGGGCGGCTGAGCGGCGTGTCGCTCACGGCGCCGTGCTCCCGCGCGGGGCGGCCGCCAGCCACGCGTCGTACTCGGCGCGCGGGACCGCACGCACGGTGAACGGCATCCGGGAGTGGCCGACGCCGCAGAACTCGGCGCATTGGCCGCGGTACGTGCCGGCCGTCTCGACCGTGAAGCCGAAGACGTTCAGGCGACCCGGGATCGCGTCGCGCTTGAACAGGAACTGCGGCACGAAGAACGCGTGGACGACGTCGTTGCCGGTCAGCGTCACCTGCACCGCTTCGCCGACCGGGACGACCAGCTCCGGGCCGTCGGGCGTGACGCCCTCGACCACGATGCCCTGTGCCGGATAGGCGAATCGCCAGCCCCAGCGGAACGCCTGGACATCGACCTTGACGCTGGCCGATCCGTCGTCGACGACCGCGTCGACTCGCTGGAGCGTGACCACCGTCAGGACGAGCAGGCCGATGATGGTGATGATCGGGAGGATGGTCCACACCGCCTCGAAGCGGAGGTCGCCGTGGTCCTGCGGCGGCAGCGAGTCGTCGCCGCGCCGCCTGCGGTAGCGCAGGATCATGAACGTCGCGAGGCCCACGACGATCAGCGCGACGATGGCGGCGATGGCCATCAGGATCGTGTACAGCTCCGCGATCGCGCGGGCCTCCTGCGTGGCGGGCGTCGGCAGGCAGCCGCCGAGCGCGACTGCGACGGTGGCCAGTCCGACCAGCCCGCCGACACGCCGCCTCACGCCTCGACCTCCTCGAACCCGCCGTCGGCCGAGCGGCGCAGCGCGACGCCGGCGTGGCGCGGTGCGTGGCTGCCGCCGCCGCCCGCGGAATCGCCGGAGGTCGCATCGTCCGGCACCAGCTCGTCGGGCGCGGGCCGGCGCAGCCGCGCGCGGCACAGGGCGTACGTGATGAGCGCGACGAGGATGGGCAGGACGATGACCAGGACCTGGAAGATCGTCGTCAGGGTCTCGACGGCCAGGTCGAGGAACACCGCGATGACGTCATTGCCGCCGGCCAGCGTGAGGACGGCGAAGAGCGTGAGGATCGCCGCGCCGGCGGCCGCCCGGACCGGCTGCTCCCACGGCCAGTCGAGCAGGTGGTGCACTCCCCGGTCGCCGGTCAGCTTGCGGTCGATCCACGGCCAGAGCGCCACGATCGTGAACAGCACACCCGGCAGGACGATGCCGGGCAGGAAGACCGACGGCAGCGTGAGGCCCAGGATCGTCGGCTCGAACGGTGGCCAGATCCGGAGCGCCCCATCGAGCCAGCCGACGTACCAGTCGGGCTGCGCGGGCGACGACACGACCGACGGCTCGAACGGCCCGTAGGACCAGATCGGGTTGATCTGCACGAGGCCACCCATGAGGGCCATGACCGCGGCGGTGAGGAAGAACAGCCCGCCCGAGAGGAACGCCTGCCCGGGCCAGAAGTGGCGGCCCACCACGTTGTCCTCGCGCTGGAGCGGGCCACGGTACTGGGTGTGCTTCTGGAGGAACACGAGCCCGACGTGTGCGGCGATGGTCGCGATGAACAGGCCCGGCAGCAGCATCACGTGGAGCACGAAGAACCGGGAGATGAACGCCGTCGTGGGGAACTGCCCGCCGAAGGCGAGCGACGCGACGTACGGCCCCACGAAGGGGATCGAGAGCGTCGCCGAGTAGAAGATCCGGGCCCCCGTCCCCGACAGCAGGTCGTCGGGCAGCGAGTAGCCGGTGATGCCCTCCCCGATCGCGAACAGGAGCAGCCCGAACCCCAGCAGCCAGTTCAGCTCGCGCGGCCGCCGGAAGCCCCCGGTGAAGAACACGCGCGCGAGGTGGGCGACGATGACGGCGACGAAGGTGACCGCCGTCCAGTGGTGGACCTGGCGCATCAGGAGCCCCGCCCGGACCTCGAACGACAGCTGCATCACGGAGTCGAAGGCCGCCGAGACCGAGGCGCCCTGCAGGGGTGCATAGGGGCCCGAATAGATGACCGGCTGGCCCGAGGGCACGAAGAAGAACGTGAGGAAGGTGCCGGTCGCGAGGAGGATGAGGAAGCAGAACAGCGCGACCTCGCCCAGCAGGAACGACCAATGGTCGGGGAACACCTTGCGCAGGGTCGTCCGCACGAGGTGCGCGGTGCCGGTCCGCTCGTCGAACCAGGACGCGGCCGACTCGAGGAACGTGCGGTCCGTCGGGTCGTGGCCCGTGGCACGCAGCTCCTCGCCCGCCTCGTTGGTGGGGCGGCCGAGATGATCGACCGTGGGCTGCTCCCCGTGGCTCATCCGGCGGTGCCGCCGGAGCTGCCGCTCAGGCCGGATGCGCTGGTCGGGGCGGGCGTCGCGCCCCCGTCGCCGATGACCACCGGGCCGAGATAGATGTTCCAGAACGACGGCCCGATCGGCTCCGGGAAGTCGCCCAGGGCGATGAATCCGTCGCCGTCACGCTGGATCGGCAGCTGCGGCAGCGGCCGGGCTGCGGGGCCGAACACCGGCACGGCGCCGTGCAGGACGTCGAACGTCGACTGGTGGCAGGGGCAGATGAGCTGCCCCTGGGCGGCGCGGTAGAGGCCGACCGGGCAGCCGGCGTGGGTGCACACCTTGGACAGGGCGATGAACCCGTCAGGCGCGACCTGAGCAGCCTCCGGTGACAGCTGGAGGCGGTCGGCACCGGCATGGATGAGCAGCGTCTGGGCCTGGGCGCTGCCGACGAACCCCTCGGGAAAGACGGTGAGCACGCCGTCCAGCGGGATGTCCGCCGCGCGGACGGCCCGGCCCACGCCGTCGACCAGGCGAAGGCCCAGCTTCCACGGCGTCTGGAAGAGGGTGCTTCCCGGCGCGGGGCCCAGCGACAGGACGGGGATCGGCGAGCGCCGACGCCAGCCCGCCGACCGCGCCGACCAGCCCGAGCTGGAGCGCCCGCCGGCGCGTGAAGCCCTCCTCGTCGATGAGCGCATCCTCGACGGCCTGGACTTCCGCCTCGCCGCTGCCGATCGCGTGCCGCTCCTCGATGCGGAGCTCGCCCGACATCAGCTCCTGCGCCCACAGGACGATGCCCACGCCCAGCCCGCCGAGGCACAGCGCAAGGAGGATCCCTTCGAGCTGCGTCTGGCCGCCCATCGCGTAGAGGATCAGCAGCAGGAACCCGGTGAGCATCGTGACGCCGAACGACGCGAGCACCTTGCGCTCGCCGCGGCGCTCCCGGCGCGCAGTGATCGGTCCGACCGGCGAGGCGGGGCGGTCGCTCATGCGCGAGCCTCTGACGCGTCGTCGACGGGGCCGACGTCGCCGGGCGACCGCGGTCGCTCGTCGCGTCGGTGGCGCGCCACGAACAGCGTCACGAGCAGCAGGATCGGCAGCCCGACGGCCACGGCGATGAACCCTTCCGCGACCGGCCCGGTCCCGCCGATGGGCAGCCCGCCGGGCGACGGCTCGGCACGCAGCCAGTCGATGTACGCGATGAGATCGGCCTGCGCCTGCTCGTCGAACCCGAACCGCGGCATCGCGCCGGGGCCGATGGTGACCGCCTCGGCGATGGTCCTTGGGTCGGCGAATCCGAGGCCCACGGCGACGTAGCCACCGCCGATCGCGTTGCCCGCCCCGGTGACCGCATGGCACGCGGCGCAGTTCGCGGTGTACAGCTCCCGCCCGTGTCGCAGATCGCCCCCGGAAGAGACCTGCGGGATCGCCGGCCCGGCGCCCAGGGATGCCACGTAGGCGACGAGCGCCTGGATCTGCGCCTCGTCGAACACCGATGGCTGGCGGACCTGGCGCTGGTTCGGGGCCGCGAGGGGCATCCGCCCGGTGCGCACGTAGAAGTCCGCCCCGGCGGCGCCGGCGTGCTCGAGGGTCGGCCCGTACGCGGTCCCCTGCCCCGCGGGTCCATGGCAGCTCGCGCAGTTGGCGACATACAGGCCGCGGCCTGCCTCGATCACCGCGGGGTCGTCGGACGCGCCGCCGGCGGCCGGGGCGACGGGGGGCGCAGGCGCCGCCACGGTCCAGCCGATGAACGCGAGGCCGGCCAGGACGCCGAGCGCCAGGAGCCCGCCCACACCCTGGCGCAGCGCCTCGCCCGCGGGAGCGCCGTGCGTCACGGGCGCGGTACCGTGCGCCGCGTGACCCCGGTCCACGTGATCCTGGCGGCCATCGCCGGCGGCGGCACGGTCACGCTGCTCGTCGCAGCCGCGCTGGCGGCGTCCGGCCGGCCGATCTTGAGGACGCTGGTCGACGCGTTGCTCGTCATCGTGCTCACCGCGATCGTCGCCGGGGCGGCGACCGGCGGAGTCCTGCTCGCGGTCGGCCCGGGACCTGCTGACGTGCTGCATGCACTCTACGCCGGGGTCGCGGTGGTCGCGCTGCCGATCGCCCGGGTCGTGGGCGCTCGTCGGGACCCGCCGGCAGGGCGGACGACGTCGCGCGGCATCGGTCGCTGGCTCGTGGCCGGCAGCCTCGTCACGCTGGGCGTCCTCCTCCGGCTGTGGATGACCGGGTAAGCCTGACCGCGAGGCGACCCCTCGCCGCGCACGCGATGCTGGTCCGGCCCGGGTCTCAGGGCGTGGTGCGTCTCGCCCGGCGACATCGCATCGACCTTGCACCGGGCGTCGGCCGCGCGACGAGGACATCGCGATGGTGACGCTCGAGCCGCGCCCCGGGAGCGGTCCGGTAGGCTAGTCGCACAGGGCCGGCGACCCAGCGAGGACCATGGCGGCGATCAGACTCACCTACATCGGCGGGGGCAGCACCCGTGCCCCCGGCACCGTGGCCGCCGTCGTCCAGCGAGGGGCCCAGTTCCGCGGCTCGGAGGTCGTGCTCGTCGACCTCGACCCGGAGCGGCTGGAGGTCGTCCAGCGCATCGCGCTCCGGATGGCCAAGGCGGCCGATGTCGACCTGCGCGTGGTGACCACCACCGACCGCGCCGAGGGCATCCGCGACGCCGATGTCGTCCTCACCAGCTTCCGGCCCGGCGGCTTCGAGGCCCGCGTGCTCGACGAGCGGATCCCGCTCCGCCATGGCGTCGTCGGCCAGGAGACGCAGGGCCCCGGCGGATTCTTCATGGCGCTCCGGTCGATCCAGGTGATGCAGGGCGTGATGGCCGACATCGAGCGGCTGGCACCGCGCGCGACGCTCGTGAACTACACCAACCCCGTGAACATCGTGTCGGAGGCCGTCACGCACCACTCGCCCATCCCCACGGTCTCGCTGTGCGAGGGCCCGCTCCAGTTCCCGGCCGGTGTGGCGCGCAACGCGGGACTCGATCCCGCGCGGCTGGACGCCACGCTGGTGGGCCTCAACCACACCGGCTGGACGGTCCACCAGGCGTACGACGGGGCCGACATCGCCCCGCTCATCGAGGCCGCGGATCGCGACCGACAGGCACGGCCATCCGGCGACGCGCGCGCCGATCGCATGCTCCATCTCGCCGCGACGATGGGGACGCTCCCGTCGGCCTACCTCGACTACTACTACTTCCGCGACGAGGCGCTCGCGGAGGCCCGCTCCAAGGCGACCACCCGGGGCGAGGACATCCTGGCCGAGGTCGACGACTACTGGCGCCACTACCGCGAGCAGGCGCAGGCCGACGATCCGCAGCTCGACCCGGCACGTTCGCGCGGCGGGATCCTGGAGCTCGAGCTGGCGGTCGACGTGATCGATGCGCTGGTCAACGACACGGGCGCGACCTGGCCGGTGAACGTGCCGAACCGCGGCGGCGCCCTGCCCGGGTTCCCGGAGGATCTCGTCGTGGAGGTCCCCGGTCGGGTCAGCGCCGCGGGCATCGAGCCGCTCGCCGTGCCGCCGCTGCCCCGGCAGGTGCGCGGGTTGATCGAGGAGCTGGGCGAGTACCAGGCGCTGACCGCGGAGGCCGCGTGGACCGGCGGACGACGCGAGGGGATCCGGGCGTTGGCAAGCCATCCGCTGGTCGTGTCGCTGTCGCTCGCCGAGACGCTGTACGACGAGATGGCGGCCGCCCATCGCGCCCACCTGCCCGACCGGCTGCTGCGATGACGATGCGCATGCTGCTCGTCGACGACGCGTCGACCCTCGACCGCGCGGGCGCCGACCTGGTGACGCAGCTGGCTGGACGGCGTCGACGAGCCGGTCGTCGTCCCCGCGCTGGGCCGGTCGGCGCTCGGCATCTACGCCGAGCTGGGCCGTCGGCGGTCGGCCGGCACGTTCGACGCGTCACGGATGACCCTCGTCCAGCTCGACTCCTACACCGGCATCGGGCCCGAGGACCCGCGCTCGCTCTACGGCTGGCTGCTGCGCGACGTGGCGGGCCCGCTGGGTGTGCCGCCTGCGCGGGTCGTTCGGCTGCCCGGTGACACGGGTGATCCCGAGGCGGCTGCCGCCGCGCACGCCGCGGCCATCGAGCGGCTCGGCGGCATCGACCTCGCGATCCTGGGTCTCGGACCCAACGGCCATCTCGGCTTCAACGAGCCGCCGTCCCCGGCCGATGCGCCGACCCGGGCCGTGGAGCTCACGCCGGCGAGCCTCGCGAGCTGTGCCACGTACTGGGGGCCGTCGCTGCGGGTGCCGCGACGGGCGCTCACGATCGGGATGCGCGAGCTGCTCGCGGCGCGGCGGATCCTGCTGGTCGTCCAGGGCCCGGCCAAGCGTTCCATCCTCACGAGGCTGCTGACCGAGTCGCCGTCCGCCGACCTCCCAGGCAGCTTCCTCCGGGACCTCGACCAGGCGGTCCTGCTCGCCGACACCGCGGCCTGGCCACCGGCGGTGCCCGAGCCACGGACGACGCTCGACGAGCTGCTCGACGAGGCGGCGGCGCGCCCCGCGGTGGCCGTCCCCGCCGCCGACCGCGTCTGACGCGGCACATGACGGACGAGCCGCTGCTGCTCGGCATCGACGGCGGCAACACGAAGACCGTGGCGCTGGTCGCGCGGGCGGACGGGACCGTCGTCGGGACGGCGCGACGGCTCGCGTGCGCGGATCCGTACGTCGTCGGCATCGCCGACGCGGCGGAGGTGGTGATCGCGACGGCCGAGGAGGCGCTGCGCGCGGCCCGAGACGCGGGAACCGATGGCTCGATCGCGCATGCCGCGGCATCCATGGCCGGCGCCGACTGGCCGGAGGATCTCGACGATCTGTCGAGCGCGCTGCGCACGAGCTGGCCGTCGATCCGGGTCGTCAACGATGCGCTGGGCGCCCTGCGTGCGGCCGTGCCGGAGGGGCCGGGCGTGGTGGTGGTCGCCGGGACGGGCGCGGCGACCGGCGCCCGCGGGCCCGACGGGACGGTGTGGCATTCGAGCTTCTGGCAGGAGCCGCAGGGCGCGCGGGAGCTCGCCGTGCGCACGGTGCACGCGCTGATCCGCTCGGAGCTCGGGATGGAGCCGGCGGGCTCGCTGACGGCGCGGGTCCTGCGCGCGACCGGCGATGCCTCGGTCGAGGCGCTGCTCCACCGGCGGACCCGTCGCGGGCCATCGCGCTGGGCCGAGTTCGACGGGCTGGCGGGCATCCTGCTCGACGCCGCGGCCGACGGCGACGTCACGGCCGAGGCCATCGTCCGTGAACAGGGGGTCTCGCTGGGCCGGACCGCGCTGGCCGCTGCCCGTCGCGTCGGGATCCCCGATGGGCCGTTCCCGCTGGCGCTCACCGGTGGCCTGTTCCGTCACGAAGGGACACACCTCGCCGAGGCGCTCATCGAGACGGTCCATGCGGAGCGCCCCGAGGCGAAGCCCGTCCGGGCCGAGCTGCCGCCGGTGGCGGGCGCCCTCCTCCTCGCCTTCGACGATGCCGGGATCCCGGTCACCGCCGAGATCGAGGCGCGGCTGTCGTCGACGCTGCCGACCGACGCGCTCTATGACACGCGCGCGGCCGTCATCTCGGGCGGCGACTGAGCGACCGGTCAGCGGCGCAGCAGGGCCGCGGCACGCTCCACGCCCAGTCGGGGACTCGCCAGGATCGGCGTGCCGGCGGCCTGGTCGCCCAGCTGCTCGGCGACCCGCGCCATGGACGCCTGCGCGAGCACGATGACGTCGACGCTGCCGATGAGGTCGCGGAATGCCGCCCGGACGAGCTCGTCGTGGCGTGCGAGATCGCCCGCCTTGAGGGCCCCGAAGGCGCCCTCGGCGAGCCGGCTCGTGACCGTGACGTCGCTCGCCCCGCGCGCCATCGCCCGCTCGCGCACGAGCGCCGCCGTGGGCTCCAGGGTCGTGCGCAGCGTCGCGAGCACGCCGATCCGAGGACCGAGGTCGAGCGCCCGGTCGACCATCGCCGCATCGACGCGCATCACCGGCCAGCCGGTCCGTTCGACGATCGCGTCGACCGCCGGGCCCATCGAGGAGCAGGTCACGACGACGAGGTCCGAGCCGCCGCGTCTCGCCTCGCCGACCCGCCGCTCGAGACGCGCGGCGGTCGTCTCGGGGACCCGTCCAGCGGCGATCGCCTCGGCCAGCAGCCCTTCGTCGACCACGTGCTCGACCGCCGTCCCGGGCAGGAGCTCGGCGGCGAGCGCCCCGAACACCGGCTCGAGCGACCCGACGGTGTGGATGAACGTCACACGCCGGCCTGCATCGACCGCGCCGATGCCGCCGACGACCTCGTCGACGCGCGCCGCGAGCGTCCGGAGCCGCGGCCGGCCGACCGCCTCGAGGGCCGCCGTCGGGTCCGCGAGGCCGAGGAACCCGCTCCAGAGCGCCCGCCCGGCCAGGAACCCCGACGCCCCTCCGCGACAGGCCGCGACCGCCGCGTCGTCGAACCGCTCCCGCGGCGTGCCGTTCGAGAGCACCACCCACGGGACAGGCCAGGACGTCGCTGATCCGCCTCGACGCGTCGGTGATCTCCTCGTCCGTGCCCGCGCCGAGCGTCGGGACCTCCGCCTTGTAGATGTCCGGCCCGAACGCGCCCAGCTCCTCGGCGCAGGCCACGACCGCCGCGGCGTGATCCCAGGCGTCGCCGGCATCGACCGGGCGGCGGACCACGCCCTCCACGAGGCCCGGCCGGCCTCGCTCCCGACAGCGCTCGAGGAAGCGCCGGACGACCGCCGCGCGCTCGGCGGCGCCACGATCGGGGCGCCAGATCACGAGCAGCTTGAACGCGTCCGCGTCCGCCGCCCGCGGGTCGTCGAAGGTCGCCTCGTCGACCGCGGGTGTCGTCCACGGGTCCACCGCGCTCCTGCGTCAGCGCGTCCGCCGCGACGATCAGGGCGCAGCCGGGCGCGATGGCCGCGGCGTCCCGTACGGGCGTCAGCCCGGTCTCGAGGTCCAGCAGCACCGCCGAGGCCTCCGGCGTCAACGCCCGGGCGGCAGCGATCTTGAACGTGGCGACCGCTTCGTCGTCGCCCGCCGAGCCGCGCGCCTCGCGGAGCATCGCCCGGAGCGACTCTCGCTGATCCAGCGCGACCATCGCGAACGCGCCACTCGGCCGCCGCAGCGCTGCCAGCGCGTCAGCCGGCGACGCCATCGGCCACCTCGGGCCCGGCGAGGAGCTCGGCCAGGCGGGCGCGCTCGGGGATCGCCGACCGGCCGTCGAGCGCTCCGCATGCCGCCGTCGCCGCGGTCGTCGCCCAGCGCAACGCCTCCTCGAGCGACCGGCCCTCGACGAGCGCGGCGAGCAGCGCGCCGTGGAACACGTCACCCGCTCCGAGCGTGCTCACGATGGGCCCGCCCGCCGGCGCCGGCACGCGATGGATCCGGATGTCGCCGTCGACGCGCTCGGCGGCGATCGCGCCGTGGCTCCCGCGCGTGGCGACCGCGATCGCCGGGCCCTCGTGGAGCGCCGCGACCAGCGCATCGGCCAGCGAGCGGCCGGGATACCGCTCCGCGAGTGCCGCGTCGGTGGGCGCATACAGCGTGACGTCGGCGAGCGGCACATCCGGGACGTGATTGCCGCCGTCGTAGGACACGGGCGTCGTCACGCCGGCCGCGCGGAGCGCCGGGACGGCCCGGATCCCGATGTGGTCGACGTGCAGCCAGCGGGCGGCGCGGCACCGGGCGAGGAACGCGGGTTCGCCGGCCAGCGCGTCGAGCGCCGGCCCGGCCATCGTCCCCGCGGTCGGCAACAGCGTCCGGCGGCCGGCGGGCCCGACCAGCACGACCGTGAGCGGCGACGTGCCGGGCGCGGTGGCGAGATCGCGCACATCGACCCCCTCGTCGGCCAGACCGTCGCGGATCCAGTGCCCCGTGACGTCGTCCCCCACGCGGCCGGCGAACGCCACCGGGATGCCCAGACGGGCCAGGGATACGGCCGCGGTGGCCGCCGGACCGCCGCCACCGAGTGCGCCGTCGTCGGCCGGGACGCGCTCGTCCCGTCCGGGCAGCCTGGGCACGACGACGATCGCGTCGAGCGTGGCGTGGCCGAGGCAGATGACCTCCGGGTCGACGTCCATCAGCCCGCCTCCTGGCGCGCCGGCCATCGCCCCGACGAGCGAACCCGCGCCCACCGGCCGGCGCATCGTGCCCGCGCCGGCCTCGGGTCCCCACGGCTCCGCGTCGGGGTCGACGGCGTTCGCGGCGATGATCGCCGCGTAGTCGCGACCACTCTCCTTGATCAGCCGCCGGCCCGTCGGGTAGTCGACGTCGATCAGTCCGTAGCGCGGCCGGAAGCCATCCGCCCACTCGAAGTTGTCGAGCAGCGACCAGTGGTCGTAGCCCTCCAGCGGCACCCCGGCCTCGATCGCCCGGTGCGCGGCGACGAGGTGGTCCCGCAGGAAGCGGCGACGACCGGTATCCGCGATGCGGCCATCGGGCCCGGGCCGGTCGAGGTAGACGGCACCGTTCTCGGTCACATGGAGGGGGATCGCACCGTAGTCGCGTTTCACGCGCGTGAGCACGTCGACCAGGCTGTCCGGGACGATCTCCCAGCCGGCATCGGTGGTCGGGACGGCCGACGACGCCGGGACGACGGTCCACGGGAACGTGTCGCCCTCGCCGGCCCGGACGACCCGGCGGCTGTAGTAGTTGATGCCGAGCAGGTCGATGGGCTGGGCGATCAGCGCCGGATCGCCGGGCAGCTCGTAGTCCATCGGACCGGTGAGGCGCTCGACGAGCTCCCGGGTGTCGTCGGGGTAGCCGCCCCGGAACAGCGGGTCGAGGAACCAGCGGTTGGTGTAGCCATCCGAGCCGATCGCCGCCGCCGCGTCGTCGCCCGAGTCGGTCGCTGGATACGTCGGCAGGAGGTTGGGCGCGGGACCGATGCGCCCGCGGGCGCCGCTCGCGCGGAACGCCCCGACGGCGAGGCCATGGGCCACGAGCTGGTGATGACTCGCCACGAACGCCTCGCGCAGGTCACGGTGGCCGGGCGCGTGGAGGCCCAGCCGATAGCCGAGCGTCGCCACGACCCACGGCTCGTTGATCGTGTACCAGATCGCGACACGATCGCCCAGCGCGTCGAAGCAGATCCGGGCGTACTCGGCGAACGCTTCGGCGGTCGAGCGCGCCAGCCAGCCACCCTCGTCGTCGAGCGCCTGCGGCAGGTCCCAGTGGTAGAGCGTGAACGCGGGCGAGATCCCGGCGCCGAGCAGGCCGTCGACGAGCGCGTCGTAGAAGGCGAGGCCGCGGGGGTTCACCGGCGTGCGACCGCCGGGCAGGACCCGCGGCCAGGCGATCGAGCCGTGGTACTCGCGGAGCCCGATCTCGGCCATCAGCGCGAGGTCCTCGCGCCAGCGGTGGTAGTGATCGGCCGTGACGTCGGCCCTGTCGCCGTTCGCGACATGTCCCCCGCCCTGGCAGAACGTGTCCCAGATCGACGGCCCGCGCCCATCCTCCGCCACGGCGCCCTCGATCTGGTACGCCGATGTGGAGGCGCCGAACAGGAAGCCGTCGGGGAAGCGCAGCGGCGTCATCCGGCGTCGCCCTCGAGCACGGTCGGCTGTGGCGGGCGGCAGGCGATCAGCTCCAGGGTCGTGGCCTCGATCCGAAGCCCGCGCAGCCCCGCCGCGGGGACGGCGAACGTGGATCCGACGCCCACGTCCATCGAGCCGCCTCGCTCGACCGTGACGCGCCCCTCGCCGCGCGTGACGATCGCGACGAGGTACGCGGGTTCGTCGACCGCCAGGGACCGCCCGACGACCGTCCAGCGCTCGGCGCGGAAGAACGGGTCGGCGGCATTCGGGAGCAGGCGTGCCCGGGGCAGCGCGCCGGCGATGGGCGGCGGCCCGGGCACGTAGCGCAGCGCCCGGAGCGCGTCGTCGGCGAGGGCGCGGGTCGTCAACGCCCCCAGCATCACGTCCCACCCGAGCCCCAGCGAAGCAGCGCGGCGGTCGATCGGAAAGCCCCGCGTCTCGGCCACGATCGAGAAGTCGGTGGGCTCCTGGACCTCGGCGATGAACACGCCGGCACCGATGGCGTGCGGCGTGCCGGCCGGGACGAGCCACGCGTCGCCGGGGCGTGCCGGCACCTCGTGCATCGCGTCGAGCAGGGCCTCGGAACGCTCCTCGTCGATCCACGCGCGCAGCTCCTCGGGCGCGACGTCACGCCGGAACCCGAGACGGAGGGCCGGCGCCGGCCCGTCGGTCGTCGCCCGCGTCGCGAGGATGATCCACGCCTCGGTCTTGCCGAAGAACGAGTCGAGGTGCTGCCGCGCGAACGCCCGTGTCGGGTGCGCGTGGACCGGCAGCCGCTCCGCCGGATCGAGCAGCTTGACGAGGACACCGACCGTCGGCCGGCCGACACGCTCGACGAGCGCGCGACCCGCGACGAGCTCCGGATCCTCCTCGAGGAGCTCCTCGACCGTGCGGTCGCGCCCATCGATCTCGACATGGCTCAGGCCCTCGTCGGTCGGGTCGTGGCCGGCCGGCGTCCAGCTCCGCGTCGCCGAGCCCAGCCAGTCCTCGGGCCGCGTCCCGTCCAGGGCACCCGGATCAGGCGCCAGCCGTCCGGCCCGGAACGCATCGAGAAGGGCGCCGCCGCGGTAGAAGCGCTCGACCCGGTTCGGCGCGAGCCGCCACGGCCCCAGGCGATGGTCACCGGTCATCGCTGTCCTCCTCCATCGCGGCCTCGGCCGCGTCCAGCAACAGCCCCAGGCACCACGCATGCGACAGCGCGCCGATCGCGCCCTTCGGCCCGAAGCACGAGGTCTGGTAGAAGCGCTCCGCCGCCATGCCGCGCAGCCCGTTCCACTGCCCGTCGACCGTGACGAGCGTCTGCCGCGCGGCCTCGAGGTGCTCACGCGCGCGGGCGGCGAGGGACGGGTCGTCGGTGGCGCGAGCCAGCGCCCGGAGCTCCGGCAGGCAGATCAGCCCGTAGACGTGCAGGTGCTGGTTGGCGACCGAGGCCTGGTCGAGCCCGCGCGTCCGGAAGCCCGCGGCGCCGAGCGTGGTCGCCGGGTCGAAGGTGACGTCGTACGTATAGCGGAACGTGAGTGACCACTCGGCGGCGAGGAGCGCGATCCCCTGCCAGCGCGCCCGCGTGGCGTCGTCGGTCGCGGCGGCGGCCAGCGCCGCGTAGGCCATGACCGCGACGTAGCCGTCCTCGGAGCTGGGCGCGAGGCCCACGTCCTCCGGCGCGCCGTGCAGGAACGCGGCCTCGACGTCCCGCGCGTAGGCCTCCCCGGCGCGTGCGGCCGCCTCGCGCCACAGCGGCCGATCGACGAGCTCAGCGCCGGCGAGCAGCGCCGGCACCCACGCGAGTCCCGCGTCCCCGTCCCAGCCCAGCGGCTCGCCGGTGACACCGTCGATGGCCGCCGGGAGGCGTCCGTCGTCGCGCTGGCGGAGGACCGCGGCCTCGCTGTTCGAGCGCACCGCGGCGAGCCACGCGGCGTGTTCGTGACCGGAGGTCCGTTCGCGGACCGCCGCTCGGGCGACGAACAGCGTCGCCTCGCCCAACGTCCGCGCGTGGAGCGCGTTCGGGCCGGGCGTCCAGCCCTTGGTCCAGCCGCGGTCGGACGTCCACTGGCCCCAGAACGTCCCGGCCGGCGCGAGGTTGCCGCAGATCGCGTCGAGGACGGCGACACCCGTCGCCACCGCCGCGTCGTCGTTCGTCCGGCGGCCATGGCGCAGCAATGCGGAGGCCGCGGGCGCCCCGCTCAGCCAGGCGACGTGCATCGCCCGCCGGTCGTCGGGAAGCGCACCGGGCGCCGCGGGGCCGGGGCCGCGCTCGAACGCGGCGGTCTCGAGCAGGAGCGGCCGGTCGGGCGAACGATGCCAGCGCAGCAGCCCTTCGCGCGGCGAGGGACGCGGTCGTCGGGAGATCCGGGATGTCCAGCGACGCCGCCGCGTCCCGGGCCCCGCTCCGCGCGTGCAGGTCCCGCACGATCGGGACGAACGCCCGCGGCTCCGGACCGGCGACGTACACCCGACACATGACCGACTGCCGCTCCCCGGGGACCCAGCGCCGGAACGTCGGCCCACCGGGATGCGCCACCGGGCCGCCGTCGTACACCCATGGTTGCTCGTGGTACGGCGCGAACCAGCCGATGCCCGTGGATGCGTCGTCCGCCCCGAACGACACCGCCGACAGGCCCAGCGGCGTCGTCTCGTCGATCGCCAGGGCCACGCTGCGCCGCCCGTCGGATGCGAGGACGACCGGGGTGGCGGCGCGATCCGCCCGGAACGCCCAGCGCGCCGCGGTCATCGTCGCCGCGTCCCACGCGCCCTTCGCGAACCGCGGGTAGTGCAGGTCCGGATCGGGCGGGCCGTTCGATCCGTAGAACAGGCCCGGGATGAGGAACCACGGGTCGTCGGCGGGTTCGAGCAGCAGCGTGAAGGCGAGTGAGAGCATCGCGGGCTCCGCGCCCCGCCATGTCAGCGCGACCTCGACATCGCGCCCGTTCGCCGCATCCGGCGGGGACCAGCGCTGGACGCCGTCGAAGCGGTCGTCGGCGGCGTGCAGCTCCCACGCGCCGCCGCCCAGGTCGCGCACGTCGGCCGGCGGCAGCATCGCCATCGGTCCGTCCTCGCCGATGACGAACACGACCCACGGCAGGACGACGCCGCCCTCCGTCCCCGGCACGGCCCAGCCCGTCGCTCGCGGATCCGCCGGGACGGCGGCCGTCTCAGTCGACGACGACATCGACGTTCCAGCCGTGGACGCGCAGCCGCCGGCCGTCGGCCGGCGCATCGGCCCAGCGGACGGTCATCTCGCGGACCTCACCGGGCAGGAGGTCGAACCAGCCGTCGTCCGCCTCGGCCCAGCCCGGAGCCGCGAACGGCCGGTCGTCGTCGACCATGAGCCCGACGGCGGCCGGCCCGCCGCGGTGGCCGAGGGTCAGTCGCCACGCGTCCGACGACCGCGCGACCGCCACGTCGACATCGGCCGGTCCCAGGGATCGCAGCGGCGCCAGGTCGGACGTCCCGGACACGAGATACCGGTTCGTCGCGAGGACCGCGTCGTCACCGGCGAGTCGCAGGTCGAGCAGGACCAGCGCCTCCGGCACCACCGCCTCCAGCACGCCCGCGCAGCGCGGCCGGTCGTCGGGCAGGTCGACCCGCCACGTCTCGGCCGCGAGCGCGTCGCCGTCCAGCGTGCGGACCGTGGCCTCGGCGCGCAGCCCGCCGGCCGGCTCCAGCACCGACCACGCCCAGACCTCGGCGTGGAACGGCCCCGCCCCGGCCCACGCCCAGCGTGCGAACCGCGCGCACACATGGACCGGCCGGTAGGCCCGCGCGACGCCGAAGTACGCCGGCTTTGGGTCGCCCCGGTGGTCCACCGCGGTCGTGCACCAGGCGTTCGGGAACGACTCGTTGAGCTGCCACGGCAGGGTCCCCGCGCTGCGCGGCCACCGCCGCCGGTTCGCCTCGACCGCGTAGCGCAACCCGTCGGCCTGCAGCTGCTGGCTCGCGCGACGGAGGGTGTCGAGGTCGTCGATCCCGCCACCGAACGCCGCCTGGACGAGCGGTTCGTCGTTCCACCAGTCACCCAGGTGCCGATAGACGGGATTCGAGCGTGACGCCGGCCAGCGGTGGGGCGGATCGATGAGCGCCTCGTGCAGCCGGCGGTTGGCCATGCCCTCGACGCCGAACTCGCTGGCCAGGAGCGACGTGCCCGCGTCATAGAGCGCGTTGTGATCGATCAGGCCCTGATGCTCCCACGGGCCGTGCACGTCCCACTGGCCGTCGGGATCGCGGCGGATCTCGTCGAGCCGGTTGTGGAACGTGGGGCCGGATGGCGAGGTCGGCAGCCAGGCGCGGTCGGGATCCAGCTCGGTCACGACGTCCCGCAGCGCCGCCAGCACCGGCGAGCGCGCCTCGTCCAGCGGCCGGTCGTCGGCGAGCTCGTTGCCGCCGCACCAGAGCAGCAGCGACGGATGGTTCCGCCGGAGCGGGACGATGGCCCGCGCCTCGGCCGCCATCAGCTCGACGAACGAGGGGTCGGAGGCGGGCACGCTCTCGATGCCCGAGCTCGACTGGCTCAGCTCCTGCCAGACGAGGATGCCCGGCGCGATCGCAGGCGTCGTAGAACGCCTCGTCCTCGATCAGGCCACCGCCCCACACGCGCAGCACGTTCACGTGCGCGTCGCGCGCGAGCCGGATGAGGTGCTCGAGGTGTGCCGGCCGCGGGACGCCATGGAAGACGTCGAGCGGCGTCCAGTTCCAGCCCGTGATCGGCCGCCGGCGACCGTCGACCTCGAGCGTGTAGCCACGCGCGCCGGCGGCGGCTCCCTCGTTCGCGACGAGGCGCGCCGTGCGGAAGCCGACCGGGACGATGCGGCGGTCGAGCACCGCATCCTCGGCGCCCAGGAGCTCGACGGCCAACCGATGGACGACCGCCTCGCCAGTCCCGTTCACCCGCCATGGACGCGGCGACGGGACGTCCATCGTGATCTCGACCTGGCTGGACCCGGTCGCCGTCGTCGCGGCAGCCACCGCGCGCTCCCCATCGCGCAGGGTCAGCGTGAGCCGCCCACCGACCGGGACCGGATCGACCGTCAACCTCACCGTGAGGCGGGCGTCCCCGCCCGCCGCGTCGACCCACGACGGCCGAGCCCACACGTCGATGAGCCGCCACGGTCCCCCGGTCTCCAGCGTCACGGGCCGCCAGATCCCCTGGTGGATCAGTCGCGGGCAGAAGTCCCAGCCGTACGACATCCGGCTCTTGTGGATCCGCACGCGGCTCGTGCGCCCCACCTGCGACTCGGACTCGGGCGCCGGCGCCACGACGACGTCCAGCCGATGGCCGCACCGGGCGCCGGCAGCGGCACCTCGAACGGCACGAACATCCCCTCGTGCTGCGCGACGACCTCACCATCCAGGAGCACCGTCGCCGCGTGGTCGACGCCCGCGAACCGGAGCCACGCCGCCTCGCCTCCGGCGAGCGACGGCACCGTGATCGCGCGCCGGTACCGCCACGCCCGCTGCGCGACCCACTCGAGGGCCAGGCTGTCCCGCTCGTGGTAGGGCGAGGGCGCCTCGCCCGCCTGCCACACGTCGTGGGCGATCGAGCCCGGCACCCGGGCCGGGAGCCAGCCCTCGCCATCCCAGGCATGCGCGGCCGCCTCGACGGCGGCATCGGTCGACAGGTAGCCCTTCACGCTCCAGCCATCGGCCAGCGCGACGCTGCGGCGCGTCACGCGCGGGTCAGCCCTTCGAGCCCGTGGTCGCGATGCCCTCGATGAAGAACCGCTGGGCGAGGAAGAACACGACGATCATCGGGAGCGTGATGATGACGCTCGCCGCCATCACCAGCTGGAACTGGCCCTCGCCGCCCGTCTGTGGGTTGTACAGGCTCACCAGGTACGTCAGGCCACGCGGAAGCGTGAACAGGTCGATGTCCCGGATGAAGATCAGCGGCTTCATCAGGTCGGTCCAGCTCGCCTTCAGCTCGAAGATGAGGACCACGATGAGCGCCGCCCGGGTGAGCGGCATGGCCACGCTCCAGAACATCCGCGGATAGCTCGCGCCGTCGACTCGCGCGGCCTCGAACAGCTCGCGAGGCAGTCCCAGGAAGAACTGGCGAAGCATGAAGATGTAGAACGCCGAGCCGAACAGGTTGCCCGCCCAGAGTGGCGTGAACAGCGGCGAGTTGACCTGGCCCAGCGCGTTCCAGATGAGGAACGTGGGGATCATCAGGACGGCGCCCGGCAACATCATGCTGGCGAGGACGATGCCGAACAGGATGTTCCGGCCCGGGAAGCGGAAGTAGGCGAACGCGAAGGCCACGAGGGCCGAGCTGATCGTCACCGCGACGGCGGCCAGCACCGAGACGAGGATGCTGTTCAGGAACCAGTTCGCGACGGGTGCGACCTGGAACACGTTGCCGTAGTTCTCGAAGTGCAGCGGGAACGTGAACAGATCGTTCGAGAACACATCGGAGCGGGTCTTCAGCGATGCGCTGACCAGCCAGATGAACGGGAAGACGAAGACGAGCGTCATGAACACGAGACCGCCGATGAAGACGACCCGCAGGATCAGCCGTCGTGCGGCACTGCCCTGGGTCGGCGCTTCGATCGCCCGCGCCGGGGCGGCTGACCGGGCGACGGCTGCGGGCGGCGGTGCGCCACCGACCCCACTCTGCTGGAGGGTCATCGCGAATCACCCGCATAGAACACGAACCGGCGGCTCATCCGGACCTGGATGAGGGTGATGATCAGGATGATCACGAACAGCAGCCAGGCCATCGCGGATGCGTAGCCCATGTCCAGATCCTGGAACGCCTTCTGGAACAGGTAGATCGTGTAGAACAGCGCGGCGTCCTGAGCGGGTCCGCTGCGCGAGCCGAAGAACATCGTGAACACTTCGGCGAAGATCTGGAGCGACGCGATCGTGTTGACGATCACCGTGAAGAAGATCGCGCCGCTGATGAACGGCACGGTGATGCTCTTGAATGTCTGCCAGCCGTTCGCGCCGTCCAGCCTGGCGGCCTCGTACAACTCGAGCGGCACGTTCCGAAGCGCCGCGAAGTAGATCACCACCGTGCTGCCGAGTGTCCAGAGCGACATGATCACGATGCCCGGCTTCACCCAGCCGGGATCGGTCAGCCAGTTGGGGCCGTCGATGCCGACCGCGCCGAGCGCGCGATTGAGCAGCCCGCCGCCGGCGAGCAGGAGCAGGAACAGCGTGCCCACCGCCACGGCGGGCGTCACGTTGGGCAGGTAGAAGGCGGTCCGGAAGAACCCGGACGCGCGCCCCACGCGCAGCAGCATCATCGCGAGCAGGAGCGAGATGATGATCACGCCGGGCACGTGGAGGATCGCGAAGAACGCGGTGTTGAACAGCGCCTGCGGGATGTGCCGGTCGTTGAGCATCAGCTCGTAGTTGCGCAGCCCGGTGAACTGCGGCGGCCGGATCACGTTGTAGCGGGTGAACGACAGGACGAGGCTGGCGAGCATCGGGCCGGCCGTGAAGATCACGGTGCCGATGATCCACGGCAGCAGGAAGATGTACGCCCAGCGGGTCTCCTGGGAGACGCGCCACCGCCGCCGGGTGGGGGCGGTGGCGCCGGTCGCGGTCATCGTGCCGGCGCCCTCCGCGTGTGCTTACTGGGCCGCCGAGTCGATGGCGTCCTGGGCTTCCTGGTTGGCCGCCTGCAGCGTCGCCGTCGCGTCGGCCTTGTCGTTGAGGACCTTCTGGACGGCCTCCTGCCAGATCCGGGTGAACTCCTCGGCCGCCGGGATGGGCGGCAGCGAGAAGGCGACGTCGGCCGTCTGCTGCACGAGCTGGACGCCCGGGTAGTACGCGCCCGCGCTCTCCTCGGTCACCAGTCCGCCGTCGCCGAAGATCTTGTCGTCGGCCAGCTTGTTGCCGGTGAAGACGCCGGTGAACGGCTCCTTGTCGGCCGCGCGCTTGTCGGCGCGGACCTTGGCCGCGGCGTACCAGGAGTCGGGGAGCGTGATGACCCGCATGAACTCGCACGCCGCGTCCTTGTTCTTCGCGGACGCCGGGATGACCCATGCCGACCCGCCGGAGAAGCTGATCGGGTTGCCCTGGCGGTCCTTGAACGGCGCGAAGTCGATCTTCTCGTCCGGCGTGTTGCTGGCCAGGACGTTGAGGTACCACTGCTCCATCGGCATCGCGCCGAGGGTGTCTTCCTTGAACTGGTTGTCCGGCCCGAAGAAGTCCTTGCCGCCCGGGCCGTTGCCGCGGAAGTCGAGGAAGTCGGCGGCGGTCGTGTTGTCGGTGATCAGCGACGCGGCGTAGGTCAGCGCTTCCGCGACCTTCGGGTCGTTCAGCTGCGCGGTCTTCCCGTCGTCGGAGATGATGCTGGCGCCGTTGGCCTTGGCCCACAGCGGCAGGAACTCGGGCAGCTTGGGGTCGAACCCGATGCGCGCCAGCTTGTCGCCGTCCTTCTTGTACAGCTTGGCGTTGACGTCCTTGAGCTTGTCCCAATCGGTCGTGTCGATGTCGGCCGCGCGTGAGTCCGGCGTCCTGGACCGCGGAGTCGTTGATCAGGATGATCCGGCTGTCGTAGAACTCCGGGATCCCGTAGACCTGGCCGTCGATGGTCACGCCATTCACCGCCGGCTCGCGGTACTGGGACATGTCGATGCCCATCTTGGAGATGCAGTCGCCCAGCGGCTCGAGCGCGCCCTCGGCGACGTACGTGCCGACGATCGCGCGGTCCATGCGAACGACGTCGGGCGGGTTGCCCGCGGCGACCGCGGTCAGGAAGGCCTGGGCGTCGAAGTCGGCCTCGGTGAACTCGACCGAGACGTCCGGGTACTGCTTCGCGAAGACGTCATAGCGGGTCGTCGCGATCTCGTCCGCGGCGCCCTCACCGGACGGCGTGCACGGGATCGGCTTGCAGCCGTACTTCGCGCCGACCAGGAGCGTCCCGCTGATGTCGGCGTTGCCGGCGGCGCTGGCACTCGCGCTGCCGCCGCCGCTCGCGCTGGGCGACTCGCTGCCGGTGCTGGGCGATGCGCCGCTCGGCGCGGCGCTGGACCCGCCTGAGGCCGGGGCAGGCGTGCCGCCTCCTCCGCCGCAGGCCGTCACGACGAGGGTGAGCGCAAGGGTCGCGGCGAGAGCCGCGGGGCGGCGTACGGGCATCGGTCCTCCTCCGGCGCGCCAGGAGGTCGCGCCGTGACGGCGGTGGGGCGGTGGCAGCGGGCGCGCGACCGACCACGGCCGAACGGATCGACTGTCAGCGCGCCGCCGTAAGCGCGACGGCGTGACCCCCGCGCGGCGCATCACAGTTGCATCGCAGCGGCCGCAGCGGCACGCCGTCAACCGATGTCGACGAGCGCCTCCGCGTGCTGGCCGAAGCGGCGTTCGTCGATCGTCACGTCCGCCGCGATCCGAGCGCGACGGACGGCCCGGGCGGCGGGCCGGATCGTCGCCCGCAGCGTCGCCTCGCCATCCGGGGGCAGCTCGACGGGCACGCTCGTGGGATCGACCGCCCAGCCGTCGGGCACGACGAGCCCGACGAAGGCCTGCGCCGCGCGCGGGAACGGATTGCGCACGATCACCTCGATGGTGAGCACCTCCCCGACCGCCAGCCTGGACCGATACGGCTCGATGCGCGCGACGTAGCCGGTCGCGTCGAGCGCGCCCTCCCCCAGCGGCAGCAGCTCACGATGCAGCCGGGCAAGCTCCGCGCCCTGGAACTCGAGCGCGCCGAGCCACTCCTCGGTGACGGGCCGGGGCTGCCAGTGGCCGCTGATGACGAGGTCCGGCTTCAGGCGTCGATAGAGCGCCGCGCTGTCCTCGAAGTCGCCGAACCGGAACCCGTTCCGGTACTGGTAGTTGAGGTATTCCGGCAGCTCGGCGTCGACCCAGCGGCCCGACTGCTGATCGCCCGTCGCGAGGACCTTGCGGCCGTCCACGTCGACCTCGATGGCGCACGCGAACAGCGTGTGCCCGTGGAGCGGATGGAGCCGCAGCTCGTACTCGTGCCAGGTGAACGGTTCGCCGTACCGGAGCTCGCGGTCCACCCCGATGGGGTCGTACCACAGGCACGGCAGGTCGTAGCGGCGGGGATGCCGGAACAGGTCGGTCATGTCGTCCGGCGACCAGACCTCCGTGCCTTCCACGTCGCGCAGGAGGTTGAACCCCGCGACGTGGTCGTCGTGGTAGTGGGTCGGGATCGCCACCTCCACGCGATCGACCCCGAACTGCTGCCTGAGCGCGGGCAACGTGTACAGCCATGGCCGGCGGGAGCTCCGATCCGTCCCGTCGGGCAGACCGGTCGTGAAGTCGTAGCCGTAGTCGATGACGAGGGCGTTGCCCGTCTCGGACAGGAGGACGTAGCTGTTCGAGACGCTCGTGCGGTTGCGCAGGAGGTGGCGCGACAGCTCGAGGTACGGCCGGTCCCGCAGCTCGCTCAGGCGCCAGTCCGGGGAGCGCAGGTCGATGAGGGCCTGGAGGCGACGGTTGAGCAGGCGGATCCCGTCGGCGGGTGGGTCCATCGGATCGCCATGCGCGGGGAGCACGATGTCGGGCGCGTGGTCCAGCAGCTCGAGGCCGCTCAGGATCGTGGCGCCCAGGCCCTCGATGCCCGTGTAGGTCCACTGCGTCGCGGCGAGCGACGGCACCTGTCCGGGACCCGCCAGCAGGTCGCCCACGAACGCGAGCCGCCGGCCGCCGGCCTCGACGAGGTAGCTCACCGAGCCGGGCGTGTGCCCGGGCGTGGGCAGGGTGAGGACGTCGACCCCGCCGTAGCTCACCGTCCGGTAGTCCAGCACCACGCCCGCCACGGGGACATCGTCGAGCAGCGAGAACCGGTCCTCGCGCAGGTCGTAGATCCGCTCGAGGGGTCGCGCCTGCCAGTGCTCGCCGACATGCGCGAACAGGTCCTGCTCGGTCTGGGGGACGTGGATCCGGATGCCGGCCTCGACGGCACGCGGCGATCCCTGCGCGGAATCGCGGTGGTGATGCGTCATCAGCACATCGGTGATCCGGTCGATCCCGAAGTCGCCGAGCCGGTCGAGGACCGATCCGTCGCCGAAGTCGATGGCGATCGCGTCGCGACCCCGCCGGATCAGGTAGACGTGCGTCGTGTCGGTGTGGCGAAAGACGTCCTCGGCGATGCGCACCGCGGCATAGCGTAGCGAGCGCTTCGGGGACGGCGGGGCCGCTCAGGCGTCCGCTGCCGTCAGGACCAGAACTGGTCCCACGCCTCCTGATCGCCGGGCAGCTCGGTCACCCGCCGGATGCCCAGGACACCGACCTCGCAGAGCAGGAGCGTCGGGATGTCCAGATGGCGCCCGCGGCGCTGCGCCGTCGTGCGCACGTGGGCCGAGACGATCGCCTCGTCGCCGTCGAGCGCGATGAGGTGCTGGCGCCACGAGTGCCCGCTCGCCCGCACCAGCCGCTGGCGATACGCGAACACGGCGCCCGCGCCCTGGTGCTCGCCGCTCAGCGGCCCATCGCCGGCGACGCGCCACACGATGTCGGGATCCCAGCGAGCGGCCGCGACCGAGCGTTCGCCCCGCCAGTAGGCCTCGAGGCTCGCCCGGACGATCGCCAGCCCGCGGTCGCGCCGCACATCGCGCGCGTCCGGACGCGGCGGTCGCGGAAGCAGCCGGACGCCGGCACGGGCAGTCTCGGTGTCGGGGCGCGTGGTCGATTCGGGCACCGTCGCGCTGACGGCGTCCGGGCGGCGGTTCGGGATGACGGTCCTCCTGTTCGGGCGGGGCGCCCGTGGCGGCAGCATCGAGCCATCGGCGCCTCGTGCGCGGGTCAAGCAGACACGAGGCGACATCGCATCCGCATCACAGCGGTCCGTCACGCCTGGGTCGCGATGGAGCCGCAAGACGCGGGTCGCGGGACGCAACGCCGCCGCGGCGCTGGCCACCCGACCATCGAGCCACCGATCAATCGAGGAGGATGCCCCGTGGATGCGCTTGCCTTACTCAAGTCCGACCATGAGAAGGTCAAGGGACTGCTGGCCCAGTTGGAGAAGACGACCGAGCGGGGCGTCAAGACCCGCCAGGAGCTGTTCGCCACGATCAAGGGCGAGCTGGCGGTGCACGAGACGATCGAGGAGGAGATCTTCTACCCCGAGCTGAAGAACCATCCCAAGGCGAAGGACATCGTGCTCGAGGGCTTCGAGGAGCACCACGTCGTCGACCTGCTCATGGGCGAGCTGGAATCGCTCGACGTCGAGGACGAGTCCTGGGGCGCCAAGGCCATCGTCATGAAGGAGAACATCGAGCACCACATCGAGGAGGAGGAGGGCGAGATGTTCAAGACCGCCCGCTCGGTGTTCGACAAGGCCGAGCTCGAGGACCTGGGCGCCCGGATGGAAGCGCGGAAGCGGACCGCGCAGCAGGAGCTGAACGTCCCCGCCTGAACCGGCGATGACCCTCGATCTGCTCGCGATCCGGCGAGCGGCTCGGGAGGCCCTCCGCGGGGCGTGACCCGGCGGCGGGTCGCGACATGGATCGGGCTCCGGCATCCGCAGGACGCCGGAGCCCTTGCGCGTCAGGCCGGGACGCGCATCAGCGGCTGGCCCGGCTCCAGCACCACCTCGCCGTCGCCGGTCCAGGCATGGATCCGGTCCGCGCTCGCCTTGATGAGGACGACCTCGGGATCGTCGGGACCGTCCGGGAACCAGCGTGCCAGGTCGTCCATCCAGAGCGCGCGCTTGCGCTCGGCGTCGTCCTCGATGCTGGCGCGGCCTTCGATCGAGATCCACTGGCCCGACGCCGTCGCGACGTACGCGAGCTCGATGCGGTCATCGGCCGTGAGCTCCCGGACCTTGGGTGTGTCGCGGAGCGTGAAGAACCAGCTGTCACCGTCGTACTCGACGGCGCCGTTGTTGGACATCGGCCGGCCGCGCAGCCGGCCTTCGGCCCGCGTGACGAGCATGCAGATGTCGATGTCGCGGAGCATCGTCGCGACCTCGGCGAGATCCGAGGCGGCGAACCGGGTGTCACCCATGACGGGTCCTCCTGGGGAGTGGCGCTCGGGTCCAGGGACAGCGTCGCGGGCGACGCATTGCACGCGCGCCTCCCAGCCGCGCATCGCGATGTCGCGGCGATGCCGCCCCGGCCAGGCGCATCGGTCAGCCGGTCCTCCAGCGGCCGGCGCCAACCGGACGGCGAACGCACATCACCCCGTGTTGTGATGCGTCTGTAATGCGCAGGGGGCTAGGGTTATGGCCCGGCCGGGGTGCGACTTCGAAACGGTAAGAGGAAGGACCCCCACGCCGCGCCCCCGCGTGGAGGGTTTGCCGATGGACCTGACCGACGATCTCGCGACCCTCCTTGACGAGCTGGTCACCGCGATCGAGCTGCGCGACGAGAGCGATCCCGACAGTCACGACTGGGCGATCGATGCGCGCGTCCGGCGCCTGGAACGCCGCCTCGTGCTCCTCCATCGGACCGAGTGGCCCCGTTCGCTGCTCCGGGAGACGGAACCCGCGGAGCGTGTCCTGGCGGGGATCTCCTGAGCGTGCCCATGGACGCCCTCCGCCGATCGGCCGACATCGTCCGCCCGGAGGCCGAGGCCGCGCCCTCGCACGCGACACACCACCCGACATCCCTCCGCATCGTGGTGCCCCACGCCGGGGCCATGCGGCTCGCGCGTCAGCCGCGCGACATCGCGCGGATCCTTCGTCATGGGCCGCGGGACGCCGTACGGCCGTCGCCGGCGGTGCGTCATCCGTCGATCGAGGCGCTGTTCGCGCGTGCCCGATCCCTCTGGCCGGGCCTCGACCCGAAGGCGCTCGCACGGACCCGCGGCGACGTCCGGCGCATCGCGCGGCTCGTCGGCCGGCGGACGGCGCTGCCCGAGGACACGATCGTCGCGATGCTCCTCGCCGCGCGCTAGGAGCGCGCTCGCCGCCCGTCGAGGCAGCGCCCCGGGACGGCGGCTCCCTGCAAGGTGGCGCCGCGACCGACCCGGCGCGGCCGTGACGCAGCGTGGGCCACCATCGGCCGATGGATGACCGATGGACGACCGGGGACGACAGGGACGATCAGGCGCTCGAGGAGCGCGGCCTCGAGGCCCGGCTGGCCTGGGCGGTGATGCTGCTCACGCTCGCCGTCGGATCGATCATGCTGGTGGCTCGCTGACGGCCACCAGCGGCTGACGCGGACCGGCCGAGTGCCCGCGCCGGTCAGGCTGCCTGCTTGTCCTTCGGCCCGTCGGGCTGCTCCAGCTCGTCGAGACGCTTCTCGATCCGCTCGAGCGTCGCCTGCATCGCGTCGTCGCCGTCCCGGGACTCCGGGCTGCCCTTGTGGATGAGGAAGCTCGAGAGGACCACGAACGTGGTGAGCTCCAGGAACTCCGACTGCCAGTTCTGGAGCGTCCATTCCGCCCACACCCAGCCGTACCCGTCGTCGCCGAGGATCGTGGGTTCGGACCCGTGCTCCCGCTGATCGGCGGCGTACTCGTAGTACCCCGAGACGGTGTGGCCCACGAACGAGACCAGGAACAGGAGCCCGAGCGTGATGCTCAGGCCGTAATCGCGCCAGAGCCGCTTCATCGTCGCGTCTCCGCACTCGTCCGCGCGTCCACGAGCCGGTCGATGCGCTCGCTGAGGTCGGCGACCCGCTGCTCGAGCGCCACCTGCGTGTCCTTCGACTCAGGGCTCCCGCGATGGACGAGGACCGAGCCGAGGGCGATGAGCGTCGCGAGGGCCAGGAACTCGGACTGCCAGTTCTGGAACACCTGCTCGGAGATGACCGGCAGATAGCCGTCCTCGCCGATCACGGTGGCCGGCTGGCCGTGTGCCGCCTGGTCGCTCGCGTACTCGAACCAGCCGCTCACCGTGCCGCCGAGGAGCGTCACCAGGAAGACGACGGTCAGCGACGATCGACAGGCGTAGTCGTGCAGGAGGTGGCGCTTCCTGGATCGCACAGGTTCCTCCGATGGGTGCCGGGGGTCGGGATGGCGCGGCGTCGATCGCGCGCTAGCCGGGCGGATGCTCCACGGAGCCGCGGCCCTGACCCAGCCAGCGGGCCATCGCGCCGTCCGCAGGCGCATGCCGCTGCGCCGGCGCGAGCCGTTCCATCCGGACGCGCCGGATCAGCTCTCCGACGACGCCGACGAGGACCACGCCCATCGCGAGCGCCGCGACCTGGTCCGTGCGCTGGATCGCACCCAGGGTCACCAGCAGGGTCGTCGCCGCGGCGGGCGGGTGGGACGCGCGCAGCAGGATCCCGGCCAGGATCGTCAGGCCGACCGCCAGCACCGACGCCCAGGCACGCCCCGGGTCCAGCACCTGCTCGCGGAACAGCGTGGGTGCCTGCAACGCGCCGAACACGGCGAGGGAGACGAAGCCGGCGACGATCCCGCCGAGGTGCCCGACGAGGACGTTCCACAGGCGTGAGGCAGGGGCGGCCGGCTGGGTCGCGACGAGCGCCGCCGTCGGTCCGAGGCTCGGGAAGAGGAGCGACGTGCCGGCCAGCAGCGACGACACCGCGGCCACGGCGAGCGTCGCCGCGCCGGCGAGCGGCCCCCACACCCAGTCGGGGATGTTCGAGACCCGATCCGGGGCCTTGGGCAGCGACGCCGCCGCCTCGCGCGGCGCATCGACGGCGACCGCCAGCGTCTCGGGGGCGACGTGGTCGATGGCCGTGCGCAGCCAGCGGAGCGTGCGCTTGGCGTGCTCGCGGGCGTCGCTGGCCACGCGCAGGAGCTCCTCATCGTGGAGCTCCTTGCCGCCCTGGAACAGGATCGTCCACGACGTCTCGCACTCCTCCGCGAGGATCGAGACGTCCCGCAGGTCGTCCAGCGCACCCATCCCGCCGATGCGCGTCCCCGCGAACAGCGCGCTCCGCAGCTGCTCGGCGCGTTCGCTGGGCACGCGGCCGTACCGCTCCAGCAGCGGTTCCAGCCACTCCAGATGGAGCGACGACCAACCGGCGAGGAGGCCGGACGTCCCGCTGATGTCGTAGTCGCGCTCATGGCGCTCGCTGATGAGCACGAGGGCGTCGCGCAGCTGCTCCTCGGCGCCCCGGACATTCCCGAGCACCCGCGCGACCGGCGCGTGGATCCCCGTGAGCGCCGGCTTCGGCGAGGGCCGCGACGCGGTCCTGGGTGACGGCCGCGTCCGTGCGAGCGTGCTCATGCGACGGGCTCCGGGGTGCCCGTCCGCTGTGCCGCCGCCGGCGCGCGGGCGGCCGCCGTCCGCTCGATCCGGACCGCGGCGTACTTGAAGTGCGGCTGCTTGCTGACCGGGTCCCAGCCCGTGAGGGTCAGGTCGTTCGCGGCGCCGTCGCGATCGGGCGCATCCCAGTCGCCGTAGTGGAACGGGACGAACACGACGCCCGGCTCGATCCCCGACACGCGAGCGGGGACGCGGATCCGACCGCGCCGGGAGACGACCTCGACGACCTCGCCGTCCGCGACGCCCAGGTCACGCGCGTCGGCCTCGGCGAGCTCGACGAACGGTTCGGGTGCGGCCGCCTGGAGGGCCGGCGCCCGGCCGGTCTTCGTGCGCGTGTGGAAGTGGTGCGTCACGCGACCCGTCGTCAGCAGGAACGGATACGCGTCGTCGGGCTCCTCGGGCGGTGGGACGTGCTCGGCGCCCTTGATCCACGCGCGGCCCCTGGGGTCCATCGCGGCGTACTCGTTGGGCTCGTACGCCGCCCCGGTGAGCAGGTCGTGGCCGAACACCTCGCACTGCTCGAACGACGTGTTGAACACGCCGTCCTCGTACAGGCGCTCGCGGCCCGACGGGTACTGCTCGTTGACGGGCCACTGGAGGCTCGAGTGCTCGAGCAGCAGCGGGTACGACATCCCGCTGTAGTCGCACGGCCGGCCCTTCGAGCACGCCTTCCACGCCTCGAACGCGGACTCGGGGTCGTGCCACTTGACCAGGGGCGCCCCGTCCTTGTCGCGGAAGTCCATGCGACGCGCATAGTCGAGCAGGATGTCGAGATCCGACCGTGCCTCCCCCGGCGGCTCGATCGCCTTGAGGCCGAGATGGACCGTCCGGTCGGCATTCGTGATGCAGCCCGTCTTCTCGCCCCAGATCGCGGTCGGCAGCACCACGTCGGCACGGCGGGCGGTCTCCGTGAGCCAGGCGTCACTGACGACGACGAAGGGCTCGTCCGCCTCGAGGATCCGGTGGATGCGGCCGAGCTCGGGCAAGGAGACCGCGGGGTTCGTGGCCATGATCCAGAGGAACCGGATGGCGCCCGTCTCGCAGTAGCGCCAGATGCGCATCGCATCGGTCGGCGGGGTCCACGTCGGGAGCGTCGACGGCTCGACGTTCCAGACGCGCGCCGTCTCGGCGACATGGTCGGGGTTGTTCCAGTTGCGGAAGGCCACGAACTCGCCGTTCGCGCCGCATTCGCGCGTGTTCTGGGCGGAGGGCTGTCCGTTCATCTGGAACACGGTGCAGCCGGGCTTGCCGATGAGGCCGCGGATGAGGTGCAGGTTGTTCACCTGGACCGCCGACGCCGTGGCCTGGAGTGACTGATAGACGCCCTGGAGGCACGTCGACACCAGCGTCGGTGACGTGCCGAGGATCTCGGCGGCAGCCTCCAGGTCCGCGGCCGGGATCCGGGCGACCCGTTCGACCTGCTGCGGCGTCCATGGTTCGGTCGTCCGGACCAGCTCCTCGATGCCGGTCGTGTGGGCCTCGATGAAGGCGCTGTCGATCCAGCCACGCGTCAGCAGGATCCGCAGCAGGCCGTTGAGCATCGGGAGGTTCGTCCCGGGCCGAGGACGGAGGTGCACATCCGCGCGGCGGGCGGCGACCGTCGCGCGCGGGTCGACGACCACGAGCTTCGGGCGGTTCGGGCCCTCGAGACGGTCGAGGACGCGCGCCCAGAGCACCGTCTGGGTCGCGGCCATGTTGTGGCCGACCATGAACAGCGCATCGGTGACGTCGAAGTCCGTGTACGAGCCGGGGGCGCCGTCCGTCCCGAACGACTCCATCAGCGCGGACGCCGCCGTGGCCGTGCACAACCGGGTGTTGCCGTCGACGTGCGACGTGCCGATGCCCGCGTCGGCGACGACCGTGAGCGTGTAGTACTCCTCGAGCATCAGCTGGCCGCTGTCGTAGAAGCCGATCCCGCCCGCACCGTAGCGCTCCCTGGCCGTCACGCGAGCGTTCGACGATGAGGTCCATCGCCTCGTCCCAGCTCGCCTCGACGAGCTCGCCGCCGCGCCGGATCAGCGGGTGCGTCAGTCGGTCGGCGGACGCGTTCGCCTCCCAGCCGTGCAGCCCCTTGGGTCCCAGGCGTCCCTTGTTCACCCGGTCCGCGACCCGGCCCCGGACGCCCACCATCCGTCCATCACGGACGCCGATGTCCAGGCCGCAGCCGGTCGAGCACAGCACGCACACCGAGTGGACCCAGTGGTCGGGCTCGTCGAGGACGCGCAGGTCCTCGCGCGCGGGCCAGGATGTCGACGGTGAGCCCGAGTGGGGCGTCCGCGGGCCCCACACGTCACGGATCGCGTCGCGTGTCGCGCGTCCCCCCGCGGGCACGGAATCCGCGCTGGGGTGCGGTCGCGGTCCCATCGGTCCTCCTCATGCCCCGGGCGGGGGCCACGGCGATCAGGAGGCCAGGCGGCCTCAGGAACCCATGCGGCCCTGGCGGACCATCTCCCGCACGAACAGGAGCCGCTCGATCTCCTCGACGCTCCAACCTCCGGGCACGGCATGCAGGCCCTTGACGTGGGCGGTGAGGTTGCCGGCCTCGCTCATCGTCAGGCCGCCCATGCGAAGGCGGCGGAACGTGCGCTGGGCAGGATCACCGCCGACGCCGGTCGGGTCCGGCGTGTCGCCGGGCCGGAGGGTGGTGTCGTCGGAGCTGGGGATCATCCGTCGGGTCCTCGAACGGTCATCACGCCCGCCGGCCGGAGTCGGCGGTGTCGGCATGGTGGGTCCGGTGCGCTGCGGAGGCAGTCCCAGCCACGAGTCGAGGCATCGCACCCTCGTTGCACGCCGCGCGGTGATAGCGCGCTGCGACATCCGGGGCCTGCGACGGCCTGCCGCCGCGATGTCGTCGGGCGGCTCCCTCGACCGGCGCCGCCGGGACGACGCCTCGAGATGGCATCCTCCGCGGATGATCGAGCTCCTCGAGACCCTGGTCGTCGACCGCCCGCGCGCCGCCGTCTTCGACCTCGTGTCGACGATCGACCGGCTGCCGCTCTGGCTGCCCGGCGTGCGTGCGGCCACGCTCCTCACGCCGCCGCCGGTCGCGCCGGGATCGGCGATCCGCCTGGCCGTGGACGGGCCGACAGGCCCCATCGACGCCGAAGCCGAGGTCGCCGAGCTGCGGCCGCCCGAACGGCTGGCCTTCCGGACCACCAAGGCGCCCGTCGATCTGGTGGCCGCCGTCGATCTCGTGGAGCGGGGCCCGGCATCGACCGAGCTCCGCCTTCGTGCCCGGCTGGTGCTGCCGGGCATGCTCCGGTTCGCGGAGGGGATGGTCCGGAAACGGATCGAGCAGGAGCGGGCGACCCTGGCGATGGATCTGCGACGGACGATCGAGGACGCGATCCCGCCGGGCTGACCTGGGGCGCAGACCCGTGACCCCGCGCTCCTCGCCCGACGTACGCTTCGGCGATGCCGAAGGACGAGGGCTCGCTCAAGCGGCTCGGTGGCGGACGCTGGCAGACGCGTGACGAGCGGTTCACGATCGAGGGCGATGGCGGCCGCTGGACGGTCGTCGATGCCGAACGGACCGACGACCTGGGGCTGCCGCTGGTCCGCGGCCCGTTCACGTCCCTCACGGACGCCAAGGCGGCGATCGAGGCGGCGCGACAAGAGCCCGATCGGGCGTCGCCGTTGGCCGACCGGCTCGCGGCGGCGAAGGCGGCGCCCAAGCCGGCGAAGCCGACGCGGCCGCGAAGGCGGGGGCCGCGGCCGGCGAAGCCGGGCGCACGAAGGACGCTCAGGGCGCCGCGGCACCAGGTCGTCGCCGTCCGCGGGACGCCGATCCGGGACAAAGGCAAGGAAGCGGCCCTCCCGCCGCCGGCGTGGCTTGCCAAGCTGGCGCCGGAGGCCCGGACCCACGCCGAGCGGTCGCTCGCCGCCGCGACGGAGCTCGGCCTCGACGACGCCGAGGCCCTCGTGAAGCGGGACGTCCTCGACGACGAGCCCGCCGTGGCCGAGGCGGTCGTCCTGCGCCGCCTCGCGTTGCTCGTCCGCGAACTCGTCGGGCACGGATGCCGACGCCGCGGAGCGTGGTCGCGTCACACGGATCGTGGGCACGGTCGCGGAATGGCTGTCCAATCGTGGCCGGGAGCCCGGACCCCGCCTCGCGCTCCCCGGCTGGCGTCTCGTCGAAGAGGGGTCGGCCGCGCGACGGATCGAGGTCACGCGCGCCGACGTCGAGCGCGCCGTCCGGGCGCTCCCCAAGGACTGACGATCAGGCGTCAGCCGTCAGGGGCGGGCAGCCAGCCGCTTGCGGTGCGCGAGACGCGACGCGCCCGGATCGCGAGCAGATTGAGGATCGTGGCGCACTGGAGGAAGGCCTCCTTCGCGTCGCGGCGTGCGGTCAAGAGGACCGGTCGGCCGCCACGTCGCCGGACCACGATCGCCGTCCGTTCACCCGAGGCGACCGTGACGTCGAGGATCGCGACCCACTCCAGCCGCTCCCAATCGGGATGGCCCTCCCGTCCGTCATGGAGGTAGGCGGCCCGGTCGGTCGCCGCGAGCACCGCTCGTCCACCGTCGAGGGTGCACCACACGTTCTCGTCCGGAGACAGGCGCTCGTGCAGCGAAGCCTGAAGGCCAGGCGGGAGGCGGCGGAGCTCGGGATCCGGATGGTCGATCGATGCCATGGGACGGTTCGCGTCCAGCGTCCGCGCCATCCCGGGGCCCGCGCGCGCCCGCGGATGGGCGAGGGGTGACAGCTACGTGACGGTGCCCCCGCCCGAGCGTGTCGCCGCGCTATCCGGCACCGCGCGCTGGAGCGCGTCCCGGATGCGGGCGCGCAGGACCTCGTCGTCCCTGGCCATCGCGACGTCGTGGCCCCGGATCCGACGCACGATCTCGGGGAACGACGTTCGCCACTGGGCAGGCAGGTGAAGAACGACGCAGACCGTGGCGCGGAGGTCGACGGGCAGGCCGCCAACGACCTGGATCAGCGGCTCGAGTGCCCCGGCCGAGCCGCCCACCACGACGACGCCCGTGAGCCGGTCGGGCGAGGCCATCCGATCAGTCACCGGTCCCACGATGCACGCCGATGTCCTGCCGGTGGCGCGGTGGCTCACCGGCGGGAGGTCCCAGCCCGACGCCGTCGAGTGAGGGTTTTCACGCTTGTCGATGGCGTTCCCGGACCCGATAGTCAATTCCCGGACCGTCGCACCCCCCGACGGTTCCTTCGCGGCGGTCCGGGAGATCGCACGTCACTTGCGGTGAGGGCATCGGGCCCGGGGAAGACGTCATGATCAGGATCCAGCTGCTGCCCGCCGCCGATCACGACTTCCAGGCACGCGTCCGCGAAGCGATCCGGCGGGTCTCACCCATCGCCGGCTCGACCCGCGAAGGGTCCATCGTCGCGCCGTCCGAGGCCGACCTTCGTCGGGCCCTGGCGTTCGTGCGCGCGGCGTACCCCGACGTCTGGATCCGTCGCCAGGACCCGCTCGCCTCGGTCGACGGCGTCGAGACGTGGTACGCGTTCCGCGACGAAGCGATCCGGCCTGCCGAGCGCGTCGCCGTCGGTCGCCGCTGACGCGATCCGGCGCGGATCCTGCTCCCGACGACCGATGTCGTCGTGAGCGCGGCCGAGGTGTGACGGCGCTGCAACCGTAACCCCCTTGCGGACGGGTACCCGAGCGCGCGATGCTCTGACCGAGACTGGGCCGTACCAACGGACCGGGGGACGCGATGCATGGGACGAGCGCGCTCACACGCCGGCGCATCGTCGCCACCTTCGACTCGTTCGGCGAGGCGCAGGCGACGATCGAGCGCCTCCAGGACGCGAACCTGGGGGCGGGCCACGCCACCATCCTCGCCGAGGGCCTGCGGCTCGTCGGCCGGTCCCGGGATGCCTCGCTCGCCCGGCCGACGATCGTCCTGGGGGCCGTGACCGGCGCGGTCATCGGCATCCTCCTCGCATCCGCGTTCGCCTTGTTCGCCGCGCCGGCGCGGTCGCTCCCGTCGGTCGTCCTCGTCGGACTCCTGGTCGGGTTGATCGTGGGCAGCGCCTCCGGCTGGCTCGCCGCGCGGGTCGTCGCCGTCCGTCGGGGAGCGGCCCCGCGAACAGGCCTCGACGCCGAGCGGTTCTCGGTGGTGGTCGACGAGGAGGTCGCCGATCGCGCCGTCCAGATCCTGCGCCTGACCGTGGCGACGACGCGGCCCATCACGGCCGTCGGGGGCACTCGGCCGTGGGCGCCGCCCGAGGAGCGGGACGACCCGGGAGCGCGCCCGACGAGCTGATCGGCGGGTCGCCGCTCGGCGCCCGGCCGCACCACTTGGGGTCCATTGCGAGACGGCTGCAATGTCAGGCGCTGGACGGCGCGTGGCATCCTCGGCCGCGGTGACGCTCGACGACGCTCCTGCGCATCTCGCTCCCGCCATCGCCGCCGAGCTCTTCGAGCGCAATCCGGTCCCGATGTGGATCGTGACGGCGAGGGACGGCGACGTCCGCGACGTGAACGAGGCCGCCCGCGAGCTGTGCGAGATCACGAGCGGGCAGCTGCCGCGCACGATCCACGAGGTGATCGACGGCGTCGAACGCGAGCCGTTCGGGACCTGGTTCGCCGAGGCGGCCGGCGTCGCGACCACGCGCGAGTGGCATCTCCGGACCGTGTCGGACGAGCTCATCCCGATCGAGATCCGGGCGCGTTCCCTGGAAGCGCTCCACGGCGCGTTCATGCTCATCACGATCCGCGACCTCCGGCCGCGGCTCCGCCTCGAGGAGGGCCTGCGGCGGTCGCAGAAGCTGGAAGCGATCGGCCGGCTCGCCGGCTCCATCGCCCATGACTTCAACAACCTGCTGACGGCGATCGGCGGTCACGCCGACCTGCTGCGGCTCACGCTGCCGCCCGACGCGGAGGGGCGCGAGGAGGCCGACGACATCAAACGCTCGGTGGAGCGGGGCACGCGGCTCACCCGACAGCTGCTGTCGTTCGCGCGTCGTCAGCCCACCGCACGCGGCGCGTCCGATCTCAACGCCTCCATCCAGGGCCTGAGACCGATGCTCGAGCGGCTTCTGGGACCAGCGGTCCGCCTGGAGCTGGGCCTGGCGCCCGATGCCGGCTTCGTGGGCCTCGACGGCGGCCAGCTGGACCAGGTGGCGATGAACCTCGCGATCAACGCCCGGGATGCGATGCCCAACGGCGGACGCCTGCTCATCGAGACGGCGACCGTCGAGCTCGACGCGGATTTCGGGCGCAAGGAGAGCGGCGTCCTGCCCGGACGCTACGGGCTCCTCGCGGTGTCCGACGAGGGCGTCGGGCTGTCGGACGAGGCCCGCGCGCACCTGTTCGAGCCGTTCTTCACGACCAAGCCACCCGGTTCCGGGACGGGGCTCGGCCTGGCGACGGTCTACGGCATCGTTCGCCAGGCGGGTGGGCATGTCGCGGTCTGGTCGGAGCCGGGGCTCGGGACGACCTTCCGGGTGTACGTCCCCGCGACGGTCGCGCCCGAGGCGCCGCCGGACGAACCCTCCGAACCGCTGCTGGACGTCGAGGCGGCGCCGGCGCGCATCCTCCTCGTGGACGATGAGCCGTCGATCCTCGCGTTCATGAGTGCCACGCTCCGGCGATCCGGGCATCGTGCCGAGCTCGCGAACGACGGGCGTGCGGGCGTGGAGCGCTTCCGGGCCCATCCCCGCGACGTCGACCTCATCGTGACCGACGTGCTGATGCCCGGGCTCACCGGACCCGCGATGGTCGAGGTCGTGCGCGGCATCCGCTCGGACGTGCCGGTGCTCTTCGTCTCGGGGCATACGCGCGACGAGCGGCTGGACGAGCACCTCGCGCGCCCCGACACGGCCTTGCTGCCGAAACCGTTCACGGCGGACGACCTGGTTCGCGCCGTGGGGACGCTGCTCGCGCGCGCCAACGCGCGGTAGGCACGCGGAGCCTCGAAGGCTCGCTCGCCCGACACGCCCGTGTCATCCGACTGAAAGCGCGCCTGCCGTCGGTGTAGTCCGATGGGCGGGCCCGCCGTTCGACCATCCCGCTCGAACGCCCCGTTCCGTACGGGGCCGACCCGAGATCCCAAGGGATGGAGGTATCACCATGAGCATCATCGCCTGGATCATCCTTGGCGCCATCGCCGGCTACCTGGCCGGCTTCCTCGTCCGCGGTGACGAAGGACTCGGCGTCATCGGCCACATCGTGCTGGGCATCGTCGGTGCCCTCGTCGGCGGGTTCCTCGCCGGCGCGCTGTTCGGCAACAACCCGATCGACGGGCCGTTCGACATCTCGTCGATCGTCGCCGCCGTGATCGGCGCCGTCATCGTCGTGCTGGTGGCGAATGCCGTCATGGGCAGCTCGCGGCGCAGCACGGTCTGACCCGGCACTGGACGGGGTCGGCCCAGACCCCGTCCGACGAGGCGCCCACCGGTCTCCCCGGTGGGCGTCCGCATGTCCGTCCCGAGAACCTCCCGAGCACCACCCGGAAGGAGCGCCCCATGTCGAAGATCGAACGCTCGGTCGACGTGCACGTCCCCGTGCGCGAGGCCTATGACCAGTGGACCCAGTTCGAGGAGTTCCCGCGGTTCATGGACGGCGTCGAGCGCGTGCAGCAGCTCGACGACACCCACCTCCACTGGGTCGCGCAGATCGCCGGCCAGCGCAAGGAGTGGGACGCCGAGATCACGCAGCAGGAGCCCGACCAGCGCGTGGCGTGGACGGCGACCGACGGCGACTGGAACGCCGGCTCGGTCGACTTCCACCGGGTCGACGACCGGACGACGCGCGTGACGCTCACGATGGACATCAAGCCGGAGGGCGTCGTCGAGCGTGTCGGTGACGCGGTCGGCGTGCCGGACCGGCAGGTCGAGGGCGACCTCGATCGGTTCAAGGAGTTCATCGAGTCGCGTGGCGGCGCGACGGGCGCGTGGCGCGGCTCGGTCGAGCAGGCCGATGTGACCGGCTGACCCTTCGTCGTGCGCGACGCGACGGCCGCTCCCGGCGACGGGGGCGGCCGTCGCATGTCCGGCATGCATCCGCGCAACGCGGCGGCGCCGAGCTGAAAGGCATCCGCCGGTCATCCACACGTAGCGTTGCTGTGGGGCTGGTCGCGTCGCCTGCCTGTCTCGTCTTGCTGGAGGACCCGCCACGATGGCTCGTGTGTACCTCGACCCGTCCGCCGTACTGCTCGACGAGCCGGGCCCCGGGTCGCACGCGCCGCAGGCCGTTCCGGGCGCAAGCAAGGCGCTCCGCGACCTCACGGAGGCGGTCGACGAGGTCGTGATGGTGTCCCGTGCCGGGATCCCGTCGCTCGACCTGCCCGAGGCGGTCCACTTGACCGCCGAGCTGCCGTCGAGGATGGACAGCGACAGCTGGTTCGTCACCGCGGACCCCGAGTCGATCCGCGGCCGCTCCGACCTGGCACGCACGATCCTCGTCGGGCCCAAGCGCGCGCCCGGCCCGCTCCCTCTGCCGCGCGTGGACGTCGAGGCGCGCGACCTCTCGGCCGCCGTCATCGAGATCCTGACGCGCCAGGCGATGCACTGAGCGGGCCCTCGTCGCCGTACGCTCCGAGCGTTCCCGCCCGACAGGCGGGCGTTCCGTACCGGTCCGAGCGATCGCCCGATCGATAGCGGTCCGAGCGCTATTTCCGGCTCTTGTCGGTCGTCAGCGCCCGGAGATCGCCGTCGAGCGGCCCGGACGCGGCCTGGGCCACGCACGCCGGCATCGCCGTGGGCAGACGCCTGCCGACCGCGCTCGCGGCTCGGACCCTCCGGACGCACGGGATAACGCTCGTACCGGTCTTCGGGTCCGGGCACGGCGGATCCACCTCCCGCGAGCTTCCGAGCCGGACCCTGAAACGACCCCGATAGCCCGCCTGCCGTGATGGGTCCACCCAGTGCAAGCCTGAGCCGCACAGGCTGGGACGTGGCTCCCGACCACTGGGGGTCCGGGAGCCACAACTCCACCGCAGCTCACCAGATCTCACCCGATCTCACCCGGCTGCGATGCCGCTGCGATGGGCCTCCCGGTGATGGTCACGTCGCTTTACGACGAGACGCCGCAGACTCCGGGCACCGAACGAGTTCGGACCATGACTCATCCTTCTGGGGACGCTTGTGACGGGGCGTCCCCGACCCTCGCCTCGGACGGCCGGAGCCCCCTCCTCCGGCCGTCCGGCACGTCTGGGACCAGAAGCGGCTGCAGCGACCGTGCAAGACCCGTCGGTCGCCGAGGGAGTCAGCCTTGATGAGCCGGCCCGTACCGTGGCTTCACTGGGGCAGCGACCCTCACCGAGAGGCCGTTCCGCCCCACGGAGGACCGCCACATGGACGAGATCAAGAGCGGCGTTCGCGAAGGCGAAGAGACCACCAAGGAAGCCTGGCGCAAGCGTGACGGCGAGGACCTCGCCGACAAGATCGGCAACGCGGGCGACGACGTCCGCAAGGAGCTGGGGAACCTCGGCGACAAGGTCGACGACGAGGTCGACGATGCGACCGACGATCGGCCGGTCGAGGACCGCGGCTACTGATCCATCGAACAGCGAACGAGCCCGGGTGCCTCACGGCCCCGGGCTTTTCTCTTGTCCACCATTTGTAATACACGCGTAATGTCGGGAGCCGCGTTGTAACCCGCAACGGCGACCGGTGAATCCAGATGCTGCACGTGGCAGCACTTCGTTCGGTCCTCCGGGCGCGCCTGTGACGGGGCGACGCCCGATCGGAACGCCGCACGGTCCGGTCCCCTCCCGGGTCGTGCGGCGCTTCCATGTCCGGGACCCGTCAGCGGCTTCGGCGTCGCTCCGTTTCCGGCGGCACCATCACCGGCTCCGTGCGGCGGTCGACGCGCGGTCCTCTCGAGGACGCGGACGTCGACGGCGACGACCGCTCGTCGCGCTCGTCCGCGTCGCGCGTGGTCGTCCACGCTGCGGCGGCCGCGCCCGGTGCGAGTGGATCGAAGACCGGGACGCCGACCTCGGACGTGACGGATGCGTCATCGCCCGGAAGCCCGGGTCCCATCTGCGCCCCCAGAGGCTCGGCGGCCGCCGCCACGCCCGGCGTCGCGGGCACGACCACCGTCGGGTCCCAGCCCGGGATGGCGCCCGGCCGAGGCTCGGTCCAGGCGGCCGGATCCTCGTTCGGCAGCCCATCGAGCTCGTCCGCCGCCGCGAGCGACGCTGCACCCAGATCGGCCATCGCCGCCGGGACGTCGATGGGCACGACCTGCGCGGGCATCGTCGCCGCATCGCCGAGTGGCTCGAGGTCGTGGGCGCACCACGCACACACCGACCAGTCGAATTCGACGCGGCCCCCGCACGCCGGGCAGGCCGCGGCGAGATCGGCCCCGCACGCCGGGCACCGAAGCCACGTGTCGTCGACCGACCGCGCGCACGAGCGGCATCGTGTGTGGTCCACGGAGGCCGCGAGGACGTACGACTCGAGGTCGCGTGCGGCGCGCTCGGTGATCGTCTCGGGCGGCCGCACCACGCGGTAGGCGATCACGCCCAGCGGGAACAGGAACGGCGTCAGGGCGACGACGCCGCCGGCGGCGACGTACGGGCTGATGAGATCCTTCGTGCGTCGACGCGCGTCACGGAACACCCAGAAGGCGCTCGCCAGCCACAGGATCGCGAGATAGCCGACGATCAGCCGCGCGCCGATCTGGACGGGCGGCGAGCCGAGCACCTGGCCGATGATGTCGCCGAAGATCTGGCCGATGTCCTGCACCGCTCAGCGCCCCGAGCCGGCGCCGCGACGACGCGGCCCAGCCTGAACACCTCGACGCGGCGAGGTCGTGGCTGCGAGCTGGGGGCGCGTGGACGCGTGGGACATCAGGCCTCTCGAGTGTGGGATCGAATCTCTCACGAGTTCATCGAGCGTGCCATGTCGGGCGCCTCGCGGCGTCTTCCGAACTGGATGACAGCCGGGTGACATGCGCAGTCGACCCGACGGTCGGCGGCGTCAGGCTCCCGCGGAGCGCCGCCCGCTGATCCGGTCGCCGAGCAGCAGCAGGGCGTCGAGCATGAGCAGGAGCAGCCCGGCGAGCGCGATGCCCCGTGACACCGCAGGCGGCAGCTGCGCCTGGCCGCCGGCCGTCGCCCCGGCCTCGACCGACGATGCCCCGGTCACCGCTCGCGGCGCCGGGAAGGCCTCGCCGACCGGTTTCCCGGCACGGAGGTCGCGTTCGACCTGGAGCCGCATCCGGTACAGGACCTCCCACTCGTCGTACGGCACCTCGAGCTTCGCGAGGAGGGCATCGATGTCCGCGAGCTCCCGCGCGACATCGGCCGGCAACTCGCCGCCGGCCGTCGGTGGGCGACCCGCCAGTCCGGTCAGCCGGTCCTCGACATGCTGCGACTCGGCCGTCGTCGTCAGGTACACGTCCGTCGCGGTCAGGCGGCTGGCCAGCGCGGCCCGGGCGCGCGCGACGCGCTCCTTGGTGCCGGAGACCGACAGGTCCGACGGGTAGACCCCGATCTCCAGCTGGTCGCCGGTGAGCTGGACCAGGCGCTCGGGAACGAGACGCATCACGCCCCGTCCGGCCACGCGGCCCAGGATCCGGCCGGGCAGCGCGAGCACCTTCGGCGCGTCGCGACGGCTGACGGACAGCCCGGCCTGGTCGAGCGCCGATTCGAGGTCGACGAGGACGGAGTCGTAGCAGCCGGGCTTGACGATGATCGGCACGTGCGCATCCGACCAGCGCTTCGCGAGGCTGCGGATCTTGCGGCCCGCGGCGATCAGCGCGAGCAGCCCGAGCGACAGCGCCAGCAGCGCCGCGAGCGGATAGCCGCGCAGGACGGTGCCCGCGATCTCGCGCGGTGTCCCGCGCTCCGTGGCGGAGCCCAGCATCAGGGTCGCGGCGCCGATGATCAGCGGCAGGACGATGGCCGCGCCGAGCATCGCGAGCCGGACCACCCAGTCCGGGAGCCAGTCGGGCACGGGGACGAAGCCGAGCAGGAACGTGCCGGCGTCCGGGACGATCACGCCCGCGACGAGCGCGAGCCAGGCGATCGAGCCGAACGTGATGAGCACGACGATGAGCTGCTTGTCGGCGGGGACCTTCCCGAACAGGAGGGTGCTCGCCCAGCCGAGGAGCGTGGTGAGGGCCTTGCCGGCGAAGCGCCCGACGATCCCGATGAGACCCGCGAGGATGGCCATCGGATCAGCCGCCCTGACCCGTGGCAGGACGCCGACGGGCTCGGGACTGCTTCGCGGAGGGCGACGACGGCGCCGACGACGCGGACCGCGCGGATCGCCGCGAGCGCGCCGATGGCCGCGAGCGGGCGCCTCGCCGACCGGCGGCGCGTCGGTCGTGGGCCATCCGCTGGCGGAGCAGGGCGACGACGGCGGCCTCCTCCTCGGCGGTGGGGCGCGCAGGGGGCGCGACCTGCTCCTCGGCGGCCTCGACCAGGGCATCGCCGATGTCGCCGTCCATGTACGCCTCGAGGACCGCCGGATGGACGTAGCTCCTGCGGGCGACGGCGGGCGTGTTCCCGAGCCGCTCGGCGGTCTCCCGCATCGCCTCCACGACCGCGCGCTTCGGCGCACGACCGTCGGGCTGGAGCGCGCGCAGCGCTCGGTACGCGAGCACCGTGCCCGCCCAGGTGCGGAAGTCCTTGGCCGTGAAGTCGTCCCCGCCGATCTCGCGGAGATAGGCGTTGACGTCCTCGGAGCGGACGTCGCGGACCTCGCCGGCATCGTCGACGTACTGGAGGAGGTCCTGACCGGGAAGGTCCTGGCAGCGCGCGACGATCCGGCTCAGCCGCCGGTCCCTCACCTCGACACGGTGGCGCTGTCCGGACTTGCCGACGAACGAGAACCGCAGCGCCGAGCCATCGATCTTCGCGTGGCGATCCTGGAGGGTGGTGAGGCCGAACGAATCGTTGAGCCGCGCGTACTCCTCGTTGCCGACCCGGATGAGCGTGATCTCCAGCAGCCGGACGACGGTGGCCAGCACCTTCTCGCGGGGCAGACCCGGGCGGCCCAGGTCCTCGTCGACCCGCTCGCGGATCCCCGGCAGTGCGGCGGCGAAGGCCAGCATCCGGTCGAACTTCGACGACTCCCGTGCCTCGCGGAACCGCGGGTGATAGCGGTACTGCTTTCGCCCTTTCGCGTCGCGGCCACTCGCCTGGAGGTGGCCGTTGGGATCGCGGTTGATCCACACGTCGGTCCACGCGGGCGGGACGGCGAGCGCGCGGATGCGCGCGAGCGTGGAAGGGTCGTGGATGAGCGTCCCGTCGGGGCTGCGGTAGGCGAACCCACGCCCTGACCGGCGGCGCGAGATGCCCGGCCGGTCGTCGGTCGAGTAGCGCAGGCCCGCGTCGCGGGCGGCCTCCGCGAGCGCCGGCGTGGGGACCGGAGCGGCAGCGGCCGGGCGCCCGCCGCCGGGTTCCCCATGCGTGTCCAGATGCGTCGCGATCGCCATGGTCCGTACGGACCTCCCACTCGTGCCGCCCCTCGGCGGCCCTCGCCGCTGTCAGCGTCCCGGCCGCGTCCTGCGAGCGCCCTCCTCCGCTCGCCCCCGCCGTCGCAGTCCTGTTGCAGCCGGCCCCGCGTCATGCGCTCGTCAGGCGCGCCGCCTGGCGGGCGCACCGCCTGCAACCTCCGTTCCCACATGCTCGGCACGCCCCGGCCCAGGTCGTGCCGAGCGGCACGACTCGAGGAGGGACGCACATGACGACGGCGTCATCCGCCGGCGCGCCGATCGTCGCGCAGGGCGTGACCAAGGACTATGGCGAGGGCGCCGGCATCCACGAGCTGGACCTGGTGGTCCCCCAGGGCACGATCCTGGGCGTGGTCGGGCCGTCGGGCGCCGGCAAGACGACGACGATCCGGATCCTCACCGGGGCGGTCGATCCCGACAAGGGCGACGTCCGGGTCCTGGGCGAGGACCCGCGACGATTCCGGCGCGCGACCCGCGAACGCATCGGCTACATGCCCCAGCTGTTCACGCTGTATCCCGACCTGACGGCCGAGGAGAACGTCGACTTCGTCGCGAGCCTGTTCGGGATGCTCTGGCGCCGCCGACGACGACGGGTCGGCGAGGTGCTGCGCTTCACGCAGCTGATCGACGCGAAGCATCGGCGGGCGGCGAACCTGTCCGGAGGCATGCAGCGGCGCCTCGAGCTCGCGTGCGCCCTCGTGCACGAGCCGGACCTCCTGTTCCTCGACGAGCCCACCGCCGGTATCGATCCCATCCTCCGTCAGTCGATCTGGGAGGAGCTCCATCGGCTCAAGGGTGCCGGCCGGACGCTGCTGGTCACCACGCAGTACGTCACCGAGGCCGAGGAGTGCGATCAGGTCGCGCTCATCACGGAGGGCCGGCTGGTCGCGATGGCGCCGCCCGCACAACTCCGGCGCGACGCGCTCGGCGGCGACCTGCTCGAGGTCGAGACGAAGGCGCCGTTCGACCCGGAGCAGCTCGCCGGCCGGCCGCACATCCTGCGCGTCGAGACGCGCGGCCTGCGTTCCTTCTGGGCCGCCGTCGACGACGGGCCGCAGATGCTGCCGGTCATCGACGATCTGGTCGCCGAGGCGGGTGGCGAGGTGGTCAGCGCCCGGGCGATCCAGCCCTCGTTCGACGAGGTGTTCGCGGCACTCGTCCGCCGCGAGCGCGGCAGCACGACCGCCGACGAGGCCGGCCGCGCCGCGGACGCCGCCGCAGAGCGCGAGGCCGCGTGAGATGAGCGTCCTGATGATCATCGCCAAGGCGGTGACCCGCATCCTCGCGTTCCTGGGCAAGGAGCTCGTGGAGGTGGCACGGCGGCCGGGCGCGCTCGTGTCGCTCATCCTCGGGCCGTTCCTGATCATGGCCGTGTTCGGCATCGGCTACTCCGGCTTCAAGCGGCCCTTGAACACCGTCGTCGTCGTGCCGTCCGAGACGGGCCTGCCGACCGACCCGGCCTACTACGAGAACGTGGCCGGGGCGGGGATCAAGGTCATCGAGGTCACCGAGGACACCTCGAAGCTCGATCAACAGCTGAGCGACGGGACGATCGATCTCGCGGTCATCGCCCCGCCCGATACACAGCAGAAGCTCGAGAGCGGGCAGCAGTCGGTGATCGAGGTCCGCGTGGACGCGTCCGACCCGCTCGACGGGAACTACGCCACGCTCATGGCGGACCAGGTCAGCGACCACGTGAACCGGGAGCTGATCCGGCGCGCCGCCGAGCAGGGGCAGGCACAGCTCGGGCCCCAGGCCGGCCAGATCCCGCCAGAGATCATCGCGTCACCGACCCGCGCCGAGGTCAACAACATCGCGCCCGTCCAGCCGACGGTCGTGGAGTACTTCGGCCCCGCCGTGCTCGCGCTCATCCTCCAGCACATGGCGGTGTCGCTCATCGCCCTGTCCGTCATCCGGGAGCGCACGACCGGGATGATCGAGCTGTTCCGGATCTCGCCCGTCTCGGCGTGGGAGATCGTGAGCGGCAAGATCATCGGCTTCGGGGCGCTGGCCGGGGCGATCGCCGCGATCACGATCGCGCTCATGGTGCTGGGCCTGAACGTTCCCAACATCGGGAGCGGCCTGGCGCTCGGCGGTGTCGTCGCGCTCCTCGTCCTGGCGTCGCTGGGGCTCGGCATGCTCATCGCGCTGGTGTCGGACTCGGAGCGTCAGACCGTGCAGCTGTCGCTGCTGGTGCTCCTGGCGTCGATCTTCTTCTCGGGGTTCGTGCTGCCGCTGACGGAGTTCTCGCCGCCGGTCCAGGCGCTCGCGCGACTCATCCCGGTGACGAACGGCATCGAGCTGATGCAGGACGTGATGTTCCGGGGCGTCGTCCAGGAGCCGTGGCAGGCGGGGGTCCTCGCGGCCACGGGAGGCGTGCTGCTGGTCGGCTGCTGGCTGCTGCTCCGGCGAGGGATGAGCCGCGCATAGCGTCGGCGCCCAGGCTCCGCGCTCTGGGCTCGGCGGCTGGCTCTCGCGGAGGTCGACACCCGGGCGCAACACGGAGTGCCCCCCGGAGAGGACCGCTGCACCCGTGCGGCCACCTAGCCTCGAACCATGCATGGACCGAGCGAAGCCGAGGGCGCGTCGAACGAGCCCGCCACGGGCCGCCCGGGCACGGCCGCGGGACCCGTGACGGGTGGACCGGCGGCGGGCGGGCCGGTCGCCGTGGGGCCAGGTGCACCCGCCACGTCCTCGGCGGCTCGGCGGCCTCCGCGGCGGCCTCTGCGCCGTATGCCGACTCGGCGGCCTCGGTCCCGGGCTTCATCGCGAGCGATCCGTCACCGCTCGATGAGCGCGCGGTCGAGGTGCTCTCGCACGAGCTGCGCTCCCCGATCACCACCATCCACCTCGGTGCCAAGATGCTGCGCTCGTCCGATGTCGACGAGCCGGTGCGCGAGGCGGTCATCGAGGCCGTCGACGTCGAAGCGTTCCGGCTGCTGCGGGTCGTGGAGGACCTCCTGGTCGTCGTCCGGCACGACGCGGGCGCGAGCACCCTGCGAGTCGAGCCGATCCTCGTGCAGCGACGGCTGGCGGACCTCGTGTGGTCGGACGAGGTGGGCGTCCCCAACGTGCCCATCCGGTACGCGATCCCCGCCGGTGTGCCCGCGGTCATGGCCGATGAAGAGGCACTGGGTCACGCGCTTCGCAATCTCCTGACGAACGCCGCGACGCATGGCGCGGGTCCCGCACCGACCGAAGTGGTGGTCGACATGGCTGGGCCGTGGGTGGAGATCGCGGTCCTGGACCGCGGCCCGGGCCTCGACCCCGCCGAGACCGAGCGACTGTTCCGGCCCTTCTACCGGTCGCTGCGTGCGCGCGGCGTGACGGGCGCCGGGCTCGGGCTCGCCGCTGCCCGACGACTCGTGCGGGCCATGGGCGGCGACCTCATCGCGTCGTCGCGCGACGGCGGCGGCTCATCGTTCGCGATCCGGCTCCCGCTCGCCGAACCGGAGGGCGTCGCCGCGGCGGACTGACATCGCGGTGCCGGCGGCCTGGCGGCCCTCCCGTGCTCGTCTGGTGTGCATCCGCACGGGTGGATCGGCACTTCCTGGCTCCTGACGCCCGTCCGACGGGCCCTTGCGACGCCGCGAGACCGCGTGGTGTGCATCAAGCCTCCGAAGGGCCGCCTCGTCACGCCTGGCGGCGGGCTAGAGCGACGCCAGGCCGGAAGATGCACACCAGGTGATCACGGCGGGATCGAAGCGGGTGGTGAGCCGGCCGGGCGCCGTGCGCGCCGGCCTGCCGGTGGCCGTGCTCTTCTGATGTGCATTCGGCGGGGTGCTGCGGCCTCGCCGCCGAGTAGCACGCCTCGGGCGGCCCTGGAGCGCCCCACGCCGCGGCCTTGCGACCCCGCATGACCGCGCCATGTGCACGACTGGGGCCAAGGGGGTGGTCCTGGCGCTTCGCGACGGGGCTTGACGCACCCCAGGCCGGAAAGTGCACACCAGGTGATCACGCCACGATCGAAGCGAGCCGCGCGCCCGCCCGACGCGCCGGACGCCGGACACACCAAGAAGCCGGTCCCTGGGCACGGGACCGGCTTCGGTGCGCTTGGGTCGGGTCCGGGTCAGCCGCCGCTCGACTGGGCCGGAGCCTCGATCGTCGGCAGGTTCACGTTGACGTCGATCGAGCCGTTGCCACTGCTCGACGCCCCCGGGCCGAGGAGGAAGTACCAGGCCCCGACGGCGAGGAGCGCGATCACGATGATCGCGACGATCGCCGTGGCCCCGCCTCCTCCGTCGCGTTCGACGACGACGGTGTGGTCATCGGTCATCGGTCAGGCCTCAGACCGGCCCGCGACCGGTGCGTGTGCGACCCGTGAGCGCCGAGAACGCGACGACCGCGATCACTGCGCCGATGGTGGCGACCACGATGGTCGTGATGTTGATACCGGTGACGTAGTCGTTGCCGCCGGTCAGCAGCCCGGCGATGAAGCCGCCGACCAGCGCGCCGACGATGCCGAGGACGATGTGCATGACCACACCCATCCCCTCGTCGCCCTTGACGAGCAGTCCGGCGAGCCAGCCCGCGATCGCACCCACGATCAGCCAGGACAGGATGCCCATGATGGAAAGCCTCCGTTCCCCCGCGTCGGGCCGCTGGGTGGGTGATCCACCCCTCACGCGTCCCGTGATACGGCGGACCATGCCGTCCAGGGCGTTCCGGGCGCACGCGTCCGCAAGGCTCCGCCGCTAACGTGCGTGTTGCATCGATACGCAAGTCACGCTCGGGAAGCGTCTGGAGCGCGCTCTCGGGCGGACCCGTCAGGCGACGGCGAGCGGCCCCGTCGCCTCGGGGTCGACGCCCAGCTCCGCGATGGCCTTGGCGGCCGCCTTGCCGGTGAGGTCGCCGCACAGCGCGAGCTCGGCGAGGACCGCCGCCGCGATGTGCGGCGCATCGATCTCGAAGAAGGCCCGCAGCGACTCGCGCGTGTCAGACCGGCCGAACCCGTCCGTGCCCAGCGACACGTACGGCTCGGGGACCCAGCGCGCGATCATGTCAGGCAGGGCCCGAAGCCAGTCCGTGGCCGCGACGATCGGCCCGCCATCGGGACCCAGCACCTGCGCCACGTACGGGACCCGCGGCGCCTGATCCGGATGGAGCCGGTTCCAGCGCTCGCTCTCGAGGGCGTCGGCGCGCAGCTGCTGGAACGACGTCGCCGAGTAGACCTCCGCGGCGATGCCGAACTTCTCGGCCAGCAGCTCCTGCGCGGCGACGACCTCATTGAGGATCGAACCGGAGCCCACCAGCCGTGCCCGACCACGCACCTTCTCGAGCGAGGGTGCCTCGCGCAGGCGGTAGATCCCGCGCCGGATGCCCTCGTCGACGCCCTCGGGCTTCGCGGGCTGCGCGTAGTTCTCGTTGTAGAGCGTCACGTAGTAGAAGACGTCCTGGCCCTGGACGTACATCCGGTCGATGCCCTCGCGCACGATCGCCGCGAGCTCGTACGCGTACGCGGGGTCGTACGCGCGGATGACCGGCACCGTCGACGCGAGGATGTGGGTGTGGCCGTCGTCATGCTGGAGGCCTTCGCCCGCGAGCGTCGTCCGGCCCGCCGTCGCGCCCATCAGGAAGCCCCGGCCGCGCTGGTCGGCGAACGCCCAGATCGCGTCGCCCGTGCGCTGGAACCCGAACATCGAATAGAAGATGTAGAACGGGATCATCGCCTCGGCGTGCGTCGCATACGACGTCCCGGCGGCCGCGAAGCTGGCCATCGAGCCCGCCTCGGTGATGCCCTCCTCCAGGACCTGCCCGTCGACCGCCTCGCGGTAGCTCAGCACCAGTTCGGAGTCGACCGGCTCGTAGCGCTGCCCAAGGGCGGCGTAGATGCCGACCTCCTTGAACAGCGGGTCCATGCCGAACGTGCGCGCCTCGTCCGGGATGATCGGCACGATGCGCTTGCCCAGTCGCGGCTCGCGGATGAGGTTCCGGAGCAGGCGGGTGAAGACCATCGTGGTCGACACCGGGGTCTGCGACCCGGCGGCGAACTCCCCGTCGACCGACGCGTCCGGCGTGGGCAGCGGCTCGTTGCGCACGATCCGGCGCGGCATCGGCCCGCCCAGCTGCCGGCGGCGCTCGAGGAGGTACTGGATCTCGTCGGAGTCGGTGCCCGGGTGGTAGTAGGGCGCCTCCTTGAGCTTCGCGTCGGGGATCGGCAGCTCCAGGCGGTCCCGGAAGACCTTGAGCTCCTGCTCGGACAGCTTCTTCGCCTGGTGCGTGATGTTCCGCGCCTCGACGCCCGGGCCCAGGGTCCAGCCCTTGACCGTCTTCGCCAGGATGACCGTCGGCGCGCCACGGTAGTCGGTGGCCGCCTTGTACGCGGCGTAGACCTTGCGATAGTCGTGGCCCCCGCGACGGAGCTTCGTGAGGTCGTCGTCCGAGAGGTGCTCGACGAGCTTCTTGAGCCGCGGATCGGGCCCGAAGAAGTGCTCGCGGATGTACGCCCCGCCCGCGACGCTGAACTTCTGGAACTCGCCGTCGAGCGTGTCGTTCATCTGCTCGACCAGGACACCGTCGACGTCCCGCGCCAGCAGCTCGTCCCACTCGCGGCCCCAGACCACCTTGATGACGTTCCAGCCGGCACCGCGGAACAGGCCCTCCAGCTCCTGGATGACCTTGCCGTTGCCGCGCACCGGCCCATCGAGCCGCTGGAGATTGCAGTTGACGACGAACGTCAGGTTGTCGAGCCCCTCGCGAGCGGCGATCGACAGTCCCGCCAGCGACTCGGGCTCGTCCATCTCGCCGTCGCCGAGGAACGCCCACACCCGCTGCTCGGTGGTGTCCCGGATGCCGCGATTCGCGAGGTAGCGGTTGAAGCGCGCCTGGTAGATCGCGGTCAGCGGGCCCAGGCCCATCGAGACCGTGGGGAACTCCCAGAACTCGGGCATGAGTCGCGGATGCGGGTACGAGCTCAGCCCGCCGCCACCGACCTCGCGCCGGAAGCAGTCGAGCTGCTGCTCCGAGAGGCGGCCCTCGAGGAACGCGCGCGAGTAGATGCCCGGCGCGGCGTGGCCCTGGAAGAACACCTGGTCGCCGCCGCCCGGATGATCCTTGCCGCGGAAGAAGTGGTTGAAGCCGACCTCGTACAGGCTGGCCGCGCTGGCGTACGTCGCGAGATGACCGCCGATGCCGCTGTAGGCGCTGTTGGCGCGCAGGACCATCGCGACCGCGTTCCAGCGGATGAGCCGGCGGATCCGCCGCTCCAGTCCCTCGTCACCCGGGAAGAACGGCTCCTGCTCGGGGCTGATCGTGTTGATGTAGCGCGTCCGCGTGAGCGACGGCAGCCCGACATGGAGCTGGCGCGCCCGCTTGAGCAGCTTGAACATCAGGAACCGGGCGCGGTTCTCGCCCTCATCGGCCACGATCTGGTCGAGGGAATCGAGCCATTCCTGGGTCTCGCCCGCGTCGATGTCGGGCAGCTGATGCTTGAACTCGTCGAAGTACATCGGGGCTCCGTGGACGCGCGCGACGGATCGGTCTCGGAGGTCGGGCTACAGGGTAGTCCGAAGGCCCGTCCCGTGCGACGAGAGAGGTCGGCCGCCACGCGTGGACCCACCTGTGGGTGCGTCGCGGGCGTAGGATGCCGTCGTGAGAACCGCCACTCTCACGTTGTGGGATTCACGGCTTGTCGACGGGACGGCCGCCGCGGTGCGCGAACACGTCACGCTGGCCGTCCGGGACGGGCGGATCGACTCGGTGACGCCGACCGAGGGCCCGCGACCAGCTGACGCCTGCGCCGTCTCGGGCTGCACGATCGTCCCGGGCCTCATCGACGCGCATGCCCACGTCACCAGCGACCTCGAGCGCAGCCCGGGCTTCGGGCCGCCGGCGCCGCTCCATGGCGAAGACCCGCGCCCGCCCGAGCTGCGCTGGTTCGTGCTCGCAGTCGTCGCCCGTGCGTACCTGGCGCACGGCATCACGACCGTCCGCGATGTCGGGAGCTACGACGACGAGGCGCTCGTGCTGCGTGAGGCCATCAAGCTGGGCGTGGCGCGCGGTCCGGAGCTGCTCACCTGCGGCCGGATCGTGTCCGCGACGGCCCCCGGCGGCCGGATCTTCGGGACGATGTACCGCGAGGCCGACGGGCCGTGGGACATGCGCAAAGCCGTCCGGGAGCAACACCGCCGGGGAGCCGACTACATCAAGGTCATGGCGACCGGTGCGCGGTCCGTGGAGCGCGAGGACCCCGAGCCCGCGCGCAGCTCGCTCGCGAGGAGCTCGATGCCGTCGTGGATGAGGCGCATCGGCTGGGCCTCCGCGTCGCCGCACACGCTGAGGGCCTCGAGGGCACGGCGATGGCGGTCGAGGTCGGCGTCGATACGATCGAGCACGGCCTGAGCCTCCACCGTCGCCCCGACCTCCTCGATCGGATGGCCGAGCTGGGTATCGTGCTCGTGCCCACCTTGTCGACGTTCCACGACCTTGCCGAGCGCTTCGCCGATCGGTTCGCCGCAACGCTCGTCGAACAGGCCAAGCGTCAGCTCGAGGAGGCGAACCGCACCCTGCTCGCGGCGTGGTCGGCCGGGGTGACGATGGCCATGGGCTACGACAGCGGGCCGCCGGGCGCGAGCGCCGCGGAGCTCGTCAGGATGGTCGATGCAGGGCTCCCGGTCCGAGCCGCGATCGCCGCGGCGACCAGTGGCTCGGCCCGAGCGCTGGGGCTCACGGACCGTGGGACGCTCGCACCCGGCCAGCGCGCCGATCTCCTCGTCGTGGACGGCGACCCGCTGTCCGATCCGCGGGTCCTGACCGATCGATCGCGGATCCGACTCGTCGTGCAGGGCGGCGAGGTGGTCGAGACGGCTGACCGCCCGGCCGTCCCCTACGCCTGGAACGAGTACGGGCGGTCCATGACCTCGCGGACCGATCGGCAGGAAGTCGTCCAGCTCCAGCGAGTCGTAGTCCGGGTCGAACGACGGCGCGTCGTAGTCGCGGCAGAACCGCCGCGTCAGCTCGAACGCGGGGTGGTCGCGATGCGGCGCGAGCAGCGAGTCCATGACGCCCGAGCCCCAGTACGCGTGCTGGACGAAGTTCTCCTTCTGGAACAGGCCGTGCATCTTGACCATCCAGTACAGGTCGTCGGACAGGAACGGGCGGAGGATCTCGGCGGCGACCTGACCGTGGTTGGGCGGGGCGATGCGGTCGGCGACGTCGTGGAACAGCGTCGCGACGATGAACGGCTTGGATTCGCCCGCCCGGAGTGCGCGGGTCGCGGCCTGGCGGCTGTGGTGGTAGGGGTTCAGCGTGTACCCGGCCGGATCGCCGTCCCGCATCGCCCGGAGCAGCTCCAAGGGGGCCTCCGAGTAGTCGGTGCGGGCCTCGTCGAGCGCGTCGATCCGATCCCAGTCCTCGCGCGTCGCGTCGCGCAGGTTCGTGAACGTCACCGGTCGATCTCCTGCTCCAGCCGCTTCGTCGCGCGGGCAGTCTAGGCCCGCGGGCTGCGCCTGAGGAGACTGGACCCGACGCCGCCGCTGTCCAGCAGGCAGCAAATGCCGACAAGGACGCGGCCCGAAGGCGAGCACCCACGCTGATCCGAGCGGATCGCTGCCTCGCAGTCAGCGATCCACCCGGACGTCGTGTGGAGTCCTGCCCGTCCGGCAGCGGCCGCACCGGAGGCGGGTCAAGGTCCGTCAAGCCCAAGGCACTCGTTCGGCTCTGCCGCCAGTTACGCACTGGCAGGCAGCTCCGACTCGGAGGCCAGAGCGTGGCGGGACCGCAGCGAGCAGCCCCGTCCCGCACCGCGACGGGACGGGGCTTCCCGGTGAGGGGGCTCAGGGCAACGGCAGCCGCTGGAAGCTGACCGTATCGTTACCCGGCTGGTTGTCGATGTAGGTTCCCGTGATGGGGATCGGGACGCTCTTGTTCGTGGCCAGGTCGATGAGGCGGATCTCGCCGCGGTTCAGGTCTGGATTCGGGACCACCGCGATCACGCGCTCATCCGGCGACCACTGCGGCGTGAACCACGCGAGGTGCGTCGCGATGCGTCGCTCGGACGAGCCATCGGCGGCCGCGACATAGAGATCGGGGAAGTCGAAGCGTGCGCCGCGGAAGAACGCCACCTGCGTGCCCGACGGTGACCAGGTCGCGGCGTACTCGAGCAGCGGGCCGGTCGCGATGACCCGCTCCGGGGTCGCGCCGTCCGCGTCGACGACGAACACATCCTGGTCCTCCCCCGATCCCGCGCCGTAGAGGATCCTGGTCCCGTCCGGGCTCCAGGCGATGCCCGGGAGTCCCATGCTCCATGCCGGCCCCACCGATGTCCGCGAAGACGCCACGAGACAGGGCGACCGCGTGCGAACCGTCGATATGCATGACGGCGAGCTGGAACGACTCCGACCGTGCCGGGTCGAACCGGAAGAACGCGATCCGGGTGCCATCGGGCGAGATCACGGGTGCCACGGCCAAGGCGTTCGGATCGCCCACGAGTCGCGGAGGCGACGAGCCGTCCGAGGCCGCGACGTAGACGCGACCGGCGCCCTCGTCGGTGGCCGCGGCCTTCCCGTAGACGAGCAGGCGGCCGTCAGGCGACCACGACGGAGGATCGATGAAGTAGGCGTCCGGGTCGATGACCATCGACCGACCGCCGTCGGCATCCGCGACGGACAGGCTCGCGTGGCCGAGCGAGAACACCGACGCATAGGTCAGGAACGCGATGCGGGTCCCGTCGCGCGAGAACAGCGGCAGGCCCTTGACCCCGGCGGTCGTGGTGATCGCTCGGCGTGCCGAACCGTCGGCCGCGGCGACCCAGATCTGGCCATCGTTGACATAGGAGACGACGCCCGTCGCCGCGAGCCCGTAGGGCGGCGGGAGGTGACGCTGGCCGCCGACCACCAGGATGGCCAGCACGGTCGCCAGGAGTAGCGCGAGGAGGAACAGCAGCGCCGGCGCCAGTCGCGGGGTGCGCTGCAAGCCCATCGTGAGTTGCATCGGGATCCACCTTTCGGGGACGAGCCAGCCCGGCCGGCGGCGCGTGCGGGACGTGCGGGCGAGGACGTCACCCAGGAGGTGATCGGGCTCGTGCACGGGCGCATCGCTCTCCAGCCAGGTGGTCAGCAGGCGGTCGACATCACGCGTGGTCATGCCGGCCGCCCTTCGGGAACCGAGGTGAGTCGCGCGTCCGCCTCGAGGGCGGCGCGCATCGCCTGGATCGCCCGGTGCAGACGGCTCTTGGCCGTGCCGACCGGGACCGCGAGGATGTCGGCGACCTCCGTGAGCGGGAGGCCGGCGTAGTAGTGCAGGACGATGACCGCCCGTTGGTCCGGCTCCAGGCGGCGGAAGCCGCGTTCGAGCTGATCACGGTCGGCGAAGGTCAGCGTGTCGTCGGCGACGGGCGGCTCCAGAGAGAGCACGTCGACGCCAAGGTCGATCACCGGCCGGCGTCGTGCGCGTCGCAGCTCGCGATAGCACGCGTGCACGAGCAGCCGGTGCAGCCAGGCCTCGAAGCGGTCCGGATCGCGGAGTGACGAGAGATCGCGCCAGGCGGCGACGAGCGCCTCCTGGGTGGCGTCCTCCGCCTGGCCCTGGTCCCGCAGGATCAGCCGCGCGATGGCATAGAGCCGGCCGATCGAGACGCGCGCCAGCTCCGCGAACGCGTCGTGATCGCCTGCCACCGCCCGGTCCACGAGACGTCGGTCCATCCGACCTCCGGGTGGACGTGATCCCATCGACCACGTCTCATCAGGCTAGGGACCCGCCGTCGCCGGAACGGTTCCATCGAGGCGTAAGCGGTCGTCGCGAGGCCAGGTCACCGCCGGATCGGCGGCCGCTGGTGCTTCCCGGCCACACTCGCGCGACATCGGCCACTTAGCATCCGCTCTCGATGCGCGACGAGGGTGCTGCCGTGGTCGACGACGGACAGGTCCCCAGCGATTCGGTGACCCGCGGATTCTTCTTCTCGGACCTCCGCGGCTACACGGAATTCGTCGAGGCTCACGGCGCCGCCGCGGCGGCCGAGCTGCTGGGCCGGTATCGGACGCTCATGCGATCCGCGATCCGGCGCTACGGCGGCGCGGAGATCAAGACCGAGGGCGACAGCTTCTACGTCGTCTTCGACTCGGTCACGACTGCGGTGCGCTGCGGGTTGGCGGTGACCACAGCGGCCCGCGATGCCTCCTCCGAGCCGGGTTCAGGGGCGATCCGCGTCGGGATCGGCATCCACGCGGGCGAAACGGTCGAGACCGACGACGGGTACGTCGGCTCGCCGGTCAACATCGCCGCCCGGATCTGCTCCAAGGCCGGTGCGGGCGAGGTGCTCGTCAGCGAGACCGTGCGGGCCCTCACCCGCACGCTCCTGCCCGTCGAGTTCCAGCCGCGCGGCCGGCCGAACCTCAAGGGGGTCGCCGAGCCGATGGCGCTGTATCGCGTCGTCGAGACGCCTGGACGGGTAGGTGCTGCACCGGTTCGGCGCCGCACCCACCGTTCGGTCGGCCGTCGCACGGTGCTCGCGGGCGGCGCCGTCCTGGCGGGGGCGGTCGTCCTGGCCGGCGGAGGGATGCTGCTCACGCGCCCGGGCCCGGGCCTGCCGTCCGGACCATGGAAGATCGGCGTCGAGATGCCGCTGAGCGGCGAGTGGGCCGACTTCGGGATCCCCTTCCGGCTCGCGGTCCAGCTCGCGATCGACGATGTCAACGCTTCCGGCGGCATCGGCGGCGCTCGCTTCGAGCTGGCACCGTGGGACGACGCGGCGCCGCCATTCCCGTTCGACCCGGATCGTGCCGTCGCGAACATGCACGCGATGGCCGACGACCCCCGGGTCCTCGCCGTGGTCGGACCGGTGGTCCCGGAAGCCGGGCCAGGGGTGGTCCGCGCCAGCAACGAGGCCGGGCTGCTGACATGCGGACCCAATACGACCGACCCGTCCCTGACGAAGGTGACGCACGGTGCCGCGGATCTCCGCTCCGCTGGCCCGGACCACAACGCCTTCGTGCGGATCGCGCCGTCGGACGACGTCCAAGCCCGGGCACTCGCGTCGTTCGCGCGGCGCGACCTCGGAGCGGCGCGGGCGTTGGTCATCGACGACGGCCGGAACTCCGCCTTTGGTGATGACTTCGGGAACGAATTCACGACGCTCGGCGGACAGGCGGAACGACGATCGCTCCACTACGACGAGGGTGCGGAGCCACGCGACACGCTGCGAGCGTGGACAGTCGGCCCGGACGTCCCCGATGTCGTCGTCTGGGCAGGGACTACGAGGTCGGGGGGCGCCGCCCTGCGTGTCGCGATGGCCGCCACGGGTCACGCGGCCACGCCGCTCATCAGCTGGGACGGTCTCCTGGATGGGGACGGTTCGAATGAGGAAAGCTTCATCCAGCTCGCCGGCGCGAATGCCGTCGGCACGTTCGCCTCGCACGCCTCCGTGCCGCCGGCGAAGAGCGGCTTCGTCGACCGCTACACCCAGGCGTACGAGCTGCAGCCGAACGAGTACACGGCAGCGGCCCACGCGTGCACGGAGGTGATCATGACGACCTTGCGCGAGATCGCCGCCGACCGCGTGAGCGCCGACGGACTGCGGGAGGCCGTCCGCGCGCGGGTGACGGCCCAGGGACCTCGATACGAGACCGCCGTCGGCCTGGTCGGCTTCGACGCGGCAGGCGACACGCTGCAGCAGTTCGTCTCGTTCTACCGGGTCGAGCCCGGGGCGGCTGCCGGCAAGGGCGATTGGGTGATGACGAAACAGCAGGACTTCGGACCGTCCCGATAGGGTGGCGGGCGGGCTCGTATCCCCGCTCGGCGACGCGGGCTGTTATGCGGATGTAGCGGTTCTGCAATGTCGAGGGCGGCGGCCGGTACCCCCGAGCGCCGACCATCCGCCTCGGCGACGGCACCCGATGACCACGCGAACCGGGCGCACGTGCCGAGGAGGGCACCCATGACCGACGACCGGACGCTCGACGACCGTGACGACGTGCTCGTCGAGGAAGACACCGGGAGCACGGTAGGGACCGCCCTCGGCATCGTCGCCATCGTCGGGCTCCTGGCGGCCATCTGGTGGTTCGCCCTGGGACCCGGTGCGGCGGGCCAGGCAGGGACGGGGAACGACGGCGATGTCGTCGCACCCAGCCCGGCCGAGCAGCTGCCGAGCGTCGCGCCGTCCTCGTGACGGACGCGCCCCTGGGGGGCGGAGCGGAGGCGCACCGCGTTCGAACGTGCGTGGTGGGGAAGCTCGACCGAACGCGGATACTGACACCCGACTTGGGAGAGGTACATCGATGAGCACACAGCCGCTGGTCCTCGTCGCCGATGACGAGCCGCGCATCACGAAGCTCGTCTCGATCGCGTTGTCCGAAGAGGGCTTCCGGGTCGTGACGGCCAACGGGGGCGAGGAAGCCCTCACCAAGGCCGAGGAGATCCGGCCGGACATCGTCCTGCTGGACATCGTGATGCCCGATCTCGACGGCATCGAGGTGATGCGGCAGCTGCGTGAGCGCCGCCCGGTCCCGGTGATCCTGCTGACCGCCAAGGGCTCGACCGCCGACAAGGCGAAGGGTCTGGATCTCGGCGCAGACGACTACATCGCCAAGCCGTTCCACCCGGACGAGCTCGCAGCCCGTGTCCGAGCGGTGATCCGACGGTCGAGCGGCGCCCAGCCCGGTGCCGGCGTCATCCGCTTCGACGACGTCGAGATCGACCTCGAGCGGCGCATGGTCACGCGTGGCGGTGAGCTGGTGCAGCTCTCGCGCACGGAGTGGCTGCTCCTCCAGCATCTCGCCGCGAACGCCGGCAAGGTCGTCCTCCACACCGAGCTCCTGACCAAGGTCTGGGGCCCCGAGTACCGCGACGACCTCCAGTACCTCCGCGTCTGGGTGTCGCGGGTCCGCCGCAAGCTCGGCGCGAAGCCGGGCGAGCCGGGCCGGATCCGGACGTTCCAGGGCATCGGCTACCTGCTCGACGTCGAAGGCGAAGCGACGCTCCCCGCGTCGGGCTCCGTGGCAACGAGCGACGAGAACGAGGGCGATTTCGCCGACGGCGACGCGCCCGAGGCACCCGAGGACGCGCTCGAAACGGCACGGGCCAGCAGCGTGGCCTGATCCGCGCTCGCTGCGCCACACGCATCACGACCCGGTCGGCGTCCGTCGGCCGGGTCGTTCGCTGTCCGGCGCGACGCCGTTCGAGGCCACCCCGGACGGGCGAACAGGATCGCCGCGCACGGCGGGTGTTCCAGCCGGAACCAGACGCCGCGGGCACCGAATCAGCCCGTGGCAGCTACCAGGTGGCCACGGCGAGGGATCTGGCGGCTCGGAAGGCGTGATCCTGTTCGACACGTCCGAACAGCGAGGGTGGGCGGATCGGTAGGCGGTTCCCCGCCCCGATCGGGCTCGTGCCCTGGCCCCGAGCAATGTCGCTGCTCACCTCCGCGTTCGCCGCGCTGGTCACGTCGCTCCCCATGCCGCTGCGGGCGACGTGACGTGCGGGCTCCGCCCGGAGGTGAGCGATCGGGGTGCTCACCGGCGGGCTGCTCGGTCCAGCGGCTCGCGATCGACCGTCGCGCTCCGCCGAAGAGCAACGCCGCTGCTCACCTCCGCGGTCGCCGTGCTGGCCATGGCGCCCATCGCGTGGTCCTGGGCGACGTGACGTGCAGGCTCAGCCCGGAGGTGAGCGATCGGTCTGCTCACAGCCCGTCAGCGGTTCGGACCCCCGATAAGGCTCGTGCGCTGGTCACGTCGCCCCTCGTTGCGCGGCGCTCGGCGAGACGGCCCTCGACGCACAGCGCGCCTCGTCACGGTAGCCTCGACGCATGACCGACTATCGACCGGGCGTGGCGCTCATCGTCGTCGACGTCCAGAACGACTTCGCCGACCCCGCGGGCAGCCTGTACGTGCCCGCCGGCGAGCAGGTCGTCGCGACCGTCAACGGCCAGATCGCGGAGGCGCGAGCCGCCGGCGCCCACGTCGTCCTGACCCAGGACTGGCATCCCGAGCACACGCCCCACTTCGCGCAGGACGGCGGCATCTGGCCCGTCCACTGCGTCCGCGACACCTGGGGCGCCGAGTTCCATCCGGATCTCCGGGTCCCCGACGACGCCCCGGTCATCCGCAAGGGCACGAACGGCGAGGACGGCTATTCCGCCTTCACCATGCGCGACCCGACGAGCGCCGAGGTCATCCCCACCTCCCTCGACCCGCTCCTGCGCGAGGCGCGCGTCGACGAGGTCATCGTCATCGGCCTCGCGACCGACTACTGCATCAAGGCGACGGTGCTCGATGCGCTGGACCTCGGCTACAAGGCGAGGCTCCTCCAGGACGCGGTCGCGGCCGTCGACCTGAAGGCGGGGGACGGCGAAGCGGCGATCGAGACGGTCCGCGACGCGGGCTGCCAGATCGGCTGGACGGTGCCGACACGCCGCCGCGCGCCCGCGACCCCGGCGACGCCCGGACCGGCCTGACCCGAGCCCAGCCGCCGGCTGAAACGATGCTGCGTTCGATCGTCGCGCTGGCCCGCCTCACCGCGACGCTCGTGGCCGGTGCCACGGCGATGGACCAGGCGATCCGCCGTCGTCGGGGTGACGAACCACCCGAGCCCTATCGGATGCTGGTCGTCATCGACGCGCCGATCGACGAGGTCTGGGCCATCGCATCGGACATCGAGCGCCAGCCGGTCTGGATGCGCGACATGCGGCACGTGACGATGCTCACCGATCCCCCGGTCGGCGTCGGCTCGCGTGGTCTCGCCACCGTCCGGATGCTGGGCATCGAGGTCACCGACCCGGTCACGATCACCGAGTGGGAACCGCCCACCCGGTTCGCCATCCGCCACGAGGGTCGGTGGTCCGGTGGCGGGGTGATCACGCTCGAGGCCGGCGTCGACGGCACCACCACCGTCGTCCGCTGGGAGGAGACGCTTCGGTCGCCGATCCTGCCGGACCTGGCCGACGTCCTCCAGGCGCCGGTGTTCCGGGCGGTCTTCCAGGCCGACCTCGTCCGGTTGAAGCGGCTCGTCGAGACCGGCGATGCGGAGGGACCGGAGTCGCGGCTCGTCCGGCTGCTCGTCGCCTGACGATGCAGGTCCACCTGGTCGACGCCACCTACGAGCTGTTCCGTGCGTTCTACGCACCCAGGCCGCCGGTCTTCGGGAAGGACCGGATCCAGCTGTCGGGCGTCAGCGGGCTCGTCGATCAGCTGCTGTTCCTGCTCCGTGAGCAGGGGGCGACGCACGTCGGAGCGGCCACGGATCGGGTCATCGAGTCGTTCCGGAACGACCTGTACCCGGGCTACAAGTCGAGCGCCGGCATGGATCCGCAGCTCCTGCGCCAGTTCCCCATCGCGGAGCAGGCGATCGAGGCGCTGGGCGTCGTCCTCTGGCCGATGGTCGAGTGGGAGGCGGACGACGCCATCGGCGCCGCGGCGAAGCGCTTCGCCGCCGATCCGCGCGTCGAACGGATCGTGATCTGCACGCCCGACAAGGACATGGCCCAGCTCGTCGTCGGCGACCGCATCGTCCTGTGGGATCGGCGACGCGACATCACCTACGACGAGCCCGCGGTGCGGACGAAGTGGGGCGTCGAGCCAGAGAGCGTCCCCGACCGGCTCGCGCTCGTCGGCGACAGCTCCGATGGCTTCCCCGGGCTGCCCGGCTGGGGGGACAAGGCCGCCGCGGCGGTGCTCGCGAAGTACCTCCACCTCGAGGCGATCCCGCCCCAGGCGTCCGCCTGGGAGGTCCGCGGGTTGCGCAGCGCGGTCAGCCTTGCCGCGACCCTCCGCGACCGCATGGACGAGGCGCTCCTGTATCGCGATCTGGCCACGCTCCGAACGGTCAAGGACGGCGTCGACATCCCGCAGCAGGACCCCGAGGAGCTTCACTGGCAGGGCGCCGACCGCGAGACCTGGGAGGCGTTCTGCGATCAATGGGGCCTCGAGCGTCTGCGCACGCGCCCGCACCGCTGGCGTTGAGGGGGTGCGCGCCCCGAGCGCGGCCGCCTAGCCTGTCAGGCGCAGCAGCTCCGCGTGGTGGCGCGGCGGGGCGGCGATCACGCCGATCGTCTTGGTCTTCCGGGCGAGGTCGAACCACGGGCCGCCCGTCATGTCCGTGATGGTCGCCCCGCCCCGCTCCGCGATGAGGCCCGCTGCGGCGATGTCCCATGCCGAGAGGCCGCCGGCCTGGATGAACGCGTCGAACCGCCCGTTGGCGACGTACGCGAGCGCGAGCGCCGCCGAGCCCATGTTGCGCGACACGCGGATCGCCTTGCGCGTCGCACGGACGCGACCGGCCACCCCACGCCCGGACAGCGCGAGCGAGGCGACGAGGTCCTCCAGGCGCTCCTTGTCCGACACGACGACCGATCGACCGTCCAGCGTCGCTGGGCCGCCCGCGGCCGCCGCGAAGGTCTCGTCACGCATGGGGTCGTGGATGACGCCGACCGCCGGCCGGCCGTCGACGAGCAGCGCGACCGAGACGCAGAAGAACGGGATCCCGTTCGCGTAGTTCACCGTGCCGTCGAGCGGGTCGATGACCCAGGTACGTCCGCGCGCGAGCGTCGCCGGCCCGCCCTTGATCGCGTGGTGCTCGCCGGACTCCTCGGCCAGGATGCCGTCATCCGGGAACCGCTCGCGGATCGCCGCCAGGATCAGGGCCTCCGACAGGTGGTCGACCTCGGTGACCACGTCCTTCGCGCTCTTGTGGTCGACCCGCTCGACGCGCTCGTAGCGCTCGAAGAGGATCCGTCCGGCGCGCAGCGCGACGTCGGTGGCGAACGCGAGCGCCGCCTGCAGGTCGTCCTCCGTGCCCGCGGTGGTCGAAGCGTTCGCGCTCAGCGCCTCACCCCTCGCCGCAGGTGACGCTGAGCGGCCGGGCCGCCGTCCCCAGCGTCGTCACGTGCGTCTCGAACGTGACCTGCTGCCCGGGCGGCACGTTGGGCGACTGGACGATGACCGCGCCCGGGCCGATGCCCCGCATCCCGGCATCGTCGAGGCGGCAGCTGGTCGCTGACGTCGTCGTGCCCTTGTTCGTCAGGGAGATCGTGACCGTGAGCCCGTCGCTTGCCGCGACGACGTTCGCGACCTCGGCGGGGAATGGCCCGATGCCCGACGTCATCACCCTCGCGACCACGGCGAGCACGACGATCGCGAGCGCGACCCCGGCGAGCGCGGTCCCGTGCGCCTGGCTGGCCGATGGCTGCCGAAGGCCCAGGGGATTGCAGCGCTCGCACATCGCCTCGTCGAGCGGGATGGGCGTCCCGCACCGAACGCAGCCATGGGTCAGCGCGGCGCGCGCGGCGTCATCGGCCGAGCCGGCGGGCGGCGCGGTCGGCGGAGACGTCGGCGCGGTGGGAGATGGTGCAGGCATCGACGATCCATCGTGCCACGGAATGGAGAGAAGCCACGTCGACGGTCCGCTCGCCCGCCTGAGGCCGGAAGGGCGGTAGGACGGCCCGGCTACCAGCGCGCTGTCGCTTCGACCAGGGCGCTGACCTCCGACTCGGTCCGTACCGTGACGGTCACCTCGTCGGCGCCGCGGGCCTGCCACGCCGCCAGCGTGCCGCGCGGATCGTCGATCCACGCCCGGTCCAGCGGCGGCCGCCCGGTCCGTCCACCACCCAGGCCGACGACGACGAGCTGCGACGCGCGCTCGCGACCCGCGCTCGCCAACGCCGCCCGATACGCCGGCTCGAGCTCCTCGAACGAGGGACTCTCCGCCGCCCAGCCATCCCCCAGCGACGCCGCGATGCGGATCCCGGCCGGCGACTGCGCCCCCACGAGGATCGGCGGCTCCGGCTCGGGACGCGGGAAGGCGTACGCCTCCACGAGCCGGTAGTGCGCACCCGCGAACGACACGGGACCTCCGGACCACAACGCCCGGATGACGGCGATGGCCTCGCGCAGGTGGTCGGCGCGCACGGTCGCCGGCGGCAACGGGATGCCATACGCCTCGTGCTCGCGCGGATTGCCGCCGATCGCGATCCCCAGCCGGAACCGACCGCCCGAGACCGCCTGGAGGGTCGACGCCATCCGGGCGACCAGCGCCGGTTCCCGGTTCATCACGTTGTCGACGAACGTGCCCAGGAACGCCGACCGGGTCCGTGACGCGGCCGCGGCCAGCATCGTCCACGCCTCGAGCACCGGCGCCGTGGGATCGCCGCGCCCCATCACGTGGTCCCACGCCCAGATCGCCCGATAGCCCGCTGCGTCGAGCCGCTCCGCGGCGTCCAGCCACCACCCGGCGTCGACCCCGACCGTGCCGAGCGTGACGCCGATCGGCAGGCGCGTGGTGGCCATGGATCGGCCGCTCGACCTAGAGCCCGGTCTCGAAGATCCGGATGTCCTCGGGCGAGACGGTGTGGCCGTCGCCGCGGGTATACCGCAGGGCCTCGCGCGCGCCGAGCGCATCAAGGTCGGTCGGGAACCGCCCGATCATGTCCAGCACGACCTTCTGGATGCGGGCCGCGTTCTCCTGGAACACGCTCAGGACATCGTGCGCGGTGACCGCCTCGGTGCCCTCGATGACGCCGGCGTCGTAATCGGTGATGAGGGCGATGTTCACGACCGCCATCCCCAGCTCCCGGCACAGGTACGCCTCGGGATACTGGGTCATGTTGATGACCTCCCAGCCGGCGTCCATGAACCAGCGCGATTCGGCGCGGGTGGAGAAGCGCGGTCCCTGGATCACGACCACCGTGCCCCGTTCGTGGACGGTGATCCCGTGCTCCCGGATGACGTCGATGGCCAGCTGGCGGAGCGTCGGGTCGTAGATCTCCGCCGAGCTGACGTGGCTCACGATGGGCCCGTCGAAGAACGTGTCGTCGCGCCCGTTGGTGCGGTCGACGAACTGGTCGCAGACCACGAAGTGCCCGGGCTCGACGTGCGCCTGGAGCGACCCGGCCGCGCACGGTGAGATCACGGCCTTGACGCCCAGCGAGCGCATCGCCCACACGTTCGCGCGGTACGGGACCTTGTGCGGCGGGAGCGTGTGGCGACGGCCGTGGCGCGGCAGGAACGCGACGCGGCGTCCGCCGACCGTGGCCAGGAAGAACGAGTCCGACGGCGGCCCATAGGGCGTGTCGACCTTGATCTCGCGGACGTCGTCGAGCAACGAGTAGAACCCCGATCCGCCGAACACGCCGATCTCCGCCAGGTCCGCCAACGTGCTTCCTCCGTGGGTTCCTCCGCCGAAGGGCCGAGTGTACCGGCGAGGCACCGGCCAGCCGCGGACGCGGCGCGTCATGGTCGGGGCGCCGGCCCGCCCCGCCGGTGGCGCTACGCTTCAGGCCGTGGACGGGGACCCGGAGCACCTCACGCTGGCGGACTGGCGGCGCCGGGTGGCGACGCTGTACGCCGAGGTCCGTCACCTCTCGGCCCAGGACATCCCCGCCGCGTGGGAGCTGTGGCGAAGGACCCGGGAGGAGCTCTACCGCGAGCATCCCCAGTCGCCGGTCCCTGCCGCCGATCGGGCCGCCTTCCGCGCCCATCACTGGCCGTACGACCCGGCGTATCGGTTCGTGGTCGCGGTCGACCCGCCTCCCCCGCCGCCACCGGGGATCACGCCGCTGGGTGGCCTGACCCTGCCCAACAGCGGCGACGACGTCCTGTCCTTCCGGCGCATCGGCCAGGTCGCCTTGCCGCTGCCGGAGGCACCGCGCCCGGTGACCCTGTCGCTGTTCTGGATGGCGGGGTACGCCGGCGGCCTGTTCCTTGCGTTCCGTGATGCGACCAATGGCCAGGAGACGTATGGGGCGGGCCGCTACCTCCTGGACTCGGCCAAGTCCGCCGACCTTGGGGGTGACCCGGCGACGGGGACGCTGATCCTCGACTTCAACTTCGCGTTCCAGCCCTCGTGCGCGTTCGACCCCAAGTGGGCCTGCCCGCTCGCACCCCCCGAGAACCGGATCGACGCGCCCATCCGCGCCGGCGAACGGCTCACATGACCGACGCGCCGAGCCGCCCGCCCGCGCCCGTCAGCACGCGGCCGGCGCGCGCGGAGGACACCGACGAGGTCGGGCGCATCCAGGTGCGCACCTGGCGAGCCGCGTACGCGGCGCTCCTGCCGGCTTCGACGCTCGACGCCATGGACCCGCGGATCCAGGGCGCCTCGTGGTCGCGCGTGACACGTCCCGCGTCGGTCACTCGGCTGCTCGTCGCCGAGCGTGGCGACCGGATCGTCGGCTTCGCGGCGTACGGCCCGCATCACGAGCCGGACCTCGACGGGAGTGTCGGCGAGCTGTACGCGATCTACGTCGAGCCCGAGAGCTGGGGCACCGGCGCGGGCCACGCACTGATGGACGCGGCTGTCCGCGGGCTGCTCGAAGCGGGCTGGTCCGGCGCGATCCTCAAGGTGCTCGAAGGGAACGATCGCGCGCGCGAGTTCTACGAGCGTGAGGGCTGGGTGTTCGACCGGCCGACCGACCCCTTCGATGCGGACGGGCAGCCGATCCCCGAGGTGCGGTACCGGCGCGACCTCTGACGCGCCCGGGCGTGGGACCCGGCCGCGGCCGTGGGCCACGGGCCGCCACCCTGACCTTCGGGCGGTCAGGCATGGGACCCCCGACACCTGCCCCGTACCGCTCCGCACCGGCACGATGGGCAGGCCCACGAGCGTGGCCCCGCGACCGGTGCCGCACGAGAGATGGGGATCGTTGCGCTTCTTCGCCCAGACCCGCCCACCGTCCACCGAACCCGAGCGCCTGCTCTGGTCGCGCGACATCCGCTTCGGCCACCGCCTCGCACGGGCGCTGCCGAACGCGCGTGCGCTCGAGCTCGACAGCGGCGTGGTCGTCATCGCGCCCGCGACCGTGCTCTCGGACAGCGCCGCGGCGGAGGCCGCCAGGCGGTCGAAGGACCCGGACTACGGCCTGGTCGCGATCGATCCCAGCATCGCCGAGCGGGATCGCTACCTGATCGCGCTCTCGCAGGCCGTCCAGCAATCGGGCATCGCCGAGCGCATCGGCATGGGCCAGTCGATGCAGGTGGTCCAGACGAAGACGCTCGACTACTTCTTCAGCCGCCGCGACCACGAGATCCGGTTCCAGCCGATCGTCGACCTCGCGAGCGGCGCGGTCACCGAATACGAGGTGCTGTCGCGGCCGAACCTGCCCGGGATGCCGACCTCGATCGGCACGCTCGTGCAGGCGGCGATCGACACCGGCCGGTCGGTCGAGCTCGATGTCTTCCTCATCGAGCGGATCCTCATCGAGGCGGGCCGCCTCGAGGCCACCCGGGCCGCTGGTGACCCGCGTCTGAAGATCGCCATCAACCTCACCCCCGCTTCCCTGCTCGACCCGCAGTTCGCGGCGGAGGAGTTCGTCCAGGCGGTCCGGGCGGCCGGCCTCACCCCGCGCCAGGTGACGCTCGAATGCACCGAGCAGCAGGCCGTCGAGGATGTCGTCCCGCTCCAGCGCCAGGTCAAGGCGCTTCGGCGCCTCGGGTTCGGCTTCGCGGTCGACGACGCCGGCGCGGGCTACGCGAGCTTCACGCTCATCGCGGCGCTCCGGCCGTCGATCATCAAGATCGACAAGGAGATCGTCCGGCGCATCGGGAGCGACGACGCGAAGCAGGCGCTGGTCGAGGCGTTCGTCTCGTTCGGCCGCCGGATCCATGCCCGCCTGCTCGCCGAAGGGATCGAGACGCGCCGGGATCTCGAAACGCTCAAGCGCCTCGGCGTCGAGCTGGGCCAGGGGTACCTGCTCGGCAAGCCGGAGCCGATCCCCGGACAGGCGCGCCGCCTGGAGCCGCTCATCGCGCGAGCCGCCAGCCGCCGCACCCGCGCGGCCATCACCGGGACCTCGACCGCCGAACCGGTCTAGCCACTCCGCGGCCGCCGCGCCCCGCCAACGCCCCGCGCGGCCGCGCCGCCTCGGGGCCTCCCAGCAACGTGATCGCTCAGCCCCGCGCCAGGCACGCTGGTCACGTCTGCCTTGGCTGTCGGGTGGGCTGCGTGACGTGAACGGCCAGCGGGGACACGAGCAGCCTGATCGCTCAGCACGCTCGTCCCGTGGTGCTCGCCCGGTCGCGCGACGCGCCTGTCACGCACCTGTCACATCGCGCGATGGCCGGCCCGCCGGACGTGGGTACCATCCCCGTCCATGCGCGCTCCTGCCTCCCCTCTCTCGGAGACCCATCGGGCCTTCCTGCGTACCCCGCGCTTCGCCTCGCTCGCCACCGTCGACCCCGACGGCGCGCCGCGCCAGGCCGTCGCGTGGTACGACCTGCTGCCCGACGACCGCCTGCTCGTCAACTCGAGGGCCGGTCGGCGCTGGCCGGCCAACCTCCAGCGCGACGGGCGAGTCGGGATCTCGGTCATCGACGTCGAGAACGGCAAATCCTGGCTCGGCCTGACGGCCCGGGTCGACGAGATCGTCGAGGACGTCACCCGGGCGCGCGAGGACATCGTCAACCTCGCCTATCGGTACGAGGACGGCCACCCGAGCGAGGAGTCCGTCGCCACCTTCCGCTCGCAGCCGCGGATCACCTTCCTCCTGCGGATCGAGCGGGTCCACGACCACCTCGACGGCGACTGACATGGCCGTGCCCAAGGTCAAGCTCGGGGCCCAGCTCTGGCCGCAGACCGACTCGTGGCCGACGCTCCGCGACGCGGTCATCCGCGCCGACCGGAACGGCTTCGATTCCCTCTGGACCTGGGATCACCTCATGGCCATCGTCGGGCCGTGGCAGCAGCCCAACCTCGAGGGCTGGACGACGCTGGCGGCGTGGGCGAGCGTGACGGAGCACGCCACGCTCGGCCTGATGGTCGGCGCCAACACGTTCCGCAACCCGGGCCTCACGGCCAAGCTCGCCATCACCCTCGACCACATCAGCGACGGTCGGGCGATCCTGGGCATCGGTGGCGCCTGGTTCGAGCGCGAGCACGATGCGTTCGGCATCGAGTTCGGGCCGACGCCCGGCTGGCGCCTCGACCGGCTCGAGGAATCGGTCACGCTCATCGAGCGCCTGCTCGCCGGCGAGCGCATCGCGGACCACGAGGGACCGGCCTATCGGATGCACGACGCGCTCGCGGTCCCCCGGCCGGTCCAGGCACGTCTGCCGATCTGCATCGGCGGCTCGGGGCCGAACAAGACGCTCCGGACCGTCGCCCGGCATGCCGACATCTGGAACAGCGACGGCACCGCCGACGACCTGCGACGCAAGGACGCGACGCTCCGCGAGCGCTGTGCGGAGATCGGTCGCGATCCTGACGAGATCGAGCGGACCGCGACCATCGAGGTGATCATCCGCGACGACCCGCGCGAGGCCGAGCGGGTGCTGCGCGAGGCGCGGGCCGGCCAGGGCGACCGGGACGTCGACTGGCAGGTCTACGCGGGTCCTCCGCAGCTCGTCGCCGACCGGCTGCGCGGCCATGTCGAGGCCGGGTTCGCCCACTTCACCATCGACATCCTGCCGCCCTACGACGCCGAGACCCTCGATCGCCTGCCCGAGGTCCGGGCGCTCCTGGAAGGATGAGCGACATGCGCTTCGGGCTCCAGCTGTGGTGTCAGGCCACGTCCTGGGCGGCCTTCCGCGACGCGGCGCTGGCCGCCGAACGGACCGGCTGGGATGACATCTGGACGTGGGACCACCTGCTGGCGATCTTCGGACCGTGGGAGCAGCCGATCTTCGAGGGCTGGACCGCGCTGGCCGGCCTCGCGCCCGTGACATCGCGCGTCCGGCTGGGGCTGATGGTCGGCGCGAACACCTTCCGCAACCCGGGCCTGACGGCGAAGCTCGCGACGACGCTCGATCACGTGTCCGAGGGGCGAGCGGTGCTGGGCATCGGCGGGGCGTGGTTCGAGCGTGAGCACGACGCCTTCGGCATCGAGTTCGGCGCGTCGCCCGGCTGGCGGCTCGACCGGTTCGACGAAGCGGTCGGGCTGCTCCGCCGGCTCCTGGACGGCGAGCGCATCGCGCATCACGACGGGCCCGCGTATCCCATGGACGACGCGCTCGTGGCGCCGCTCCCGGTCCAGGCGCATCTGCCGATCCTCGTCGGCGGGTCCGGGCCCAAGAAGACGCTGCGCACGACCGCGAAGTACGCCGACGCGTGGAACACCAGCGGCTGGCTCGAGGAGGTCCGCGGGAAGGTCGGCATCCTGGAGGAGCACTGCGCGGCGGTCGGTCGCGATCCGTCGACCATCGAGCGCACCGTCAGCTTTCCCATCGTCATCCGCGATCGCGCCGCCGACGCCGAGGCGCGCTTCGCCGAGCTCCTCGCCCACAACGCGTCGCCCGACGCGGGCAACGTCCCGAACCTGCTGGGCTCGCCGGAGCAGATCGCCGACGAGATCCGGCCGTTCCGCGACGAGCTGGGCTTCCACCACATCATCGTCCGCCACCCCGCCCCGTACGACCTCGAGACCATCGAGCGCATGGCCGAGGTCCGTGAGCTGCTGGGACCGGGCTGATGGGCGATGGCTCGGCCGCCGATGCGCCGCGGGTGGTCGCGCTCGCGGGCGGGGTCGGCGGCGCCAAGCTCGCCCATGGTCTCGCCGCGTGCGTCGGGGACCGGCTGACGGTCGTGGTCAACACCGGCGACGACACGGAGCGCCATGGGCTCCTCGTCATGCCCGACCACGACACCGTGATGTACACGCTCGCTGGGATCGCGAACCGGGAATGGGGCTGGGGGATCGAGGGCGAGACCTACAACGCCGACGAGTTCCTCGCGCGCTACGGCCAGGAGACGTGGTTCCGGCTCGGTGATCGTGACCTCGCGACGGCGATCGTCCGGACGGCACGCCTGCGGGCGGGCGGCCGCCTGACGGACGTCGTGCGCGGGCTCCAGCGGGCACACGGGGTCGGCCCCGCGATCCTGCCGATGACCGATACGCCGGTTCGAACGGAGGTCCGCACCGACGACGGCTGGCTGGACTTCCAGGAGTACTTCGTCCATCGGCGGCAGGAGCCCGTGGTCCACGAGGTGCGGTTCACGGGGGTCGACGCTGCCCAGGCGACCCCCGAGGTCCTCGACGCGCTCGCGGCCGCGGAGGTCATCGCCTTCGCGCCCTCGAACCCGTTCGTCTCCGTCGCCCCGATCCTCGCGGTGACGGGCGTGCGCGAGGCGCTGGCCGGCGCGCGATCGCGGGGTGTCCCGATCGTCGCCGTGAGCGGGATCATCGGCGGGCGGGCGCTCAAGGGTCCCGCCGACCGGATGCTCGGCTCGCTCGGTCACGAGGCGTCGGCGCTCGGCGTGGCGCGGCTGTACGCCGGGCTGGTCGACGTGTTCCTCATCGATACCGTCGACGCGGCCCTGGCGCCGGCGATCGAGGCGCTGGGGATGCGCGTCGTGGTCACCGACACCGTGATGCCCGACGACGGCGGGCGGGCGCGGCTGGCCCGCGAGCTGCTCGCGACGGCCACCGGCGCGACCAGGACGGCCGCATGACCACCGTCGCCGTCATCCCCGTTCGCTCGCTCGAAGGCGCGAAGTCGCGGCTCGGTGAGGTGCTCGACCCGGAGGAGCGGCGCGCGCTCGTGGAGCGTCTGCTCCGCCGGACCCTGGCCGCGACGACGGGCGCGGCCTCGATCGACGAGACCATCGTGGTGTCCCCCGATCCCGAGGTCCTCGCGATCGCCACCGAGGCCGGTGCGATCGCCCGCGCCCAGCGCTCGCAGGGCCTGAACGGTGCGCTCGACGAGGCTCGCCTCGAGCTCGCGCCGGAGACGCGCCTCCTCGCCCTCCCGGGCGACCTCGCGAAGGTCACGGCCAGCGACCTCGACGCGCTGGTCGCCCTCGCCGACGAGGCCGGCGCCGGGACGGTCGTCCTGGTCACGGATCGCCACGGCCGGGGCACCAACGCCCTCCTGCTCGACCCGGCGGGCATCATCCCGTTCGCGTTCGGCGGGGATTCGCGAGAGGCGCATGCGTGCCTGGCGCGGGCGGCCGGCGCCCGGCTCATCGAGCCCGAGAGCGAGCTCGCGATCGACCTCGATACGCCCGATGACCTGCTCCTTGCGGAGTCGATCGCACCCGAGGTGCTGGGTGTCGGCTGACCGTCCCGACGGTCGCGTGACCATCCTCGCCCTCGAAGGCATCGGCGAGGTCTCGGGCGGGACGGATCTCGGGACGATCCTGGGCGACGCGCTCGAGGCGACCGATGGCGCCCTGCCCCTCCAGCCGGGCGACGTGCTCGTCGTCACCCAGAAGATCGTGTCCAAGGCCGAGGGCGCGGTCGTCGACCTGCGGACGATCGAGCCGCGGCCCGAGGCCGTCGCCTTCGCGGAGCGGTGGGATCGCGACGCTCGCCAGATCGAGGTCGTCCTTCGGGAAGCACGCCGGGTCGTCCGCATGGAGCGCGGGGTGCTCATCACCGAGACGCCGCAGGGCTTCGTGTGCGCGAACGGCGGCGTCGACGCGTCCAACGTCGGTCCGGCGTCGGGCGATCTCGTGACCCTGCTGCCGATCGATCCGGACGCGTCGGCGGCCCGGATCCGGGCGGCGGTGCGGGATCGGTTCGGGCACGACCTCGCGGTCATCGTCTCCGACAGCTTCGGGCGGCCATGGCGCTGGGGCATCGTCGACGTCGCGCTCGGCGTGTCCGGGCTCCATGCGGTCGAGGACCTGCGGGGCACCCCCGACGCCGACGGTCGCGTGATGAAGTCCACCGTGCGCGCCATCGCCGACGAGCTGGCCTCGGCCGCCGAGCTGGCGCTGGGCAAGACGGGACGCCGACCGGCGGCGCTGGTCCGCGGCGCCTCGCCGCTCCTCGGCGAGGGGTCGGTCCGCGGCGAGGGCCTGATCCCCAGCGACTGGGACCTGTTCCGCTAGCGGGCTCAGGCGGGGACGGCAGCGTCCGGAGCGGGTGCCTCGGTCGTGCCGTCGTGCTCGGCGGCGTCGATCACCCGGTCGGTGACGATGGTCAGGAAGAGGGGCAGCAGGACGAGCGTCGAGACGCCCGCGATGACGAACGTCACCGGCAGCCCGAACGCCTGGGCGAGGATCCCGCCGAGCAGCGCGCCGATGGGCTGCGTCCCCCAGGCCAGCAGGCGGTAGCTCGCGTTGAGGCGGCCGAGGAGCTGATCCGGGACGATCCGCTGGCGCAGCGACACGGTGACGATGTTCCAGGCGATGAGGAACACGCCGCTGAGCGCGAACGAAGCGCCGACCACGAACGGGTTCGCCGTCAGGCCCGGGACCATCAGCGTGGTGCCCGTGGCGAGCACCGCGACGAGCAGGAGCCTCGCCCGACCCAACCGGCGCTCGAAGGTGGGCGTGACGAACGAGCCGACGAGACTGCCGATGGCCATCGCGCTCGTCAGCACGCCGAAGCCGAATGCCGAGAGGCCCATCGGCCCGGGGTCCACGGCGTACAGCACGAAGACCGCGAAGACGGCCGACGAGGCGAGGTTCATCACGCCGACCATCAGCGCCAGCGTCCGCAACAGGCGATGGTGGAACAGGTAGTCGAGCCCGTCGCGGATGTCGCCGAGGATCGAGCGCTTCGCCGCCTCGGGTGAGCGTTGCGGACGGAAGTTGCCGGTGACGAAGAACAGCGCCACGACGCCGACGACGTACGCGAGCGCCGAGCCGGCGAAGGCGAGGCCGATGGCGATCGACGCCAGGAGGCCGCCCAGCGGCGGACCGACGAACTGGTTCATCGTCAGCTCGGCCGCGTAGAGGCGGCTGTTCGCGACGCTCAGCTGGTCCTTCTCGACGACGCTCGGCATGATCGACTGCGCCGCGGTGTCGAACAGTGTCTCGGCGATGCCCAGCAGGAGCGCCGTCGCATAGAGGATGGGCAGCCCGACGACGCCGGTGAACACGCCGACGGCCATGACCGCGCTGACGATCGTGCGCAGCGCGGCGACCGAGAGCATCGTGCGGCGCCGATCGAGCCGGTCCGCGAGCGCGCCAGCGAACAGGACGAACACGAGCCACGGCAGGCGGCCCACGACCGCCACACCGGCGATCAGCACGGGCTCCGTCGTCAGCTGGATGGCGAGGAGCGGGAAGGCGATCCAGAAGATGCCGTCGGCGAGGTTCGAGGCGGCCGACGAGCTCCAGACGCGCCAGTAGTTGGGGCCGAGGCCGGCCGTGAGTCGTCCCATCACCGATGGAGCATCCTCCACCGATGGACTTCTGTCAACCAGTCGTGGTAGGGTGCGGCTCGTGCAGGATCCTCACCGCAACCCGATGGAGCGCCGGCCGGCCACGGCCGAGGAGGCGCAGGCCCTCGCGAACCCGCTCCGGATCCGGATCCTGCGCCTGACGCTGGACCGGGCGCTGACCAACAAGGAGATCGCGGCACGCCTGGGGCGGGACCCGGGGACGATCCTCCACCACGTCCGGAAGCTCGTGGCCACGGGGTTCCTCGCGCCGGAGGGTGAGCGGCGCGGCACCCGCGGCGCGGTGGAGCGGCCCTATCGCGCGACGGGCAAGTCGTGGCGGCTCGACATCGGCAACCGGCCCGGGACGCACCTCGCGATGGTCGATGCGTTCCGCGACGAATGGTCGGAGCTCGAGGCGACGGACGTGCGGATGTCGGCGCGCCTGGGCGTGCGGCTCCGCCCGGAGGTCCGCGACGAGTTCGATCACCGCTTCACCGCCCTGGTGCAGGAGCTGGCCGAGAGCGACGACCCCGAGGGCGAGCCGATGGGCTTCTTCATCGCGCTGCACCGGCGCCGCGACGACGACCCGCCGGCGCGCCCCGCGACCGCCGTCTCTCGCACGCTCGTCCAGCGGACGAAGAGCGGCCGCGCCGGCCCCCGCCGCTAGCCCGAGCCACCTCCACATGCGTCGCGGCAGCCGATGTCCAGTGCCGTGATCGCGTGATGTGCATCTTGAGGACTTCCGGGCAACAAGCGCGGTCCGCGAGTCCGCGAAGGGCGCGTCGGCGTGATGGGAGTGGCCCTTGTCGAGCCCGAAGATCGTGCGGTGTGCACCCGCACGCCGAAGGAGCGCTCCAGCAGCGCCTTGTCGCGCCTCAGCCCAAGGGATGCACACCGAACGAGCACGGCGAAGCCGAACGCTCGGGCGGCGGATGCGTCGCATGAAAGCTGGGGCTCACCGAGCGTGCCGGTGTCGCGTGCCAGCGGGAAGGGCGAGCGTCGCGCGTAGGTCTGTCGTCCACGCCCGCTCGGTGGTCACCTGCACAGGACAGCTCGCGACCGGGTGAGCCGCCTGGCGGCGCAACCGTCGGCTGGGGCGCGCCTCGACCGCTGATCGAGTCGCCGGGCGGCGCATCCCGCGGCTGGCACGCCGCTCCGCCGCCGTTCGAGCCGCGACGCGGCTCGGGAAGACACCCTCGGCCGCCCGTTGATCCGCCTGGCGGCTCACGCGACTCGCATCGGCGCGGTGGCGCGTCGGGCGGCGCGGCGCCGCCCGCTCCCCTACCCTTCCGCGCGATGAAGGTCGGACTGCAGATCAGCTCGTTCACGTGGCCCGGCGGCGACGCCGAGATCGGCCCGACACTCGCCCGCGTCGCGAAGCACGCCGACGAGATCGGCTTCGACTCGATCTGGGTCATGGACCACTTCTTCCAGATCCGCGGCATCGGCCCCGCGACCGACCCGATGCTCGAGGGCTGGACGACGCTCGGGTATCTCGCGGCCGTCACGACCCGCGCCCGTCTCGGCCTGCTGGTCGGCGGCGTCCACTACCGCGCTCCCGGGCTGTGGGTCAAGGCCGCCACGACGCTCGACGTCCTGAGCGGGGGGCGCGCCTGGCTGGGCATCGGTGCCGCCTGGAACGCCGAGGAGTCCAGCGCCCTCGGGTTCCGCTTCCCGCCACTCGCCGACCGGTTCGAGCTCCTCGAAGACACGCTCCGGATGGCGCACGGGATGTTCGAGGGCGAGCGCGGCAGCCAGGAGCGCTACGTCGGCCGCCAGGTGACGGCGAGCAAGCTGCTCAACTCGCCGCAGTCGATCAGCCGGCCGCGCGTCCCGATCATGGTCGGCGGCGGCGGCGAGAAGAAGACCCTGCGGCTCGTGGCGCAGTACGCCGACGCGTGCAACGTCTTCGGCGGCCCCGTGGGCATCCATCACAAGTACGAGGTCCTGCGCGAGCACTGCGAGGCCATCGGCCGTGACCCCGACGAGATCGAGCGCAGCACCCTGCAGGACGTGCACATCGGCGATCCAGGCCACCGCGCGGAGACCGTCGATGGGGCCGTCCAGCGCTTCGGCGAGCTCGCCGACGCCGGCGCGCAGCACCTCATCCTGTCGACCAGGGACGTCTGGGATCCGGCCCGCCTCGACACGCTCGGGAACGAGCTGATCCCCCAGTTGCGCACCCTCTGACGGAGAACGCGGTGCGCCCACGCCGCTTCCGCACCGCAGGTTCACCGGTCCTGGTACCGACGACCTATTCCCCCTCGTCCGCCCAGCGCACACCCTGACTGCACGCGACCTCACCGGTCCGGCCCCGTGCCCTGCCGGACCCCGGTCGCAACCGCACGGTGGGGGCCGTGCTCAGGAGGCAGTCGGTGTCGTTGAAGAGCGGCATCTGGGATGGCTGGGTCACGCCGACCGACCGTAGTCCCCGAACGGTCGTGTCCATCGTGCCCGGCGGATCACAGGGCCCGGCATGGTCACCCATCGAGCCCGAGCACCTGCGCTGCTATGGCCCGTGCCATCGGTATGCGGTCGACGCGCTGGACACCGGTCCGGACCTCGACGGGCTCTCGCTCGACGAGCTTCGGACGCGCGCGATGCGTCGCGGCCGCGCGGCGCTCGCACGCCAGGCGACGGCCATCGACAAGGAGGACCCGTTCGCGGCCGTCCTCCTGCGGTGGGGGATGTCGCACCCCGCGGCGGAGCACGTCGCGAGCCATCCGGGGACCCTGTTGGTGCCGTGGCGGACCCGTCAGGGCGGACGTCGCGCGGACTATCCGTGGCTTCCGACGGACGGGCGGCCCGTCTCGCCCGCCTACGCGCGCTCCGACCGGTCCACGCACGGCAGCTGCCGTGCCGGCGTCGTCGGGCGGGTCGGCGGTCCGGCGATGGATCGCTGCGGTGAGCGCCTGACCGGACCCATCGTCCTCGCCGAGACGCTCGAGCTCCTCCTCGAGCTCAGCGCGAGTCCCGACCGCGCGATCGCCGATGCCGCGGCCTTCCTCGTCGACGAGGTCCGGCCCACGATCGAAGGCGACGTCGCCGACCTCGTGCGCGCCGAGGACACGTGGCGGGACACCTGGGGCCTGTGGACGCTGGCCCGACGCCCGCTCGCCCAGGAGGCGCTCCACCCGCTGCTCGTCGCCCTCGCAAGCCGCCACGCGACGCTCGCGATCCGGACGGCCGGACTCGCGACGACGGGGCCGGCCCACGACCAGCGACCGTCCGTGCCCGCGAGCGCGAACCTCGCCGCCGGGCTGTGGGCGATCGGTCAGTACACCTCGCTCATCCCGGGTCTCGCCGGCTATCTGCGTTCGGTCGAGCGGCCCGATGGTGGCTGGGGCGACGACGATGCACCCGCGGACCTCGTGACCACGCTGGTCGCCGCGGACCTGCTCTCGAGCATCGATCCGGCCTTCGACCCCGAGCCGACCGTCCGCTGGCTCGCCCGCGCGCAGGAGCCCGCGACCGGCTGGTGGCGCCAGCTCGGCCCCGAGGTGGCGTGGCTCACGGCCGAGGTCGTCGGGTGGCTGGAGCGGTCGGCACGTCCCTTCGCCGAGCGGTTCCGCTGGCCGGCCAGGACGCGCGCGACGCTCGACCGCAAGACCGGGCTGCCGACGTACGCGCAGTTCGGCGAGGTCGTCCGGGCGTTCCAGAACCTGCCCGGCCTCGCCGAGGCGCCGATCGCGGTCGGCTTCCTGGACCTGGCCCGGTTCCGCGAGTTCAACAACGCGCGTGGCCAGGTCGAGGGCGACCGGCTCCTGCGCTGCCTGGCCCAGACCCTCGAGACCATCCCCGGCGCGCTGGCGATCCGTGACGGCGGCGACGAGTTCATGATCATCGGCGCACCGACGCGGGCCGGGTTGGCCGATGATCTCGACGCCTTCCGGCTCGCCTGGTGCCGGGTCTACGCATCCGAATTCGGCGGCCTGCAGACCGTCGCGCCGCGGATCGTGGCGATGAGCACGCGCGGCGATCGCCTCGCCGAGGCGCGTGAACGACTCGGCCGCCGCGTCGGCGAGATCAAGTCCGTCCATGAGACACCCCGGGAGGGCCTGCTCGTCACGGACGGGGACTGATCCACGGCGAGCGACATACCCCGGGGGAGTATCCGCACCGTGCTACGATGCGCTCATGTCCGATGACAGGGCCGACCGCGAGCCGGCGTCCCAGCCGGCCAGCCCGTTCGGCGGCCTGAAGATCGACTTCGGCGGGGACGCGCTCGGCGGCAACGGCACGAAGCCCGCCTCGGGAAGCTCGAACGGCAGCCTCAATCCGTTCGGCGGGCCCATCGCGATGATCGGCAGCGATGCAGCCGGCGCTGCCGAACCCCTCCGGGACGGCGACGGCCGGCAGCCCGCGGCACGTCATCGGACCGAGTCGAAGGTGCTCATCATCGGCTCGGGCCCGGCCGGCCTCACCGCCGCCATCTACGCCGCGCGCGCCAACCTCGAGCCCATCGTCATCGCGGGCTCCACGCCCGGTGGTCAGCTGATGCTCACCAGCGAGGTCGAGAACTACCCGGGCTTCCCGGAAGGCATCGACGGACCGGAGCTCATGCGCCGCTTCCGGGAGCAGGCGGAGCGCTTCGGCACGCAGCTCGTCGACGTCGATATCGAGCGCGTCGACCTGTCGGCCCGCCCGTTCCGCATCTGGGCGCGCGGCACCGAGTACCGCGCGCAGAGCGTGATCATCGCGACCGGCGCGTCGGCGATCTGGCTGGAGCTCGAAAGCGAACAGCGCCTGCGGGGCCGCGGTGTCAGCGCCTGCGCGACGTGCGACGGGTTCTTCTTCAAGGACCGCGAGATCGCCGTGGTCGGCGGCGGCGACTCCGCGATGGAGGAGTCGCTCTATCTCACGAAGTTCGCCCGCAAGGTCCACCTGCTCCACCGTCGCGGAGAGTTCCGGGCCAGCAAGATCATGATCGACCGCGCCCTGGAGCACCCCAAGATCGAGGTCCACACGAACACCGAGGTCGACGAGGTCCTGGGCACGTCCAAGGTCGAGGGGCTGCGCATCCGGGATACGGAGACCGGCGAGAGCCGCGAGCTGCCGATGGAGGGCCTGTTCATCGCGATCGGGCACAAGCCCAACACGGACGTGTTCCGCGACTGGCTCGAGGTCGACCAGAAGGGCTACCTCGCGGTCCACGACCACACCCGGAGTCGGATCGACGGCGTGTTCATCGCGGGCGACGTCCACGACCACCGCTACCGCCAGGCGGTCACCGCGGCGGGCGATGGCTGCATGGCCGCCATCGACGCCGAGCGCTGGCTCGAGGCCGAGGGCATCACGGAGGCGGCGACGGCCACTGCCTGGTGAACCCGTCGCCGGCGATGGGTTCCGCTTCGAGATGCGGCGTCGAGCGTGACGTACGCTCCCTGCGACGTCGTTCGAGAACGGATGTGGCGGAGGGTCGGGACGGGTGTCATCGAAGCGGGTCGTGGCGACGCGCGACCAGGGCATGCGGTTCGTGGTGTCGACGGGCTCCGGTCATGAGGTGGTCGTCGACGACGGCGTCTCGAACACCGGGCCGCGGCCGACGGAGTTCGTCCTGGTCGGCCTCGCGGCGTGTACCGGCATGGACGTCATCGCGATCCTCGAGAAGAAGCGCCAGACGGTCACCGCGTACGAGGTGATGGCACTGGGGATCCAACGGCCGACCCGTCCCGACGTGTTCACCCGCGTCGATGTCGTGCACGACGTGACCGGGCCGGTCATCGATACCGCGGCCGTGCGCCGGGCCATCGAGCTGTCGGCATGGAAGTACTGCCCGGTCAGCGCGATGCTGTGCGCCGGCACGGTCGAGATGCACCACCGCTACCGGATCCACCGCGACGGCGAGCTGGAGCCGGAAGAGGGCGAGGTCGTGACGCTCGGCCCGGGCTACAACCCCACGCCGGAGGAGATGGTCGCGCACGGGTGAACCGCTGCTCTGACGATGGTCGGTAGCGCATGACGGGCACCGGGTACCGTCCATCAGTGGCCGATCTGCCAGTCGTTGTCGCCCGGACCGAGTCGGGCGTGACCCGGTCGGGCACCGTCGCCCTGACGGCTGTCGCGGCGCTCGCCATCCCGCTCGGCCTCCTCGCACTCTGGACCGCCTTCGGGCCCGCTCGCGTCGCGGACGGGGTACCGAGCCTCGTCGCCGGATGGACCCTGGCGCTGTGCGGTCTCCTGGCGTGGCGCGGTGCGTCGCCGAGCCGGATCGGCCCCATGCTCGTCGCGGCATCGATCGTGTGGTTCATCCCGGACTTCGGCACCTGTCTCAACGTCGAGCCGTTGGCGCACCGGTGCCTGCGGGTCGACGCGTTCGCCTGGCCACAGCCCGTCCTTGGCTGGGCGTGGCTCGCCATCCTGGGCGCGGCGATCATGACCTATGCCAGTGGTCGGGCAGACGGCGCGGGACGGCGGATGGCGGTCATCGCGATCGTGGTGTCCGCCCTGTCGTCGTCCCTGGCTCCGACGGTCGCCGCCGTCGCGACCCCGTTGCTCCTGGTCGCGGCCCCGCTGCTGCTGCTCACCGACGACGAGGGCCCGGGCGGACCCGAAGCGCTGGCGGCTCCGATCGCCGGTGTCACGCTGGCCGTGGGTCTCGTTGCGGAACGCGACGTCGCCATCGGCCTGGATGCAGCGGTCATCCTGACATCGGTGGTGCTGCTGCTCGGTGTCACGACGGTCGCCCGGCGCGCCGAGGCCATCACCGCCGACCGTGCCGTCGGCCTCGGACCGGCGCTCGCGACCGCATTGGGCGACCCGACATTCCGCGTCGCGATCCCTGTTCCCGGTTCGGCTACCTGGGTCGACACGACCGGTCGTCCGATCGAAGCATCCGCCACGCGCGATCTCGCCGGCGCGGAGGCGACCGCCATCGAGCGAGAGGGCGTCCTCGTGGCTCGGATCACGCACGATCCGGGAACCCTCGCCGACCCGGAGGTTCGTGCGGCCGTCGAGACCGCGGTCGAGCTGTCCGCGCACAACGTCCGTTTGCGCGCGGACCTCGCAGCACAGCTGGCCGAGCTGGAGGCGTCCCGCCGGCGCCTGGTCGACGCCGGTCTGCGTGAGGGCGAGGCGTTGGGTCGACAGGTCGACGGCGACGTGCTCGAGCGGATCACCGCCCTGGAGCGACGCCTGGCGACGATCGCGCCGACGGCGCTGCCCGATGGCGGTGCCGCCAGCGTCGCCCGCGCGGTCGCCGCGCTCGAGGCTGCACGCGTCGAGATCCGCGACCTCGCGCGGGGACTGGCGCCAGCGTCGCTGGCCGAGGGCGGCCTCGCAGATGCCCTTCGCGATCTCGCCGTCCGGTCATCGGTGGACGTGGATCTCGACGTTCCTCCGGGCGTCACCGGCGGTCCCGGGCCCGACGCGACGGTGTACTTCGTGTGCGCGGAGGCGCTGGCCAACGTGGCCCGGCATGCCCGGGCGTCACACGTCCGCATCGTCGTCGAGGCGACGGAGACCGCCATCTCGGTGGTCGTCGCCGACGACGGTGTAGGAGGCGCGGATCCCGACCGCGGGTCCGGTTTGCTGGGACTGGAGGACCGCGTGGCGGCGATGGGTGGGACGCTGAAGGTCGCGTCCGCGCCGGGCACGGGCACGCGCCTCGCGGCGACCATCCCGATCGCTCGCGAGGCGCTCGTCGCCCGCCTGACTCGGTGTCAGAGCGTCACTCGACCTTGGTCCACGGCCCCCCGAAGATGACTTCCGAGCCGGCTCGGTCGTACTCGAGGCCCGTGAACACGTCCACGAACCTGATCACCAGCTCGTTGTCGTCGAGCGTCCAGCGGAAGTCGAACCATTCCGCCGGATGGTCCGCGCACTTGAGCCGGATCCGATCGTCGCGAAGGGTGAACGTCGAGGTCGCAGACCTCTTTGCCCGAGCCGTTGTCGTGGTCGAGTTCCCAGGTCCCGACGTCCCCGGTGAGTCGAAGCGTCCACGTCCCGGAGTTGTTGCCAGCGTCGAACGCGTTCAGACCGCGCGCCAGCAGCTCCTGTCGCGTCCGACCGTGGACCGATACACCCCGTCCGGGATGAACGCGACCTTCGGGCCGTGCTCGACCGGTACCAGCGTGGCCGTCGCGCCGATAGGCGGCACGCATGCGATCGCGTCGGACCCGGCAGGGATCGAGGCCTTGAGCGCCTGGATCGCGTCGATCGCCGTCGCCGTCACCGCGTCCTGGCGCATGCGCTCGATCATCGGTCTGGACGGCCCGCTCGAAGGTCGCCACGTTCTCCGGACCGGCAAGCACGACCGTGCCTCCCGCTGCGCAGTACGCGGACGCGTTGGCTGCGTCCGTCGGATGGGCCCGGACCGCCTGTTTCCGTTCCGGCCCGGGCGGCCCGTCGGATCGGCATCCTGCTGGGCCGGCGACAGGCGGCTCCAGGCCGCGTCCTCCGCGACCAGCACCATGTACTTCGGGTAGAACGTGATGTCGCCGGTGCCCGTTGGGAAACCGCCACCGAGCGCCAAGGCACCGGTCGCCAGGCCGGACTCGCGCGCCGCGGATCGTCCCGGCGGCGGCCAGCTTGTCCGGGAACTCGTCGTACACGGCTGTGGCGCCGAGCGCCTCCATGACCTTCGACTGCAGCGACGACGGCAGCGTCCAGATGCTCGTTGCCCTTGAAGTCCTCGGCGCGCAGCAACGGCCCGCCCGTCGAGTCCCAGGCGAACGGGTGGCGCAGGTCCTCCGGCCAGATCGGCGAGGCCGACGAGGCCGTGGTCCGCCATGCGCGTCGAGCATCGGCTGCACGAGCGGGTCGGTCGCCACAGCGGTCAGCAACGGATCGCTGTCGATGAGGAACGGCGCGCTGAGGGCCTGCACGCTGGTCACGCCGGCATCGGCCCAGGCGCGAACCGGCGCCATCGCGAGCTCGACCTCGCCGGACACGACCTTGTCCGTCACGACCCGCTCGCGCCCGCTGCCGGTGGTGCCGCCCGCGCCGTACTGCGAAGTCGATCGTGATCGCGCCGCCCGACGCATCCGCGAGTGTCCTCGAGGAACCCGTCGATCGCCGCCTGGCTGGGTCGATCCTTGTCGTCAGGGTCGAGCATCCGCAGGTGTGCGGGCTCGATCGCGCTCAGCCGCCGGCGAGCCGGTCGGCGCCGCGGCCGTGGTGGGTTGCCCAGCCGAAGCGGGCCCCGTGCCCGTCGCCGCCGGGCTGGCAGCGCATCCCGCGGCAAGGATGGCGGCGATCGATCGAGGCTCGAGTGCCGTCTGCTGGGTCCGTGGATGTCCATCGGTCGGTCTCCGCGTGTGGAGGGAGTGGCGGACCCAGCCTCGCCCGTCACCCCGACGCGAGCATCGTGGACGCTACCCGTTTCCAGCTCGCCCGTGCTCGCGCCAGCCCGCATCTCGATGCGTGCTTCGCTTGTGGCTGGCACGGAGTCCGCCGAGGCACGGCAGCGGCACAATGCGCCGATGGATCGGACGCCCTGGGCCCGCGTCGCGCCCGGCCTCCAGGCCGCCAGCGTGCCGGTCATCGGCCTGGGCATCGCGGTCGCGTCGATCACCGCTCCCAGGTTCGGGTCGTCGCTGATCACGAGTCTGACCCAGCTCTCGCCGCTGCTGACGCTGGCCGATGTGACGACCGGCATCGCGCTGATCGCCGCCGGATCCGTCGCGTGGCTCGTCGGCAGCCGCTCCGCCGGCCTGGCCTCGGTGATCGCCGGCGCGACCTGGTTCGGGCTGGACTGGGCAGGCTCGGTCACGGCGCCGGATCCCGTTCGTGCCCTCGGCCTGCTGGCGGCGGGCCTCACGCTGCCATGCCTCATCGCCGTTGTGGCGTTCGGCGTCCGCCTCCCGCCGAGCCGTGCCCGGACCGGCGTCCTGCTGGGATCCGCCGCGGTGATCGGGACACTGACGCTCGCCTGGCTCGTCGCCTGGATCCCCCGTCGGGACCCACGATGCCTGGCCGTCTGCGGCGACAACCCCCTCGGACTGGGCATCGACGACGCGTTGGCACGCACGCTCGCGAGCGCCTGGCAGGTCACCACGTTGCTCCTGGCAGTCGGGCTGGCCTCGTGGGCGGGACGCTACCTCTGGCTGGCGTCGCCGCGCGCCCGCCGCCGCGACCGGGGTCTCCTGGTGCCGGCCATCGCGGTCGGGATGGCATGGGCTCTGTGGGCCGGGGCCTTGCTCGCGCCGTCGGGCATCGTCCGACCGGCAAGCGGCATCGCGGCCCTGGCGTTCGCCGTCCGAGCCGGGGCGGCGACGCTGCTCGCCGGCGGCCTCGTGGCGCGGACCCTCGACGAGCAGCGCCTGCGCGCCGCGATCCGCAAGGTCGCGGCACGCCTTTCCCCGCCGCCGGGTCGCGGCACGCTTCGCGCCCTCGTCGGCGATGCCTTCGGCGATCCGGGCCTCCAGCTGCTGTTCGCGCTGCCCGGCGGCGGAAGCCTCGTCGACGGCGACGGACGACCGGTCGTCCCGCCACCCCAAGATCGGATCCCGGAGCGTCGCACCGAGATCCGTGGTGCTGACGGTGTCATCGCCGTCGCCTTCCATGCACCGCTGGAGCGGGGCCTGCAGGCACCCGATCTGGGCAATGCGGTGCTCCTCGCCATCGACAACGAGCGACTGCTTGCGAGCGTCCGGCACGAGATGCTGGAGCTTCGAGCGTCCCGGGCACGGATCGTCGACGCGGGCGACGCGGCTCGTCGCCGGCTCGAGCGTGACCTGCACGACGGAGCGCAACAGCGGATGCTGGGCGTGCTGCACGAGTTGGCATCCGCTCGCTCGGCTGCGGCAGGCGCCGGGATTCCGGACGTGACGGCCCGCCTCGACGGTGCCATCGCGGACACGGTCGCGACACTGGAGGCGCTCCGACGACTCGCCCGCGGCATCCATCCGGCGGTCCTTACCGAGGCCGGGCTGTCCGCCGCGCTCGAGGCGCTCGCCGACAGAGCGCCGCTCCCGATCGTGGCCCGCGGTCCCGGCGAATCGCGGTATGCGCCCGCCACCGAAGCGGCAGCGTTCCGAGCGGCTTCGCAGCTCGTGGCGCTCCGCACGACGCCGGCGCGGTCGAGGTACGCATCCGCGTCGCCGAGCGCGAGGGCTGGCTGCGCATGACCGTGGTCGTCGATGGTCTTCGTGCGTCGCTGGACACGACGGACGTCACCGACGGGATCCTCGCCGCGGGCGGCGACCTCGAGGAGCGCTGGGACGACGCCGGATCCATGACCGTCACGGCTCGGCTGCCATGCGGGTGATCGTCGTCGACGACCTCGGGATCGCCAGGACCGGGATCGTCGCCATGCTCGAGGAGGCGGGCATCGAGGTCGTTGCGCAGGCGGCGGACGCCGTCGCGCTGTTCGGGCTGGTCGCCCAGCACCGACCGGATGCCGTGGTGCTGGACATCCGGATGCCGCCGACCCACACCAACGAGGGCCTCGAAGCCGCGACCCGCCTCCGCGAGCACTACCCCGACGTCGCCGTGCTCCTGCTCTCGCATCACGTCGAACCGCGCTATGCCGCCCGGCTGCTCGAGGGCGGCGTCGACGGCGTCGGCTACCTGTTGAAGGAGCGGGTGTTCCACGCGGCGATCCTCGCGGACGCCCTTGCCCGCGTGACGGAGGGCGAGATCGTGCTCGACCCGACGATCGTCACCCGGCTCCTGCAGCGGAAGCGGCGGACAGATCCGCTCGAGGGTCTGAGCACGCGGGAGCGCGAGGTCCTCGCCCTGGTCGCCGAGGGGTTGTCGAACCGGGGCGTGGCGGACCGGCTCGGCGTGTCCGAGCGTACCGTCGAGGCGCACATGACCCAGGTGTTCGGCAAGCTCGGCCTGGACGAGGAGCCCGATGTCCATCGCCGCGTGCTCGCCGTCCTGACGCTCCTCCGGAACCCTGACGACGGGACGGCCTAGAGCGTGGGCCGGCTCGACCGAGGGCGCCGAGCACCGCTCTTCGCAGGCCTGACGATCGCTCACACCGGTCGGTGAGCCGATAGCGGTGCGAGTGCTAGATCGGCGGGTTCAGCGGCGGTTCGGCTCCTGGCGGATCGCTCCGTTCACTCCCGGAGCACGGGATCGAGCGTGACGCCGAACGGATCTCGCACCTGGGGGCCTGCAGGGCCGTGCGTCGCCAGGTCATTCGTGGAACGAAACGCCCGAATTGACGCTCGCACCGGTGCCGCCGGGGCTAGCGGTGCGAGCGATGGGCCCGCGATGAACCGGGGCCGTTGCATGTTCATGCAGTCGGCTGTATAGTCTTTGGACCGTGACGACGCTCCGCCCGATCTTCGTCGACCCCTGCGTGCCGCCCGCGAGCGGCTTCGCGCGCCCGTGAGCGCGGCGCTCGGGACGACGGCGATCGAGGCGGACCGTCGAGCGGGTTCGGACGCGGCCGCGAGCCCGGGCACACCCGCCCGCGACACGGCCGCCGATCCGATCCGGGTCGCCATCGTCGGGGCGACCGGCTACGTCGGCGCGGAGCTCGTCCGGCTCCTGAGCCGGCACCCGCACGTCCGCATCGTCGGCCTCGTGGGCCGGGAACGCCACGACGAGCCGATCGAGACGTTCCACCCCCATCTCGTCGGCACGGGCCTGACCGTCGGGAGCGCGCTGCCCACCGACGTCGAGACCGTCTTCCTCGCCCTCCCCCATGGCGCGGCCGCGCAGCAGGTGCCGGCCCTGGTCGAGCGCGGCATCAGCGTCATCGACATGGGGCCCGACTTCCGGCTCCACGACCCCGCCGACTACCCGATCTGGTACGGCTTCGAGCATCCCTCACCCCAGCTCCTCGACCACGCCGTGTACGGCCTGCCGGAGCTGCACCGGGCGGAGCTGCGGGCGCTCGTCGACGCTCGCCTGGAGGGCCGCCCGGTGATCGTCGGCTCGCCCGGCTGCTATCCCACGACGACGATCCTCGCGCTTGCGCCGCTCGCCCGCGCGGGGCTCATCGGCGATCTCGTGGTCGACGCGAAGAGCGGTGTCTCCGGCGCGGGCAAGGACCCCAAGCCGAACCTCCACTTCGGCGAGGTCGACGAGAGCGTCAGCGCGTATGGCCTGTTCACGCACCGGCACACGGCGGAGCTGGAGCAGGAGCTCGGCGCCCTCAGCGGCGGCGCGGAGGGCACGAAGGGCATCGACTTCCTGCCGCACCTCATCCCGATGACCCGCGGCATCCTGTCGTCGTCGCACGTCCGGCCGACTCGCGCCGTCACCCAGCCGGAGCTGGACGAGCTCTACCACGAGGCCTACGCCGACGAGCCGTTCGTGACGGTCGTTGGCGCGCCACCGGCGACCAAGCACGTCACCGGCAGCAACGAGGCCCGCGTGCACGTGCGCGTCGACCCGCGGACCGGGCGCGTGCTCGCGCTGGGCGTGCTCGACAACCTCGTCAAGGGCGCCGCCGGCCAGGGCGTCCAGGCGTTCAACCTGGTGTGGGACCTGCCCGAGACCGCGGGGCTCCTCCAGGCACCGCTCGCCCCGTAGGAGCGACCCTGTGACCGTGACCGCCGGCGATCCGCTGTTGCACGCCCTCGAGCTCGACCTGCCGCCCGTCGAGCGTCGGCCGTCGCTCCCGGCGGGCTTCGCGTCAGGGGCCACGACCGCGGGCATCAAGGCGAGCGGCCGGCCGGACCTCGCGATCATCCGGACGACCGGCGGACCGGCCGCGACGGCCGCGGTGTTCACCACCAACCAGTTCCCGGCTGCACCGGTGCTCGTGTCGCGGACGAACCTCGCCGCCTCGCTGCGGAGCGGCGGCAACACCTCGCTCGACCTGCCGGAGGGCGTGCGACCCGGCAGCCCCGACGACCCCGACACCGGCCGCTATGGCTATGCCGAGGCCGTCATCTCCACGTCCGGGTCGGCCAATGCGGCGACCGGCATGGACGGGATGATGGATCAGCTCTCGATCTCGATGGCCACGGCGATGCGGCTGGGGGTCGACCCGCTGAAGGTGCTGTGCCTCTCGACCGGGATCATCGGCACCCGGCTGCCCGTCGACCGCGTCAAGGCGGGCATCGACGCCGTCGCGGCGACGCTCGCGACGACCGACGAGGCGCTGCTGGCGGCGGCCGAGGCGCTGCGCACGACCGACTCGGTGACCAAGGTCGCGACCACGTCGTTCGCGATGCCCCATGCCGACGGCCAGCGGACCGTGCACGTGCGGGTGTCCGGCATGGCCAAGGGCGTCGGGATGATCCACCCGCGGATGGCGACGATGCTCTCGGTCATCACGACCGATGCCACGATCGAGCCGCTGACGTTGTCGCGACTCATCCGGCCGATCATCGCGCGGACGTGGAACCAGCTCACGGTCGACGGGGATACCTCGACCAACGACACGGTGTTCGTGCTCGCCTCCGGCGCGCTGGGCGGGGCGCCGATCCAGCTCGCGACGCCCGCCGCCGACGTGCTGCGTGGGGCGATCGAAGCGGTCGCCCGCGACCTCGCGCGGCAACAGGCCGCCGATGGCGAGGGCGCATCGTCACTCCTCACGGTCCAGGTCACGGGTGCCGCCGACGATGCCGATGCGCGCGCGGTCGCCCGCGCGGTCGCGTCGAGCTCGCTGGTCAAGGCCGCGGTGCACGGTCGCGACCCGAACTGGGGTCGGATCGCCGGTGCGGCCGGGAACGCGCGTCACCCGGAGTGCGAGCTGCTCGAGCTGGCCGGGATCCCCCACGACGAGGCCTGCCGAAAGGCCGGTCGCCAGGTACGGATCGACCCCGACAAGGTGCGCATCGCGATCGCCGGGCACCTGGTGTTCGACGGATCGGCAGGTGGGCCGCAGGCGTTCGACAAGGCGGCGGCGAGCCGCGCGATGGATACCTCGGAGGTGCTCATCCGCGTCGACCTGGGCATGGGCGACGGCCGCGGCGAGGCCTTCGGCTGCGATCTCACGGAGGAGTATGTCCGCGAGAACTCCGAGTACACGACGTGACGCGGGCGATGAACCGTGTCTGAGATCGTCGTCGTGAAGCTGGGCGGCACCACGCTCGCGGACCAGGCGCATGTCCTCGAGGACGTGGCGACCGTGGCCCGGAAGCGGCCCGTGGTGGTCGTCCACGGCGGCGGCAAGCGCATGACGGAGTGGCTCGCCCGGCTGGGCGTGGAGAGCCGGTTCGAAGGCGGCCTCCGGGTGACCGACGCCGCCGCGCTCGAGGTCGCGGCCGCGGTCCTCCGTGGCGTCGTGAACTCCGAGCTGGTCTCGGCGCTCCGCGACCTGGGCGTCGACGCGGTCGGTCTCAGCGGCATCGATGGCGGGATGCTCGTGGGCGAGCGGGTCCCGAACATCGGGCTCGTCGCGCATGTCGTCGGGCCTCAAGCGCGACCTGCTCGACGCGCTCCTCGTCGCCGACCAGGTCCCGGTCGTCGCCCCGCTGGCGCGCGACGAGGACGGCGTCGTGTGCAACGTCAACGCCGACGATGCCGCCGCGGGCATCGCGGCAGGGCTGGGAGCCCGACAGCTGGTCCTGCTGACCGATACCGACGGCGTGCGCGGCGCCGACGGCCGGAAGCTCGACGCGCTGACCGCGGCCGAGACCGAGGCGCTCATCGCCGACGGCACGATCGCCGGCGGCATGGTCCCCAAGGCCAAGGCGGCGCTGGCCGCGCTCGCCTGGGAGGGCGCCGAGGCGGTCATCGCCGATTCGGCCGCCCCCCACGCGCTGACGCGGGCGCTGGAGGATCCGACGTTCGGCACGCGCGTGTCGTCGACCGGCCGCCCTGCCATCCACACCGCGCGCCCCGGCCGCCGCGGCCACGGGCTGACCGATGACCACCGCGCTCAAGCGCGACCGGCAGGCGGTCATCTCCCGCATCGTCGCGACCCGTCCGATCGGCAGCCAGGGCGAGCTGGTCGACGCACTCCGCGAGCTGGGCATGGACGTGACGCAGGCCACCGTCTCGCGCGACATCGCCGAGCTCGGCCTGGTCAAGGTGCCGCGCGGCGATCGCCACGGCTACATGTCGCCGGCCGACCTCGCCCCGGCTCCCCCGCCCCGTCGCGCCGACGAGCGGCTTCGGCGTGTGCTCTCGGACCTGCCGGTGACCGTCGGTCGGAGCGGGCTCACCGTGCTGCTCAAGGCGTCGCCCGGGATGGCCAACGCGCTGGGCCAGGCGATCGACGAATCCAGCCTCGACGATCAGGAGGGCACGCTCGCGGGCGACGACACGCTCCTCGTCCTGTTCGCCGACGAGCCGCGCCTCGAACGCTGGCTCGACCGGTTCGCTGCGCTCGCTGCGAGCGTTTCCGACGCCATCCCGCTCTCGGTCACCCCCGCGTTCGCCGAACAGCGCCGCATCCCCACGGAGGTCTCCTCATGAACAAGGTCGTCCTCGCCTACTCAGGCGGGCTCGACACGTCCGTCGCCGTCGCCTGGCTCAAGGAGCGATACGGCGCCGAGGTCATCACGCTCACCGTCGATGTCGGCGGCGGGTCGCTGAAGGAAGGCGTGGAGCGGCGTGCGATGTCCGCCGGCGCGTCCCGCGCGTACGTCGTCGATGCCCGCGAGCGGTTCGTGACCGGGTTCGTGTGGCCGCACCTGCAGGCGAGCGCGCTGTACCAGGGCGTGTACCCGCTCGCGACCGCCCTCGCCCGGCCGCTCATCGCGCAGCTCCTCGTCGAGGTCGCGAACCGCGAGGGCGCCGACGCGGTCGCCCACGGCTGCACCGGCAAGGGCAACGACCAGGTCCGGTTCGATGTCGCGACACATGCGCTCGATCCGGGGCTGGAGGTCATCGCGCCGATGCGCGTCGGGATGGGGCTGTCGCGCGACCAGGAGATCGACTACGCGATCGAGCGCGGTATCGAGATCCCGATCACGAAGGCCAGCCCGTACTCGATCGATGCGAACCTCTGGGGCCGCTCGATCGAGACCGGCGTGCTGGAGGATCCGTGGGTCGCACCGCCCGACGACGTCTACCAGTGGACGGTCGACCCCTCGAAGGCGCCCGGCCCGATCGAGCTGACGATCACGTTCGAGGGCGGGATCCCCGTCGCGATCGACGGTCAACGCCTTGGCCCGGTGCGATCTCGTGGAGCGGCTGCACGACCTGGGCGGCGCACACGGCGTGGGCCGGATCGATCACGTCGAGGACCGGCTGGTGGGCATCAAGAGCCGCGAGATCTACGAGGCTCCCGCGGCGACGATCCTGCACACCGCCCATCGCGCGCTCGAAGGGCTCGTCCTCACCAAGGACACCCTCCGCTTCGACCGGCTCGTCGCCGACGAGCTGGCGCAGCTGACCTACGACGGGCTGTGGTTCAGCGCGCTGGCCCGCGACCTGCGGCAGTACGCGATGTCGTCGCAGCGGGTCGTCTCCGGCGAGGTGCGGATGCGGCTGGACCATGGGAGCGCGGTCGTGGTCGGGCGGCGGTCGCCGCTGTCGCTGTACGACCGGGACCTCGCGACCTACGACCAGGGCGACGCGTTCGATCATGCCGCCGCGGTCGGGTTCATCGGCATCTTCGGGCTGCCGCTGCGCGTGGAGGCGGCCCGCAGCGGTGCCGTCGGCGCGCATCACGGCGCGGCGTGGTCGTGGACCGACCCGCTCCTCCCGTCGCTCCCGGTCTCGATCGCTGATCCGGAGCCGGCGCCCGTCGGCTGAGGCGCCGGCGCGGGCGTTCGGCCCGCGATGGGACTGGTATGCGCCGGCTGCTCCGCGCCGGTGTCGGCGCATGCCCGGAACCGGCATCCTTCGCGGTCAGGGGAACGATGACGCGCTAAGGGAGCTTCCATGAGCTTCGATCCGGGAGCACAACTGGATCCGGGCCAGATCCGTGACGTCCGGGGACGCGGCCGTGGCGGCACGCTGGCCGTCGGCGGTGGCGGGCTCGGCCTCGTCCTCGCGATCGCCTACATCCTCCTGGGCGGTGACCCGTCCGTGCTGTTGGGTGGCGGCGCAGGGACCGGCACTGGCGCGCAGCCTGACAACTCGACGCTCCAGCAGGAGTGCAAGACCGGCGCCGACGCCGAGCAGCGCGCCGACTGCCGCATCGTCGGCTACGTCAACTCGATCCAGGAGTACTGGTCGGGCGCGGTCCAGGGCTATCAGCCGGCGGACACGGTGTTCTACACCGATGTCGCGGACACGGGCTGCGGCACGGCGTCGAGCCAGGTGGGTCCGTTCTACTGCCCGAACGACGGGCTGGTGTGGCTGGACCTCGGGTTCTTCGACCAGCTCCAGTCGCAGTTCGGGGCGCGGGGTGGCCAATTCGCCGAGGCGTACGTCGTGGCGCACGAGTACGGCCACCACATCCAGGACCTCCTCGGCACGCTCCAGAACCAGAACGGTCAGGCGGGCCAGAACAGCGAGTCGGTGAAGATCGAGCTCCAGGCCGACTGCTACGCGGGCGTCTGGGCGAAGAATGCGGCCGACACCAAGGTCGTCCAGGCGGTGTCGAAGGACGACATCGCACAGGCGCTCGACGCCGCTGCGGCGGTCGGCGACGACCGGATCCAGGAGGAGTTCCAGGGCCGGGTCACGCCCGAGAGCTGGACGCACGGCTCGTCGGAGCAGCGCCAGCAGTGGTTCGGCACGGGCTACGACGCGGGTGACCCGAGGAGCTGCGACACCGGCGCCTGACGCCGCGCGCTCGCGCCTGGCGCGTCCGGGCGCTGCCTGTCACGCAGCAAACGCCGACCAGCGGCGTCGCCTCGGTGGCCCTCCTGACGGTCGCGCAGTCGTTCGCATCCGCGCTCGAAGCGACCATCGCTCCCAGCGGCGGCTCGCGGGCGCGTGACGCCTCAGACGGAGGCGACGACCCGGCTCTCCTGGGAGCGCAGGCGCGCGTAGCCGGGCTTCACGACCTCGTTGATGATCCGCAGCCGCTCGTCGAACGGGGCGAACGCCGACTTCATCGCGTTGATCGTCAGCCACTCCAGCTCACCGAGGCCCAGGCCGAACGCCCGGTCGAGCGCCGCCATCTCGGATGACATCGACACCCCGCTCATCAGGCGGTTGTCCGTGTTGACGGTGACGCGGAACCGGAGCCGGCGCAGCAGGTCGAACGGGTGGGTCTCGATCGACGACGCCGCGCCCGTATGGACGTTCGACGTCGGGCACATCTCGAGCGGGATGCGCCGATCGCGGATGAAGGCGGCCAGCCGGCCGAGCGCGACGGAGCCATCGTCGCGGACCGTGATGTCGTCGACGATCCGCACGCCGTGGCCCAGCCGCTCCGCGCCGCAGAACTGGATGGCCTCCCAGATCGACGGCAGCCCGAACGACTCGCCGGCATGGATCGTGATGTGGAAGTTCTCCCGCCGGACGTGGTCGAACGCCTCGAGGTAGCGCGTCGGCGGGAAGCCCTTCTCGGGCCCGGCGACGTCGAACGCGACGACACCCGCGTCGCGCCATCGGACGGCCAGCTCCGCGATCTCGCGTGACCGCGCGAACTGCCGCATCCCGGTCACGATCATCTTCATCACGATGGGCTGGCCGGCCGCGGCCGCTCGCTCAGAGCCCACCCGGAACCCCTCGAGATTCGCCTCGACGACCTCGTCGAGGGTCAGCCCGCGCTCGACCGACAGCTCGGGGGCATAGCGGACCTCGGCGTAGACGACGCCATCGGCCGCCAGGTCCTCGGCACATTCGGCGGCGACCCGGACGATCGCGTCGCGCTCCTGCATGACGCCGAACGTGTGCTGGAACGTCTCGAGATAGAGCTCCAGCGACTTCCGGTCAGCGCCGCGCCGGAACCACGCAGTGAGATCGTCGACGTCGGTGGTCGGCAGCTGGTGGCCGTGCTCGCGCGCGAGGTCGATGATCGTCGCGGGCCGCAGACCGCCGTCGAGATGATCGTGGAGGAGCGCCTTCGGGGCCGCCTGGACGGTCGCGTCGGAGAGCATCGCCACCTCGTCGTCGATGGGGTTCGCGCGATGGTAGCGTGCGGTCGATGGCCACGAAGCGCCCCTTCCCGCCCGCCGACGGCAGCGTCACGCACCTCCTGGTGGTCAGCGACGTCGCCCGCGCGCGGGCGTGGTACCGCGACGTCCTGGGCGCCGAGGAGACCGGCGCCTACGAGGGCTCGGTCGTGTTCAGGCTCCTCGGCTCGTGGCTGCTGGTCGTCGAGGGCGGTGGCCCGACCGAGGACAAGCCGACCACGACCTTCGCGCCTCCACCCGACCCGGACACGATCTCGACCGAGCTCATCTTCGGCGTCCCGGATTGCCTCGCGGCGTACGAGACGCTCAAGGCCCGCGGCGCCGACTTCCTCGCGCCACCGGTGACCTATGCCTGGGAGATCCGGGCGTTCTTCCGCGACCCCGACGGTCACCTGTTCGAGATCACGGAACGGCGCCGCTGAACCCGGTCGGCCCGGCGGGGTGCGAGCCGGCACCACCGTGTCGGTCGGATGACCGATGTCGCCCCGATGGGCGGTCGTAGACTCCGCGACACGATGCGTCGGCCGCGCCCCATCCTGAGCCCGCTTCTCGTCGGTCGCGACGACCTGCTCGCGCTCGCCGAGCGGCGGATCGCCGAGGCCGCCGAGGGTCATGGCGGCCTCGTGCTGCTCGCGGGCGATGCGGGCGTCGGCAAGACCCGCCTGCTCGGGGCGATCAGCAAGCTCGCGAGGGAGGCCCGCTTCAAGGTCACGGAGGGCGCCCTGGCGCCGCAGGACCGGCAGGTCCCGCTCGCGTCCGTGGGCGACCTGGCCCGGAGCCTGCGTGACGACCCGGCGTTCGGGACCCTGGGCAGGGACCTGTTGGCGCTCCGTCACGACCGTGGTGCCGACAACCTCGGTTCCCGCCGGGTGCTGATCCTCGACGTCGTCGACCTGATCGCCGCGGCCATCGACCGACCCACGCTGTTGATGTTCGAGGACCTCCAGTGGGCGGACGAGCTCAGCCTCGAGGTCGTGGGCGAGCTCGCGAAGCTCGCGCGCCAGAAGCCGCTGCTCGTCGTCGGGACGTACCGGGTCGACGAGGTCCGTGCCGGCGGACCGTCGCGCGAGTGGCGCGCCCGCCTGCTCAGCCAGCGACAGGCGGAGGAGGTGCGGCTCGGGCCGCTCACCAAGGAGCAGACCGCGCTCGTCACGACGCTCATCCTCGACACGGGCCTGCCGGCTTCGCGCGACGTCGTCCAGGCCGTCTATGAGCGCAGCAACGGCATCCCCCTCCACATCGAGGAGCTGCTCGCAGCACTCGGCGAGGACGGGCCGGTCGATGCCGCTGCCGTCCGGTCCGCGCACGTCCCCGACACGATCGAGGACGCGGTCCTGGCTCGCTACGCCCGCCTGTCCGAGAACGCGAAGGCGGTCGCACGCGCGGCCGCGGTCATCGGTCGGTGCTTCATCCCGGAGGTCGTCGCCGGGTGCCTGGACCGCCCGCTCCAGGAGCTCGACGCGCCGTTGGGGGAGCTCGTCGAGCAGGCGTTCCTGTACCCGTTCGACTTCCTCGATCAGGGCTTCTACGACTTCCGTCATCAGCTGCTTCGCGACGCGCTGTACGGCGTCGTCCCGCCCTCGGAGCTGCGCCGGCTCCATGCGCGGGTCGGCGAGTTCGGCGGGTTGATCGAGGGCGCCTCCGACATCCACGCCAGCGTCCATTTCGAGCGCGCCGGCCTTCGGCCGGAGGCGTACCGGACGGCGCTGGCGGGCGCGAAGGCCGCGAGCGCCGTGTCGAGTCGCCGCGAGGCGTTCGAGCTGTACGGTCGTGCCGTCGCGAACCTTCCGGACGACCTCTCGGCCGCCGAGAAGGCGGATCTGTACGAGGCGTACTGCGAGGCGGCGTACGCGGTCGACGATGTGCCGGCCATCGAGGCGACCGCGCGGCTCGCCCGTGAGCACAATCTTGCGGCCGGGCGTCGGCTGGAGGCGGCCTCGAACCTCGTCAGCCTTGCCGGGATGGCGCGCCGCGACGTCCGCCCGGTCGCCGAGCGCCGCGCGCTCCTCGAGCACGCCGAGCGAGAGCTCGCGGCGCTCCCGCCGTCCCCGGAGCGCTCACAGGTGCTGTCGGACGTCCGGCTGATGCAGGGCGTCCTCGAGCGCGACGCGCTCCATCTCGACGAGGCGTTCCAGCAGTTCGACGAAGCGCGCCGGCTGTGGCTCGAATCCGGCGACGCCGACACGTCCGATATCGACTACATGGCGGCGGAGTCCTACATCGTCTCCGGGAAGGTCGATGAGGGGCTGTCGACGATGCTGCGGATCGCGCGCCAGGCCCGGGACCAGCGGCGCGAGTCGACCGGGGTCACCGCCTTCCGCTGGGCCGCCGCGATGGCCATCCGCGTCATGGACTACCCGACGGCGTCGATCGGGCTTCGCGAAGGGCTCGAATACGCCGACCAGATCGAGCAGTCGTACTGCCGCCACGTGCTCGCCGCGACCTCGGCGCATCTCGACTGGACGGCCGGTCGCTGGGACGAGGCCGTGGCGACCGCGGGGCTGGAGCTCGTCGAGAAGGGCAGCCGGCGCGGGACGCTCAGCTCACGCGATGTCCTGGGCCTCGTGGCCATGGGCCGCGGGGAGACGTCGCGAGCCCAGGAGCACTTCGAGTCGACGCTCGCCATCAGCCGCGCGGGTGGGGAGGTCGACCTGATCCTGACGGCGCTCTGGGGCCTCGCCGAGACCGCGCTCCTCGCGAACGACCCGCAAGGCTCGATCGACCGATGCGATGAAGCGTGGGACCTCGCGCAGCGGACGGGCGAGCGTGCGCTGCTCATCCCATTCGTCGTCACCGGGGCCCGAGCGCACCTGGCGGCCCGGCGGCCGGATGCCGCGGCCGCATGGGTCGAGCGCGTGCGCGAGCATCTCGTGGACTGGCTGTGGCTCGCCGGCCGAGCGATCGACCACGCCGACGGGCTCGTTCGCCTCGCGAACGGGTCGACCGGGATCGCCCGCGAGCTCCTGGGCTCGGCGGTCCGTGGCTGGGACGAGCGAGGCCGGATCTGGGAGGCGACCTGGGCGCGGATCGATCTCGCGCGGTGCCACCTGCGTGCGAATCGCCCCGGCGACGCGTCGCTCCTCCTCGCGGAGGCGGAGACGACGGCCACGGAGCTCGGCAGCGCGCCGCTGCGTGTCGCGGTCGCGGACGTGCGACGTCAGCTCAAGGGTCGCCACGTCGAGGATGAGCCGTGGGCGCCGCTGACGTCCCGGGAGTTCGAGGTGGCGCGCCAGGTGGCCGCCGGGCTGACGAACGCCGAGATCGCAGAGGCGCTGGACATCGCACCCAAGACCGCGAGCGCCCACATCGAGCACATCCTGGCCAAGCTCGCGATGAGCCGGCGCGCCGAGATCGCCGCGTGGGCGTCACGGGTCGACAGCGCAACAAGGATCGGGCGCGAGCCGCAGACGCCGGCGCAGCCCGTGGGGGTCGCCCGCCGCTGAGCCGCCGTTGCGGCGTTCCGTGAGGCCCCGCGTGCACGGGATGCACGCTGCGACGAAGGAGAGCGGTACCCACGCCATCCGGCGCACCGGGTGCACGGATCGACGACGGAGCGGTGTTCCTGGCCGCGTCGGGGCGCCTTGCGGAGCTCCCGTCGGTCGTAGCGTGCACTCGGTGCATGGCGAGCCGGATCGGTCGTACCGCTATGCGCCGGGATATCGCTCGCATCGGTCGCGGGCAGCGCTCGGGCCGGATCGGGCGGCGCGCGGACATGAACGAACGGCCGCCCGGCGGACCGTGCCGGGCGACCGTTCTGGGAGGCAGAGGGGATCAGGCGGGGTCGCCGTTCCCCTTGCAGGACACGTTCGGGTTCCAGTCGTCGAACATCCCCCGCGGGTTCGACCGATAGAGCCAGGCGTGGATCTCGTAGAACTCGGGCAGTCCGTAGCGGTTGCCGGCCGGGATCTTCGCGAGCGTCCGGCCGAACAGCTGCGGCGGCGAGTCGTGGTCCGCGTCCCAGCTCGCGGCGAGCTGGACGTACTCGAGGCCGACGAGGTCGTAGCCGTTGTTCTTCGGCTCGTAGACGATGACCTCGGGGTTCGTCACGTCGAGGACCTGATCGTCGATGCGGGACCCGTCGGCGTAGTGCTGGCCCATCGCCGCATCGAGCGCCTCGTTGTCGGTGCAGATGTAGAACGGTCCGTAGCCCGCCTTCTCGGCCTGCTTGAGGCTGTGGAAGCGGACCGTCGCGGCCTTCGCCGCGGCGACCGCGGAGCTGTCCTTCGCGAGGACGAGCGGCGCGGCGGCCATGACCGCCAGGGCGCCCAGCGCCACCACGAGGACGACGACCGTCCGGGCACGGCCGGCCTGTCGGGGATCTCGGGACATCACGCAACCTCCACGATGATCTCGTAGACCTCAGGAGTCGGGTGGCCGGCGCGCTCGTGGATGCGCATCACGGCTTCCCGGCTCGGGCCGGTCGCGAGACAGAAGACCTTCCCGGCCTCGGGGTCCATCCACGCCCGCTCGAAGTGGACGCCCTCGCCCGCTTCGATCGCGAGGTCGCGGTCGTGCGCCTCACGGAGCTGGGCCGCGGTCACACCCATGAACCCGGAATGGACATCCATGAACTTCGCCATCTGGCGACCTCCATCACGTACGTGCCGCCCCGGTCCGGACGGCTTGCAGGCGATGCTGGCGGTCGCGGTCGGGTCCTCCATCGGGTGAACGCCCGATGGACCCTCCCCAAGACTCCCTACCTGTCGACGCCGGTCGAAGACCGGACACTCCGCGCCGGTCGAAACCTGAACACCCTCGGCCACCGGTTCAGGTTCGTCTCTCCTGCCGCCGTGGTGAGGCGAGGGATCAGCCGCGGACGGGATGGGACTCGCCCGGCCCGATCGCGCAGGCCCACGACTGAACGCGACGATCGACACCGCCGCCAGGATGCGCTTTCAGCGGGGCGGGCTCGGCGTCAGGTTCCCGTGACTGCCGCGGGCGCGAGGGCCGCCTGGATCGCCTCATGAAGTCGCGCGCCGGTCGGCTGGCCCTCGAGGATCGTCACGCCGTGGCGCCCGCTGGTCTCCTCCCAGCTGAGCGCGAGCCCAGGCGAGGTCAGAACGACCGGCGTGTCCGAGTGAACGTCTCGGATGTTCTCGATCAGGGTCCGCGCTCCTTCGGCGTCGCCACTCGCCCAGACGTCGTAGACGAGGACGTCTGCACGCTCGGCCAGGTCGCATGGCCGTCCGGCCAGGACCGGGCAGCGGTTACGGGTCGGTCCGCCGCATTCGATCACGTCATAGCCGAAGCGACGGAGTGAATCGGTTTCCTGGCCGGCGAGGTCAAGGTCGTGATGGACCACGAGGACGCGGGTCATCTCACTCCTCCACGCGATGCTCCTCGCCGGTCCAGAGGTGGGCCGGTCATCCGGCGAGGTTCGCCGACCAAGATGGCCAGAGCGAGTGGCGGACGTCACCCATCGGCGGGCCGTCCGGCTCTTTCGCGATCGTCGGCTCTGGGCCGCGACCGACCGGATCCTCGCGAACATGCCGGCGATGGCTGCCTTCGTCGCGGCGGGCTTCGAGCACAGCGTCGCGAGCATGACCTTCATCCCGAGGCGAGCGCCATCAGGAACCTCGCGCCGGACGGCTCCTGCGCGGCCCACACATCAGGAGCGCGTGATCGGCCGTGAACGGCCCAGCGCTTGGGTCCACTTGGCCCTATCCACGCCGAGGATCGCGCAGGACGATCGCGAGATGGCAGAGGACTCGGAGATGGACAAGGAACACCTGGTGGCGGCGGATGTGATGACCGTCAACCCTGTCGTCGTATCGCTGGACGCAACCCTCGAGGAAGCCGACCTGATCCTTCGCTCCACCTACGTCACCGGCATACCGGTCGTCGATGGCGATGGCGTTCTGGTCGGGGTCATCGGACACGCGAACCTGGCCTGGCACCGATTCGGCCGACGGATCTCATCGTCGGAACGCGGCTCCCCGAAGTCCGGATCGACGGGCTAGGACGTGGACACCGGAGCCGTCCGCGCGCCCACTTCCGTGATGGACGGTCCGCCCGCGCGACTCGTCGTCCAGGGTCACGGCCACCAACTGATGGCGCGTCCCCTTCTCAACAAGGGCTCAGCCTTCACGGCAGATGAGCGCGACGCCTTTGGCCTGCACGGTCTGCTGCCACCGGGTGTGGCGACGATCGACGAACAGCTTGCCCTCGAACTGGAGCACGTCCGGCGCAAGACCGATGAGCTCGAGCGGTACATCGGACTGGCCGCCCTCCAGGACCGCAACGAGACCCTGTTCTACCGGCTCCTCGTCGAGAACCTGGAAGAATTCCTGCCGATCGTCTACACACCGACCGTCGGTCTTGCCTGTCAGCAGTTCAGTCACATCATCCGGCGTCCGCGTGGAGTGTGGATCACCCCGGACCACGTCGGCCGGATCGATGTCATCCTTCGGTCGGCCGGCGACGACATCCGCCTGATCGTCGTCACCGACAACGAGCGCATCCTTGGCCTGGGCGACCAGGGAGCGGGCGGGATGGCGATCCCGGTGGGCAAGCTGGCCCTGTACACGGCAGCGGCGGGCATCTATCCGGCGCACACCCTGCCCGTCTCGCTCGATGTGGGGACCGACCGCCGCGAGTTGCTGGACGATCCTCTCTACGTCGGTCATCGGGCGCCTCGCTTGCGCGGCCCGGCCTTCGATGCGGTCGTCGAGGCGTTCGTGGAGGCGGTGGCCCGTGTGTTCCCGGCGGCGATCATCCAATGGGAGGACTTCAAGGGCCACAACGCGGTTCGCGTCCTCGCCAGCTACCGCCACCGGCAGCCAAGCTTCAATGACGACATCCAGGGAACCGGAGCGGTCGTCCTCGCCGGTCTGCTCGCCGCTCGCCGAGAGCGTGGGGGCCTGACCTCCGACCGCTTCATGCTCCTCGGCGCGGGAGGCGCGTCGATCGGCATCGCCGCGCTCCTGCAACACGAGCTCGTCGCCGAGGGCATGAACCCACGTGCCGCCGCTGGGGCCATCGTGATGTTCGACAGCCACGGCCTGGTCCATACGGATCGCCCGGGATTGCCGGATGATCAGCGGCCGTTCGCCATCGATCCCGCTCCGCTCATCGGCGCCGGGCTGCGGCCGTCGGAGTTGGTCGACCCGGTCGCTGTTGCCCATGTCACCGGGTCAACGGTGCTCATCGGAGCGACCGGATGTTCGGGCGCCTTCTCCGAGGCCCTCGTCCGGGAAGTGGCACTCCACGACCCGGAGCCCATCGTGCTGCCGCTATCGAATCCGGGCGCCTGCGCCGAGGCGCGCCCGGAAGACATCCTCGCCTGGACTGGAGGGCGCGCCCTCGTGGCCGCGGGTGGCCCGAGTCGCAAGGTTCACGGTCCGGCAGGCCCTCGGGTCATCGGTCAGGCGAACAACGTCTTCATCTTCCCCGGGATGGGTCTGGGCGCGATCGTCGCCCAGACGCGCGAGATCACGGACGACATGTTCCTCGTGGCCGCCCATCAGCTGGCCGATCTCGTGTCGGCCGAGCGCTTGCGGGCGGGTGCGCTCTACCCGCCCGTGACCCGGCTACGAGCCGTCGCGCGAGCCATCGCGATCGCCGTGGCCCGCAAGGCCCGGGATGACGGGCGCGGGCTGGCCCTGTCGGATCCGGAGATCGAAGCCGCCGTCGATCGCACGATGTGGTGGCCCGACTACGTCCCGTTCGAGCCGGGCCGCTGACCCATCGGGTCGCGTCCGGATGCGTCCCTCAGACGCGCTCGAAGGCCATCGCCACCGATCCGCCGCCACCCAGGCAGAGGGTCGCGAGTCCGTAGTGGCCCTGACGGCGCTGGAGCTCATGGAGGAGGGTCGCGACGATCCGGGCTCCCGACGCCCCGATCGGGTGACCCAAGGCGATCGCCCCGCCGTTCACGTTCACCTTGTCCCAGTCGAAGCCGAGCTCGCCCCCATCGGCCAGCGTCTGCGCCGCGAACGCTTCGTTGATCTCGATCAGGTCGAACGCTTCGATGGGCAGCTCGATCCGATCCAGGAGCCGGCGGACGCCCTCCACCGGGGCGAGGAAGAGCCACTTGGGTTCGACCTCGGCCTGCGCATACCCGACGATCCTGGCAAGCGGCTTCAGCCCGTAACGCTCGACCGTCCGCTCGCTTGCGACGACCGTGGCAGCGGCACCATCCGTGACGCCGGGTGCGTTACCCGCTGTGACCGTGCCGTCGGTCGCGTCGCCGCGATCCGCGCCGTCGGGCAGAGCGAAGACCGGCTTGAGGCGGGCCAAGGCCTCGATCGTCGAGTCACGCCGGGGACCCTCGTCGACGGCGACGACGGTCTCGCGTCCCTTCGCGTCACGGACGGAGACCGGCACGATCTCGGCCTCGAACCGGCCCTCGTCGATGGCCGCAACGGCCCGCTGGTGACTGCGCAGCGCGAACTGGTCCTGGTCCTGGCGGCTGACCTTGTTGGAGATCGCCACGCGTTCGGCATGGGTGCCCATGTGACACCCTTCGACCGCACACCAAAGCCCGTCGTGCACCGTGGCATCGACCAGCGCCCCGTCGCCAAGGCGATAGCCAAAGCGTGCTCGCGGCAGGAGGTACGGCGCCCCGTTCATGCTCTCCATCCCGCCCGCGACCACCACCTCGGCGTCACCGGCCCGGATCTCGGCCGCCCCGAGCATGATGGCCTTGAGCGCCGAGCCGCATACGCGATTGATGGTCGTCGCGCTCGTCGTCACCGGCAGCCCGCCACGGAGCGCGGCCTGACGTGCCGGTGCCTGACCGGCGCCGGCCTGGAGCACCTGGCCCATGAGGACCTCGTCGACCGCCACATCGGCCGGCAGCCCGCTTCGATCGACCGCCGCCCGGATGGCGACGCCACCGAGCTCGACCGCCGGCACATCGGCCAGCGCGCCTCCGAACTTGCCGATGGGTGTCCGGGTCGCGCTGACGAGGTAGACCCGGCCATTGGGGTCGGAGTGAGTCGTGTCGGTCATCGTGGTCTCCTCTGGAGTCTTTCGGTTGGACCGCGCTGGCAGGGACGACCGGCGATCAGGTGTACAGCCCGCCGTCGATCGCGATCACCTGCCCGGTGATGTAGTCGCCGCTCGAGATGAGGAACGTAGCCGCCTGCGCGATCTCCTCGGGCCGTCCGAACCGGCCCATCGGGATCTTCGCGAGGATCTTGGCGCGGACCTCCTCAGGCATCGCCGCGATCATCTCCGTCTCGATGAATCCCGGCGTGATCGCGTTGACCGTGACGCCCTTGCGGGCCAGCTCGAGCGCAGCGGACTTCGTGAAGCCGATGATCCCGGCCTTGGCCGCGGCGTAGTTCGCCTGGCCGAAGTTGCCATGGACGCCGATCACCGAGCTGATGTTCACGATCCGGCCGTAGCCGGCCTCGACCATGTGCGGGAGCACCCGGGATGTCACCTGGAAGACGCTGGTCAGGTTCGTCTGGATGACGGCGTCCCATTCCTCGAACGACATCTTGGCGAGCGAGCGGTCGCGGGTGATCCCGGCGTTGTTGACGAGCGCATCGATCTTCCCGAACCGTTCGATCACGTTCGCGACGGCTTTCTCGACGGCCTCCGCGTCCTGGACGTCGCAACCAAACGCGAACGCCGTGCCGCCGTTGGTCGCGATCTCGGCGGCGACCTGCTCGGCGGCGTCCTCGTTGCTGACGAAGCCGACGGCAACGGATGCGCCGCAGCGTCCGAGCTCGAGCGCGATCGCCCGGCCGATGCCGCGCGATCCGCCGGTGACGAGGCAGGCCTTCCCTCTCAGGTCGGTCATCGCGGAACCCTCATCGTTTCGTGGCGAAACGGAAACCGCCGGCGACCTGGTCGCCGGCCACGTGGTCGTCATCGCGAAACCTCCTCGTTTCGAGCCACCCAGAAATGGCCGGCGACCCGGTCGCCGGCCATGTGGTTGTCATTCGGCTGCTCGTCAGCGCTTCGTCGGCTCGGTCGCCTTCGCCGTGGCCGTGATCGTGGACTTCCAGGTCTCGAGCGTCGCCTCCTGGGTCCGCTTGAGGAGCTCGTGGAACTGCGCGACGGCCTGCTTGTTGCTCTTCACGCCCATGTCGAACAGGCTCAGACCCGCCTCGATCGCGGCATTCTGTGCGCCGAAGGCCGTCTTGAGAACCGCCTCGCTCTGAACGGACCAGGTGCTCAGGAGGTCCCGGCCGAGGGTGTTGGCCTCGTCGAAGTACGAGCGCGCGGCCTCGATCGAGGCCCTGGCATTCTCGGTGTTGGTGCGGGCTGCCTGTGCGGCGATCCGCGTGGCTTCAGCGACGGCAGCGCTCGCCGTCTCCGGCATCTCGTTCATCGTGGTAGTAGACACGGGTGGTCTCCTTCATCTATGATCCGTTTGGTGCTACTTGCGCATTGACACTAGGTGCATGGTGCACTTAGATACCGCGGGTGTCAAGTGCCGAACCGACGTGGAGCAGAGAACAGGGAGCGATGACTGAAGGCCGCGCCGAAGCCAGATCGCCGTCCGATCCGGCCGAGCCGCTCGATGAGCGCGAGCCGTTGTCCGGCTGGCCGCCGCGCGACTTCCTCGCGCCGTTCGTGCTGCTGGCCGTCTCCATGCAACGGGCACATGGGTATGTGATCGAGGACTACCTGCGCGCCTTCGGCCTGTTCGGGATCACGATGAGCACGCTGTACCGGACGTTGCGCCAGATGGAGAAGGACGGCTTCCTCGAGTCGACCTGGGAGCCCGGCCCCACCGGTCCCGCTCGACGGGTGTACTCGATCACCGATGCCGGCCACGACTGGTTGGACTCCTCGGCGACCCTGCTCGACACCTATCGCCAGACGATCGACCGCTTCCTCGATCTGTACGGCGCCGGCCCGGGCGCACGCCGCGCTGCATGGCGCCGACACGACCGATGGGAAGGGGCAGCGCGACAAGGACACGGACACGAAGGGATCGGATCGGAAGGAGACGCTCCAATGACGAAGACGCAGGAAGCCAGCCAGGACGCGGATGTGTTCGCCGTCTGGCGCGAGTTGTACGAGACGAACGAGAAGGCCTGGACGGCCGCCCTCGAGCAGGCGATGGAGACCCCGGAATTCAGCGAATCGAGCGGGCGGTTGCTGGAAACGATGCTGGCAGCGCAGAAGTCGGTTCGCGAGAACATGCGGGCATACCTGGAGACGATGAACGTTCCGACCCGCGAGGACATCGCTCGGCTCGGCGAGCTTGTCGTCGGTCTCGAGGAGAAGAGCGACCAGATCGCCGATCGGCTCGACGCCTTCGACGATGTCATCCGCACGCGATCGGCCGAGGCCGGCCAGCTCGATCAGATCGCCAAGCGCCTTGAGTCGATCGACCGCTCGCTCCGAAGCCGCGCAGGCGAGGCCGCCAAGATCGATCGGATCGCCAAGCGCATCGACACGATCGAACGCGCCGTCCGCGGCCGACCGCTCGATGCCGCCAAGCCTGCGGCGCGCGCCGCCCGCGCGGTCGCCGCCAAACCGGCCAGGCCCGCCAAGGTCGCCGCCACCGCGAAGCCAGCCACGTCGCCGACCAGCGCTAGCGAATGACCACCACGACGTCGCCCGGCATCCCGGACGCGGCCAACCTCTGGTCCTCAGCCGACCGCGCGCTCGAGATGGCGCGGGTCGTCCTGGGCTCGATGGACGCGCCGGTCGGCCTCACGCCCAAGGAGCTCATCTGGCGCAAGAACAAGGCGCGCCTGTACCGCTACGTCCGGTCCGAGCCGGCCACCCAGCGAACGCCGATCTTCCTGGTGCTGCCGCTCATCAACCGCGCCTACATCCTGGACCTGCGGCCGGGAGCGAGCTTCGTCGAGTACCTCCTCGGCGAGGGCTTCGACGTCTTCCTCATCGACTGGGGAACGCCTGGGGACGAGGACCGGGCTCTCGACGTGACAGCGCTCGTGACCCGCTACTTGCCGCGCGCCGCGAAGGCGATCCAGCGGACGACCGGGGCCGACCAGATGACGGTGCTGGGCTATTGCATCGGTGGTGCCCTGGCGACCTGTTTCGCGGCCCTTCATCCCGAGGTCGTCCGGAACCTCATCCTCCTGACGGCGCCGCTCGACTTCGCCGAAGCCGGTCAGTTCGGCCGGATGACGGCGCGAGGCGTCTTCCCGATCGATCTGCTGACCGACACCTTCCCGACGATCCCCGGGCAGATGCCTGACGTCGGGTCGAAGCTCCTGAACCCGACGGCCAGCTACGTGGGCACGTATCGCAACCTCTGGCAGCGGCTCGGCGATCCAGCGTTCGACGTCAGCGCCTGGCAGGCGATGTACCGCTGGGTGAACGACAGCGTCCCATTCGCCGGCGGGGCATTTCGGCAGTGGATCGTCGAGTTCTACCAGGACAACCGTCTGACCCGGGACATGCTCGAGATGGACGGTCGGCCCGTTCGCCTCAGCGGCATCCGGTGCCCGGTCCTCAACATCGCCGCGAGCCGGGACCAGATCGCACCGCGGGCGACGACGAACGTCGTCACGAAGCGTGTCGGTAGCAAGGACGCATCGGAGATCATCGTGGAGGGTGGCCACGTCGGGATCGTCGTCGGCCGATCGGCCAGCCAGAACCTGTGGCCGAAAGTCAGCGCCTGGCTCAGCGCGCACGACTGATCGGCGCGGCCGGGCGTCGACCAGGCTGGCTCAGGTCACGCGGACCATGTCCGCAGGGCGGGACGGTGCCGTCGGCGTCAGGTCTCGCGGCGCGACCCACGATCGGAGCGTGTGCATGTAGTTGGCGCGCTCGAACGCTGACGGGTCGTCGGTCGTGGCCTGGCTGGTGCTTCCCCTGAGTTGGTCGACCGACTCGTACTCGTGTTCGACCAACCACGTCCGCAGCTCCGCCTCCACGGTCGCGACGTGCTCGGGACCGTGGCGAAGCAGGGCTGACGTCATCATCACCACGTCCGCGCCGACCATCAGCCCTTTGACCGCGTCCGTCCCGGCCTGGACGCCGGAGGTTGCAGCAAGGGACACCCCGGGGCCCAACTGCGGACGCAGGATCGCGATCCAGCGCACCGGTAGCCGCATCTCCCAGGGCTGGCTCAGATCAAGCCGCGGCACGACCTCGAGCGTCTCCAGGTCGATATCCGGCTGGTAGAACCGATTGAACAGCACGAGACCGTCGGCGCCCGCCTCGATCGCCGCCGCAGCGAAGTTGGCGAACGCGGAATAGAAGGGACTCAGCTTGACGGCGAGCGGGATCGCGACCGCGGCCCGGACGGTCGCGATGAGGTCGAGGTCGGCAGTCTCCATGTCGGTGGCTGTCCTGCGCGGGTCAGCGGCGACGTGGTAGAGGTTCAGTTCGAGCGCGTCGGCGCCGGCATCCTGGATGAGCCGCGCATACCGGACCCAACCGCCGGTGCTCGTCGCGTTGAGGCTGGCGATGATCGGTACGGTGGCCCTGGACTTGATCCGTTCGACGGCGGCAAGGTATCGGTCGGCCGCGCTGATGAACCGATCTACCTGCGGGAAGTAGTCGAGCGCCTCGGCGAAGTGCTCGGTGCCCTGCTCCAGCGACCGATTGAGCTCGAGCTCCTCGGTCACGATCTCTTCCTCGAACAGCGATGGGAGGACGACCGCCCCGACGCCCGCGGCCTCGAGACGCGCGGCCATGGCAGTCTCCCCGTTCTGTGGCGCGGCCGAGGCGACGATGGGCGAGCGGAGCTCGAGACCGAGGTACCGGGTGCGCAAGTCGACCGTCATGCCTCGTCCCCCTCGCCCTCGTAGCGGTAGCCCGCGTCGCTCTCGATGTCGGGCACGATCTCGGGGTCGGGTCGATGGACGTGGGGAACGGTGCGTTCGATGCCCGCGAGCTGTTGGTAGTAGCGCCAGCGCTCGTCGGCGTCGGCCTGGGCGAGCGCCGCCAGTTCCGCCGCCCGTTCCGGGTGCGTCCGCTGGAGGACGGCGAAGCGCGTCTCGGTCGCAACGAAGTCGGCGATCGGGATCGATGGGCTGGAGGAGTCGAGCTTGAATGGCTTGCCGCCATCGATCTCGGAGGGGTGGAAGCGGTACAGGGGCCAGTAGCCGCTCTTGACCGCGTCCTTCTGATGCGACATCGACTTGCTCATGTCGATGCCATGAGCGATGCAGTCTGCTGTAGGCGATGACGAGCGACGGACCCGGCCAGGCATCCGCCTCGAGGAGCGCCTTCGTCGTCTGGAGGTCATTCGCGCCCATCGAGACCTGGGCGACGTAGACGTTGCCGTACGATCGGGCGATCGCGCCGAGATCCTTCTTGGCCGTGCCCTTGCCCGCGGCCGCGAACTTGGCGACGGCGCCACGTGGAGTGGCCTTCGACGCCTGGCCGCCGGTGTTCGAGTAGACCTCCGTGTCCAGGACCAGGATGTTGACGTTGCGACCGGACGAGAGGACCTGGTCGAGGCCACCGAACCCGATGTCGTAGGCCCAGCCGTCGCCGCCGATGATCCAGACGCCCTGGCGAACGAGATCGCTCGCGAGCGAGAGCAGGTGTCGGGCATCGGACCTGAGTGGGCCGTCGACCGTTGCGAGCGCGTCGCGCAGGCGGTTCACCCGCTCGCGCTGGACCACGATGTCGGCTTCCGTGTCCTGAGCCGAGCCGAGGAGTCCATCCACGAGATCCGGCCCGAGCTCCGGGGCGAGGCGTTCGACGAGCTGCCGGGCATGGTCGGATTGGGCATCGAGGGCGAGCCGCATCCCGAGGCCGAACTCGGCGTTGTCCTCGAACAGCGAGTTGCTCCACGCTGGACCGCGACCGGCGGCGTTGACCGTCCACGGGGTCGTCGGCAGGTTGGCCCCGTAGATCGACGAGCAACCGGTCGCGTTGGCGACGATCATGCGGTCGCCGAAGAGCTGGCTGACGAGGCGGATGTAGGGCGTCTCGCCACAGCCGCCACAGGCGCCCGAGAACTCGAAGAGCGGCTCCAGCATCTGCGAGCCCTTGACCGAATCGAGCGGGACCAGGCTCCGATCGAGCGGTGCGATCGACTGGAAGAAGTCCCAGCGAGGGCGCTCGACGTCGCGGTGGTCCGCAACGGGCTCCATGTTGATCGCCTTGTGGCTGGTGTCGGTCTTGCTCTTGGCCGGGCAGACGTCGACGCAGACGCCGCAGCCGGTGCAGTCGTCGGGCGCGACCTGGATCGTCAGCCGGTGGTCGAGGAGATCCCGCGAGCGGAACTCCTTGTGCAGGAAGTCGGCCGGCGCGGACTCGACCGCGGAGGTGGGAAACACCTTCATCCGGATCGTCGCGTGGGGGCAGACCATCGCGCACTTGCCGCAGTCGATGCAGATCGCGGGATCCCAGATCGGGATCATCTGGGCGATCGCCCGCTTCTCGTATTTCGTGGTCCCGGTCGGGAAGGTCCCGTCGACCGGGAGCGCGCTGACCGGCAGCATGTCACCGTCGCCGGCGATCAGCCGCGACGTGATCCGGGCGACGAAGTCCGGTACGTCGTCCGGCACGGGCGGCGTCGTCGCCCGGCCGTTGGTGACCCGGCCCAGCGGAACGCGGGCGAGGCGCTCGAGTGAGTGGTCGATCGCGGCGAAGTTGCGGGCGACGGTTGCCTCACCCCGCTTCGCATACGTCTTCTCGACGAAGCCCTTGATCCGGGTGATCGCCTCGTCGGCCGGCAGGATGCCGGCGAGCTGGAAGAAGCATGGCTGCATGACCGTGTTGATCCGGCTGCCCATCCCGGCCTCGTCGGCGACCGCGAGCGCGTCGATCACCCAGAAGTCGATCTCCTTGTCGATGAGCAGCTGCTGGGCGCCGCCCGGCAGGTGATCCCAGACCTCGTCAGGCCCGTACGGAGCGTTGAGCAGGAACGTCGCCCCGTGCCTCGCAGACTCGAGGACCTTGGTCTTGCCCAGCAGCCCGAACTGGTGACAGGCAACGAAGTCGGCGTCCTCGATGAGATACGTCGAGCGGATGGGCTCCGGCCCGAACCGGAGGTGCGACACGGTGACCGAGCCCGACTTCTTGGAGTCGTAGACGAAGTAGCCCTGGGCGAACAGGTCCGTGCTCTCCCCGATGATCTTGATCGACGCCTTGTTCGCGCCGACCGTGCCGTCCGAGCCGAGCCCGAAGAACATCGCCTGCACCTCGGTGGCCGGACGTGGGTGCCGGAACCCGCCGTCGATCGGCAGGCTGAGGTGCGTCACATCGTCGTAGATGCCGACCGTGAAGTGCCGCTTGGGCCGCGTCGCGGCCGAGCTCGTCGAAGATCGGCTTGATCATCGACGGCGTCATCTCCTTGGATGACAGCCCGTACCGCCCGCCGACGACCCGCGGCGCCGTCGTGAACGGCGGAGCGTCGCCGTCCATCGCCTCGGCCAGGCCCGCGACGATCGCCAGGTAGAGCGGCTCGCCGACGGAGCCCGGTTCCTTCGTCCTGTCGAGGACCGCGATCGCCCGAACCGTCGGCGGCAGGGCGGCGATCACCTGCTCCGCGGGGAACGGCTGGAACAGGCGGATCCGGAGCATCCCGACCTTCTCGCCGGCGGCGACGAGCGTATCGACGGTCTCCTCCACGGCTCCGCCGGCAGAGCCCATCACGACGACCACGCGGTCGGCGTCGGGAGCGCCGTGATAGTCAACCAGCCCGTACCGGCGGCCGGTCCGGGCGGCGAGCTCCTCCATGACCTCCTGGACGATCCCGGGTACCGCGAGGTGGAAGGGGTTCGACGCCTCGCGCGCCTGGAAGAAGACGTCGGGGTTCTGGGCCGTCCCCCGAACGACAGGAGCATCCGGCGTCATCCCGCGGGCGCGCAGGGCCAGCACGTCATCATCGCGGACCAGCGCGCGGATGTCGTCCTCTTCGAGCACGGCGATCTTGTCGATCTCGTGCGAGGTGCGGAAGCCGTCGAAGAAGTGGAGGAACGGGATCCGGGCGCGCAGCGTCGCCGCATGGGCTACGAGCGCAAAGTCGTGTGCTTCCTGGACCGAGCCTGCCGCGAGCATCGCCCAACCGGTCGTTCGCGCGTGCATCACATCGCTGTGGTCGCCAAAGATCGAGAGCGCATGGGTCGCGACCGTCCGTGCCGCGACATGGATCACCGCCGGCGTCAGCTCGCCGGCGATCTTGAACATGTTGGGGACCATCAGCAGGAGTCCCTGGGACGCGGTGAACGTCGTCCCGAGCGCGCCCTTCTGGAGCGCGCCGTGCAGCGCTCCGGCCGCGCCAGCCTCGGATTGCATCTCGACGACGTCCGGCACCTTCCCCCAGAGGTTCGGCCGGCGCGCCGCCGACCAATCGTCGCAGTGTTCGGCCATGGGGGAGGCGGGGGTGATCGGGTAGATCGAGATCACTTCGCTGACGGCGTAGGCGACGCGGGCCGCTGCTTCGTTGCCGTCCAGGCACTCGTACCGTTGCTCCACGTGCCGGCCTCCTTTCGGGAATCCGGATGGTGGCTCGTTCGTGGTGGCGGCATGTTCGCCGTCGCGCCGAGTGACCCGGAGCGGCATTATCCGCCTGTCGTCTTCCGCTGTGCGCGCGACGGCGTGCCCGGGCGTAGGGACGGCGGGAGGACGGCTCGCGCGATCGGGTGAGCGGTCGATGCGCGCCCGCGTTACGCCGGTTGCGGGATCGGCTTCCTGATCAGCTCCGCGAGTTGCTCCCCGTTGGGCAGCAAGAGCTCGGCGACGCGCATCCCGGTCGACGTCCGCCACGATGATCTGCCCGATCTCGGTCCTGACGACCGTGAAGATGCCCAGGACCGCCATCCGCTGGGTCTGGGACCGAGGTTGTCCTCGGTCGGCGTCACGTAGTGCACCGACGCCGCACGGTACCGGTGGATCAGGAAGAGTTGGACGAGCGTCATCAGCCGCCGCCTGCGGATCGATCGGCGCGGTGTTCTGGTCGCGGATCGAGAGGATGCTGCGCCCGCGACGATCCACGCATGCTCGCGAAGATCACGTCTGCGAGGAGGTCTCGCCGGAGTGCGTCCACGACCGATCAGCTCCAGCAGGTCGGAACTCGCCGTGTGCGGGCGGAGCTCGACGCGCATCCGTCCCCGGCCGATCCCAGTGGCTCGCCCACGCCGCCAGCCACTCGTCCAGCAGCGCCTGTCGGCACCTCGGTCTGGACGAGGTGCTGGTGCTGCGTCGAGTCCGGCTGCCCATCGCCTTGGTCGCCGCGGTCCGCCCGGATGCGGCCATCAGCGCCGCATCCAGCCGGTCGCCGCCGACGAGTGACTGCGGCGTTCGGTAAGGCAGATTCCAGCAGCCGGAACTTCCGCTGCAGGCGGGCGAGGGCAAGCATCCCGTCGTCGCGAAGAGCGCCGTCGCGAACTCCTCGGCGGCGAGTCCGTCGATCTGATGCCCCGCGTACGTGATGAAGTTGAACACGAAGCCGAGCTTCCCGAGCTCCTCGCGGGAAGCAGCCGCATCTCGTCGTCGCTCAGCCCGGTGGTGTCCCAGTTGAACGAGGGCGACAGGTTGTACGCCAGCATCTTGTCGGGGTACGCGGCGTGGATCGCCTCGGCGAATCGCCGCGCGTCCTCGAGATTCTGCCGTCTTCGTCTCCATCCACAGCAGGTCGGCGAACGGCGCGGCCGCGAGCGACTTTGCGATCGCATAGTCGATCCCACCCTGGACCTGGTAGTAGCCCTCCGGCGTCTTGGGCGACTCCGGATCCCACGCGACCCGGATGTCGAGCGACTCCGCCATCTGACGGTGACCTCGCGAGAACGCCGCATCGGCTTGGCGAAGGCGCGCCATTCCTCGGGCGTCATCTCGTAGCGCTCGCCTTCGCCGGCGCGGGTCTCGAGGATCATCGCCGACCGCCTCGCCGTACGTCTTGAGGCCCGCTTCCGCCCGCCAGAGATCCGCAGTACCGCGTCTCGATGGCGTCCAGCACGCCGCTCGATCGCGGTCCCGACGGCGTGCATCTCGCGCGCTCTCGGCGCTCGCGCTCGATGAGCGACATGAGCCCGACTCGGCCCAGCCAGGCAACCTGCGTGCCGCAACTCGTCCGTCGGGCACTGCGAACAGCAGGTGGCCCCGGATCTCCTCGCAGCCCACGGTCGTGCAGTGCCTTCAGGATCGCCAGGAAACCGACACGGTAGCTCGGCACCTCCCGCGTTCGTCGCGCCGAGGATGAACGGCTGGTCTCGCTCGTCGGTGCAGTTGTCGATGAACGTCGCGGCCTCGGCATCGGTCCGGGCGACGACGATGCCCGGCACCCTCATGACGTCGAGTTGCAGGCGCGCGGCATTGAGCCGCTTGTTCTGTTCGTCCTGGGCGACCAGGACCTTGCCGCCCTGATGACCGCACTTCTTGGCGCCGGGCTTCTGGTCCTCGATGTGATAGCCCGGGCACGCCCACCTCGACGAATCGGCGGATCAGATTCCGCACGTGCGCGTCGCCGCCATGGCCCGTGTCGGCGTCGGCGATGATGAATGGCCGGAAGTCGATCTCCGGCGTCGAGCGACGCGTCTCCTCGTCCATCTGGGAGCGAGCGAACTGCTGGTTCTTGTCGGCGGTGAGGAGCGCGCGCACGAGGCCGGCCGCCTCGTCCGGAACCTGGCTGAGCGGGTAGCTCGCAAGGTCCGGGCCGGGGTCCTCGGCAGACGATCCCTTCGCCGAGGTGGCCCACCCGCCGAGGTAGATGGCCTCGAGCCCCATCCGCTTCATGACCACCGCCTGGCCGGGTGAGTAGGGGCCGAAGGTCGTGATCTGCTCGCCTCGGGTGAACAGGTCCCGGAGGCGCGCGTGGAACCCCTCGGCGGCCGTACGCGCGACGGTGTAGTCGGGCTGGATCGTGCCCTGCTGCGCGGCGACGTCGCGCGCAGTGTAGCAGACGCACGATCCCCTCGAACCGGGGCTGTGCGAACCACTCGCGGGCGGCCGCCCTCTTTCGTCTCGAAGGCACTCATCGGGGACGTGGCCGACGGCACAAGCGCGATCGACGACCATCACTCGTTCTCGTGGTCCCGGAGGCAGTCACCGGGACACTCGCATTCGGCCCGATAGCTGTACGGACGCGTGCGATGGCTCGACGAGCGCGTCAGCCCCGTCGATGACCCGCGGCGCTCCCTGACCTGGCGAAGCCTCTCGCGACGGCGACCGCCTGTCGGGGCTGGCTGACGTTGCTCCACGTTGAGTTCCATGGCGAGCGGCCCCGTAGCATGCGGCTTGGGAGCGACCGTACGATGGCGGTCCGACCATCCGTCCAATCGAAACTTCAAGTCTGTATGATCGATGCGGTCGATCGGATCATCAGAGGTCGTTGCTGTGCTCCTGCCCAGATCGAAGGGTTCGTCGAGATCGCCCGGCAGGGGAACATGGGACGCGCAGCGCAGGCCCTCTCGATCAGCCAGCCGGCGCTCAGTGCCAGGCTCCAGGCTCTTGAAGAGGAGCTCGGCGCGGGCCTGTTTCGGCGAACGCACGGTGGCATGGTCCTGACGCCCGCTGGCCGCGCCTTCTTACCGCATGCCGACCGCGCGATCGAGGCGATCCGCAGCGGTAGCTCCCTCGTCCGCCAACTCGAGCAGGGCGTAGTCGGTGAGCTCGCGCTTGCAGTCGCTCCCGCAGTCAGCGCCTACGTCCTGCCGGAGATCCTCGTGCGCTTCACGCAGCGTCACCCGAACGTGCGCCTTCTCGTACGAACCGGCCACTCGGAGGAGATCGTGGATCTCGTAGCCCGCGGCGAGGTCGAACTGGGGATCGTCAGGCAGCTCCGCGACTCACGCGTCCGTAGCCGTCCGCTGTACGAGGACGAGCTGGTCCTGGTCGCTCGGCCTGACCACCCATTCGCCATCGCCGGCGCCGTGGACGTTTCGGAGATCAGCGATGCCCAACTCATCCTGTTCGACCGGACGTCGAGCTACTACGACGTGACGAACGCCCTGTTCCGCATCGCCGGCGTTGTCCCGCGCGGCGTCACGGAAGTCGACAATATCGAGGCCGCCAAGCGGATGGTCGAGCGCGGGCTGGGAGTCGCCCTGCTTCCCGGGACGGCGATCGCTGACTCACTCAACGGCGGCTTGCTCCGCGAGATCGAGCTTGCCGGTACGGCGACGATCCGGCGGCAGATCGTAGCCGTCGAAGGGCTCGAGGCGCGCCCAGCGTGGCCGTTCCTCACGACCCTGTGGGGACTCCTCGAGCGGATCCCGGAACTCATCCCGCGGGCGCTGCCGACCGTGGCCGCCGACTGAGCCGGTGCGCGAGCCGAGCAGAACCGTCCATCGGCGCGCCCCCTTGATCCAACCGGCCGGCTGCCATCGGGATCGGCATCCCGGTCGAGGGACCACACGGCGGCCTCAAGAGACCATTCGCACCTCGAGCAGTTCGAGCTCGGCCGTTCGTCGCAACGTCGAGACGTCGCCACAGCCCGGACACACCGCCACCGACCCACCGATCAGGTCGTCGTGGCCGAGGGCGCCCTCGAATCCGCACCCACAACGGAGTTCCACATCGAATGCCTCGGTCTCCAGCGTCGTGTCGGCCATCGTGCTGCCCTCGGTGAGCATCCGGAACGCCTGCCGCAAGGCGGGCTCAGCGATGCTCGAGGCGTGCCGCACGCGAACGAGCTGGACCGGCCGCCCGGCCGAGCGACGCTCGCACTCGCTGATGAGCTCGGCGACCAACGACACCTCATGCATGGTGGTGATCCGCGACAGATACGGTCCCGGGCCTGGCGGCGTGGTCCGCGATGAGCTCCGCCACCGCGTCGACGACCGCCGGCAGGGAGGCCTCGACCATCGGCGACATCCGGTCTCCGAGAAGCACCGACTCCACCCCCACGCTGACGAGAACGGCGTCGGGCACCCGACCGTACAGCTCTCCGGTCAGGTCGAGAAGACTCGGCGGATCGAGGTGGTGCGACCAAGCCGTCCCATGCCTGCCGGTCCGGTCCATCGGCTCGACCGTGAAGATGCCCGCCGGAGGGTGACGACTTGCGTCAACGAACACCACGAGGTCCGCCCGGCTGACGTCGAGTGCGAGCTCAGGCGTCAACTGATGCCGCCCGATGACCCTCACCCCGTCGAGTCGCGGATCGTCCGCGAGGCGTTCTGCGGCGAGCCGGCCGACCCCATCGTCCGTGCGGAGCGTGTTGCCGTAGCCGATGACGAGGACATCGCCGGTCACCGGATCAGCTCGTCGAGGACCGCTCCGTCCGGGCCGATGAGCTGGAGATGGAGGGCCATCTCGCCGAGCGCGTGGGTCGAGCACGACAGGCACGGATCGAAACAACGGATGACGGCCTCGACCCGGTTCAGCATCGGTTCGGTCAGCTGGGCGCTCTTGACATACCGCTTCGCGACCTGGTGGACGCTGCGGTTCATCGCGAGGTTGTTGTGCCCGGTCGCGATCACGAGGTTCGCCCACTCGACGATGCCGTCATCGTCGACCCGATAGTGATGGATGAGCGTGCCACGCGGCGCCTCTGATACGCCGATCCCCTCGTTGGCATTGACATCTGCGAACGAGCGCACGCGGGGCGACAGGATGTCCGGCCTGCGCAGGAGCTCCTCGATCCGCTCGGCCGCATGGAGCGTGTCGATCAGCCGGGCGTAGTGGTAGTGGAACGAGCTGCTCGGGACGCGTCCGAGCCGTCGCCGGAATTCGTCAAGCTCCAGGTCGGCTCGCGGCGTCCCCATCTGACCGGCCACGATCACGCGCGCCAAGGGGCCGACCCGATAGACACCATCGGGGTACCCGAGGACCTTCCAGTAGGTCGACTTCAGGTACGACCATGGCTCGACCGCCTCGCCCAGGTAGTCCTGGTAGCCGCGCGGGTCGATGCGGTCGGCGAGCAGCCGACCGTCGGCGTCCATGACCCGCAACGCGCCGTCGTAGTAATCGACGTTGCCGGCCTGGTCGACGAGACCCATGAAGGCGGACCGGAAGTCGCCGAATGCGGCGGCCTCGTCCTCCCAGCGAAGGAGCGAGGACTTGTACCAGGCGAGCGCCCGCTCGATCGCCGCGATCGCTTCGGGGATCGTGGACAGGATCCGATCCCGCGTCTCGGCCGAGAGTGGCGCGTCGACGCCACCCGGCACGACCCACGCAGGGTGGATCCGCTTGCCGCCGAGCCACTCGATGATCTGCTGTCCGAAGCGGCGGACCCCGACTCCGTCGCGGGCCAGGCCGGGATTCGCCTTGGCGACGCCGATGATGTTGCGCATCGCGGGATCGGCGTCGAAGCCGAACAGGAGGTCGGGCGAGGAGAGGTGGAAGAAGCTGAGCGCGTTGGACTGGACGATCTGGGCCAGGTTCATCAGCCGGCGCAGGTCGGCCCCGGTCGGCGGCGGTTCGACCGCGAGGATCTCGTCGCACGCCTTTGACGAGGCGATCAGGTGACTGACAGGACAGATCCCGCAGATGCGGGCCATGATCGAAGGCATCTCGTGGATCGGGCGTCCCTGGACGATCCGCTCGAAGCCCCGGAACTGGGTGACGTGGAACTGCGCATCGGTCACCTCGCCGGCGTCGTCGAGGTGGATCGTGATCTTGCTGTGGCCTTCGATCCGGGTGATCGGGTCGATGACGATCTGGTTGCTCATGGTTTCCTCAGCGGCCGAAACGGGCGCCTGTCGGTGTCCGGTGTCCGGCCCTCGATCAGGTCGATGAGCGCGCGGTAGATCAGATCGGCCGACGGCGGACAGCCGGGCAGGAAGACGTCGACCTTGACGACGCGATGCACCGGCCGGGCCGTCGGTAGCAGGGCCGGCACCACCGCGAGCGGGATGCCCGGCTTGAGCGTCACGTTCTCGACGTAGGCTCGCTCGAGCAGCGGCGCCGGACCGATCGGGTTGCGCATCCCGGGCACGTTGGCCGTGACCGCGCAGTCGCCGAACGAAACCAGCGTCTGCGTCCGCTCGCGGACGAGGCGGATCTTGTGGAGGTCGTCCTCCGACGAGACCGCCCCCTCGACGAGACAGACATCGACGTCGGCCGGGTATTCCTTGGTGTCGACGAGCGGGCTGTAGACGATGTCCGCGCGCTCGGCGATCTCGAGCAGGCGCTCATCCATGTCGAGGAATGACATGTGGCAGCCCGAGCAGCCGTCAAGCCAGACCGTGGCGAGCCGCGGCTTGCTCATCCCGGCTCAGCCTCCCGGCCGTGCACCTGGAGATACGGCAAGAATGGCCGGCGCTCCTTGCTCCCCTCGGCGATGGAGCGCCCCTTCTCGTAGAGCGCACCGGTGGGGCAGACCTGGACGCACTTGCCGCAGCTCGTGCAGGTCGTGGATTTGCCCCACGGCGTCCCCCGGTCGGTCACGACCCGCGCGTCGATGCCTGAGCCCATGACGCCCCAGGTATGGGCGCCCTCGATCTCGCCACAGACCCGCACGCAGCGGACGCACATGATGCAGCGGTTGTGATCGATCGCGAAGAGCGGGTGCGAGGCGTCGATCCCGACCGACGGGATTGATGACCGGCAGCTCGAAGTGGTCGACCCGCAGGTCCTCGGCGAGGTCCTGCAGCTCGCAGTGATCGTTCGCGACACAGACCGCGCAGATGTGGTTTCGCTCGACGAACAGCATCTCGGTGATCGTCCGGCGGTACTCGGTCAGCTGCTCGGATGTCGTCGTGACGTCCATGCCTTCGGCGACAGCGGTCGTGCAGGCCGGGGCGAGCTTCGGAGAACCCGCGATCTCGACGACACACAACCGGCACGAGCCCGTGTCGGAAAGCCCGTCGAGGTGGCACATGGTCGGGATGTCGATCCCGTTCTCGGTCGCCACGGCCAGGATCGACTCGCCATCGGTCCCGGCCACGTCGGCGCCGTCGATCCGGAGCGTGTGGACGGTCATGCTGGGACCGCCTGAGGCTCGATCGCACAGACCCCGGCCGGGCAGACCCGGTCGACGATGTGAGCGAGGTACTCGTCGCGGAAGTAGCGCAGGGTACTGAAGATCGGGTTCGGGGCGCCCTGGCCGAGGCCGCACAGGCTGGTCCGCTGGACCATCGTGGCGAGCCGCTCCATCTGCGCGAGATCGTCGACGGTCGCCTGGCCGGCGGAGATCCGATCGAGCAGCATCCAGAGCTGGGTGGTGCCCACCCGGCAGGGAGCGCACTTGCCACAGGACTCCTCGCGCATGAAGTCCATGAAGAACCTCGTGACGTTGACCATGCAGGCTGTGTCGTCCATGACGATCATCCCGCCGGAGCCCATGAACGACCCGACTTCGAGGAGTGACTCGTAATCCACCGGCATATCGAGGAACTGGGCGGGGATGCAACCACCTGCCGGACCGCCGGTCTGGACCGCCTTGAAGGCTCCGCCATCCACGATCCCGCCGCCGATATCGAACACGATCTCCCGCAGTGTCGTGCCCATCGGGACTTCGACGATCCCGGTGTTGACGACCCGACCGGCGAGAGCGAATACCTTGGTGCCCTTGCTGGTCGCTGTCCCGATCGAGGCGAACCAATCACCGCCGGTGCGGATGATGGGTGCGACGTTGGCCAGGGTCTCGACGTTGTTGATGAGTGTCGGGCGGTCCCACAGACCGGCGACGGCTGGATACGGGGGGCGCGGGACAGGTGTGCCTCGCTTGCCCTCGATCGACGCGATCAGCGCGGTCTCCTCGCCGCAGACATACGCGCCGGCGCCGAGTCGGATGTCGAGATCGAATGAGAACTTGGTATCCATGATCGTGCTGCCCAGGTAGCCGCCCAGGGTGGCGTCCCGGATCGCCTTCCGGACTCGGCTGACCACGAGTGGGTACTCGCCACGGCAGTACACGTAGCCGGCACTGGCTCCGACCGCATAGGCCGCGATCGCCATCCCCTCCAGGACGCGGTGCGGGTCACTCTCGAGGATGGTCCGATCCATGAACGCACCCGGATCGCCTTCGTCCGCGTTGCAGATGACGTATTTCGCCGACCCCGTAGCCTTCGCGACCGTGTTCCATTTGAGGCCTGCCGGATAGCCGGCGCCGCCCCGGCCGCGCAGGCCGCTCTTCGTGATCTCGTCGCGCACCTCGGCAGGCGTCATGGTCGTGAGCGCGCGGCCGAGTGCCCCGTAGCCACCGACCCCGACATAGTCCGCGAGGCTCTCGGGGTCGATCCGCCCGGAATACTCAGTCGCGATCCGGACTTGCCGGTCGAAGAACGCGGGCTCCGTGACCTGGCCGGACGCCGGCGTCACGGCCTCGAGAGCCCCGACGATCGGCTCGAGAGCGTCCGGCTGGACCTGCCTGAACAGCTCCCCGGTCTCCGGGATCTGGACAAGTGGCCCGGCGGCGCAAAGCCCTAGACAACCGACTCGCTTGACGGCAACGTCGGTCATCCTCGTGTCGGAGATCCGCGCTCCGAGTCCGGCAAGGATCTCGTGCGACCCCGTCGACAGGCAACTGACGGCTTCGCAGACATACGCGGACGCGCGGACCGTACCGGACCGGACGACGCTCTCGACGCCTTGCCGTGATCGAGGTGTGGATGCCGGCTGCTCGGTCACAGGGCCTGGAGCCGCATGACGAACTCGGGCGCTTCCACCCGGGCATGGACCTCGCCGTCGACGATCGCGGCGGGCGCAAGGCTGCATGACCCGAAACAACGGCCCGTCAGGAGCGAGACCTTGCGGTCGGCCGTCGTCTCGTGCGGTCTCACACCGAGTGCCGCCTCGATCGACGCCAGCAGCTCCAACGCGCCATTGATGTAACACGCAGTCCCGGTGCAGACCACGCACGTGTGCTCGCCAGGCGCCTTGAGCATGAAGTAGTGGTAGAACGTCGCGACACCGAACACCGTCGATGGCGGCACCGACAGCGTGTCGCCGATGTATCGCAGCGCGTCATCGTCGATGTAGCCGAACGCCTCCTGCGCCGAGTGGAGGGCCTCGATGAGTGCGTCGGGACGATCACCGAGGCGACGCATCCGGCTCTCGACGATGCGCCACCGCTCGTCGTCGCTTGGGAGGGGCGGCTTGACCTGGGCGACCGGCACGGCCTTCTCCGACGATGATGGCGATGCGCTGCGGCATCATCTCACGGGAAGGACTGCTTGGCGTCGGACGCCAGCATGCGCGCACACATCGTGTCACGGGCCGAATGGCTCGGACAGAACGGTGAGTCCGATGGCCGAGCATCGGCGCGTCCGGACGGACCCGCCTCACCCTCCGGCGAGCCGGACCTTCGCCTCCTCCAGCGCCGCCTGGACCCGCTTCGGGTTCGTGCCGCCGATGACGTCAGCCCCCTGGAGCGCGCCTTCGACGCTCGCCGCCTCGCGCAGAGCCGCCGCCACACCCGGATCCCCCGACAGCTCACGGGCGCGCGGATCGTCGCTCGCGCCGAGCGCGCGTGCGAAGGCCTCATCGGGCAGGTCCTGGAGGCGGCCGATGCCACCGCGCTCCGCCTCGCCGACGAGCGACCCGACGATGTGGTGCGCCGATCGGAATGGCACGCCCTGCCCCACGAGGGCATCGGCGACGGCCGTGGCCGTCGTGTAGCCCTCATCGGCGGCGGCCCGCATCCGCTCGCGGTCGATCGACAGCGTCGCGACCAGCCCGCTCATCACGCCGAGCGACCCTTCCAGCGTCCGGATCGCGCCGAACAGCGGTGGCTTGTCGTCCTGCAGATCGCGCTGGTACGCGAGCGGCAGGCCCTTCAGCAGGATGAGCACCGCATCGAGCGCCCCGATGACCAGCGCCGTCCTGCCGCGCGTGAGCTCGGCCGGGTCGGGGTTCTTCTTGTTGGGCATGATCGAGCTGCCCGTCGAGAACGCATCGGCGACCCGCACGAAGCCGAAGCGCGGGTTCGACCACCAGGTGATCTCCTCCGCCAGCCGGCTGAGGTGGACCATCGCGAGCGAGGCGGCAGCCAGGACCTCGACGACGAAATCGCGGTCGGCCACTGCGTCGAGCGAGTTCCGCGTGACCCCGCCGCTGAAGCCCAGCTCCGCGGCGGTGGCCTCACGGTCGAGCGGATAGCCGGCGCCGGCCAGCGCCCCGGCCCCCAACGGCGACACGTCCAGACGCGCGCGAGCGTCGCGGAACCGCGCGCGATCGCGCTCGGCCATCTCGACGTACGCCAGGAGGTGGTGGGCGAACAGGACCGGCTGCGCCGGCTGGATGTGCGTCGTCCCGGGCAGGATCGCCTCGCCCTCGCGATCCGCGAGGTCGACCAGCGCGCGCTCGAAGTCGACGAGCGCGGCGTCGATGCGGTCGCACGCTCGGCGCGTCCACAGCCGAAGGTCCGTCGCGACCTGGTCGTTGCGCGAGCGCCCGGTGTGGAGCTTCCCGGCGACCGGGCCGACTCGTTCGGTGAGCGCGCTCTCGAGATTGAGGTGGACATCCTCGAGCGTCGGATCCCAGGCCAGACGCCCGGCTTCGACATCGGCGCGCAGCGCACGCAGCCCGTCGACCAGGACCGTCGCCTCGTCCGGGGTCAGGATCCGAGCGCGTTCGAGGCCGTGGACGTGGGCGATGGACCCATCGAGATCGTCGAGCGCGAGCTCCGCGTCGACCTCGATCGAACGGGTGAAGTCGGCGACGCGGGCATCCGTCTCACCCTCGAACCGCCCGCCCCACAGCCGCATCCCTCACCTCACGCTCGTGCCGGGGCATCGTACCGAGCGCGAAGCAGCGGACGCCGATCAGCTCGGGACCTCGCCCAGCCCGAACTCGTTGCCGTCGGGATCGCGGTAGGTGATCTTGCGGACGCCGTTGTCGTAGGTCTCCCGCAGCGCCGGTTCGAGCCCGCGGGCGGCGATCCGTGCCACCTCCGCATCGAGATCCGCGACGAGGATCGTGTTCATGGCGCGGCCGGCGCGCTCGGGCACCTGCTCGATGTACACGGACCGGTCCTTCGCCAGCACCCAGCCTGCTTCGGTCTCCGTCGCGACGAACGTCGGATCACCGCCGAACAACCGGCGATACCAGGGCAGCGCACCGGCGAAGTCGCGGACCGGGATCCCGCCGAACAGGCTGACGCTCCCAGCCGACATCCGAACGTAGTGCATCGGGAAGTCGAGCTCCCAATCGACGGCGCCGGGCGGCTTCCGCTCCCAGCGCGCCTCGATCGTCGTGCCGTCCGCCGCAAGCTCCCCGATGAACCGCTGGTCGAAGCCCGGGCCGTCGGTCCCTCGCCAGTCGTAGTCGGGCGCGAACCAGATCCGCCACGTCCACCCTTCGACCGTCGTCAGGTAGCGCCGCCGGACCCCGCGCGAATCGAAGTACGCCATCGGCTGCGGCTCACCCTCGGGCGCACCCCCGATGATCGACACGCTGCTCGGCAGCTCCGGCGGCTCCGCGGCATCGGAGCGGAACACGAGCAACGAGCCCAACCGCTCGATCGTGGCATCCGCTGCCAGATGCATCGGCGGGTCACCGGCCATGTCGCCCTCGCCGTGCCACGCGCCGACCAGACCGTCGAATCCCTGCATCCCATCGCCTCCGAACGTCTCAGCGTGGTCGCGCCACGCACACGCTGGTCACGTACCGGTCCACGAACCGCCCGCCCAGCTCACGGTCGACGAAGTCACGGATCGATCGCAGCAGGTCCGCCCGCCGACGCGGCGGCATCGCCCGATGACTCGAGTACGTCCGCAGCAGCCCCAGGAGCTGCGTCGTCGAGTACGGCTGATCCCAGGCGAAGCGGCGCTCATCGACGACGTCGAATCCCGAGTCGTCGGGGAGCGAGGAACAGGGATTCGGCAGCTCGGACTCGACCGGTGGCTTGTAGGGCGGTCCCATCTCCGGAGCGAGCGTCGCATAGGACCGCTCGACACCCTCGTAATACGCGGCGTCCGCGTCCGAGAGGACGTGGTCGTTGCGGATCAGGATGAGCACTCCACCGGGTCGCAACGCTTCCGTGACGAGCTGGTACCGCCGACCTTCATCGACCCAATGGAACGCCGTCGCGGACATGACCGCGTCGAACGCGCCGGGCGCGACCTCTGCCGTTTCGAACCGCTCCTCGATGACTCGTGATCCCGATGCCCCGAGCAGCTTGCGGCGCAGGATCGCGGCCATCCGCGGCGCGGGCTCGAGGGCGGTGACCGCGAGCCCCCGACGGACGAGGGGGATCGTCAGCTGGCCCGTCCCCGCGCCGACCTCGAGCACGGACGCGCCGGGCGCGAGCGACGCGGCAGCCAGGGCGAGATCGACCGCGCCGTCCGGATACGACGGCCGGTACCGGTCGTACAGCGTGGGCGCTTCGTCGAAGATCAAGCCATGAGGCCGACGCTCGACCCCGGCGGCGCGGCTCGTCACGACGCGATCAGATCGCCGGCTCGAACACCCGGCTCAGGATATCCGCGCCAGCTCAGGGCGACGGCGCGGGGGCCGCGTCTCGCAGGCGCTCGGCCGCTTCCTCCGGGGTGATGTCCCGCTGGGTCTCGGCGAGCAGCTCGTAGCCCACCATCCACTTGCGCTGGTTCGCCCGCAGGAGCGGCGGGTAGAAGTGCGCGTGGAGCTGCCAGTGGTCGGTCGGGCCATCGACGAACGGCGCCTGGTGCCAGCCCATCGAGTAGGGGAAGGGTCGCCCGAACAGGTCGTCGTACCGGCGCAACAGCCGCACGAGGATCGCCGCCAGATCGTCCCGGGCGGCGTCGTCGAGGTCCGGCAGCCGCTGCACCGGCCGCGTGGCGATCAGCAGCGTCTCGAACGGCCACGACGCCCAGAACGGGACCACGGCCAGCCACGACGCGTTCTCCTCGACCGCACGGGGACCGCCGCTCTCCTGCCGGGCGTACTCGAGGAGCAGCGGCGACCCCGTCTCGTCGCAGTGCCGTCGCTGGGCGGCATCCTCGCGCGCCGCCTCGCGCGGGATGGCGGTGCCCGCCCAGACCTGGCCGTGCGGATGGGGGTTCGACGCGCCCATCTCGGAGCCGCGGTTCTCGAACACCTGGACCCACGGATACGTCCGGCCGAGCTCGGCCGTCTGCTCGGCCCACATCGCGATGATCGTCCGGACCTCTGCGGGCGACATCCGGGCCATCGTCAGGTCATGCCGAGGCGAGAAGCAGAGCACGCGGCACGTGCCGCGCTCCCCCTCGGCGCGAAGGAGTCCCTCCGAGAACCGCGAATCGTCCGTCGACGGCCGCAGCGCGGCGAAGTCGTTGTCGAACACGAACGTCGTGTCGTACGCCGGGTTGTGCTGCCCGTTGGCCCGGACGTTGCCCGGGCACAGGTAGCACGTGGGGTCGTAGGTCGGGCGCATCGGGGACCGGCACCGGGGCCGGTCGCGCCCTGCCACGGCCGTCCCGTCCGTCCCGCGGACACGAGCACCCATTCGTCGCGCAACGGGTCGTATCGGCGGTGCGGGTCGGTCGGGAGTCGACCGACGATGTCGCTCACGAGGCGATCTCGCGCACGGCGGCGGCCGCATCCACGAGCACGAGCTCGCGAACGCTGGCCCGAAGGGTGTCTTTCGCGTCGTCGGGCAGCCCGACATCCGAGACGAGCACATCGGCGCGATCGAGCCGCGCGAACGAGCTGATGCCGATGATCCCCCACTTCGTGTGATCGGCGACGACGACCAGCCGGCTGCCCGTCTCGACGAGTGCGCGGTCCGTCTCCGCCTCCAGCAGGTTCGGGGTCGTGAAGCCGGTCCGCGCGTCCATCCCGTGGACACCCATGAACACCAGGTCGACGTGGATCGTGCGCAGCGCGGCGACGGCGAACGGACCGACCAGCGCGTCCGACGGGGTCCGGACGCCACCCGTGAGGATGATCGTCTGGTCGGGCCGGCCTCCTCGGTACAGGACCTCGGCGACCGGCACGGAGTTCGTGACCACCGTCAGCCCGGGGATGTCGATGAGCCCACGCGCCAGGGCGTGGGTGGTCGTCCCCGCGGACACGGCGATCGCGGAGCCGGGCGTCACGAGCCGGACGGCGGCCTCCGCGATGGCGTGCTTCTCCCGCTCCTGGAGCGTGGACTTGGCGGCGAAGCCCGGCTCGAACAGGGCGCTCTCGGCCGTGACCGTGGCGCCGCCGTGGACCTTCTCGAGGAGCCCCTGGTCCTGGAGGATCTCGAGGTCGCGGCGGATGGTCATGTCGCTGACGCCGAGCTCGCGCACGAGGTCGGCCACGCGCACCGCGCCCGCATCGCGGACGCGCTGGAGGATCCGTGCCTGGCGCTGTCGGGCGAGAATGGTCGAGCTCCGGTCGTGCGGACGCAGTCGCGCAAGAGTGCCCCGAGACACGACGCAAGTCAACGAGATCCGACACTGGGCGTCGGTGGTCGCCTCGTGGAACGCCTTGACATGGCGTTGGGCGATGTGACTATGCTGGTGGTTCCTGTGGGTTCGTGTGTTATTCGGCAGAGGAGTCCGAGATGTCCGACCAGGATGTCGATCGCAACGGATGGCCGCACCGGCCGATCGCTCGCCGAGCGTTCATGCGCGGGGCCGCTGGCGTCGTGGGGATCGCCGGGCTGCCAGGGCTGCTCGCGGCATGCTCGCCGGCCGGCACGGCGAGTGGCTCCCCGGGGTCGAGCGCGCCGACCACCTCAGCCACCGCCCCTGGGGCCTCGTCGGCGCCGGCGGGCAGCGGCGCCACGGGCACGCTGAACATCGGTTCGAACAACTCTGATCCGACGCCCAAGAAAGCCATGCAGGCCGTGGTCGATGCCTTCACCCAGGAGACCGGGATCCAGGTCAAGCTCAACACGGTGGACCACGGCTCGTTCCAGGACAATCTCAGCCAGTACCTGCAGGGCGCACCGGACGACGTGATCACGTGGTTCTCCGGGCACCGGATGCGGTTCTTCGCGAGCCAGGGACTGTTCACCCCCATCGATGACGTCTGGTCAAAGGTCGGCTCGAACTTCAGCGACGCGATGAAGACGGCCGCGACCCACGACGATGGGAAGGTGTATCTCATCCCGTTCGATACCTATGCCTGGACGGTCTACTACCGAAAGAGCGTGTGGGACGCGAAGGGATATACGGTCCCGACCACGCTCGCCGAGTTCAAGCAACTCGCCCAGAAGATGAAGGATGACGGCCTGGTGCCGATCGGGCTGGGCGACAAGGACGGCTGGCCGGCCCAGGGGCACTTCGACGTCATCAACCTCCGTGAGAATGGCTACCAGTACCACATCGACCTGATGGCCGGGAAGGCGAAGTGGACCGATCCGCAGGTGAAGCAGACCTTCACCGTGTGGCAGTCACTGTTGCCGTTCTATCAGGAGGGCGCTGCCGGTCGGAAGTGGCAGGATGCTGCGGCCGGCCTCGTCCAGAAGACCACCGGGATGATGCTCCAGCCGCAGGTCGGTGAGACATTCGCGGCCGCGGGCGCTGACGAGTTCGCGGATCTCACGTTCTTCCCGTGGCCCAACCATGGGACGCAGTGGGATGTCGAGAAGTCGCTCGACGCTCCGATCGACGGATTCATGCTGACGGCGAAGTCTCCCACGCTGAACGACAACATGGACGCTGCCAAGGCGTTCCTGGAGTTCGCGGCGACCGGCAAGGCGCAGCAGATCTTCGTCAAGGAGCAGGCGGCCTTCATCGGCGCGGCGAACGACGTCGATGCGACGCAGTACACGCCGCTCCAGCAGGCGCAGGTCAAGGTCTTGGGTGAAGCGAAGAGCGTTGCCCAGTTCCTGGATCGCGATACCCGCTCGGACTTCGCCGGGCCCCAGGGGATGCAGGCGTTCCTGATCGACTTCCTGCAGAAACCGGATCAGGATCTGGATGCCTATCTGAAGGGCATCCAGGATTACTTCGACTCGCTCGGTCCGGAGTCCTGACATCGGGGAGCACCCGCACCACCGGCAGCGATCGATCCGCCGCGGAGATGGCTGAGCACCCTGGCCCGACAGCCGACGCTCGACCGACCCTGTCACCAGGGGCGCGACCCGAACGGATCCGCCGCCGATACAGCCTCCTGAGCCGCCGCGACCGCGTGATCCTCGGGTTGATGGTGGGGATCCCGCTGATCCTCGACCTCGCGCTGATCTGGGCACCAGCGGTCGCATCATTCGGCCTGTCATTCACGAATTGGCGAGGGGTCGAGCCGATCACCGAGAAGAGCGTGGTCGGGCTCCAGAACTACCAGCAGCTGATCAGCGGCACGTATCCCTTCTTCTGGCCGGCCGTCGCCCACAACCTGGTCTGGCTGGGATTCCTCATGTTCGTCGCCACCCCTGTGGGCATCCTGCTGGCGGTGCTCCTGGACCGCGAGATCCGGGGCTCCCGCGTCTATCAGACGGCGTTCTACCTGCCGGTGGTCCTGTCGCTTGCCGTGATCGGGATCATCTGGCAGCTCCAGTACTCCGCGGACAACGGGTTCATCGATGTCGCGCTTCGAGCCCTGGGCGTGAAGAACCCTCCCGACTGGTTCGGTGACCAATCGACGATCCTCGTGGCGCCGCTCAACCTGTGGGCGGCGATGATCGCGGCCAGCTGGCGCCACGTGGGCTACGTGATGATCCTGTACCTGGCGGGCCTGAAGAGCGTCGACCCCGCCCTTCGCGATGCAGCCAAGGTCGATGGCGCAAGCGAGCGCCAGACATTCACCGGAGTCGTGTTCCCGGCGATGGCGCCGATCAATGTGGTCGTCGTCGTGATCACGACGATCGAGGCACTGCGCGCATTCGACATCGTGTACATCATCAATCGCGGTCGAAATGGCCTGGAGCTGCTGTCCACGTTGATCTACAACAACAGCATCAGTGAATCGAGCCGGGTGGGTTTCGGTTCCGCCATCGCCGTCGTCCTGCTCGTGGTGTCGCTGGGCCCGATCATCGCCTTCCTGGTCCGGATCATGCGGCGCGACTCGCCATGACGCCGGCCACCGTCGGCGTACGGCAGGGACCAGCCGTCGCCACGCGACCGCGGCGGCGCCGCCTGACGCGGCAGCGCATCCTGCTGCACGGCTTCCTCGCGTTCATGGCCCTGACATGGCTCTTTCCGCTCGGATGGGCGATCTACGCCGCCCTCAGACCGTACGCGGACACGCAGCTCCACGGCTACATCTCCATGCCGTCGGAGCTGACGCTTGACAACTTCACCAACGCGTTCACGCAAGGTGAATTGCCCAAGTTCTATCTGAACACGGCGATCGTCACGATCCCTGCGGTGATCATCACCCTGCTCATCGCATCCATGGTCGCATTCGCCGTCTCAAGGTTCAGCTGGCGCTTCAATATCCTGGTGCTCCTGATCTTCACCGCGGGCAACCTGCTTCCACAGCAAGCGATCATCATCCCGCTCTTTCGCTTGTACCTTCTGCTGCCCCTCCCGCGGCCGCTCAGTGACAATGGGATCCTCTACGATTCGTACATCGGCCTGATCCTCGTCCACATCGTGTTCCAGATGGGGTTCTGTGTGTTCGTGCTGAGCAGCTACATGAAGACCCTGTCCCGTGAGCTCACGGAAGCAGCACTCGTCGACGGAGCCTCGGTGGTGCGGATCTGGTGGAGCGTGATCATGCCGCTTTGCCGCCCGGCCATCGCGGCGCTGGCGACGCTGGAACTGACATTCATCTACAACGACTTCTTCTGGGCGCTGGTGTTGATGAAGACGGGCGACCGGCGACCGATCACGGCGGCGTTGAACAACCTCCAGGGGCAGTTCTTCACGGACTTCAATCTGCTGGCGGCGGCAGCGCTGCTCGTGGCGCTGCCGACGATCATCGTGTTCGTCGCGCTCCAGCGTCAGTTCATCAGTGGCCTCACGCTCGGGTCGACGAAAGGGTGAGCGCGCCGCCGCTGACGGCCCCGCCGTGGGCCGACCCGGGTCTCGCGGGTCGGGGACGGGTCCGCATGCACAGCGTCCCGCACGCGGACCGCCTCGAGCTGGACGGCAGCTGGCGGTTCCAGCTCCTCCACCGCCCGGACGCGGACGTCGACGATGCCGCGTGGGGCGACGCGGTCGTCCCAGGTCTGTGGACGATGCAGGGCACCTGGGACCGGCCGCAGTACACCAACGTCCAGATGCCCTTCCGGACCGACCCTCCGGTCGTTCCCGAGGAGAACCCCACGGGCATCTACGAGCGGACGTTCGAGCTGCCGGCCGCCTGGCTGGGCGACCGCGTGGTGCTCCACGTCGGGGCGGCGGAGAGCGTGCTCATCGCGCAGGTCAACGGCGTCGAGGTCGGCGTCTCGAAGGATTCGCGGCTCGCCGCGGAGTTCGACATCTCGAGCGCCGTCCGGACGGGTGCCAACACCGTCCGGCTCACGGTCGTCAAGTGGTCCGACGCGTCGTTCATCGAAGACCAGGACCAGTGGTGGCACGGCGGCCTGCCGCGATCCGTGTCCGTGTATCGGACGCGGCCCACGTATCTCGCCGACGTCCGGGCGATCGGCGGCCTGGGAGACGATCTGACGACCGGCACGCTCGAGCTCGACGTCCTCGTCGCGTTCGCGGGTGGCGAGGCCCAGGACGGCTGGCTGGTCGAGGCGTCGCTCGAGGGCGTGGACGAAGCCTTCCGCGCCTCGCCCGGGTCGCCCGCTCCCCGCGCGGAGCGACGCGAGCCCGTGCGACCGTGGTGGTTCCTCCAGGGCTGGCGAGCGAGTGGCACGCCATTCGACGACGAGCTGGCAGCCGATTGGGCGGCGATGTTCGGCTGGCAGGTCGAGCCGACGCCCGGGCTGGTCTCGTGGCGCGTCGACGTCCCGGACGTCACGCCGTGGTCGGCCGAGACCCCCAGTCTCCGGAGCCTGACGGTGCGCCTTCGCGCCCCCGACGGGTCGATCGCGGAGGAAGCGTCCCTCCGCGTCGGCTTCCGACGCGTCGAGGTGCGCGGGCTGGACCTGCTCATCAACGGCCGGCGGGTCCTCATCCACGGGGTGAACCGCCATGACTTCGACCGCTTCACCGGCCGGGTGGTGTCGGTCGACGCGATGCGCGAGGACCTGCGGCTGATGAAGCGGTTCGGGTTCGACGCGGTCCGGACCTCGCACTACCCCAACGATCCGGCGTTCCTCGACCTGACCGACGAGCTCGGTCTGTACGTCATCGACGAGGCCGATATCGAGTCGCACGCGTTCTGGGGCTCGTTGTCCGACGACCCGCGATATCTCACGCAGTGGGTGGAGCGGGTGGCGCGGATGGCGTTGCGCGACAAGCATCACCCGTCGGTCATCGCATGGTCGCTCGGCAACGAATCGGGCTATGGCGCCAACCACGATGCCGCCGCCGCCTGGCTCCGCCGGTACGACCCCTCGAGACCGCTGCACTACGAGGGCGCGATCCGTTTCGACTGGGGCGCCGACGCGCCGGTCACCGACATCACCTGCCCCATGTACCCGCCGATCGGCGCGATCGTCGCGCACGCCCAGAACGGGACGCAGCTTCGACCGCTGATCATGTGCGAGTACTCGCATGCGATGGGCAACTCGAACGGCACGCTGGGCGAGTACTGGGACGCGATCGAGTCGACCCCCGGGCTCCAGGGTGGGTTCATCTGGGAGTGGTGGGACCACGGGCTCGTGCAGACGCTCCCCGACGGCACGAGCCGCCACGCGTACGGCGGCGACTTCGGCGATGTGCCCAACGACGGCAACTTCTGCCTCGACGGGCTGGTCCAGCCCGATCGCACACCGAAGCCCGCGCTCTGGGAGCACCGGGCGATCGCGGCGCCGGTCAGGGTGCGGGCCGCCTCGCCGGCGGCAGCACGAGCCGGGCGTCTCGAGGTCGAGAATCGCCAGTCGTTCCGTGACCTCTCCTGGCTGCGGGCCACCTGGGACGTGACGGTCGATGGCGACGTCATCGCCAGCGGGGAGCTGCCGCTGCCGGGGTTGCCGCCGCAGACGTCGACGGCCGTCGACGTCCCCGGGCTCCGCGTCCCCGATGCCGATGGTGGCGAGCGCTGGCTGACGATCCGGGTCACGACCGCCGAGAGCGACCGATTGGGCGCCCGCCGGATTCGAGGTCGCGGCGACGCAGCTCCCGCTCGACGACGAGCGTGTGCCGGCCGTCCGGACGACCGACCCGTCGGCGAGCCTGGAGCTCGACGATGCGGGTGAGCTCGTCGCGTCGTTCCTGGCCGCCCCGCCGCGCCTCGCGCTCTGGCGCGCCCCGACGGACAACGACCGCATCGCCGGCCTCGCCGACCGCTGGACGGCCTGGGGGATCGATCGCCTGGAGCGGACGCTCGATGGCGTGGAGCGGCTGGACGGCGGCGTGACCATCGTCCGCGCACGCTATCGGACGGCAGCGGGGTGCGAGATCCCGGTCGAGCAGCGGCTCGAGGCGCTCGACGGCGGTGGCGTGCGCATCCGGGAGACGGCGACGCTTCCCGATGAGCTCGACGACGTCGCGCGGGTCGGGTCGACGTTCGAGACGATCGCGGGGCTCGAGGATGCCGAGTGGTTCGGGCTGGGGCCGCACGAGACGTATCCCGACCGCGAACGGGGCGGGCTCGTGGGCCGCTGGCGATCGAGCGTGACCGATCTGGCGTTCCCGTACGTCCGCCCGCAGGAGACGGGCCTCCGGACGCAGGTCAGGTGGCTGGAGCTCCGTGCGGCCGACGGGTCCGGGCTTCGTCTCGAGCTCCACGAACCCCTCGCCGTCTCGGCGACCCACCATCGCGCCCACGATCTGGCAGCGGCCACCCACGACGTGGAGGTGCGTCCGCGCGCTGAGACGATCGTCCACGTCGACGCCGTCCACCGCGGCCTGGGCACCGCGTCGTGCGGCCCCGACACGCTCGAGTCGTACCTCGTTCGTCCCGGGACCCACCACTGGACCTGGGAGATCCATCCGCTGCCACGGCAGACGCACGACCAGCCCGGCTGATGCCCATCGGATCCGACAGTGCTACGTCGCAGTAGGCACGTACGTCGCTCACCGGAGTCTCCGCGCGCCCTCTGCCGCATGGACCTCGAACACGCGGGGCGTGAGGCCCGTGCGAGACGGGTAGTCGCGCATGACGCGCTCCCGGAGACCGTCGACCGCGTCCTCGTGGACGAGGTTGATGGTGCAGCCGCCGAACCCGGCGCCCGTCAGCCGCGCCCCGATGACCCCCGGCGTCCCGTGCGCGATGTCGACCAGCGCATCGAGCTCCGGACTGCTGACCGCATAGTCGTCGCGCAGCGAGGCGTGGCTCGCGTAGAACAGCTCCCCGACGGTCGCGAGGTCATCCGCCTCGAGCGCGTCGACGGCCTGGAGGACGAAGGCGTCCTCGCGCAGGACGTGACGCGCCCGCCGGTACGTGACTTCGTCAAGCCTGGGCTTGACGTCCTCAAGCAGCTCGCCGGTCACGTCCCGGAGCGAGGTGACGAACGGGGCGTCCCGCTGGATCTCGGCGACGGCGGCCTCGCACTGGGAACGCCGTTCGTTGTAGGCCGAGCTCTCGAGCTTCCGCGGCGATCCCGAGTGACACGCGACGAGCGACACGCCCGCCGGCAGGCCGATCGCCCGGTGGGTGAGCGCCCGGCAGTCGAGCAGGAGCGCATCGCCTGCCACCCCGAACGCCGAGGCGTATTGATCCATCAGCCCGTTGTTCAGCCCGATGAACCCGTTCTCGGCGCGCTGGACGACCTTCACCAGCTCGAGGGTCGACATCGACGGGGCCTCCCCGCCGGACAGGGCCCAGCCGCTGGCCAGCTCGATGGCGGCGCTCGACGACAGGCCCGCACCCTGTGGCAGGTCGGAGGCGAGGAGACCGCGGAACCCGGTCGACGCGCGCCCCGGCGCGCTGGAGCGCCCAGGCCATGCCACGCACGTAGTCGAGCCAGCCGCCGTGCCGCACGAGCGGTGCGTCGAGCGCGAACGTGCCCGTCTCGGCGGTGTCGACCAGCGTCAGCGAGACGCGGGCATCGTCGGCGGGTACGAGCGCGATCGAGATGCCGAGGTCGATCGCGGAGGGCAGCGCGAAGCCCTCGTTGTAGTCGGTGTGGTCGCCGATGAGGTTCACGCGGCCGGGCGCATGGACGACGCGGATCTCGGTCGTGCGTGCGGCCGCGACGGGGTCGAGCGCGATCAGCGCATCGCGCAGCCGCTCGGGTTCCCTGGCCAGCTCGGCGGAGCGCTCGGCCGTCACGCCGGCCAGCGTAGCGAACCCCGCGCCACGGCCGAGGACGTGGAAGACTTCGCCGGTGCCCTCGCCGACCGCCCACGTTCCCGAGCCGTCCGCCGACGCGGGCGAGCCCCGTCCGATGATCCGCATGGTGGGCCTCGGCCGGCGATTCGGGGACATGTGGGCGGTCAGGGACCTCACGCTGGACGTCCATGCGGGCGAGGTCATCGGCCTGCTCGGTCCGAACGGCGCGGGCAAGACGACCACCGTCCGGATGCTGGCCGCGCTGATCGGCCCGACCGAGGGCGAGGCGCAGCTCGACGGCCACGATGTCGTGACCGACGCCGAGGCGGTCCGCTCGCGGGTCGGCGTCCTGACCGAGACCCCGGGCCTGTACGAGAAGCTGTCGGCGACCGAGAACCTCGACTTCTTCGGCAAGCTCCACGGCCTCGACCAACGGCGCCGCCGGGACGCCATCGAGCGTCTGCTCAGGCTGCTCGGGCTGTGGGATCGCCGATCCGAGCCGGCTGGCCAGTTCTCGAAGGGCATGAAGCAGAAGCTCGCGATCGCGCGGGCGCTGCTCCACGATCCCAGCGTGCTGTTCCTGGACGAGCCGACCTCGGCGCTCGATCCGGAGAGCGCGTTCGTCGTTCGTGAGGCGATCGCGGATCTCCGGTCCGCGGGACGCACGATCGTGCTCGCGACCCACAACCTCGACGAGGCGGACCGCCTGTGCGACCGCATCGCGTTCGTCCGCGGCGGGTTCCTGCGCGTCGACTCGCCGGCGCGCCTGCGCGGGGACCTGGGCCGGTTCGGGGTCGACGTGACGCTCGCCCACGACGCGGGCTCGCCGGCGGGCGCCGATCTCGTGAGCGTCGCCGAGGCCGTAGCCGGGGTGACGGGTGTCGCGTCCCGCAACGGCGTGCTGTCGGTGGCCATGGCCGATGACGGCGCGACGCCGGGTCTCGTCCGGGCGCTCGTGGGCGCGGGTGCCGCGATCGCGGAGGTGCGCCGCAAGGCGGCCACGCTCGAGGACGTGTACTTCGAGGTGATGGGCGTGACCCCCGCCGCCGACACGCTCGAGCGGGACCGCTGACGATGCGCTGGTCGCTGGTCCGAGCCGTCTTCGGCCGGGAGCTCAAGGAGGTCGTCGCCAACCGCTGGCTGCTGATCGGCATCGTCGTCCCGCCCGTGGCGCTGGTGACCTTCCCACTGCTGCTCGGCGTGTTCATGCCGAACGACACGCTGCCGCCCCAGTTCCGCGAGCAGATCCTCAGCCAGCGACCCGAGTGGGCCGCGCTCTCGGAGCACGAGCTGACCGGCGCGTTCACCGTGCAGCAGTTCCTGCCGTACTTCCTGCTGATGCCCGCGTACGTGCCGCTGGCCATCGCGACGTTCTCGATCATCGGCGAGAAGCAGAGCCGGTCGCTCGAGGCCGTCCTCGCCACGCCCATCCGGACGACCGAGCTGCTGGCCGGGAAGACGCTTGCGGCGCTCGTCCCCGGGGTCCTCACCGGCTGGCTGACCTACGCCGTGTTCATCGCGCTCGCGTCCGCGGTGTACGGGCCACAGCTGTTCCGCGTCGTCACGGATGCCTCCTGGCTGGCCGGCGTGTTCCTGCTGGGGCCCGCGATCGGGCTCGTGTCGACGGTGGCCGGGGTGCTCATCTCGGCGCGCGTGAGCGACCCGCGCGTGGGCCAGCAGATCGGCGGCGTGGTCATCGTCCCGCTGGTCGCGGTGGGCATCCTCCAGGCGACCGGGACGCTCCTCGTCGGGGCGTCCGGGGTACGTGATCCTCGCGACGATGCTCATGGCGCTCGGGATCGCCGGCCTGCGGCTCGGGGCGTGGCTGTTCGGGCGCGAGACGATCCTCACCCGCTGGCGGTAGCCGTTACCCTCCCCTGAGTGACCGACACCGCCGCCCAGCGACCTCTTCGCGGCCTGCGCGGGCGTCGCGTCTACCTCCGCCCGATGGAGCCCGAGGACGCCGACACCGTCTCGGCGTGGTACGACGACGCCCGGGTCGCGACGCTCATGGGCGACCTGCCGATCAGCCACGCGCACCGCCGGGCGCGCTACGAGCGCGCGTCGCGCGAGCCCGAGGACGACGTCTTCCGGTTCGTCATCTGCCGGCTCGAGGACGATGTCCCGGTCGGGCGGACGGACCTGTTCGAGCTCGACCGCGGCCACGGGTCGTGCGCACTGGGCATCACCATCGGCGATCCGGCCGACTGGGGTCGCGGATACGGCTCGGACGCGCTGAACGCGCTGATGGACTTCGCCTTCGGCCAGCTGCGCCTCGAGCGTGTCTGGCTCGACACCGAGGCGACGAACCTGCGGGCGCAGGCGGCGTATCGGAAGGCGGGCTTCGAGGTCGAGGGGACCTTGCGCCGGGCATGGTTCCAGGACGGCGTCTGGAAGGACGACCTGCGGATGGCGCTCCTGCGGGAGCGCTGGCTGGAGCTCGACCGGCCGCGGAGCTGGGACCTGGTGGCCGAGGCGGGATCCGCGGCGAAACCTGACGGGAGCTGACCGGGTTCCTCCCGATGATGGGTCCACGACCCTCGGCCGCATTGGCCTAGGCGATTAGGCCAAACGGAGTTACCATCCCCGCGATGACCGCTCGCGTCCGCTCGATGCCCGTCTGGGTCCTGTTCCTGCTCCTCGGCTTCTTCTGGGGCTCGTCGTACTTCTGGATCAAGATCGGCGTCGAGACGATCACGCCACTCACGCTCATCACCCTGCGGCTGTTCTTCGGCTTCCTCGTGCTGGCGGCCGTCGTGTTCGTCGCCCGCGAGCCGTTGCCGCGCAGCCCGCGGCAGTACGTGCACCTGTTGGTGATGTCGATCATCAACATCGTCCTGCCGTTCTTCCTCATCACGTGGGGCGAATCGCGGCCGTCGATGGACTCGGCCCTCGCGGCGATCCTCAACGCGACCGTGCCGCTGTTCGTGCTGGTCATCGCGCCGATGTTCCTGCCCGACGAGCGGATCACGCTGCCGCGGATCGCCGGCCTCGTCGTCGGCTTCATCGGCGTGGTCGTGCTGTTCGCGCCGTCGCTCGTCGACCTGTCCGACAACGACTTCCTGGCCGAGGCGGCGCTGCTGGGCTCCGCGGTCAGCTATGCGTTCGGCAACATCTACGCGCGCCGGAACGTGCGGGGGCTGCGGCCGATGATCCCGGCGCTGTTCCAGGTGTCGTTCGCCCTGCTCATCTCGGCGGGGCTCGCGCTGGTGTTCGAGCAGCCCATCGGCCGCGTGACGCCCGCGCCCGAGGCCTGGGTCGCGGTCGTCTGGCTCGGGGTCTTCGGCTCCGGGCTCGCCTATCTGTGCTACTTCCGGATCCTGCGCGACTGGGGCGCCACCCGGACGTCGATGGTCGCGTACCTGCTGCCGGTGGTCGGCATCGTGATGGGCACGTTCCGCGGTGAGGCGGTGACCATCGAGCGGGTCGTCGGCACGGTGCTCATCGTGGGCGGCGTGGCGCTCGTGAACTCGGCGGGTTCGCTGCCGTTCCTGCGACGGTCGACGGCGCCGACCGTGGCGCCGCGTCCGGGTCGCTAGGCGCTCGAGCCTGGTCGGACGTTCATGTGACGCACGTTCCGCGCATCACTCGCCCGGGATGCCCATCGAGCGGTCGCCGGGTGAACGTCTGACGCTCGGCCTCAGCCGATGGCCAGGAACAGCGCGCCGAGCACGACGATCACCGCGGCGCCGATCCGCAGCGCCGTCTCCCGCGAGCTCGACGCCTCGCCCAGGCGGATCGCGCCATACGCCGCCGCGAGGACGATGGCCGACTCGCGGAGCGGCGCCACGGCCGCGAGCGGCGCGATCGAGTACGCGATGAGGATCAGCAGGTACGCCGTGAGGCTCAACACGCCCGCGACGGCGTCGCGCGCGAACGAGCGGCGCGTCGCCGCCTCGTCGCTCGGCTCGACCGGCGTGACGATGCCCAGCCGCCGGCCGATGAACACGAACAGCGCGAGCAGCGACATCGCGAACACGGCGAGGATCCCGCCATACAGCCAGGGCTCCATCGTTCGGACGCCGACCCGGTCGACCGATGAGTACGCGGCGATCGTCGCTCCCGTCGCGAGGGCCCAGATGACCGCGCCGCGATCGCCCCGTCCCGCCTCGCGGACGATCCGCCACGGCCGGGCGCTGAGCATGATGCCGATGAGCAGGAGCACCACGCCGAAGGCCGCGAGCGGGTCCAGGTGCTCCCCGAGCAGGCCGACGCCGACGATCACGGCAAGGAGCGGCGCGCTGCCCCGCGCGAGCGGGTAGACGAGGCTCAGGTCGCCGCGGCGGTAGGCACCCGAGAGGAAGATGAAGTAGAGCGCTTCCAGGATGCCCGAGACGAACGCGAGGGCGAGGCCGTTGAGCGGGATGCCGGGCCGGCTGTTCGCGAACCAGGCGACGAGGGCGATGGGCGCGAGGATGCTGGTGCCGATGACCTGGAGGCGGAGCGCCGTCCGGAGCGTGTCGCCGGACGTCTTGAGGAGGATGTTCCACGCGGCATGCAGGACCGCGGCGACCGCAACGAGGGCCAGGGCGAGCGGGGGCACGTCGCGAGTCTACGGACGGCGGATGGCTCGCACGCGGCTCCTCGGGCACCCGTCCCGGTGGAACCGGTGCGAGCGCTATCCCCGCGCTTCGGCCGACTCGAAGCTGGGCTGGCGGATCGGCGCACCGGTCGTGCGGGCCGGATTCGTGCGGGGCCATGCGTGCTCAGTCGCCGGCGACCACCGGCGTGGGCCATGCCGACGTGGCCAGAGCCGTGAGAAGCCCCGAACTAGCGCTCGCACCGCTGCGAGGTGGCGTAGCGGTGCGAGCGATGCCCCGAGACGCGCGAGAGGTCGAGGGGCGAGCCTCAGCCGCGCAGGTCGCGCCGCGCGAAGCCCCACGCACCGACCGCCGTGCCGCCGACGAACAGCGCCACGCAGGCGATGATCCCGACTGGATCCCACACCCCCAGCATCGGCTGGCCCACGTGCGCCGACAGCGCGAGCTGCCGGACATCGGCCAGGCCGAGCGGCGGCGCGATGATGTCGAGGCCCCACGTGATGATCGTCACCAGGGCCACGACCGTCGCCGCGAAGCGGGCCCCGAACAGCCCACCGACGCCGATCCCGATGCCCGCGAGCCCGATCGCGTAGAACCCGAGGACCAGCGTGCCGGCCAGCGGCAGCGCGAGGTCGCCGTTGGCGACGATGGTCCCGATCGCGATGCCCACCTCGCTGAGCGCGACGAACACCAGGATCCCGATGAGGATGCCGATGGCGCCCGCGACGACCCACCGGACGCGGGCCAGCGGCGACGCCAGCAGGAACTCGAGGCGGCCCGACGTCTCATCGGACGCCCACTTGGCGACGAGCGTCGCCGCGGCCAGGCCGGCGAGGATCAGGCCGAACTCCACGAACAGGAGCTGCAGGAACCCGCCGATGGATGCGATGTTCGTGTTCGGGAACGCCGTCGCGAGGAGGTGCTGGAACTCGGGCGACTTGTTCAGCTGGTCGATGAACGAGCTCCCCGAGCCCGCGATCAGCAGCCCGAAGATGCCGATGCCGATGCCCCACGCGATCGCCGAGGGCAGCGCCTCACCGGCCGACCGGCCGGCCGGGCCGCGCAGGCCCAGGAGCGCCCGCGGAAGGCTGGGCGTGGGCAACGTCGACGTCGCCCCGAGGTCGCGCCGGACGAACGCCTCGACGCCGATCGCGAGCAGCACGATCGCCAGCACGGCGACCGGGACGAGCGACACCCAGTCGAACTGTCCGGCGAGCGGCAGATGGTTCGTCGTCCAGCCCCACCACGTCAGGTTCGAGAGCGGCGCGACGGCGGGGATGGCCGCCGCATACCCGTTGAGGATGAAGCCGCCGAACATCACCGCACCGGCGATGCCGATCGCCGCACCGCGGCCGAAGAACGGCGCGATGGCGAACGCAAGCCCGCCCGCGACGACCGCGAGGAGCCACAGCCAGATCGTGTAGCCGGCGGCCGCCGTGACCGAGATCTCATCGCCCGGCAGACCCTGCGCGGTGCTCCCGGCGATGACGATGCCGAAGAACACGAGGACCATCGCGAACGTGAGCACGGCGAGGTGGCCGAACAGCTTCTCGAGCGCGATCCGGCGCCGGCTGATCGGCGCCGCCGCGACGACGTCGAGACTGCCGCGCCGCGCCTCCCCCGCGAGCGTGCCCGACAGCGCGAGGATCGACCACAGGCTGGCGATGATCGGGAAGAACGTGCCGTACTTGTACGAGAGGTAGCCGCCCAGCGTCTCGACGTTGACCGGCTTGCCGGCCAGGCCGGCGAGGATGGGCGGCACGGCCGCGATGATGTTCGCGAGTCCTTCCCGCGACGCCGGGGTCGCGAACTCCTGCACGATCGCCTTGCTGACGCCGATGATCAGGATCGCGAGGAGGCCGCCGACGAGCAGCATCACCCGGCGCGAATCGCGGATGGTCTTGCCGAACGGGCTGCCGAAGCCGAACAGCCGGCGGCGCAGCGGGACCGGGCTCGGCGCGGTCGCGGCCGTCTGAGCCGTGGCGCTCATCGCGACGCGACCTCGACGCGCGGCTCGCTGCCGCCACGTCCGTACTCGGCGAGGAAGATCTCTTCGAGGCTCGGCTCGCGACTGACGAAGTCGACGATGTCGTAGCCGGCGGCCGCCTGGACGACCGGGGCGATCGAGCCGCTCACGCGCATCCGCAGCGTGTGGTCCTCCATCGTGAGGTCGCTCACCCCGGGCAGGCCGGCGAACGCGGCGGCGGGCGGCGCATCGACGAAGCGGAGCTCGACCTGGTGATGGGCGAGGTCGCGCAGCGCCTCGACACGGTCGACACGGACCAGCCGGCCGTCGCGGATGATCGCGACGCGATCGCACGTCTTCTCGACCTCGGACAGGATGTGCGAGCTGAGGAAGACCGTCCGGCCCTCGGCCTTCGCCTCGCGGATGAGCTCGTAGAAGGTCTGCTGGACGAGCGGGTCGAGGCCCGACGTCGGCTCGTCGAGCATCAGCAGGTCCGGACGGTGCTGGAGGGCGATGACCAGGCCGATCTTCTGCTTGTTGCCCTTGCTCAGCTCCTTGAACTTGCGACTCGGGTCGATGTCGAGACGCTCGATGAGCTGGCGCTGGTAGGTCTGGTCCACGCCGCCGCGGAGGTTCGCGAAGTACTCGATCGTCTGGCCGCCGGTCAGCTTGTCGTAGAGCAGGAACTCGCCCGGGAGGTAGCCCAGCCGGCGATGGATCGCGACCGGATCGACGGAGGTCTCGATGCCGAAGACGTACGCCTTGCCCGACGTCGGGCGCAGGTGGTCGAGGAGCGTCCGGATGGTCGTCGTCTTCCCTGCCCCGTTCGGGCCCAGGAAGCCGAACGCCTCCGTCTCGGCGACGGTCAGGTCGAGGTCGATGATCCCGCGGTGGACGCCGTAGGACTTGGTGAGCTGCTCGGTACGGATGACGTCCGCCACGATGGGTCCTTCCTGCCGCCACGCGCGGCCCGTTCGGCGAGGAAGCGGTCCACCAGCGTGGGGACCTCGGTCTCGACGAATGCGAATACATCCCGGAATTCCTGCAGCCGCTCGCGGCTCTCGGGCGGCCGGTCGGCGATCCCCGCCAGGCCGCGCTCGGCGATCTCCCGGAACTGCCGGTAGATGCGGCCCGCGCTGGCGAGGAACTGCTCGAACGTCTCGGGCGCGACGCTGAAGTACTCGCGACGGTCGCCCCGTCGCGTGGATCGCCGGATCATCCCGGCGCTGGCGAGGATGCGCGCCGTGCCGCTGATCGAGCCGCGGCTGGCGTGGAGCGCCTCGGAGAGGTCGGCCGCCGTCTGTTCCGGCGGGTCGCAGATGAGCAGCCAGCCCCACATCCGGCCGGCCATCGGCGTCATGCCGTAGCTGGCAAGGACCTGGCCCATCTCCTCGACGAAGCGTTCCTCGGCGTCGTGCATCAGGGGGTGCTCGCACTTCGACATCGCTCTGAGCGACCTTGAGGCCGTGAGCAGGTTTCGCCTGCCCACGTCCAATCCACATGCAACCTGCTGACAGCGTCTGCCAGCTGCGTTCTCACGAGCCGACGACGTTGGCAGGGCTGCGTGAAGAGGACGCCGGGTCACTCGGTCAGCGTCACCGCCCAGACGAGGAGCGCGGCGACGCCGAGGACGGCGGCGAGGACCGGGACGATGGTCTCGGCGACGAGCACTTCCTGGTCGAGCGCCGCCGTGCCGTCCATCTCGATCGCGTTGCCGGTACTCGCGCTGGCCCACGTTCGGCGCACGGCGAACAGCCACACGGCGATGAGCCATACCCCGAGGACCGAGATCCCGTATCCGAAGGTGGGTTCTTCTGCCGCGGCGGCGAGGCCGAGCCCGATGACCCCGACCAGCACCGCCGCGACCGGCGCGAAGACGTAGATCAGCCCGAGGTTCCGGTTCCCGCGGTGGTACGCGACGAGCGTCGTCAACTGGAGGACGACGAGCGCGACGAACAGCGTCCCGAGCACCCCCGAGTCCACGGCGGCAGCATGCGCCTCGCTGCTTGCTCCGCGCAAACGATGACGCCGAGAGACATGTCAGGCGTAACGTGAGCGGTCCGGGGTGGCGGGAGATCCCCTCCCGCCGATCGCGCTCGCATCGTGCTTCCCAGCGGGAGGAGGAACCATGCGCTCCGGTCGTCGCGGGCTCGCCGTACTTGCAGCGGTGTGCCTGATGCTCGCAGCCGCGCCCGGTGCAGCGGCCGCACCTACCTTCACGCTCGGGGCCCCGGTCCTCGTCAGTGGCCCGAGCCCGTTCGCCGGCTGCACGATCGGTGCCGCCGATGAGAACAGCGTGAACTACCCGGACACCGAGCTCGAACCGTTCGTGGCCGTCAACCCCACGAACACCGCGAACGTCATCGGCGTGTTCCAGCAGGACCGCTGGAATGACGGGGCTGCCCATAGCACCGCCGCGGCGTTCTCCAACGATGGTGGGGCGACCTGGGCACGCCGCTATCCACCCTTCGCAGCGTGCTCCGGCGGGAACCCGGAATACCTTCGTGCCACCGACCCGTGGGTCAGCTTCGACAAGGCGGGGCGCGCGTATCAACTGTCCCAATTCGTCGACTCGGGTCAGCTCGCGCTGTCCGGCGTCGAGGCGACGACATCGACCGATGGCGGCAACACGTGGTCGACCCCGGTCGTGATCATCGATGACCGCGATCCGACGAACTTCAACGACAAGATCTCGATCACGGGCGATCCCACCCGGGCGGGCTTTGCCTATGCGACGTGGCTGCGCCAGGATCTGCCCGGTCGCGAGCGGAACGTGTCCAAGCTCATCCACGCGTTCTCGTATCGCGGTGCGCCGGTGATCAGTCGGACCACGGACGGCGGTCAGACGTGGTCGACGCCGGTCGCCCTCCAGAACTCGAACATGTACGCACAAGGGAATCAGATCGCGGTCCTGCCGGACGGGACGCTGATCGACGTCTTCGCGCGGCTCTTCCAGGGCTCCGGAGTCCAGCCCGGCAACGCGACCGAGTACGTCGCCATGCGCTCGAACGACGCTGGGAAGACCTGGAGCCGGCCGGTGCAGATCGCGCTGGTCGACAGCGCCCTGTTGACGAACCCCGATGTCCCGGAGCCGACCACCCTCGACGAGACTGTCCGCGCAGGCGATTACATCCCCGACCTCGCGGTCGATCCGGTCACGGGGACGATCTACATGGTCTATGCCAGCGGCAACGCGGCCGGCTGGGACCACGTGGTGATCGTGAAGTCGTCCGATGGCGGGAAGCATTGGTCGGCGCCGAAGCAGGTCGGCACGACGCCCGCCACGACCCATTCGTTCAACGGGACCGTCGAGGTCACGAGCGACGGCACGATCGCCGTGATGTTCTACGACTTCCGGTCGAACACACCCGCGCCAGGGTTACCGACGGACGTCTGGCTCGCGCTGTCGAACGACGGCGCGGCGACCTTTTCGGAGCAGCACGTGACCGGCCCGTTCGACATGCTGGCTGCCCCCAACTCTCGGGGTTGGTTCCTCGGTGACTACCAGGGCATGGCGGCCGCCGGTCGTGACCTGATCCTGTTCTTCGCCACGTCACAGGGCGACAGCGCCAACGTGTACGCCGTGCGCGCGACCCACTGACCCGAGATCCGCCGGCGTCCGGCGCCAGCTCCGACCGGCGATCGCGTTCGCCATCAGCGACCTCTGGATGGCAGGGTAGTCGTCGACACCTGATCAGCCAGGGGGAGACCGATGGAGCGGCTCGAGGGCAAGTCGTGCGTGGTGACCGGGGCAGCCTTCGGCATCGGTGGCGCCACCGCGCGCCGAATTCGCCGCCGAGGGCGCGCGCTTGACGCTCACGGATATCCAAGCAGGACCGCTAGAGGCCGTCGCGGACGAGCTTCGCGGCCACGGCACCGAGGTCGAGACGGTCGTGGGCGACGTGTCCGTCGAAGCCGATGCGGCACGGATGATCCGGGCCGCGGTCGACCGGTTCGGCGGCTCGACGTGCTCGTCGCGAACGCCGGGATCATCCCGCTGGGTGACATCCTGGAGTCGTCGGTCGAGGACTGGGATCGCGTGATGGCGATCGACGGCCGCGGGATGTGGCTCACGTGCCGGTACGGGATCGAGGCCATGGACGCCTCGGGAGGCGGGGCGATCGTCTGCCTGTCGTCGATCTCGGGCATGGCGGGCCAGGCGCGGCAGTCGACCTACGGACCCGCGAAGTTCGTGGCGACCGGCATCGTCAAGCACCTCGCCGTGGAGTGGGCCGGGCGCGGCATCCGCGTCAACGGTGTCGCGCCCGGGACGATCCGGACCGAGCGGGTCCTGCAGCTGTTCGACGAGCCGGGCGGCACCGAGTACGTCGAGGCCATCGAGCAGCGTCATCCCATGGGCCGTCTCGGCGAACCTGCGGAGGTCGCGGCGGCCATCACCTTCCTCGCGTCCGACGATGCCTCGTTCATCACCGGCGCGATCCTCGCCGTCGACGGCGGCTATCTCGCGCAGTAGAGCGGGCGGCGTGGCGATGCCTGCCTGCTAGGCTGGCCGTTCCCAGGGGGTGACGCAGGAGGCAGGCGCGATGGGCGTGGTGACGGGACCCAAGCGGACGAAGTTCATCCTCGACGAGGACCGGATCCCGCGCGCCTGGTACAACATCGTCCCCGACCTTCCGGTCAGCCCGTACCCGCCGCTGAATCCGGGCACTGGCCAGCCCATCGGGCCCGCGGACCTCGCCCCGCTCTTCCCGATGGGGCTCATCGCGCAGCTCGTGGACCCCGACCGCGAGATCGAGATCCCGGGACCGGTGCGCGATGCGTACGCGCTCTACCGCCCGTCGCCGCTGTACCGCGCGCACCGGCTGGAGCAGGCGCTCCAGACGCCGGCCCACATCTACTACAAGTACGAGGGCGGCTCGCCGTCGGGCAGTCACAAGCCGAACACGGCGATCGCCCAGGCGTTCTTCAACCAGCAGGAGGGCGTCAAGCGACTGACGACCGAGACCGGCGCGGGCCAGTGGGGCTCGGCACTCGCCTTCGCGGGGGCGATGTTCGGGATCGAGGTCAAGGTCTACATGGTCCGCGCCTCGTACGACCAGAAGCCGTATCGCCGGAACCTCATGGAGGTCTACGGCTCGTCGGTCGTGGCCAGCCCCAGCCCCGACACGAACTACGGGCGCAGCGTCCTCGCCGAGACGCCCGACTCGCCGGGTTCACTGGGCATCGCCATCTCCGAGGCGGTCGAGGATGCGGCCACGCGCGACGACTCCAAGTACTCCCTGGGATCGGTGTTCGACTTCGTGCTGCTGCACCAGACCGTCATCGGCCAGGAGGCGATCGAGCAGATGGCGCTGGCCGACGAGGAGCCGGACGTGATCATCGGCTGCGCCGGCGGAGGGTCGAACTTCGCGGGCCTGACCTTCCCGTTCATCGGCCGAGCGCTGCGCGGCGGGCCGAAGCCGCGGGTGATCGCGGTCGAGCCGGAGGCGGCCCCGTCGCTCACCCGGGGCGTCTTCCGCTACGACTTCGGCGATACGGGCCGCATGGCACCGCTCGCGAAGATGTACACCCTGGGTCACACGTTCGTCCCCGACCCGATCCACGCCGGCGGCCTGCGCTATCACGGCATGGCGCCGCTCGTGTCACTGCTCAAGGAGCAGGGGTTGATCGAAGCCCAGGCCGTGCATCAGCTGGCGACCTTCGAGGCTGGCGTGCGCTTCGCGCGGGCCGAGGGGATCCTGCCGGCCCCCGAGCCCACCCATGCGATCAAGGTCGCCATCGACGAGGCGATCGAGGCGCGTGAGGCGGGCCAGGCTCGCACGATCCTGTTCAACCTGTGCGGCCATGGCCACTTCGACCTGTCGGCGTACGAGCGCTACCTCGCCGGCAAGCTCGAGGACTACGAATACCCGAGCGAGAAGGTCGCGGACGCCCTGCGCGAGCTGGAGGCGCTCCCGGTCTGACTCGGCCGGCCTCGGTCCGACGTCGCCGATGCCGCGCGCGACGTACACCGGGCGGGTCGCGCGACCCGCGCACGAGGTGTTTGCGTTCGCCGCGGATGCGGAGAACAACCCGCGTTGGCACGCGCACGTTCGCGAGACGCGCTGGATCGACCCTCCGCCCACGGCGCTGGGCCGTCGTGGCCGGCAGCGCGGGCACCTGTTCGGCCGGGACTGGGCGTTCGTGGCCGAGGTCGTCGAGTGGGACCTGCCCCGGCTGGTGACGTTCCAGGTGATCGAGGGCTACCGCGTGCGGACGAGCATCCGGATCGAGCCCGACGGCGACGGAGCCCGGGTGACGCTGACGGTGACCACGCCGCGGATCCTCGGGCGGCGCGTGGACGCCGTGATCAGCCGGCTCCTCCAGCTGGCGACCCGGCGGCGGGAGACGGGTGACTTCCGGCGCCTGCGCGAGGCGCTGGAGCGGTGAGTCCGGCGTCGGGACGTGCCAGGTGGGAACGTCTGTCGCGAGGACGCGGCCGACGCGCTCGGGCGTCAGACGCCGATCGGGTGCCAGACCGTCTTGTACTCGAGGAACGCGGCGATCCACTCGGGGCGCTCCGCGGCGCGGTCGTCGAGCCAGTCGAAGCGTGCCTCCGTCACGCCGCGTGGTCGACGCGCGATGCGCGTGACGTTGTCGGCGGCCAGGGTCTCCGCCTCGGTGCGCAGGTCGTCGGGGATGCCCCAGCCATCGATGCCGTCGACGTCGACGTGCGCGGCGAGGACCGGCACGAGCTCCTTGCGGTAGCCGGTCAGCAGGTTGACGACCCCGCCCGGGACGTCGGACGTGGCGAGCACCTCGCTGAGCGTGATGGCGGGCAGGGGGCGCGTCTCCGAGCAGAGCACGACCGCGACATTGCCCCCCGCGAGCACCGGCGCCAGCCGCGAGACCAGGCCCAGGAGCGACGACCGCTCCGGCGCCACGATGCCCACGACACCTGTCGGCTCGGGGATCGTGAAGTTGAAGTACGGCGCGCCGACCGGGTTCGACGAGCCCAGCACCTGGGCGATCTTGTCGGCCCAGCCCGCGTACCAGACCCAGCGGTCGATCGACCGGCCGACGAGCTCCCGCGCCTTGCCCGCCGACACGCCCTCGGCCGCGGCGACCTCACCCACGAACTGGTCGGAGCGACCCTCCATCAGCTCGGCGACGCGGTACAGGATCTGCCCGCGGTTCATGGCGGTACGCCTCGCCCAGCCAGTCGACGCACCGGCCGCGATCCGTACCGCGTCCCGGACGTCCTTCCGTGATGCCCGACACGCGTTCGCCAGCGGCGCACCCGCCGCGGTGCTCACCAGGTACGACCGGCCCGACTCGGTTCGTGGGAACTGCCCGCCGATGTACAGCTTGTACGTCTTGAGGACCGGGATCCGCCCGTTGGGGTTCGACCCATCGGCGGCGACGAGCGCGCGATCGCTCATCGATCCTCCAGGCGCACGTACGCGTGCAGGCCGTGGATGCCGCCCTCGCGCCCGAACCCGGACTCCTTGTAGCCCCCGAACGGCGACGTGGGGTCGAACTTGTTGAACGTGTTCGCCCACACGACCCCGGCCTGCAGCTTCGTGGCCATGTCGAGGATGCGGCTCCCCTTCTCCGTCCAGATCCCGGCCGAGAGCCCGTATTCGGTGTTGTTCGCCTTCTCGACCGCCTCGTCCGGCGTGCGGAACGTGAGCACCGAGAGGACCGGGCCGAAGATCTCCTCGCGCGCGATCCGATGCGACTGCGCGACGTTCGTGAACAGCGTCGGGCGGAAGAAGTAGCCGCGCTCCGGGAGGTCGCAGGCCGGCTGGTAGAGCTCGGCGCCTTCGGCCTGACCGGCGGCGACGAGCTCGGTGATGCGCTCCAGCTGGGCGCGCGAGTTGATCGCCCCGACATCGGTGTTCTTGTCGAGCGGATCGCCGACCCTGAGTGTCGCAAGTCGGTCCTTGAGTTTCTCAACGATGACGCCGACGACCAATTCCTGGACCAGCAGCCGCGACCCGGCGCAGCACACCTCGCCCTGGTTGAAGTAGATGCCGTTGACGATGCCCTCGACCGCCTGATCGAGCGCCGCGTCCTCGAACACGATGTTCGCGGCCTTGCCGCCGAGCTCGAGCGTGATCGACTTGTCGGTCCCGGCGATCGCCTTGTGGATCTTCTTGCCGACATCGGTCGAGCCGGTGAATGCGACCTTGTCGATGCCCGGGTGCCTGACGAGCGCCATGCCGATGTCCGACGGCCCGGGGACGATGTTCACGACGCCGGGCGGCAGGTCGGCCTGCTGGACGACCTCGGCGAACAGGAGCGCGCTCAGCGGCGTCGTCGACGCCGGCTTGAGCACGACCGTGTTCCCGGCGGCCAGCGCCGGCGCGATCTTCCAGGCCAGCATCAGCAGCGGGAAGTTCCACGGGATGATCTGACCTGCGACGCCGAGCGGTCGAGCGACCCGGCCGGGGAACGCGTATTCGAGCTTGTCGGCCCAGCCCGCGTAGTACCAGAAGTGGCTGGCGACGAGCGGCACATCGACGTCCCGCGACTCGCGGATCGGCTTGCCGGAGTCCATGGATTCGAGGACCGCGAACTCGCGCGAGCGCTCCTGGAGGATCCGCGAGATCCGGAACAGGTATTTCGCGCGCTCCTTGCCGGGCAGCGCGCCCCAGCCCTTCTGCGCACGGCGCGCGGCGCGGACGGCCTTGTCGACGTCCTTCTCGGTCGCCTTGGCGACGTTGGCCAGCGGCAGTTCGGTGGATGGATCGACGCTGACGAACGTGCCGCCGTCGCTCGCGCGGACCTCGCGACCATCGATGAACAGCCCGAAGGTGTCCTTGAGCCGGACGATGTCGCGCGCCTCGGGCGCCGGCGCGTACTCCCACGGGATCGCCTGTCCGTCGCCGAGGCCCCAGCTCGCGGGCGCCCGATCCGGGGACGGGACCGGCTTCGTCTCGGTGGCCATGGGGTGATGATTGCATGGCTGATGGGACCACGCGCCGTGCCGCGCCGGCGGAGCCGGCCCCCGAACCGCCTGCGGCTGGCCCTGTCGCTGCTGCTCGCGATCGCCGTCGGCGCGCTGGCGTTCCTGGTCGTGACGCAACCCGGGCGGATCGGGATCTTCCCGGGAAGCCCCGGTCGCACGGCGGCGCCCGGGGAAGCTGCGTGGACGCGGCTGGCGCCTTCGCCGATCGCGCTGACGGAGGTGGCGGCCGCGGCGCATGAGGGCCGCGTGTGGGTGGCGGGCGGGCTGGATGCCTCGGGAGCGGCGAGCGCGCGCGTCCTCGAGTACGACCCATCGACCGACTCCTGGTCCGAGGGTCCGCGGCTGCTGACCGGCGTGCATCACGCGGCGCTCGTGTCCGACGGGACCGCGCTGTGGCTGATCGGCGGGTATGTCGGGCCGTCGTTCGACCAGCCGACCGACGAGGTGTGGCGGCTCGACGCCGACGCGACGTCATGGGTGCGGGACCAGCCGCTTCCGGCGCCCCGGGCGGCGGGCGCGGCCGCGTGGGACGGTGAAGCGCGGATCCTCTACGGCGGGGGCGTCGCGCTGGGTGGCGGCGTCTCGGACGACGTCTTCGTCACCGACGATGCCGCCGGGTGGCTCGAGCTCGCGCGCCTGTCGGAGCCGCGGGAGCACCTCGCCGCGACCTCGCTGGGCACGGGCAGCGTGACGTTCATGGGCGGCCGGCGCGGCGACACGGGCAACCTCGGGACGGTGGACCTCGTGAGCAGCGAGGGCGTCGTCGGCCGGACGGAGGACGTGCCGACCCGGCGCGGCGGCGTGGCCGCGTTCTCGTGGCCGGCGCTCGGGACCTGCCTGGTCGGCGGCGAGGGCCCGAACGGCACGTTCGGCGAAGTGGAGTGCATCGGAACGACCGCGGTCACGACGCTGCCCGGTCTCGGCGTCCCGCGCCACGGCCTGGGCGCCGCGGTGATCGACGGCGTCGCCTATGTCGTCCTGGGTGGCCCGCAGCCCGGCCTCACCGCGAGCGACATCGTCGGAAGCGCTGCGCCTGCCGTAGATCCGGGAGCGGTGCGCGAGTCGGCGCAGTCGCACCGCTTCCCTGTCAGGTGCGCGCGAGGCGGCACTCGGCATGGTGGCGCGATGTGGTCCGATCCGCGGACGTGGCCGGCCCGCGCCCGAGCGGGCCCCGCATCGGCGATGCTGTCCCGGTGAGTCTCGGCCTCGAGTGGCTTCGATCCCTCGATCCTCTTGCTTGTCGTCCCGCTCGCGATCATCGAGCTCACGCTGCTGATCCTGGCCGTCGTCGACCTGCTGCGCGACGACCGACGGGTCCGCGGTGGCAACAAGGGCGTCTGGGCCGTGATCATCGTGTTCGCCAACCTGATCGGCCCGATCCTCTACTTCCTCATCGGTCGCGAGGAAGGACCGCCGCCCGACACCGAGCCCGGCCCACGCCCGGTGCCCGGGTGGGGCAGCCCGCACGACCCGCCGATCGTGGTCGGTCCGACGGCGAGCCAGCCGGCGCCCGCCGGCCCCGCCGCACCCGCGGCCCAGCCATCGCCCGCAGAGCGCCCGTTCGCCGAGTCCCGGCGCGGCACGCTCATCGCCGCGAACGAGCCCTCGGCGATCCGCGTCGAGGGGCTCACCAAGCGCTATCCCGGCGGGATCCTCGCACTCGACGGACTCGACCTCGACGTCCCTACGGGCTCGGTGTTCGGCCTGCTCGGTCCCAACGGCGCCGGCAAGACGACATGCCTGCGCCTGCTCGCGGGCCTCACACGACCCTCGGCCGGGCGCGCGCTCGTGGGTGGGAGCGTGGTCGCGGACGATGGGCTCTCCGTGCGCCGCGGGCTGGGATACCTGGAGCAGGATCCGCGGGCGTACGGCTGGATGACCGGGCGCGAACAGCTGCGCTTCCTCGGCCGGGCGCACGGACTCGCCGGCACGGCGCTGGATCGCGCCGTGTCCGACGCCCTCGAGCGTGTCGACCTGGCGGCGTCTGCCGACCGTCGGACCGCCACCTACTCGGGAGGCATGCGCCAGCGGCTCGGGATCGCCGGGACCCTCGTCCATCGGCCGCCGATCCTGATCCTCGATGAGCCCGTGAGCGCGCTCGACCCCGAGGGTCGGCGCGACATGCTCGAGCTCGTCGCGTCGCTCCGCGGCGAGGCGACGGTGCTGTTCTCGAGCCATGTCCTCGCCGACGTCGAGCGGATCTGCGACCGCGTCGGCATCCTCGATCGCGGCCGGCTCGTCGTCGAGGGTCCGCTCGATGAGCTCCTCGACCGGTTCGCGCTCCCGGTCTATCGCGTCGAGGTCGAGCCCGGCCAGGCCGAAGCACTCGACAGGCTCGCCGCGCGCCTGCAGCCCCTTCCCTGGGTGACGGCCACCAGCATCGACCACGGCCTGCTCACCATCGCCGTCGCCGACCCCACCGTGGCGGCGCGCGAGCTGCTGCCGATCGTGGGCGCGGCCGGTCTCGCGATCATCGCGGTCGCACGTGCCCGGCCGACGCTCGAGGACGTCTTCCTGCGCCTCACCGGCGGCGGGAGCGCGGCCGCATGAGCGGCTTCAGGGTCCTGCTCGTGAAGGAGCTTCGCGAAGCGTGGCGGACGCGGCGGCTGCCCGTGCTGGCCCTGCTGTTCGTGGCCGTCGGGATCCTCTCGCCGCTCACCGCGCGGTACCTCGACGAGATCATCAAGCTTGCCGTGGGGAACGAGCTCCCGGTCCCCGTCCCGCCGCCGAGCGGCGCGTCGGCCATCGGCCAGCTCCAGAAGAACCTGGGCCAGCTCGGCGCACTCGCCGCCATCGCGCTGGCGATGGGCTCGGTGTCCGGAGAGCTCGACCGCGGGACGGCGGCGCTGGTCCTCGCCCAGCCCATCGGCCGTCCGGCGTTCCTGCTCGCGAAGCTGGCGGGCATCGGGGTCGTGCTCGGCATCGCGGTCGGGCTCGCGCTCGTCGCGGCGTGGGTGTACACGGCGATCCTGTTCGAGCCGCTGCCTGTCGGCGGCTGGATCGCCCTCGCGGTGCTGTCCTGGCTGGCGCTGTTCGCCTGGGCGGCCGTGACGCTCCTCGCGTCGACCGCCACGGGCTCCACGACGGCCGCCGCTGGCATCGGGTTCGTCGCGCTCGTCGCCATCAGCCTGCTCGCGGTCATCCCGGCACTCGACCACCTGCTGCCCACGGGGCTCGCGGCTCCGGCGGCCCTCCTCGCGCTGGGCCAGGCCGCCGAGATCGACGGGCCGCAGCTCCTGACGGCCATCGCAGGATCGATCGCGATCGTCGCGCTGTCGGCCGCGGGGGCGGTCCTCGTGTTCGCGCGCCGGGAGCTCTGAGCGGACACGACCGCGTACGAGCGGCCCGCTACCGAGCAGCTGAGCGCTCCGCGAATGTCGTCCTCCTTCGCCTTCTACGCATTCGCAGTGGTCGCGTTCTGGGCCGCGGCCGCGCAGACCCGCCTCGGTTCAGCCTTCGGCGAGGCGCTCGAAGACGACGACCGGGATCTCGCGGGCCTTGACGCGCTTGCGGTAGCCGTCGAAGAACGGCATCTCCCTGGCCTGCTGGTCGAAGAGCCGCGTCCGCTCCGGCTCCTCGGCGACTCGGGCGCGGGCCCGGAACGTCTCGCCGCCGTGCTCGATGGTGACGATCGGGTCGTCGAGGAGGTTGAGGTACCACGACGGGTGCGTGGCCGAGCCGCCCTTCGAGCCGATGACCGCCAGCCGGTCGCCGTCGACGGTGAAGTTCAGCGGCGTGATGCGCGGCTGGCCGGTCTTCCGACCGGTCGTCGTGAGCAGGATCACCGGGTGCTTCCGGCTGGTCTGGCCGCCGGTCTTCCGGAACTCACGGATCACCGGCTCGTTCATGGCGCGCCAGCGTTCGACGTCCGTTCGGGGCATGCGAGCCAGCGTACCGGTGGATACGGGACTTCGGCCGCCCCATGTCCCGTAGCAGCCCGGTTGCTCGCCCCAGTGGCGGCCGCGCTCGTCACGCAGCCCAGGGCCGCGCGGTGGTCTACGTGGCGTGTGCGCTCGGCGGGGATACGAGCAGCGGCGTTGCTCGGGCGTCCGCGACCCCGCGGAACGGACGACTCAGCAGTCGTACATCGCGTTCGGGAAGGTCTTCTCGCAGTAGCGGACGTGCAGGTGGTCGTCGTGACCCGCGTACCAGGTCGTCAGGCCCTCGCGGATGAGCACCGGGTCGTTGAAGTAGATGAGCATCACGTGGCGCGGAGCGGTGGCGCGGATGGCGCGGATCAGCTGGCGCGTGGCATACCGGTCGTACGTGGCGTAGTGCCAGTTGGTGCCGCCGCTGCACTGGTCGCGCGAGTAGCGGAGCGGCCGGATGTCGATATCCATGCCCCACTCGTGCGTCTGGTGCCCCGGGATGTCGCCGCCGTGCTCGAAGCCCGCATCGCCGACGCCGATCCGGCCGTAGCCCTTCGCGCCGATCACCCGCGCGGCCGCCTCGAGCTGCGCGACCGCGGCCGAGGTCGCCCAGTTCGCGGCGCCGTTGCCGACCGTGTAGTCGCACAGGTTCGTGCTCGAGCCGAACGTCGGCAGCTCGAAATGCCAGATCAGGGACTTCCAGGTGACCGTCCCGGCGACGCCCGTCGCCGCCACGCCGACATGGCGCTGGAAGGCGCGGACCGCGTCGCGCGTCTGCGTCCCGAACACGCCATCGGTCGGCAGGTGCGTCAGCCGCTTCTCGTTGAGCTCCTTCTGGAGCGCCCGGACGGCCTCGCCGCGCGACCCCAGCTCCACGCGCGGCGTGAGCAGCGGCCACAGCCGGGAGTCGACCACGCCGTCGGCCGGCAGACCCAGCGCCGTCTCGGCGACCTTCACGGCAGCGACGGTCGGCGAGTCGAAGATGCCCGTCAGCGGCACGACCTGGCCACGCTGGCGAAGCAGGAGCTGGATCGTGTAGACGTTCGTCCCCCGGTTGCCGAGCGACTGTGTCGGGTAGACCACCGGCGACGAGGCGGCGGCAGGGCCGGCCATCGTGAGCGCGAGGAGGCCGGCGAGACCGACAGTGACGGCGAGCCGGGCGAGCAGCGGACGGGGCGCGACGGGGGTGGACATCCGGTACCTCGGGGACGCGAATGCGGCGATGCTAGCGAGCACCACGGCCCCGGGTGACCCCCCGGATGGCTACCGCCGCGCGGTACGCTCGCCGGGTGCGACGGCTGGCCGGCACGCTCGAGCTCCTCGATGGGCCGCTGGACGACCGGGTCGCCCTGCAGGGGAATCTCCGCGACCTTCGACGGGTCAACCGCTGGCTCGGCGGTGCGGCCATCTCGCGACAGGCGGTGGAGCTGCTGCTGGTCGGTGATCGCAGCCCGGCCTCACTGCTCGACGTCGGTACCGGCGCCATCGATATCCCGCTCGTCATCCTGGATGCCGCTGCCGCCCGGGGTCGGGATCTCCGCGCCGTCGCGCTGGACAGCCGGCCCGAGATCCTCGAAGCGGCGCGCCAGCTCGACCCGGCGATCGACCTCCGCCGCGACCTGCAGGTCGCGACCGCCGACGGCCGCTCGCTGCCCTACCCGGACCACTCGTTCGACGTCGTCCACGCCTCCCTCCTGCTCCATCACCTCGAGCCGAAGCAGGCGATCGCGTTCCTGCGCGAGGCGCGGCGGGTGGCGCGCAAGGGCGTCGTGATCAACGACCTGGTGCGCGGACGGGCGCACTGGATGGGGGCGATGCTCCTCACGCGCCTGACGACGCGGAACCGGCTGACGCGCCACGACGGCCCGTTGTCGGTGCAGCGGGCGTACACGCGGGTCGAGATGCGAGCACTCCTCGCGGCGGGCGGGCTCCAGCCGATCGGCGAGTTCGTCGCGCCGTTCGGGTATCGAGTCGCACTGGCGGCGTCGGCTCTCCCGGACGCGTGACGCCCAGCGACGTGCCCGGCCAGACACCCGAAGGCACCCGAGGACGGCGAGCGCGTCGAGCGCGTGGATGTGGCCGTGGTCGGCGGTGGGCCGGCCGGATCGGCGTTCGCGGCACGTGTCGCGGCAGCCGGGCCGAGGGTCGTCATCCTCGAGGCGCGACCGTCGTGGACGTGGCAGGCCGGGGGCGTGTTCGCGTCACCGGCGGCGGTGCTGGAGCTGCGCGCGCTCGGGCTGAGCGCCACGGTGCTCGAGGCGGTCGCCCGCCCCATCCCGGCGATGCGCGTGGAGACGCCGAGCGGCCAGACGATCCGCCTCACGTACGGCGCGGAGCGCGGCGGCGAACCGGCCGTGGGGCTCGACCGGTCGGCGCTCGATCCGGCGCTGCTCGAGCTCGCGTGGGCGCGTGGCGCGGAGGTGCGGCGGCCCGTGTCGGTGGTCGGTGTGAGACCGGGGGCCGGAAGCGGCGGGCTCATCCGACTGGACGTCCGCCACGGGACGGTGACGAAGGCACTCGATGCGCGGATCGTGGTCGGCGCGGATGGACACCGGTCGGCCGTCGCGCGAGCGCTCGGCGTGGATCGGCCGGCGCGGCTGGGGTCGCGCGTCGGGCTGACGTGGCACCTCGCCGACGTCGGCGACGACGGACCGGGCGACGCGCGGATGGTCGTGCTCGACGGGGCGTACTGCGGGCTCGCGCCCGTGCCGGGCGGACGGCTGAACGTGGGCATCGTGCTCGCCTCGCGACGCTGGCAGGACCGGCTCGCGAGCGACGGCGCGCACGCCGTCGGTGCGGCGATCCTCGCGGACGTCCCGGATGCAGCGTGGTCCCGCGCCGGCTGGCGCGCAGCGCCGGTCGCCGACGCCATCGCGGGCGCCGCGCCGTTGGGCCATCGCGTCACGCGGCGCGCAGGCGACGGCTGGCTGCTCATCGGCGACGCGGCAGGGTTCCTCGATCCGTTCACCGGCGAAGGGCTCCATCGGGCGCTCGTCTCGGCTCGGCTGGGAGCGGCAGCGGTGATGCGCGCGCTGCGTGGCCATGACGTGCGCGACGACCAGGCCCTGGCCGCCTACGACCGGGCGATGCGCCGGCGCTTCCAGAGCAAGGACGTCGTCTCGCTGCTCGTCCAGGCGTTCCTCGCCCGGCCGGCGCTGTTCGAGTACGCCGCCCGTCGCCTCGCGCGCCGCGACGAGGTGCGTGCGACGATGGGTCTCGTCATGGGCGATCTCGTCCCGGCCTCCCGCGCCCTGGACCCGCGGTTCCTCGCCGCGCTGCTCGCCCCGTGAGCGCTGCTCGCCCGGCCGGCGCTGCTCGCGCCGCGAGCGCGCCCATCGCCGAACCCGTCCGCTCGACCCGGATCAGCGCCCATGCCCTCGTCCTCGACGACGAGCGGCGGATCCTGCTCTGCCGCATCGCGTCCCACATCGACGCGGGCGGCCACTGGACGCTTCCGGGCGGCGGCCTCGAGTTCGGCGAGACGCCCGAGGCCGGCGCCCTGCGCGAGGTCGAGGAGGAGAGCGGGCTGACCGTCGAGCTGGACGGCCTCGCGGGCACCTTCACCGCGACGATCGATCGACCGCCCGAGCGAGGCGGACCGATGCATTGGGTGAGCGTCCTGTACCGCGCCCATCCGACCGGCGGGGAGCTGCGCGACGAGCTGGAGAACTCCACCGACACGTGCGGCTGGTTCCCCGAGGCGCAGGCGCGATCCCTGCCGCTGGTCCGGCTGGGCGCGGAAGGCCTGGACCTCGCGTTCGGGCGGCGGGACGGCGACCGCTGAGATGCGGACGTCCATCGGCATCGACGTCGCAGCGCCGCCGGAGCTCGTCTTCGCGCTCGCCCGGGACGTCTCGCGCTGGGAGCGCCTGCTCCCCCACTACACCCGATCCCGGTCGGATGGCCGAGCGGCCGACGGCACCACGGTGACGTCGTTCATCGCGAGGCGCCCGCTGCCCGGCCCGCTCGGGACGGTGGGTCTCGCGATCCCCGTCACGTGGCGCTCCCGAACGTGGAGTGACGCGTCGACGCTCCGCCTCCGCTTCGTCCATGTCGCCGGCGCCACCAAGGGCATGGACGTGACCTGGACGATCGAGCCAGCGGGAACGGGCTCGCGGGTCGATATCCACCACGACTTCCGGAGGACCCTGCCCATCCCGCTGATCGGGCCGATCCTCGGCGACGCCGCGTTCCCCGCGTTCGTCGACAGCTGGTTCACGCGCCCCATCGCCGGCCGTACGCTGGCCACGTTCAAGGCGCTCGCCGAAGCGGTCGCGACCACGCCGCCGGTGAACGAGACGTCCACCGAGTCCTCCCGGACGAACCCTCCGACATGAGGCGCCGCGTCGTCATCACCGGCATGGGCGTGCTGTCGGCCGTCGGCAGCGGCGACGCGTTCTGGCCGGGCGTGCTCGCCGGTCGGTCGCCGGTCCAGGCCATCGACCGCTTCGACCCATCGCCCTTCCGGTCGCGCGTCGCTGCCCAGATCGACGACTTCGACCCGCTCGACCACATGGACGCGCGGACCGCTCGGGCCCTCGACCGGTTCAGCCAGTTCGGCCTGGCGGCGGGTCGCCGCGCGATGCAGGACGCCGCACTCGAGCCGGGTCAGCGTGGCGCCGCCGACCCGCAGCGCATCGGCATCTATCTCGGCAGCGCACTGGGTGGCATCGCGTTCGCCGAAGCGCAGCACGAGCGCTACCTCGAACGCGGCATCAAGGCCGTCGCGCCGACGCTCGCGCTCGCGGTGTTCGGCGGCGCCGCGCCGGCCAACCTGGGCATCGCCCTCGACGTCCGCGGGCCCATCCTCTCGACGGCGAACTCGTGCGCCAGCGGCGCGGTGGCCATCGGCGAGGCGCTCGGCGCGATCCGGAACGGCGAGATCGACGCCGCGATCGCCGGGGGCGTCGAGGTCCCGCTCAGTCCGCTCGCATTCGGCGCGTTCGACATCATCCGGGCGCTGGGCCACGGCCACAACGACGACCCGGCGCATGCTTCCCGCCCGTTCGACCGCGAGCGCGACGGCTTCGTCATGGGCGAGGGCGCGGCGCTGCTCGTGCTCGAGGCCGCCGACATCGCCGAGCGTCGCGGCGCGCGACCCTACGCCGAGGTGATGGGCTACGGCGCCACGTCCGACGCGCATCACATGGTCCAGCCGCGCGCCGACGGCCTCGAGGCGGCCCGCGCCGCGACCATCGCGCTCGAGGACGCCGACGTCGGCTCGCGAGGAGCTCGACTTCGTCAGCGCGCACGCGTCGTCGACGCCCATCGGCGACATCGCGGAGGCACGCGCGCTCGCCCGCGTGCTCGGTGGACCGCTGACCGACCTGCCGGTGGCCGCGACGAAGGCGCTCACCGGACATCCGCTGGGTGCCACGGGCGCGATCGAGGCGGCGATGTGCGCCCTCACGATCCGCGACGGGATCGCGCCCGGAACGGTGAACCTGGAACAGCCGGACGACGAGATCGCGGAGCTCCTGCCGTGCCTGCTCCGCGAGCCCCGACCCGGTCGCTACCGGCGGGTGCTGTCGACCTCGTTCGGGTTCGGCGGCCTCAACGCGGCGCTCGTCTTCGGGGCGCCCGACGCGGGACTATCCTCGGGTCCATGACGACCGACCGAACGCCTCCGATCTGGGAGGCGCGCTTCCGCGTCCCGCTGCACTCGTTCCCGCACTGGTCGCCCAGCGCCCCGGACCGGCTGGTGATCACGTCGAGCGAGAGCGGCTCGTACCAGGCGCACACCTGGGATCCCGAGACCGGCGAGCGGCGCAAGCTGTCGGACGAGGCCGTCGGCGCGACATACGCGCTGCCGACCGCGGACGGCGAGTGGGTCACCTGGTTCCGCGACATCTCGGGCGACGAATCGGGCGCGTGGATGGTCGTGCCACGGACGGGTGGCACCGCCGAGCCGCTGTTCGACGACCTGCCCAAGGGCTGGCCGGAAGGGCTCGTCCTGCGTCGCGGTCGGTCGGTCGTCGGCCTGTCGGATGCGGACGGGTTCGCGATCTGGGTCGTCGACGAGGGCCAGGCGCCGCGGCTGCTCGTCCGCAGCACCGAGCTGTTCCAGCTGGGCGGCGGCTCGATGCTCGCCGAGGGCGGCGAGGCGACACTCTCGGCCGACGATCGCCTCCTGGTCGTCGAGCACGCCGAGCACGGCGACCTGATGCACGCGGCGCTGCGCGTGTACGACGTGGACACGGGCGCGGTCGTCGCGGATCTTCGGGACGAGGGCATGGAGCTCGTCGCGTTCCCGTGGTCGCCGGTCCCGGGTGACGATCGCCTGGCGATCGGCCACGAGCGCGACGGTGAGCGTGCGCCCGCCATCTGGCACGTGCGGACGGGCGAGGTCCAGCGGCTCGACACGGGGCTCGAGGGCATGGTCGAGGCCGTCGACTGGTGGCCCGACGCGTCGGCGCTGCTGCTCATCCAGCTCATCGATGGGCGAGACGTGCTCCATCGCTACGACCTGGCGACCGGCCGTGCTCGAGAGGTCTGCCGACCGAGCGAGGCCAGATCACCGGCGCCCGCGTCCGGCCCGACGGCGAGATCTGGTACCGCCACCAGTCGGGGGGATCCCCGTCGCGCTTGCTGGTGGTCGGCCGGTCCACGCCGCTCCTGGCGCCCGAGGCCGCTCCGCCCGGCCGCCCGTTCGAGGACTGGCGATTCCAAAATCCGCACGGGCAGACGGTGCAGGGCTTCATCGTGCGTCCCGCGGGCGACGGGCCGTGGCCGACGGTGATGCACATCCACGGTGGGCCGACGTCGGTCGACCTGGATCGGTGGTCGCCCGAGATCCAGGCGCTGGTCGACGCGGGCTACCTGGTGGCGATGGTCAACTACCGCGGCTCGATCGGCTTCGGGCGAGCCTGGCGCGACACGCTCATCGGGAACATCGGCTGGCCCGAGATCGAGGACATCGTCGCCGGACACGACGACCTCATCGATCACGGCCTGGCCGATCCGGACCGGTCGGTCATCGCCGGCTGGTCGTGGGGCGGCTACCTCACGAATCTCGATGCACGGGATGCATCCCGAGCGGTTCATCGCCGGCGTGGCGGGGGTGCCGGTCGGCGACTACGCGGACGGCTACGAGGAGCTCTCGCCGATGCTCCAGGCGTACGACCGGGCGCTCCTGGGCGGGACGCCCGCCGAGGTGCCGCAGCTGATGGCCGAGCGGTCGCCGATCTCGTACGTCGACAACGTGACCGCGCCGATGCTGTTCCTCATCGGTCGCAACGACTCGCGCTGTCCGCTCCGGCAGGCGATGAAGTTCGTCGACCGGCTGGCCGCGCGCGGCGTCCCGCACGAGACGTACATCTACGACACGGGCCACGCGTCCTTCGACATGGACGAGCGCGTCCGGCAGCGGGCGATCGTGCTGGACTTCCTGCAGCGCCACGTGCCCGGGATCGAGCCGCTGCCGGGTGTCGCGGAGCTGGCGCAGGCGACGCTGGTGGCGGCGTCGTAGCGTCGGTGCGCCTCGCCGGGGCGCTGATCGCCGCGGTCGCGAGTCGACAGGCGAGTCCGTCAGGCGGGTGAGGCGGCGCTCCCGAGCCGGCGGGATCGACGCGCCGGCGGCGGCGCGGCATCGATCTGGACGTCGAGCGGGCCGTCGATCGCGGGCGTCGGCGAGGGCAGCGTCTCCGGATCGAGGTCGGCGATGACGGTCCCGCCGTGCCCCACGAGGATCCCGCGCGCCTCGAGGAGACGGGCGAGCGGCGCGCGGACGGCGACGATGGTGAGCGTGAGCGCCACGACCGCCGGCAGCTCGACCGACTGGATCGCGACATCGAGCTGCTCGGTCTGGATGCGTGACCGCAGCACGGCGGCAGCCGTCAACGCGGCCGCGGCGTCGGCGAAGGACGCGGCGATGAGCCGGACTCGGCCGTCGCTCGGGATCGCGCGCCGCAGGACCGACCGCGATCGCGACGTCATGGCGGTCACGAACCGAACGTCCTCGGCACGCATCACCCACACGTTGCCAAGACGCTTCGCCGGGACGCGACCCGCGGCGGCCCACTGACGCAGCAGCTCCGGGTGACGGCCCGTGAGCGCGGCGACCTGGGCCAAGGTCAGATACTCGGCCTCGCCGTCCATCGTTACCCCTCTGGGGCGTCCCCTCCGGCGCCGGGCGGAAGGTATCACCTTGCGGTGGGGTCCAGTGGCGTGTGGCGCGGTCATCTGCGCGACACCGGTGCGTGCGCGCTCCGCGCGTTCGGGCGAGCGGCGTCCGGGTCAGTCGATCGTGAAGGCGTCCGGGTCCTGGTAGCGGCCGGTCCGCTCCTTCTCGATCTGCATCAGGACGTCATTGAGGAGGCTCGACGCACCGAACCGGAAACGATCGGGCGTCATCCAGCGCGGGCCCAGCGTCTCGTACAGGACGACGAGGTACTGGATGGCGTCCTTGGCGGTGCGGATGCCGCCGGCGGGCTTCATGCCGATGGCCTTGCCGGTCGCCTTCTCGAAGTCGCGGATCGCCTCGAGCATCACGAGCGTGACCGGCAGTGTCGCGGCCGGCGTGACCTTGCCCGTGCTGGTCTTGATGAAGTCGGCCCCGGCTGACATCGCGAGGACGCTCGCCCGGCGCACCGCGTCGTACGTGCCGAGCTCGCCGGTCTCGAGGATGACCTTGAGATGGGCGGGGCCGCACGCGTCCTTGATGGCCACGATCTCGTCGAACACCGTGCCGTAGTCGCCGCTCAGGAAGGCGCCCCGGTCGATGACCATGTCGATCTCGTCGGCGCCCGCTTCGACCGCGAGCTTCGTCTCGGCAAGCTTGATCTCGAGGAAGGACTGGCCGCTGGGGAAGGCCGTCGCGACGCTGGCGACATGGACGCCGCTGCCCTTGAGCGCGTCCTTGGCCTCGGGGATCGAGCGACGGGTAGATGCAGATCGCCGCCACGCTGGGGATCGTGGGGTCGCCGGGCTTCGGGTGGATGCCCTTGGCGCACAGCGCCCGGACCTTGCCGGGCGTGTCCTTCCCCTCGAGGGTCGTGAGATCCATCATCCGGATCGCGAGGTCGAGGGCCCACAGCTTCGAGGCCTTCTTGATGCTCCGCTTCTGGAGCGTCGCCACGCGCTCCTCGGCCGCGACCTGGTCGACGGGCGTGACGCGACCCAGCAGGTTGCCGAGGGTCCCCGGGCGCGAGTCCCACGCGCGCACGAGCGCGTGTGCCTGGTCGCGGGCGAGCGTGTCGCGAGCGGCGGTGGCCATGGGACGGCGAGGATACACCGGGCCTCTTCGCGGCCCTCTCCGTCTTCCACTCGGCGCGCGTGTCCCGCGCAACACCAACCAACGGCGGAGAGCGAGCTCCCTGGCGGTTCGGTGCTCGTGACGACACGAACGGCGGCGGAGGCGCCAGTCCTCCGTCGGTTGGTCCGCGTCCAGCACCAAGTGTCGCGGCGGAAACCGTCGCCGAGCAGGGCGTACCTCGCGTACCGGGATGGCCTGCGTGAGGGCTGCGCCGGATGTCCGAGGGAGGTGGGACATGGCGCGAGCGTTCACGGGCAGGATCGGCGGGGTCGCACTCGGCGGAGTGCTCGCGCTCGGGGTCGTCGGCAGCGTGCTGGCGGCGGAGGAGCCCGTGACGATCGAGAACTTCGCCTTCGACCCCGCCGACCTGACCGTCTCCGTGGGCGACACGGTCACCTGGTCGAACGAGGACTCCGCGGCGCACACCGCGACCGCCGACGGCGGCGTCGTTCGACACCGGCACGATCGCCGCCGGCAGCTCGAAGAGCGTGACCTTCTCGAAGGCGGGGACCTTCACCGTACCACTGCAGATCCACGCCTCGATGACCGGCTCGGGTCGTCGTCGAGGCGGCCAGCGGCGGTGGTGGCGGCGGCGCGACGCACGCCACCGACGGACACCGCCGACGGAGCCGGCCCCAGCGCACCGCCCATCCCGGTCGACCTCTTCACCGCGCTCCTGGTCGCTGCCGGCTTCGGCGGCGCTGTGGCTCGGCGGCGTGTTCGCACGCGAGCGCATCCGCCTCGGGGACTGCGGGCGCCTGCCGCGACACCGGGATGGCAGCGCCGCGATCCTGGCGTCCGCCGGCGCGTCGGAGCCGGCGACTCGGCAGGTGCTACTTCCCGGCGCGGTCCGCCGGCAGCTTCGGCAGCGTCTTCGCGCCCTTGACGAGGAAGTGCGCGAACCAGTCGCGGACCTGGATGAGGTTCTCGACCCGTCGGTACGGCGTCCCGGAGCGGGTCAGCTCATGGGACTCGTCCGGGACGCGCATGAACCGCACCGGCCGCCGATGCGACCGCAGGACGGTGAACAGCGCCTCGCCCTGGCCGACCGTCGTGCGCAGGTCGCGCTCGGCGTGCTGGATGAGCAGCGGCGTCCGGATCTCCGCGGGCGTACGTCACCGGCGAGATCCTCCGGAACAGCTCCGGATCGGACCAGGGCGTGGCGCCGAACTCGATCTCGGCCCACTGCCCGCCCGCGATGTCGCCGGTCAGGAACAGCATCGCCATGTCCGCGACCGACCGGCAGGTGATGCCCGCCGCGAACCGCTGGTCGTGGCCGAGGATCCAGTTCGTCAGGTAGCCGCCGTACGAGCCGCCGGTGATGCCCAGCCGTGCCGGGTCGGCGAGGCCGTCGGCGAGAAGACCCTCGATGCCGGCGATCACGTCGCGCATCGGGCCCGGGCCCCAGTCGCCGTCGAGGTTGCCGCGGTTGAAGGCCCCGCCGTAGCCCTCCGACCCGCGCGGGTTCGTGCCCAGGACGGAGATCCCGGCACCCGCGAGGACCTGCCACTCCCACATCGGCGAGCAGCCGTACAGCGTGTGCGGCCCGCCATGGATCTCGAGGACCAGCGGTCGCTTCCCGCGTGCCGCCGGCGTAGTGCCAGCCCTGGATGTCGTAGCCGTCGACCGTCCACCAGCGCTCGGTGGGCTCGACCAGCTCGACCTCCGCGCGGAGCTCCGCGTTCAACGCCGTGACGCGGCGCAGCTCGCCGGCACCCTTCGCGCCCACATCGGCGACCACGATCTCGGGAAGGTCGGTGGGTCCGGAGTGGACCGCCGCCACCCGCATCGAGCCTGCGCCGCGCCCGACCGCGACGGCGTCCCAGCCCGACAGGTAGTGGCGGTCGTCGGTCAGGCGCTGCGGCTCGCCACCCCCGACCGCGACCCGCCACAGCTCGTACGAGCCGCGGATCGGGGCGGTGAACAGGACGTGGCGGCCATCGGGCGAGACCACGAGGCGGGGACCCTCGCCGATCGTCGCATCGCTGTTCATCCCCGACGCGGGCATGAGATCGCTGCCCGCGAGCAGGTCCGTCCCGCCGTCGCGCCGTGCGTCCGAACCGTCGGCGGCGAAGCGCCAGATGTGCGCGTGGTAGTTCGACGCCCGGGTAGCGTCCGCCGATGGCCACGATCGACGTCCCGTCGGGCGTCCACGCCGGCGCGATGAACAGCGAGTCGGAGCCGCCGGTGATCGGCGTCACGCGCACCGCTCTCGACATCGACGACGAACACATCGGATCGGCCGTGGAGGTCGTGGTCTCGGTGGCGGTTCGCCGTGAACGCGATCCGCGTGCCATCGGGCGACCAGGCGATCTCGCCCTCGGCCGTGGGGCCGGCGACCAGCCGGCGCGCCTCGCCCGTCGTCGCGTCGACCAGCCACAGGTGCGCGACGTGGTCGTACGTGAATCCGGCGCCGTTGAGCATGTACTCCAGGCGGTCGAGGTAGCGATAGTCGGACGGCGGCGGGTCGCCCGGGTGGCGGTGGAGCGGCTTGCCACGCTTCTGGGCGTCCTCGATGCGCGTCGCGCCGATCGATGCGGTGAGGACCGCGAGCCGGGTGCCATCGGGCGACCACTCGAACGCGTCCACGCTTCGGGGCAGGTCCGTCAACCGGCGCGCCTCGCCGCCGTCGAGCGGCAGCAGGTGGATCTGCGTCCCGTCCTCGCGCTCCTTGGCGTCCTTCGGGCGGTCGGGCTCGTCCTCGACGAGCAGCCGTCGATCCGAGAGGAACGCGAGCGTGCGGCCGTCCGCTGAGAAGCGGGGATGGCGGTCGGACTTGGCGCCGATCGTCAGCGGACGGGCCTCGGCGCCGCCGTCCGTCGGCGCGATCCACAGCCCGGTGCGGTAGCCGTCGTGCCCTGCGGTCGCCGTCTTGACGGTGAACACGACGCGGTCACCGTCGGGCGAGAGCCGTGGCTCGGTGGGGATGCGGAAGCGATAGACGTCCTCGGGGCGGGCGGGTCGAGCCACGTGCTCCTCCGATGCGACCCTTTGCAGCCGGCCCACGTGCGGTGCGGGGCGTCGCCGGACGGTCCGCGCGTGCCCGGCGCGGCCACGTCCCGTGGGCGTTGCCGAGTCTACCCGGTACCATCGGGCGCAGTGGTCGAGCAGCTGTCGCTCCGGCTCGAGACGGGCCTCCCGAAGCTGCCGGCGCTCGCGCCGATGTGGCCGACGCCGGAGTCGGAGGCCTTCGACTCGCCGACCCATCTGTTCGAGCCCATCTGGGGCGGTCACCGCGCCCTTGCCTACATCGGCCCCGCGCGGGTCGCGGGCACAGGCGATGTGCGGATCCTCGATCCCACCGGGCGCGACCTCACGCCGATGCTCCCCGAGCTGTCGGGCCTGGCCGTCCGGGTCGCCGCGCGCTCGGCGATCCTCGACGGCGAGCTGGTCTGCACCGACGAGGGCGGGCGGGCCGACGACGAGGCGCTACGAGCGCGGCTGTCGGGTGAGCGCGGTCGACCGGTCGCGTTCCTCGTGTTCGACCTGCTGGATCTCGACGGGTCGTCGCTCCTGCGGCAGCCGTTGACGCGGCGCCGGCGCGAGCTGCGGCGGGTCCTCCGGCCGGGCGACGAGGTCGTCGTCGTGCCGGCGATCGTGAACGAGGGTCGAGCGCTGTACGACGCCGTGGTCGCGCAGGGGCTGGCGGGCGTCCTGGCGCGCGCCTCGGGATCGCCGTACCTGCCCGGGGTTCGGTCGTCGCTGTGGCGATCGATCGCGGCGTCAGCGGTCGAACCCGGCGAACCGGGTGCCACCGACGCGGAGACGGCGGATGACGCCGCGGCCTCCGGCACGGCGCCGGTCCTCGCGCTGTTCCGCCGCCTCCCGCTCCTCGACGACGACCCGGACGCGGAGTGAGGCTCCTGCGCAGACGTTCACAGGGTGCTCACTCGGCGCTGGCACCGACCTCACGATCCTCGTCAGACGATCACGGTGCGCACGTCTGATCGCAAGGTCGGGCGCGCGGCGTCGCAGGCGCGACGGGCCAGGCGCCGAACGTGCACCTGGTGACCGGATGATCGACTCGGAACCGGCGCGCCACCTCGCGTTGCCCGGCACGCGGAACCTGCGCGATGTCGGCGGCTATCCCGCCGGCGATGGGCGGCACACGCGATGGCGGACGCTGCTCCGCACCGACGCGCTGGACCTGCTGCCGGCCGACTCGCAGCGCACGCTCCTCGCGCTCGGCCTGCGCCAGGTCATCGACCTTCGCTGGCCCACCGAGACCGAGCAATGGCCGAGCGTGTTCGCCACGTCCGACCACGTCCGCTACCGGCCGATCCCGCTCCTCCAGGACGACGCCACGCCGTACGGCGGGCTGCCCGGGACATACCGCCACATGTTCGACGGCCGCGCCGGCTCGCTGGTCGAGGTCGTGCGGGCGCTGATCGGGGAGGACGGCCTGCCCGCCGTCATCGGCTGCGCCGCGGGCAAGGACCGGACCGGCGTGACGATCGCGCTGGTGCTTGCCGCGGTCGGTGTCCCGCGCGCCGTCATCGTCGAGGACTACACGCTGACCCGCGAGCGCTTCGTGGCTCCGGTCGACGACCCGCGGCTCACCGACTGGCGGCGCGACCCGCTCGAGCTGGACTGCCTTCCGGAGTACATCGACGACACGCTCGAGCACCTCGACCAGCGCCATGGCGGCGCCCAGGCGTTCCTTCGCCGCAACGGCATGACCGACGCTGAGCTCGGTCGACTGCGCGCGTTGCTCACCGAGCCCGCGTCGCCTGACGTCCGACGTTCGCCAGCCGCCACGCTCGGCCGCCGCTACCCGGCCGATCGGCGTGGAGCCGCGCTCCGTATCACTGGCGAAGTCAGACGTTCACGGCGTCGGATGGCGCATCCGAGCGCGACCTGGCGCCGGCGACCGCTGCGGGTCGGATCGTCCCGGCGACCGACCGTCTCGCGCAGCGAGCGGGCACCGGGGCCGTTCAGCAGGAACGTGGAGCGTCAGCCGGCGGCTCGCACCGCGGCGATGAACGTGCGCCAGGACGGTCGCTGCCCGTACAGGAGGGTCCCCGCGCGATAGACGCGGATCGCGAGCACCAGCGCGATCGGCACCGTCACGATCAGGAGCCCCAGCGACAGCACGAGCTCCCATGGCTCGACCCGCCCGACGACCAGTCGCGTGAGCATCACGAACGGCGACCAGAACGGCACGTAGGACGCGAACCGGATGAGCCCGGCCGTCCCGCTCAGCAGGGCGAGCAGCGACAGGAAGAACCCGACCATCCCGAGCAGAGACAGCGGCAGCGCGATGATCTGCAGGTCCTCCGGCCGCGACAGCAGCGACCCCGCCGCCGCGTAGATCGCCGCGTACAGCGCGAAGCCGAGTGCGAAGAACGCCAGGAACGCGACCAGCAACGACGGCGACAGGCCGCTGAACGACAACGGGATCGCCGAGGACGATCCCAGCACGACCGACGCCAGCCGGTCCTGCGAGAGCAGCACGATGGTCGCCGGCACGAGGATCACCACGACCTGCGTCAGCCCGGCGAGCCCGATGCCCAGCAGCTTGCCGACCACGAGCTGCTTGGTCGCCGCCGCCGAGATCAGCAGCTCCATGACACGGCCCGACTTCTCCGCGACCACGCCGGCCGCGACCCACATGCCGTAGATGATGATCGTCAGGAAGATCAGCACCGCGAACGTCGCGCCCACGATGCGCCGGCCCGCGAACTCCACGGCCGGGATCGGCGCCCCGCCGGCCGTCGGCCCACCGGTGGCGGCGACATCGAAGGTCGGCGCGACGAAGCCCGCGCCGGCGCCGTTCTGCGACGTCCAGTCGAGGACCGCGATGCCGAACATCGCCACCTGGAGCTGGGTCGCGCGTTCGGTCGACAGCGATTCGCCGCTCGCCAGGCGGAACGCGATCCCGCCGCTCGGCTGCCGCTCGGCGACGACGGCCGCATCGAGCTTGCCCTCCGCCACGTCGTGGACGGCCGTCGGTTCGTCGACGGCGATGCTGACCTGGTACGGCGCCTGGCTCGCGCCCGCGAAGCCGCTGTTGAGGATGCCGTCGATGATCCGGACGGACGTCGCGGCGAGCTGGTCGTCGCTGGCGGCGACCTCGACCCGTGTCACCGAGCCACGCTCGGCGAGCTTGATGACGAGCGGCAGGATCGCGACGACGACGGCGAGCAGGACGAGGAACCCGGTCGAGATCAGGAACAGGCGCGACCGGACGAGCTCGGTGTACTCGCGCCGCGCCACGATGGCGGCATTCGGGAACAGCGGCTCGCGCCTCATGCAGCGGGCTCCGCGGACCCTGCGGGATCAGCCGCGGACGACGCGAGAGCGTCCGCCGTGGGCGCCAGATGCAGCTCCTCGTCGGGCGGCCGCCCCACGCGGTCGATGAAGATCTGCTCCAGCGACGGGTCGTCGACCTCGAAGTGCGTCACCCGGGCCCCCGCCGCGACGGCCGCCGCCAGCACCGCGTCAGGCTCGACGCCCGGATCCAGCTCGATCTCGGCGCGCTCGATCCCGGGTCGCAGGACGCGCGCACCGGTCACGGACGCGAGCCACGCCAGCCGGTGGTCGCCGATGACCGAGATCCGGATCATCCGCCGCCCCGCCGAGCGCTTGACGTCCCGCAGCGTCCCACCGGCGACGAGGCGGCCCCGGTCGATGATCGCGATCGACTCGCACAGCGCCTCGACGGTCTCCATCTGGTGCGTGCTGAAGACCAGCGTCCGGCCGTCGTCGCGGAGCTGGAGGAACGCCTCGCGAAGCAGCGCCACGTTCACCGGGTCGAGCCCGGTGAACGGCTCGTCCATGAGCAGGACCTCGGGCTCATGGAGGATCGCCGCGATCAGCTGGATCTTCTGCTGGTTGCCCTTCGAGAGCGTGTCCGCGCGCCGCTCGGCGAGCTCCGGGACCCGGAAGCGCGTCAGCCAGTCGCGGCCGCGCCGGACCGCGATATCCCGCGGGACGCCATACAGCCCGCCGAAGAACACGAGCTGCTGCAGGACGGTCATCCGCGGGTAGAGCCCGCGCTCCTCGGGCAGGTAGCCCCACGTCGACCGCGGCAGCTCCGAAGATGAGCGGCCGCCCCAGCGCACGTCGCCGGCGTCCGCCGCCAGCACCCCCAGCGCGATGCGCATCGTCGTCGTCTTGCCCGCACCGTTCGCGCCGAGGAAGCCGAAGACATGGCCGCGCGGCGCCTCGAACGAGAGGCCGTCGAGCGCGACCACGGATCCGAAACGCTTGGCGAGGCGGTCGACTTCGAGGGTCATCGGTCCGGGCAGGATAGACGGCTCGCGACGACACGCCCTTCCGGGACCACCCGCAACGCGCGCCCGATGAGCGACCCGGGGCGTGCGGTCACCGGCCTCCCCCGCCCCGTGCTACGGCAGGTAGACGAACCCGTCGACGTCGACCCGCGGGCGGCCCGCCGTCCCGAGCACGACGATCTTCAGCGTGTGCGTCCCGACGCTCGCCCAGCTCTTCGCGAAGACGACCAGGCGGCCGGTGACGCTGCTCGAGCCGGAGGTCGACGCGCGCGGCGTAGTGCCCGTCGACGTAGACGCTCGCCTGACCGCGGGTCGGGGCCTTGAGGCTGACCCAGCCCACGGAGCGCCCGGTGAAGCGGTACGTGACGGTCGAGCTCCGGGTGGCCGAGTACCGGAGCGCGCCGCCCCAGGCGCTCGACACCCGCTTCGACCCCCAGTGGCCCCCGTACGACCCGCTCAGCTCCGACACGGCACGCGGCCTGAGCAGCGGTCCGTCGCGCGTCGTCGCGTTGCCCGAGCGGTCGGTCACGGTCGCCCGATGCAGGTAGGCGTGGTGGAACGCGAGCCGGCGTACCGCGCTCATCGCGGTCGCGCCCGTGAGACTGATCGTCCGCCAGACGCCGTCGACGCGCTCCGCGGCCGCGGTCCGGGCGATGCCCGTTCCGCCGTCGGTCGAGGGGAACGACACCTTCACCGTGACGTCCGTGGCGATCTGCCGGCCCGTCGTGATCGCGAGGGTGGGTCCGCTGACCGACGGCCCGGTCTTGTCGGCGGTCACGGTCAGCCTGAGCGGCGCAGTGCGCGTCCGATCGCTGGCGACCCCGCGGATGGTGACCGTCCCCGTCCAGGGCTTCGCGTCCGATGCCGCCGTGAGCGTCAAGCGAGCCGTGAGGTCGGCGAGGCCCGGCAGCACGTCGCGATCCCACGACGCGGTCACACCCTCGGGCAACCCGGTGACGTCGAGCGAGACCGGGCCGTCGTAGCCGTTCCCGCGTCGGATGCGCAGGTTGACGCCCACACCGCCGACACCGATCCAGGCACGGGCGCTCGCGACCGCCGGCAGCATCGAGAAGTCCGGGCTGGCGCCGAACGAGGTCATGTCGAGGAGCGGATCCGGGACGCCGTCCGGATCGGTCGTCGTCCGCCAGTCGAAGGAGGCGGCGGCGCGCAGGCCGAGCCGGACCTGGGCGGGCGTCGCGCCCGGGTGGAGCGACTTGTACACGGCGGCCGCGCCGGTCACGGCCGGCGACGCCATCGAGGTGCCCGAGATCGTGGCGTAGGTGCTGCCGCGGTACGTCGATCGGACGCACACGCCGGGCGCGGTGATGTCGACATCGGAGCCGCGGTTCGAGAAGTCGGCGAAGGTGTCGTCGACGTCGCGCCGCCCGAAGCTCGTGCAGGTCGCCGACGACCGGCTGCCGCTGACGCCGTCGAAGTCGGCGATGGCCGAGACGGTGATGACCTCGTCGTAGGAAGCGGGTCGCCATGCGCTGGACGAGGTCGAGTCGTTCCCGGCCGCGACGACGTACGTGATGCCCTGCGCGACCGATGCGCAGATCGCCCGATGCTCGGGGTCGGGGTTCGTGTAGCCGCAGTTCCGATCGTCGCCCCCCTCGTCGCGCAGGCTCATGTTGGCGACCTCGATGCGCGGCTTCGACGGGTCGTTCGGGTCGCGCTGGGCGGTCACCCAATCGATGCCGCAGACGATCCAGCTGATCAGCGAGAAGCCGTCCGGCCGGAACACGCGGACGGCCCACAGGCGGGCGCCGGGTGCGGTGCCCACGACCCCGATGCCGTTGTCCACGGCCGCGGCGATGCCCGCGACATGCGTCCCGTGGCCGTTGTTGTCGGCCCATGCCGCCGCGCTGCCCTCGCCCGTGCAGTTGATGCCGCCACGCACGTTGAGGTCGGGGTGGCCGGCCTGGATGCCCGTGTCGATGATCGCGATGTCGGCATCGACTCGATCGGCGGTGCGGTCGATGCCGTCGATGTGGGTCGCCGGCGCGGCGGTCGCCCGTACGCGCTTGATGCCCACCGGCGTCGACTGCGCGGCGAGCTGCACGACCGTGTCCGGGACGATGGCGGCGACCGCCGGATCGGCGGCGAGCTTCCGGCGCTGGCCCGGCGTGAGCTTCGTCGCGTAGCCCTTGAGCGCGTGGCGGAAGACCTTGTTCGGGGCCTTGCCGGTCGTGGTCGTCGCGCGGCTCACGGCGCGATCGACGCTCGCGCTCTTGTCGAGCATCACGATGAAGCGCGCGGCGGAGCTCGCGGCGTCGCCCGCAGCCTCGACGGGGGCCGCCAGCGCGCCGCCGATCAGCAGCGCCGGCAGGATCAGGGCCGCGACGAGGCGCGGCAGGCGTACGGGCCGGGCCTACGGAGTGGCGGCGGGGAGCGCGGGCGTGAGACGGAGCGCGGCCCGGCGTCGGCATCGGAGGTCCCCCTGGGGCGGTCGACGGCGGCAGCCTCTCACCCGCCCGCTGCCCTCCGACATGGCCCGGATGGGCCTCACGGCGCGGCGGATGCACCACCCGCGTACCACCCTGCTCGGGCCGGTGATCGCCTGGTGTGCATCTCCGAGGCTGGCGCGCGCGAAGCCGCTGCGATCGGTGCTAGAACGCGGCCTTCGGCCGCCTCGTGCACATCGGTCGGTCATGCGCGCCCACACGGCCTTGGTCGCCGCACCACGAACGCCCCGCGACTCGACCTTGAGCGTCTCCAGCGCCCAGGATGCACATCAGATGATCATGCGAGCCGCGAACGCTCAGGTTCCCCCGACGACGCGCAGCAGCAGCCGGAAGCCGTCGTCGCTGCCGGTCCAACGCTCCCGAAGGGCCTCGGTGCCGAGACGCCGGCGGGTGTAGCGCAGCGCCACGACGGCGACGATCACGTCGTCCAGCGGCCCGAGCCCCGGGATGAACTCCGGGATCAGGTCGATCGGGCTCAGGATCCACACGAGGAGTCCGACGAGGACGACCCGCACATCGAGCGGCGCGCCACGGTCGCCGACGATCGAGCGCAGCAGGCGAAGCAGGTCGGGGATGAGCCGGACCACCTCGCGCACGGGAACGTCGCGTGGCCGGAAGATCCAGAACACCCCAGGATCGCCACCCACAGCAGCACGAGCCCGACCAGCACGCCGATGAGCACGCCCATGTCCATCCAGAGAAGCGTGACACGCCCCGGGGATACGCTTGGCGCGTGCAGGACCTAGCCCCTGGGATCCCAGCCACAAGCCCGGCCCGGATCCATGCCGACCGGACGGCCGGCACCGTCGACATCGAGTGGAGCGACGGCCACCGGACCACCTACGCCGCTCACGATCTGCGATTGCTCTGCCCGTGCGCCTTCTGTCGCGGCGAGGGCGGGCTTCCCGGGTGGCTCGACACCAAGCCGACCCTGACCGAGGCCCAGACCCGGATCACGGGCCTGGCGCTCGTCGGCCGCTACGCCGTCCAGCCCACGTGGGCGGACGGTCACGCCACCGGCTTCTACGCGTTCACCCTGTTGCGCGACCAGTGCCCGTGCCCCGAGTGCACGGCGCGTCGCGCCGGGTCGGCCAGCGTCACTCCCGCCGGCCACCACCACGGAGGATCCCGATGATCATCGCAACAGCCCCCTTCATCGCAACACAACGCGTCGTCGAGACGAAGGGCCAGGTGTTCGGCGTGGTCGTCCGCAGCCGGGGCCTCGGCGGCAACATCATGGCCGGGCTGCGCTCGCTCGGCGGTGGCGAGATCCACGAGTACACCTCGCTGCTCGAGGACACCCGCCGACAGGCGGTCGACCGCATGGTCCAGAACGCCACGCTGATGGGCGCGAACGCCGTGATCTCCATGCGCTTCGACTCGTCGGAGCTGGCCGGGACGATGTCCGAGATCGTCGCCTACGGCACCGCGGTCGTCATCGCGCCGGGCACAGAGCCCGCCGCCAGCGAATGACCGGGATCCGGGCGGACACGTCGATGGGGCTGTCGATCGTCCGCATCCTCGCCCTCGGGCTGGGAGGCCTGATGATCCTGACCGGGCTCGCGATCGTCGTCGCCACGCCGCTCGGCGTCGTCGCCGCGCTGCCCGCGCTGGTTTCGGGTGGCATCGTGGTCGTGGCGGTCCTGGTGGAGCGGATGCGCTACCGCTCCGAGGCCGCGGAACGGGAAGGTCGGGCCCCGGGGCCCGGGGGCGGCGAGTCCGGCGCGATGGATCCGCGGTTCGCCGTGACCGGCGAACGATTCGTCGATCCCACGACGGGTCACACGATGCGCGTCTTCGTCGACCCCAAGACCGGCGAGCGCCGCTACCGCGCCGAGGACTGAAGCCGAAACAGGCTCAGCGGCCGGGCGCAGAGCCTCGCGGCGCACGGGGTCGATGCAACGGGCGTGGTAGACTCGCCCGCCCGACGCCACGTCCGCCGGCTCTTGCGGCGCGTCTGCGTGACGCCGGCTCGACCGGAGTCCGTCCCTCCAGATGACCGCCGTGCGCCCGGGCCCTGCCACACGCGCCGCGCGCCCGCGCAAGCGAGCGGACCGCGCGATCGGCACCCGGTATCTCAATCGCGAGCTGTCGTGGATGGAGTTCAACGCGCGCGTCCTGCACGAGGCGAGTGACGAGCGCAACCCGCTGCTCGAGCGGATCAAGTTCCTCCAGATCTTCGCCGGCAACCTGGACGAGTTCTTCCAGGTCCGGGTGTCCGGTCTGCGCCGTCAGCGGTTGAGCGGGCAGCAGGCCCTCGCGCCCGACGGGATGACGCCGGTCGAGCAGCTGGAGCGGATCCGGCAGCGCGTCCTGGAGCTCATCGCCGAGCAATCGGCGGTGTACGTCCGCCTCAAGGCGCAACTCGCGCGCGAGCAGATCGAGATCGTCGACTACACCGCCATCCCGGAGCACCACGCCGCGCTCCGGCAGCGCTTCCACGACGAGATCTTCCCGGTCCTCACGCCGCTCGCCGTCGACCCCGGCCATCCCTTCCCGTACATCAGCACGCTCAGCCTGTCCATCGCGGTCGGGCTTGCGCGATCCGCAGACCGGCGAGCAGCGCTTCGCGCGGGTGAAGATCCCGCCGATCCTGTCGCGGCTGGTCGAGGTCGACCCGGGCCGCTTCGTGCTCATCGACCAGGTCATCGAGGCGAACCTCGACGAGCTGTTCCGGGGCATGGAGATCGTGGAGACGCACCTGTTCCGCGTCACCCGCGACGCCGACCTGGCGATCGAGGAGGACGAGGCCGACGACCTGCTGCTGGCCATCGAGGAGGAGCTGCGGCGGCGCCGGTTCGGTGAGGCCGTCCGGCTCGAGGTCGAGCGGTCGATGCCGGCGACGACGCGGGCGATCCTCCTGCGCGGGATCGGCCTCCGCGACGAGGACTGCTACGAGATCTCGGGGATGCTCGACCACACCGGGCTGGGCCAGCTGCTCGACCTCGACCGGCCGGACCTCAAGGTCCCGCCCTGGACGCCCGTCATCCCGACCCGGCTCATCCCGCCGGACGAGGACGAGCCCATCGACATGTTCGAGGTCATCCGGACCGGGGACCTGCTGGTGCACCACCCGTACGAGAGCTTCTCGGCGTCGACGGAACGCTTCGTCGCCCAGGCGGCCGACGACCCGGACGTGCTGTCGATCAAGCAGACGCTGTACCGGACGTCGGGCGATTCGCCCATCGTCCGCTCGCTCATCCGGGCCGCGGAGAGCGGCAAGCAGGTCGTGGTCCTGGTCGAGATCAAGGCCCGGTTCGACGAGGAGGCGAACATCATCTGGGCGCGACGCCTGGAGCAGGCGGGGGCCCACGTCGTGTATGGCCTCGTGGGCCTCAAGACCCACTCGAAGGTGTGTCTCATCGTCCGGCGCGAGGGCAACGGGCTCCGTCGCTACGTCCACATCGGGACGGGTAACTACAACGCGAAGACCGCCCGGATGTACGTCGACCTGGGCCTGCTGTCATGCCGCGAAGAGCTGGGCGCCGACGTCACGGACCTGTTCAACGTCCTGACCGGGCTGTCGCGCCAGTCGTCGTTCCGCCGCCTGCTCGTCGCGCCGATCACCCTCCGGCCGCGCTTCGTGGCCCTCGTCGAGCGCGAGATGGCGCATGCGACCGCCGGCCGGCCCGCCCGGATCGTCATCAAGACCAACGCGATCGTCGACATCCCGTCGATCGACGTGCTGTACGCGGCCTCCGAGGCAGGCGTCGAGATCGAGTGCATCGTCCGCAGCGCCTGCTGCCTGCTGCCGGGCGTGGCGGGCATGTCGGACCACATCCGCGTGCGGTCGATCGTCGGCGAGTTCCTCGAGCACAGCCGGATCTGGATGTTCGAGAACGGCGGCGACCGCGAATGGTTCATCGGGTCCGCGGACCTCATGGACCGCAACCTCGATCGACGCGTCGAGGCGGTGACGCCCGTGGAGGATCACGAGGCGCGCGCACGCCTGGACCGGATCGTCCGGGTCATGCTCGAGGACGACCGACGCTCGTGGCAGCTCCGGCCCGACGCGAGCTGGGTGCGCACCGAGGTCAGCGAGGGTCGCGAGGGCACCTGCGACACCTTCGCCGCGCTCAAGGAGGACGCCCTCGCGATGACCGCGCCCGCCGTCGACCCCGCATCACGCGGCTCCGGTGGTGGGCTCCCTGGATCCGCGCGCATGACCGACGGCTCCCGGATGGAGGTGGAGCTGAAATACCGCGTCAGCCGCTCCGGGGCAGCGGACCGCTTCGTCACGGCCGACGAGGTCGCGGGCTTCCGGCCCGTGGGCCAGGTCCGTTCGATCCAGCACGAGGACCGCTACGTCGACACGACCGACGCGGCCATCGCCCGCGCCGGCTTCGGGGCGCGCCTGCGCCAGGCCGGGAACGGCTTCCTCATCAGCATGAAGTCGCTGGCTTCGGGGTCCTCCGGCGGGGCGACGCATCGTCGCGAGGAGCTGGAGGGTCCGGCCGACAAGGGGATGGCACCGGGCGACTGGCCGCCGTCGGCGGCGCGGTCGCTCGTGCTGGAGCTGGCCGGTGACGCGCCGCTGGTCGAGGTCGTGACCGTCCGTCAGCTGCGCCGCAAGCGGGAGTACCGCCGCGCCGGGACGCTGGTCGAGATCTCGCTCGACGAGGTCGATGTCGTCGTTCGGGGCGACGTGGTCGAGCGGTTCCAGGAGCTCGAGCTCGAGGTGATGGACGGCGATGACGCCGACCTCTCGGAGCTCGCGGAGGCGATCGACGGTACGGATGGGCTGGAGCCGGTCGGGACGTCGAAGCTCGAGCGCGCGCTCGACGCGGCACATCGCGTGGGCAACGGCAAGGCCGCGCTGGCGGATGTCGTGCTGGCGCACGCACGTGCGGCGAGCCCTGCCCCCGTCCGCGAGCGCGCCGGTCGCAGCCGCCGTGGCGACCTCGAACGGCGATGCCGCGGAGCGTCCCCCGGCGGCCGGCCCGCCGCCGACGCTGCGCGCCACGGATCCGAGCGTGGCGGGGCCCGATCGGCCCAAGGCATCGAAGGCGGATCGCCGCCGTGACGCCGAACGCGTCGCGGCCACCGGCGCGACGACGCCTGCGCCGGCAGAGCCTGCCGGCGACGACGCCGCCGGCGAGCCCGCGACCACCAGCCCGGCCATCGACCTGCCGGAGGAGCTCGCACGGCCTCCGCTCCAGGTCGGCAAGACGCCCGGCGTGCTCGCGGAGGACCATCTGGCCGAAGCGGGCCGCAAGGTGCTCCGGTTCCACCTCGCGAAGATGCTCGCCGTCGAGCCCGGGACGCGATCCGGCGAGGACCCCGAGGACCTCCACAAGATGCGCGTCGCCACGCGGCGGCAGCGCGCTGCGTGGCGCGTGTTCGGCGACGCGTACGACGACAAGCGCACGAGGCGGCATCGGAACCGGCTGCGCGAGGTGGCGCGCCGGCTGGGCACGGTCCGCGACCTGGACGTCCTCATCGAGCACCTCGACGACTACGCGAAACCGCAGCCCGAGGCGGAGCGGACGGCGCTCGGGCCGCTGCGCGACAGCTGGCGCGATCGCCGCGACGAGGCACGTGGGCTGCTCATCAAGGAGCTCGACAGCCGCAAGCACCTGGACTGGCTCGACGACTATCGCGATTTCGTCCAGACCGAGGGCCGCGGGACGCGGGGCGTCATGGCGACCGTGCCGCACCGCGTCCGGGACACGATGCCGTCGCGGATCTGGGCCGCGTACGAGGGCGTCCGCGGGTACGAGCCGGTCCTCCGCTGGGCCGACGTCCCGACGCTCCATGAGCTGCGCATCGGCGGCAAGTGGCTGCGCTACACGCTGGAGTTCGTCCGCGAGGCGCTCGGGCCCGACGCGACGCCGCTCATCGACAAGGTCGTGGCCCTCCAGGATCACCTGGGGCTGCTGCAGGACGCCGACGTCGCGGCCGGGCTCGCGCGTCAGTTCCTGGTCGACCATGCCGGCACGCTCGACGACGTCGAGAGCGCCGCGATCGGTCGCTACCTGGTCGACCGCGAGCGGGAACGCGCGCGACTGCGCCGGACCATCGGCCCGGTCTGGCGGGGCGTGGCCGGGCTGACGTTCCGTCGCCAGCTGGGACGCCTGACCGCGGGACTCTGAGGGTCAGCCGCCGGGTTCGTGCCCGTTGCTGCCCCAGCCCTGGGCGAGCCGCCGGAGCTGGTCGCGCCATTCCGGGCCCGCGCGATCCACCGCGAACAGCGTCCCGTCGCGGATCCCCGCGTCCGACACCTCGAGCGTGTCGAGGGCGTAGTGCTCGAGGATGGCGAGGACGATCGCCGCGCCACCTGACAGGATCCGGGCGCGGACGGGTCGCACGCCATACAGGGCGACCAGCTCCTCGGCGGTGGACTCGGCCACGAGGTCCACGGCATCGTGGAGGCGCTCCTTCGTGAGCCGCCGATCGACCAGCGCGTCCGGGATGATCTTCAACAGGTTCGAGGCGGTGCCACCCACGACGACGATCGACGTGGGCCTCGCGACCGGGGCGTCCGCGATCCGGCGCGCGGCTTCGGCGTGCAGCGCCGCCAGCTCCGCGGGACGGGGTGGGTCATGCTCGACCAGGGCGGCCACGAGGCGTGCGGCTCCGACCCGGATGCCGCGGGCGAACGCGGGCTGGCGCGGTCCGACGACCACGATCTCGGAGCTGCCACCGCCGATGTCGACGACCACGACATCGTCCTCGACGGGTACCCCGCCGGTCACGCCGAGCAGCGTGAGGATGCCCTCCTCGTCGTGCTCCAGGACGTGGACGGGGACCCCCGTGGCCTCGGCGATCTCCCGGACCACCCGATGGGCATCGGCGGCGCGGCGCAGGGGCTCCGTGGCCACGATCGTGACATCGACCGCGCCCAGGCGCCGGGCGATGTCGACCTGCGCCTGGAGCGTGCCCACCAGCTCGTCCCGGGCGTCTTCGCCCAGGAGCTCGCGCGTGCGCAGGTGGTCGCCGAGGCGGAGGAACGCCGATTCGTCGTGGACCGGCTCCAGCCGATGCCCGTGCACCTCGGCGACCAGCAGGTGGACCGACGTCGACCCGACGTCGATGGCGGCGCCGACGAGCGCGTCCTCGTCCGAGGGACCTGGTCCGCGCCGATCGACCACCCGTCAGCCGACCCCCGGGTCGTCGGTCGGACGCTGGGCTGCCACGGCCGCGTCGCGCGCCCGGGCCTTCCTGCCGCCCTTGGCGCTGTCCTTCTTCCGCTTCTTGGGCATGTGTGGCGAACCCTCCAGGACCCCGACTCGGAACCGGAAGGATGCCATGCGGTCCGCGTGTTGATGGGTCGTTAACACGGACCGAACCTGCGGTTCATGGGGGCGGCCCATCGTCATGTCGATGTCGGCGCAGCTGCTCGCCCTCGCCATCGACCGCCTTGCTGCGACGCTCGCGGCAGTGGATCGAGCGGGTGCGCCGCGCATCGTCCAGGATCCGGCGACCTTTCGGCGCCTGCTCGTGGACGACCGGCCGCGGGTGGTCGTCTGCGGCGACCCTCCGGCCACGCCAGCGGACGTCGCGTTCGTCGCCGAGCAACGCCGGCGACGACCGACGCTGCGGGCGATCCTCGTCGATGGTCCCGACTGCGTGACCGAGCGCCTGGAAGCCCTGGCGTCCGGCTTCGACGACGCGCTGCCGGCGACGATGGACCCGCTCGAGCTCGCCGGCCGGGTCGCCCTGTACCTCTCGCGGGCGAGCGACCGCACCTCGGCCAGGGAGCAGATCCCGCTCGGCGATGGCCTCGTGCTCGACCTCGCCGCGCACGAGCTACGACGCCATGGCGATGCGCTCCATCTCCGGCCGAAGGAGCTGCGCCTGCTCGCGTTGCTCGCCACCCACCCGGGGCGGGTGTACACGCGGCGGCAGCTGCTGGATCGCGTCTGGGGCGCCGATCACGAGGGCGACCCGCGCACGATCGATGTCCATGTGGCGTGGCTCCGCGCCAAGCTGGAGTCCGACCCCGATCGGCCGGCGCGGCTGGTCACCGTGCGGGGCATCGGATACCGGCTCGATCTCGACCCGGCCTGAGGCTCGCGAGCCCTGAACGCCGGTTCCCGGACCGATGACGCGTCCGCAAGCCCCCTGTCGTCACGATGACGCGGATCCGATGGTGCAATGGAGACGCATCGGATGTACGGTGCCCCGAAGCGCGCGAGAGGTGACCTATCGATGGAGATGCCGAAGGCTCGGCATGCCGGGGACTTCCTTGGAGGGGGACGGGCCATCGAGGCCTTCTCCTTCGACAGCGAGGACATCACGTTCCGCTGGGACCCGGACGTCCCGCCCCACGGCGGTCTTCGAACCACGACCCCGGGCGGCGCACGGGTCGAGCTCCGGCCGACCGTCGCGATCCGTCCCACCTTCCTGGGCAAGCAGTTTCGCCACGCCTGGTCGGTGGTCGTGAACTCCGTCGAGCTGTACCAGAACATCTGGAGTGACGAGCAGATCCCGGAGCCGGGACTGCGGATCGTCGTGAAGGCGGCCATCGCCGCGTCCGACGGCCTCGTCCGGCGCTTCGCCCGCGAGGAGAAGGCGGCGAGCGCCCGCTCTGCCGAGGCCACGCACCCGCAGCTGACGCCCCGCGTCGCCCCCCGCACGGTCCTCCGCGGGGTGTCGGCGTTAACGGAGCGTTGACACACCGCAAACGGTCGGTTCACCGCGCCCCGCGACGGTCGTCCTGGACACGTTCCAGAGGAGGCGGACGGGCATGCCCCCAGGGCCCCGTCCGAAGAGGAGGACCACCATCGTGGGAATCGAGCACGTCCGAAGCGCGTCGCGACGATGGCGTTCGCGGCCGCGCTCGTCGCCGGCGCGTGCAGCGGGGGCAGTGGCGCGACGACCGCGCCCGCATCGAGCGCAGCACCCGCCACCGCCCCGCCGCAGTGCAGCCGCGCAGCTCCGGCGCCAGCCCGTCCGCGGGTGGCGCGGTCACCGGCTCGATCGTCGTGAGTGGCTCGTCCACCGTCCAGCCCATCTCCGAGGCCGTCAGCGAGGCCTTCAAGGAGCAGAACCCCGGGTTCGACTACACGGTCGAGGGTCCCGGCACCGGCGACGGCTTCAAGAAGTTCTGTGCGGGCGAGACCGACATCAGCGACGCGTCGCGCAAGATCAAGGCCGACGACACCGAAGATGGCGTGTGCAAGACCAACGGCGTCGACTATGTCGAGCTGAAGGTCGCCATCGACGGCATCTCGGTGATGACCTCACCGCAACAACAACGCCGTCACCTGCCTCAGCTTCCCCGACCTGTACGCGCTGGTCGGCCCGGAGTCGACCGGCTTCGCCAAGTGGAGCGACGCCGGCGCGCTCGCCAAGGAGCTGGGCTCCAACACGACGTTCCCCGATGCCGCGCTGACGATCACCGGCCCCGGTGAGGAGTCGGGCACCTACGACTCGTTCGTCGAGCTCGCCCTCGACCCCGAGGCGAAGACCCGCGACAAGATCGATCCGGAGACCAAGCACACGACCACGCGACCGGACTACACGGCCAGCGCCAACGACAACGCGATCATCCAGGGCGTCGCCGACAACGACACGTCACTCGGCTGGGTGGGCTTCGCCTTCCTCGAGGAGAACCTCGACAAGGTCAAGGCGATCCAGGTCGCGAAGGAGGCGAACGGGACGTGCGTCGATCCGACGGCCGAGACGCATCGCCGCCGGTGACTACCCGCTCTCCCGCGACCTCTACATCTACGTCAACAAGGCGAAGGCGGCCTCCAACCCCGCCGTCGGAGCGTGGGTCGACTACTACCTCGCCGATGGGACCATCGACGACGGTCCTCAAGACCGTGCCCGTACATCGCCCTCAAGCCCGACGAGCTGAAGAAGTCCCAGGACGCCTGGGCGGCGGCGAAGTCCTAGCTCTCCCCTCCTCCGCGAACGGGTCGGGCCAGCTCGGAGGCCCGGCCCGTTCGTCGTTCCGGCAGAATCACGGTCCCGCAGGTCGAGCCCCGCGGACCGGAGGTCACTGATCGAGCGATGACCGCTGCCAGCACCAGCCAGCCGTTGGGGGCGGCGTTGCGCGGGAGTCCGGCCCGGCAGTCGTCGCGAGCGGACGGTCCGGGCGATCCTGCTCGTGAGCGCGCTGCTGTCGATCGTCATCAGCCTGTTCATCGTCGGGACCGTGTTGTTCGAGGCGCTCGCGTTCCTCGGCAAGATCGACCTCGGCGACCTCGTCGGTATCGGCTGGTTCCCGCGCCGCGGGATCTTCGACGTGGCGACCATCCTCCTGGGCACCCTCATCGTGACCATCGTCGCGATGCTCATCGCGACGCCCATCGGGCTGGCCAGCGCGATCTACCTCGCGGAATACGCCAGCCCGCGGATCCGGCGCATCATCAAGCCCGTCCTCGAGATCCTCGCCGGCATCCCGAGCGTGGTCATCGGGTTCTTCGCCCTGACCTTCCTCACGCCGACCATCATCCGGCCGATCTTCACGAGCGCGTCGGGGTTCAACCTCCTTGCCGCGGGGATCGGGGTGGGCATCCTGTCCATCCCCCTCATCGCCTCGGTCGCCGAGGACGCGATGCGCGCGGTGCCGCAGAACCTCCGCGAGGCCTCGTACGGGCTGGGGGCGCGCCGCGTGACGACGAGCCTGCGCGTGGTCTTCCCGGCCGCGATCTCGGGCATCGTCGCCGCGTTCATCCTGGCGACCAGCCGGGCGATCGGCGAGACGATGGTCGTGGCTGTCGCGGCCGGGGCGCCGCAGATCCGGACGATCAACCCGCTGGACGCCGGCGGCACGATGACATCCGCGATGGTGCTCCTGGCCACCGGGAGCGATCAGGTGACCGGCAATGATGCCGCCTATCTGAGCCTGTTCTTCATCGGCCTGGTCCTGTTCGTCCTGACGCTGGCGCTGAACCTCGTCGGCGACACCTTCGTCCGGCGCCGCCGGCAGCGCTACTAGGGAGCCCGCCATGACCAGCATCGGCTCCACCGCCGCCGCCACCAGCGTCGCCCGCTCCCTGACCTCCACCCGCCGCGACTACGGCGGCATGGTGTTCGGGACGATCCTCCTGCTCAGCCTGATGGCCTCGATCGGGATCCTGCTGCTCCTCCTCGGCGACGTGATCTCGAAGGCGATACCCGTGTTCGCGCGATCGGGGCACCGACTTCCTGACCTCCGGGCTGTCGTCGAACCCCGCCAAGGCCGGCGTCCTCCAGGGCATCGTCGGGTCGATCGTGCTGGCCGTGCTCGTCGCCGTGGTCGCGTTCCCCATCGGCATCGCGACCGCGGTCTACCTCGAGGAGTACGCGCCTGCGAACCGACTGACCGCGCTCATCCAGATCACGGTCCGGAATCTGGCCGGCGTCCCGAGCGTCGTCTACGGTCTCCTTGGGCTCACGGTGTTCGTGGCGCTGTTCGACCAGGTCGATGGCCGCGGCAGCGGGCGCAACATCCTGGCCGGCGGCGCCGACCCTGGCGGTCCTGGTGCTGCCGATCGTGATCATCACGTCGATCGAGGCCCTCCGAGCCGTACCGATCGCCATCCGCGAGGCGGGCTACGGCGTCGGCGCGTCACGCTGGGAGGTGACGCGCAAGCTCGTCCTGCCGGCGGCCTCGCCGGGCATCCTCACGGGCACGGTGCTGGCCCTGTCGCGGGCGCTCGGAGAGACAGCACCGTTGGTCATCGCCGGTGCGGTCCTCGGGTCCTTCTCCGGCCTGGCCGTCAACACCCTCCTGACCGGGAGCTACACCGCGTTGCCGATCATCGTCTACGACTGGGCGCGGAAGCCGCAGGCCGAGTTCCGGGAGCTTGCCGCGGCGGCCATCGTGACCCTGCTGGTCATCACGCTCTTTGCCAATGCGGTGGCGATCCTGCTGCGCAACCGCTACGAGCGGACGTGGTGATGACCGAACAGCCGATCGTCTCTGGAGACCCCATGACGCCTCGCCAAACCGCCCGATGTCGCCGGTCGCCACCGAGGAGACCACCGCGATGACGACCGAGGTCAGGCCCGCTGCCCCACCCACGGACGGCGTCCACGCGCCGCGCCCGGTGACCACCGCGCCCGCGGCCGAGAAGCCTGAGACCGCGCGGTCGAGCCGGTCATCCGCCTTCAGGACGTGCACTTCTACTACAGCGCCTTCCGCGCGGTGAAGGACGTGACCATCGCGTTCGAGCCGAAGCGCATCACCGCGCTCATCGGCCCGTCCGGGTGCGGCAAGTCGACGCTGCTGCGGACGATGAACCGGATGAACGACCTGATCCCCGGGACCCGCGTGGACGGCCAGATCCTGTACCACGGCGAGAACCTGTACGCCAAGGCGGTCGATGCGGTCGAGGTCCGCCGGCGGATCGGCATGGTGTTCCAGAAGCCCAACCCGTTCCCCAAGTCGATCTACGACAACGTGGCGTTCGGCCCGAAGGTCAACGGCTACAAGGGCAACATGGACGAGCTGGTCGAGTCGTCCCTGCGGCGCGCCGCCATCTGGGACGACGTGAAGGACAAGCTCAAGCAGTCAGGTCTTGCGCTCTCGGGCGGGCAGCAGCAACGGCTGTGCATCGCGCGCGCGATCGCGACGAACCCGGATGTGATCCTGATGGACGAACCCTGTTCGGCACTGGACCCGCGCTCGACGCTCCAGATCGAGGAGCTCATGAGCGAGCTGCGCGAGAACTACACGATCATCATCGTCACCCACAACATGCAGCAGGCCGCCAGAGCCTCGGACCACACCGTGTTCATGAACATGGCGGAGGACCGCGCCGGCTACGTGGTGGAGCACGGGCCCACGCTCGAGATCTTCACCAATCCCAAGAACCGGCTGACCGAGGACTACGTGTCCGGTCGGTTCGGCTGAGCCAGGGGGATCCCGTCATGTCCGACGACCGAACGCCGCTGCCGCGCGTGAGCGACGCCTTCGCCGGCGTCATCGAGGAGATCGCTCGCGAGGCCGACCTCCGCCCGCCGACGTTCGAGGGGCCGACGCATCCTCACCGGTCGTCCTTCGACAAGGAGATGACCGAGATCAAGGACAACGTCCTGCGGATGGGCTCCGAGGTCGAATCGCAGATCCGCGCCGCGCTGGCCGCGATCGTCGCCCACGACGACGAGGCGTGCGTGACCGTCATCCGCGGCGACGGCGTCATCAACGAGCTGCAGCGCAAGGTCACGTCGATGATCGCGGCGACGATCGCCACCCAGTCGCCCGTCGCCCGGGACCTGCGCTTCCTGCTGACGCTCGACCACGTCGCCTACGAGCTCGAGCGGATGGGCGACCACGCGGCCTCCGTCGCCAAGCAGGGTCGCAAGCTCGCGCCGCATCCACCACTCAAGCATTACGTCGACCTGCCGCTCCTCGGCGAGCGTGCGGCGGAGCTCGTGAACGGGATCATCCGCGCGCTGGTCGACATCGACCAGGTCCATGCCCGCGAGGTCGCGGCCAGGGACGACGAGGTCGACGACCTCTACCACCGCATCTTCGACGACGTCCTGGTCGCTGATGCGCGAGGACCCGGCGAACGTCGACCGGGGCGCGCGGATCATGCTCGCCGCGCACTACCTCGAGCGCATCGGGGACCGGGTCACGAACATCGCCGAGGACATCGTGTTCCTGGCGAGCGGTGAAGTCGAGGATCTCAACCCGTGACCGTGGAGGATCTCGACCCGTGACGATCGAAGCGCCGGCGATCGTCAGCGAGCCCGTCGCGAGCGGCCCGATCCGCGTGCTGTTCGTGTGCGTCGGCAACTCGGCGCGCTCGATCCTCGCCGAGGCGATCCTGCGGCATGTCGGCGGCGAGCGGTTCGAGGTGCATTCGGCAGGCTCGGCGCCGAAGGGCGTCAACCCGCTCACGCTGCGAACGCTGGCGGAGGCCGGGCTGCCCACCGACGGCTACACCTCGACGCACGTCAACGACTATCTGGGCCAGCGGTTCGACTACGTCATCACGCTGTGCGACGAGGCGCAGGAGGCGTGCCCGGTCTTCCCGGGCGTCACGGACGCCCTCCACTGGGGCTACGACGACCCGGCGGCGGTCGAGGGCTCCGAGGACCAGCGGCTGGCTGCCTTCCGACGGGTGTACCGCCAGCTCAGCGAGCGGATCCGCACGTTCATCATCCTGGCCGAGCGGCAGCGCCGCGAGGCGACCCCCGGTGAGCTCGAGACCACGCCCGAGGAGGCCACCCGGGTCGGGGTGCTCCGCCAGGTGCCGTTGTTCCAGGGCCTCACGGACCGGGCGATCTCGGCCGTCGCGCGCGTGACGAACGAGATCCGCTTCGAGGCGGGCGAAGCGCTCGTCCGCGAGGGCGAGCCGGGTCATTCGTTCCTGGTGGTGGAGTCGGGGCAGGCCGAGGTGACCCGTGATGGGGAGACCATCCGGACGCTCGGCCGCGGCGACTTCCTGGGCGAGATCGCGCTGCTCGACGGCGGGACGCGGACGGCGACGGTCACCGCGACCAGCCCGGTCTCGGTGCTGTGTGTCGAGCGGGAGGACTTCCTGCGGCTGATCGACGAGTCGTCGGCGGTCCGCTTCGGGATCATCGACGCACTGAGCAGCCGCCTGAGACGAGACGCGACCGCGACGACGACCGCCTGACGGCCGAGGGCGGGTCCGCCGCCGGCTCGCGCTCGCGATACCTCACGCGGTACCGCACGACTCCTAGACATCACACGCGCGTTTCGCGCGATGATGTCGAGCGATGACCATCCAGGACGACGGCCCGCGACTGCGCGTCGGGCAGGCGGCGGAGATGCTCGGGGTCTCGGTGGAGACCCTGCGACGCTGGGAGACCGAAGGGCGCCTCACGATGGCGCGCTCCGAGGGGGGCCAGCGACTGGTCGACGTCGAGGACGTGACCAGGCTCCTCGCCGAGCGCCGGCGCGCAGCCGCGGACCGGCCGATCGTGGCGCAGTCCGCACGGAACCGATTCACGGGGATCGTGACCCGCATCGAACGCGACCGCGTGGCCGCGGTGGTCGAGGTCCTCGCCGGACCGCACCGAGTCGTGAGCCTCATGACCGCCGAGGCGATCGACGACATGGACCTCAGGGTCGGCGATGAGGCCGTGTGCGTCGTCAAGGCGACCAACGTGATGGTCGAAGTCCCATCGGGGAGGGAGCTTCGCTGATGGATGCCCGTCGATGGCTCGGGGTGGCGGTGGTCGCCGCGTCGCTCGTCGCCTGTTCAGGCTCCTCCGGCGCGTCGACCGCCGCGCCATCGACGGCCCCCTCGTCGGCTGCCGCGGCGTCCAGCGCTGCTCCGCCTTCCGGTACCGCGGCCGCCGACCTCGAGATCTACGGGGCCGCCTCGCTGAAAGCGGCACTTGCAAAGGTCAAGGAAGCCTACGAAGCGGCGGATCCGGGCACGACGTTGACGGTCTCGACCGACTCGTCATCCGCGCTCGAGACCAAGATCGAGCAGGGTGCGCCGGCCGACGTCTTCCTGTCGGCCGATACGACCAACCCGCAGAAGCTCGTGGACGGCGGGTTCGCCAGCGGCGACGTCACGCCGTTCGCGGGCAACCACCTCGTGATCATCACGCCGTCGGACAACCCCGCGGGCATCACGTCTCCCAAGGACCTTGCCAAGCCCGGAGTCAAGATCATCGCCGCCGATGACAAGGTGCCGATCACGAAGTACGCCACCCAGCTCGTCGCCAACCTGGCCAAGGAGACCGGCTATCCGACCGACTTCGCCGCGGCCTATGCGAACAACATCGCCTCCAAGGAGGAGAACGTCGCGGGCGTCGTCAACAAGATCGAGCTGGGCGAGGGCGATGCCGGGATCGTCTACGTGACGGACGCGAGATCCTCGGACAAGGTCGCGCCCCTTGACGTGCCCGGATCGGCGAACGTGCCGGCGACGTACGGCGGCGTGGTCGTCAAGGCCTCCCCGGACCAGGACGCCGCCAAGGCGTTCCTCGACTGGCTCGCGGGTCCCGACGGCCAGGCGATCCTGGCCTCGTTCGGGTTCACCGCGCCCTCGTGAGTCGATGACCGCCGGGGCGGTGGCGGCCCGCGCCAAGACATCGCCCGTGGGGATCGCCTCGGACCTGCCCGTCCGGGTCGTGGCGGCCCTCGCCGTCCTGACGCTCGGGCTGCCGATCCTCGTCCTCGTGGTGCGGGCCGTCGCCGGCGGCGCGCTTGTGGATGCCGCTGGGCTGACCGAGGTCATCGACGCCCTCGTGCTGAGCCTGGTGACCACCTCGGCGAGCCTCGTCCTGAGCGTCGGACTCGGGCTGCCGCTCGCGTATGTGCTCGCCCGACGCTCGTTCCGCGGTCAGACGATCGTCGAGACGCTCGTCGATCTGCCCATCGTGCTGCCGCCGTCGGTCGCCGGACTCGCACTGCTGCTGGCGTTCGGGCGGCGCGGCCTGCTTGGCGAGCCGCTCTCGATGCTCGGACTGACCATCCCATTCACGACGGCGGCGGTGATCCTGGCGCAGACGTTCGTGTCGGCGCCGTTCTTCATCCGCTCGGCGCGGACCGGTTTCGCCACCGTGGACCGTGACCTCGAGGACGCCGCACGCGTCGATGGCGGCTCTGAACGGCAGGTCTTCCGGGCGATCACCATCCCGCTCGCGGCGACGGCCCTTGCCGCCGGGCTCGTGCTGACCTGGGCTCGTGCGCTCGGCGAATTCGGCGCGACCATCATGTTCGCGGGCAATGTCGCCGGGCGAACGCAGACGTTGCCGCTGCTGGTCTATGGTGAATTCCAGGGCGGCGAGCTCGACGCGGCCATCGCGGCGGCGACGATGCTCGTCCTGGCGGCGTTCGGCGTGCTCGTGGCGGTCCGGTTGCTTCGCTGGGGACGGATCCTGGACCTCCGAGGCGCGTGAGTCGCGCGTCGGACGACCCGAAGGCAGCACGAGGAGCGTCGGTGCGGATCAGCGCTCGGAGTCCGGAGGGCCAGGTCATGGCCGAGGTGTCGGTGACGTCGACGGCGGGCACGAGATGGTCGCCGCCATCACCGCGAGTCGGCGCGACGGCTCGGACTCGTTCCCGGCAAGAAGGTGACCGTGATCGTGAAGTCGACCGACGTGCTGCTCGCCACGGACGACTGACGCACCGGCGCGGTCACCCGCCTATCCTCACGACATGACGGAGCTTCAATTCCTGCGCCACGCGCACGCGGGCGATCCCGAGAAGTGGACGGGCGCCGACGCCGAGCGGCCGCTGTCCGACAAGGGCCGCCACCAGGCCGCCCGCCTCGGTCGCCTGCTCGCCAGCCTCGACGATCAGCCCGACGTGTTCATCACCTCGCCCAAGGTCCGGGCGGTGGAGACGGCCCAGGGCGTGGCGACGGCGATGGGCGGCAAGGTGAAGACCGTCGAGGACTCGCGACTGGCGTCCCCGCTCGACCTGGCGACGATCGATGCGATCGTCCGGGATGCCGGCGACCCCGATCGTCCGTGCCTCGTCGGCCATGATCCGGACTTCAGCGAGCTGCTCGGCGAGCTGATCGGCCTCGGGATGCTGCCGATGCGGAAGGGCGCCTACGCCCGGGTCGACGTCGGCCACCCGTTCGGCAGCGGTCGCGGCCAGCTTCGCTACTTGCTCCCGCCCGGACCTCATCCCGGAGCGCTGACCGGCGCCGCGTCGACGGGGAACGGCAGCGCGATCGGGTCGGTGGCGAGGCGCGAGCGGCCCTGCTCGTCGAAGCGATCGAGCCCGAGATCCGTCGCGTCGACGAGGTCCGTGCGGCCGCGCTGCACGATATCGGCCGCCGCGCGCGCCACACCCGGGCCCCACATCATCCCGTGGCCGCCCGCGGAGGCGACCGAGAGACCCTCGATCACCGCCCCATCGGGCTCCGTCGCCGGGCCCAGGATCGGCAGGTGGTCCGGCGTGTAGTCGATCGTCGCGGCCCAGATCTTGCGGATCGCGAGGTCCCGCGTGACCGGGACGAACGAGGCCAGGCGCTCGCGCATGCGCTCGACGAACGGCCAGTCGATCTCGCGTGCGATCCCCGGCGGGTCAGCCTCGTTGCTGAAGCCCCACAGCAGCCCACCCTCCTCGAGCCGCCAGTACAGCCCCGCGCCGATGTCGAAGACCATCGGCTGCGGCTGGTCGAATGCCTCGTGGGGCTCGCTGACGACGACGGTGTGGCGGACCGCGCCGACCGGGATGCGCAGGCCCGCCAGCTCGCCGACGGCGCGGAGGGTCGGCCCGCCGGTGAGCAGCACGCGATCGGCGCTGATCGTGCCGTCGTGCGTCTCGACGCCGGTGACGCGGCGCCGGCCGTCGGCGGTCCGTTCGAACCGGAAGCCCGTCGCCGGGGTGCGCTCGCGCAGGTCCACACCGAGCTGACGCATCGCGGCGGTGTAGGCGAGCACGTTGCGCGGCGGGTCGATGTGGCCGTCGCCGTCGCGGTACGTGCCGCCTCGATGACCCTCGGCGACCATCGTGCCGCCGGTCAGGCCGGGGACCTCGGTCGCGTCGACCCATCGGACATCGAGGCCTTCAGCGTGCTGCATGGCGATCCGCTCGCGAGCGGCTCGGACGTCGTCGTCGGTGACCGCGAGGATCAGGTAGCCCAGCTCACGGAAGCCGGAGTCGATGCCGTAGCGGGCGTGCTGTCCGCGGTAGAAGTCGATCGACCAGCGACCGAGCGCGACGGTCGGCGGCGTGCCGCCCTGCGCGCGGACGATGCCGGCTGCGCGCGAGCTGGCCCCCTGCCCCACCAGGCCGCGCTCGAGGGTGACGACCTTGAGACCATCCTCGGCTGCGAACACCGACGCCCAGCCGCCGATCGTGCCCGCTCCGATGACGACGAGATCCGCGCGATCGTCCTGGCCCATCGTCATCCCTCCGACCGATGCGACTCGACGCATCGTGCCCCATCGCCGTTCGCCGCCGCACCCTGCCGGTTCATGCCGCGAGTCGCAACGTCCGCGAGGCGGTCAGCCGGCGAGCGCCTCGGCTTCGACACACACGGCTCGTACCCCGAGCGCGGCGAGCCGCTGCCACGTTCCGAGGTCGCGGACCGTCCAGCCCGCGACGTCCAGGCCGGCCTCGGTGGCCTCGGCGAACGTGGCGTGATCGATCGAGCCGTGGCGCGCGCTGATCCCGGTGCAACCGAGGTCGATCGCCTGGCGGATCGTCGCCGACGACAACGCCTGCACGTTCAGCCAGCGGCCCCACCGCGGCAACAGGTCGCGCATCGCGTCGAGGGTCGCCGGCTCGAACGAGGACACGATCGCATCGTGCGGTGCCGGACCGCGTGACGCGAGCAGGACCTCGGCGGTCGGCGCACCGTGGTCCGTCGCCTTGAGCTCGACATCGAGGAATGCGTCGGGACGGCTGTCGTCGATCGCGGCCAGGACGTCCGATAGCGATGGCACGCCGAACTCGGCGAGGGCCTCGGCGTCCAGGGAGTCGACGGCATCGGGCACGCCCTGCACGCGCGTCAGCGTCAGGTCGTGGAGGAGCACGGGAACGCCGTCGCGCGACATCCGGACGTCGAACTCGAGCCCATCACACGACGGCAGATCGAGTGCCAGCTCCAGAGCTCGGATCGTGTTCTCGGGCGCGTACCGCCAGTCGCCGCGATGCGCGAGTCGGAGCGTCGTCATCCGCCGACGCCGGTGTTCGGCCCGGCCGAGCGCGGGGATCCGTTCGGCACGACCGAACGACGCGGGCGTCGCGGGGGTCACCCGATCGTGAGCCGGGCCTCGAGCCCGAAGTGATCGGACGGGAAGAGCGTCTCGTCGTCGACGGCCGGCCGGTCGAACGCGAGCTTCGCCGACTCGACCTGCACCGAGCCCCGGATCCAGATGTAGTCGAGGCATCTCGGGTCGCCATCGAGGTCCATCGCCGGCGCCTGGAGGCCTGTCGGCCAGGTCACGCCCGGCTCGGCTCCGTTCACCTCCCGGTACGCCGACCGGAATCCCGCCCCGAGCATCCGCGCGTACGTCGGCTCCGTCGGATTGGCGTTGAAGTCGCCGACGACGATCACTGCATCGGCCTCGGGCGACTCGTCGAGCCAGTCCAGCAGCCGGATCGTCTGCTGCAGCCGCTCCGCCTGGTCGGCCGGCAGATGGTGGAGATGGGTCACCGCGAACACGACCGAGCCGCCGTCCGCGAGCTCGAACCGCGCCCGATGGATCGACCGCTCGATGCCGAGGTCGAGCCGATCGAGCTCGGTCGGCACCAACGGCAGCTTCGACATCAGGCTGTTGCCATACTCGGGCCGGCCGGCCCAGCCACGGACGACCGCGTACTGCCCATCCCCGGCTGCGCCGATCACGCGGTCCTGCTGCATCACGTACACGACCTCCTGCATCCCGATGAGGTCGGGCTGGAGGGCCGCGAAGTCCGCGAGCAGGAGCGGCAGGCGTTCGTACCACCGGTCCGCGAGGTTCAGGATGTTGAGCGTCGCGACATGCAGCCGGTCCATGAGCCTCCGATCAGCGAGCAGCGGTGGACAGCGCGGGCGGGATGTCCGCCGGTGCGGCGAGCGGGATCGTGAACGTGAACGTCGACCCGCGCCCCTCCTCGGACTGGAGCGTGACCCGGCCGCCGTGCTGCTCGACGATGTGGCGCACGATCGACAGGCCCAGGCCGGTGCCCCCGCCGGCGGGTCGAGCGCGCGACCGGTCGGCCTTGTAGAAGCGCTCGAAGATCCGAGCCTGGGCAGCCCGCGGGATGCCGACGCCATGGTCCTCGACCGACGCCGCGAGGACGTCGTCGACATGCCGAACCCGGACGATCACCTCGCCGCCATCCGGGCTGAACTTCACCGCGTTGTGCACGAGGTTCACGAAGACCTGGCCGATGCGATCCTCGTCCGCCCGGACGCGTGGCAGATCGGCCTCGACCTCGACGTGCAGCGTGACGCCCTGCCGCTCGGCGAACAGCCGCAGCCGCTCGGCCGAGCTCGCGGCGAGCCGGCCCAGGTCGACATCCTCGGCCATCGAGAGCGATGTGCCGGCCTCGATCCGCGACAGGTCGAGCAGCTCGTTGACCATCTGCACGAGATGGCCCATCTCGACCTCGATCTTGCCGATCCGGTCACGCATCTTCGGCGGCACGTCGGCGGCCTCGGCCTCCCGGGCGAGTGTCTCCGCGAGCAGGCTCACGGTCGACAGCGGTGTCCGAAGCTCGTGCGAGACGTTGTCGATGAACTCCGCGCGGATCCGCTGGAGACCTCGCAGCTCGGTGACATCCTCGATGAGGACCCAGATCGCACCCGACGGTGACCGGCGCGCACGAAGGGCCAGGAGCGGGGTGCCCGGTCCGCGCAGCATGAGCTCGAGGGGCGCCGTGGACGGATTCGCGCCCGACGCCGCCGCTCCGACGAGCGCGTCGGCACGCGTGTCCGCGAACGTCTCCATGACGCTCCGTCCGAGGAGGGAACGGCCGGGTCGCGCGAGGAGCGCGTGCGCCGATGCCGTCGCGAGATCGACGCGGCCGTCCGTCGCGAAGCGCACGAGTCCGATGGGCAGCGCCTCGCCCAGCGTCGCAAGGTCAGCGGTGTCGGTGGTCAGCTGGGTCTCGAGACCCTCCGCCCGCAGCTGGAGCTTCTCGGCGGCGGTGACCAGGGACGGCCCGTCGGGTGTCGTGCCCAGCGCCTGTGCGGCCTGCCGCAGGTGGTCGGTCGTGCGCCGCGCGCGCCGCGACTCGACGACGAGTGCGACGACCAGCACCACCACCGCCACGATGAGCACGAGCTCGAACCCCACGGCCTGAGCATCGCATGTCAGCCGACCTGACGACGGACGCGTGGTCCACGGCCGTGCCGAACACCCACCCGCTCGTCGCCGCCCCCGGTCTCGTCGCCGGCCATGGGGGTCGCGATCGCCGCCCGCCACGGAGCGAGGACGGCGCTCACCGTCGCCGGCCCCAGCGCATGCCGCAGCGCGCTGACGTGGCCGATCCGACCGAGGAGGTTGCGCGCGCGAGTCGCGGTCGCCGGACTGACGCCTGCGAGCGGCGGCGCGGCCGCCAGGTCGTGGTCCGCGAGCGCGGCCGAGATGCGGAGGCCCTCGTGCTCCTCGACATCGAGCGTCGGCGGCCATGGGCGGTCCGCGGCGCGCACGCTCGCGGAAGCGCGCACGAACCGTCCGGCCTCGGCCGGCGTGAGGCGGCCCGCACGGTCGCGCAGTGCGAGCACCTCGGCCGTATTGGGGCCGTACCGTGGCTGATCGAGTGATGCCTCCCACGCGCGGATCAGCCGGTCACGCGCGCGACCCCGGAACGCGGCGGTGAGGTTCTCGTCGAGGAACGGGCCCAGCACGAGCTCCGCCGCGACGCCGATGAGCGCCTCGCGGATCGCGAGATCCGACCAGCGTCCCGGTGCGACGAGCTGTGACAGCGCCATCTCGACGCGCTCCAGCTCGGTCGACAGCGCCGGGGGCACGAAGCGCCGGATGGTCGCGGCGAAGGCGATGGGCTGGCGCTGCGCCATCGACAGCCGGTCGAGCTCGTCGGTGGTCAGGCGGGCGACGCGGTCCAGGAACGCGGGGACGCGCAGGGCCGGGTCGGCCTCGAGGACACGGCGGGGTCTCGGTCTCGGCGGAGCAGGAGGCGGGGCGTCGCGTGCGGTGGTCGCCCACGCGGTCGATGCCCGGCCGCTCGCCGCTGAGCGGCTGCGGATGCGGGGTCCGAGTGCCTCGCGGTCGTAGCGGGCGCGGAGCTCGGGGTCGCTCAGCCAGTCGTGGGCGACGTTGATGCGCTTGGTCCGCTCCAGGGCGGCGTCGGCGGCGACACCGCCGGCGCCCGCCACATCGGGGTGATGCCGACGGAGGAGCGACCGCCAGGCGATCTCGATGGCCTCGGCGCTGGCGTCGATCGGCAGCTCGAGCCGGGCATAGAGGTCGTCCTCGGGAACCATCGGCCGGACCATGGGTCGGCATCGTACCGGCGCGTGCTTGCCGCACGAGCGATGGCGACCCGTGATCCGCGAAGCGATCCCCGGCGGCGTGCCTCAGCAGCAGGCGCCGTCGCCGCACCCGCATGCGGCATCGGACAGCGGCAACGCGGGGCGTGGGGTGAGGTCGATCAACGGTCGGACGTCGGACGGCTTTCGTGCCTGGACGATGGCGCTGACCATGCCGTCAGCCACGTCATGCGTCGGGGTCAGCGTCACGTCGACGAGACCCGCGGTCTCGAGGCCCACTCGGAACTCCGAGAACGACAGCGCGCCCGCGATGCAGCCCACGTAGCTGCCCCGCTCCTCGCGCTCGGCGGCCGTCAGCCGGTCCTCGGCGACGATGTCGGTGACGCCCATCCGGCCACCCGGCCGGAGCACCCGCGCGATCTCGCGGAAGACCGCGGCCTTGTCGGCCGCGAGGTTGATCACGCAATTCGAGATCACGACATCGACCGACGCGGCGGGCAACGGGATGGCCTCGATGTGCCCGCGCAGGAACTCGACGTTCGTCGCCCCCGCCTCGGTGGCGTTCCGCTGCGCCAGGGCCAGCATCTCGTCGGTCATGTCGAGGCCGAACACGCGCCCCGTCGGCCCGACGCGCTTCGCGGAGAGCAGGACGTCGATCCCGCCGCCGGACCCGAGGTCGAGCACGCGCTCACCCTCGCGCAGCTCCGCAACGGCGGTCGGGTTGCCGCAGCCCAGCGAGGCGAGCACCGCCGCCTCCGGCAGGTCCGCCTGTTCCAGCGCCGAGTACAGGCCGGGACCGATCTGGGACGGGTCAGCGCTGCAACAGGACCCACCCTTCGCGACCGTGGCCGCCGCGGCGTAGTGCTCTCGGACGTGCTCGTGGATCGTCTCGGTCGTCATCGGGCGCCTGCCTCCAGTGGTCTTCGTGTTCGCTCGACACATTGATACTTGTCGATATCGATGGTTGTCAATATGCTGGATGGCATGAACCGCAGCGGCGATCCCGACATCCTCCTGCTCCAGGGTGCCGCCGATCCCACCCGCCTCGCGATCCTGCGCCAGCTCGCCGCGGGCGACGGCGTCTGCGCGTGCGACTTCACCGCCTGTTGCGACGTCGCGCAACCGACCGTCAGCCACCACCTCAAGGTGCTGCGCGAGACCGGGTGGGTCCGGACCGAACGGCGGGGCTCGTTCATCTACTACTTCCTCGAGCCCAGCGCGCTCGAACGGTTCGGGCGGCTGGCCGGCGGGCTCGCCGGCCGTCCGCCCCGCGGTCGGGGTCGCTCCCTGCCGGTCATGCAGCCGGTCGCGACCGCCTGACCGGGGACGAGGCCTCGACCGGCTACGATGGTGCCGGCGTGCCGGGAAGTCTGGTCGGCGACCCGTGGCAGGTCGTGTCACGCGTGACCGAGGGCCATCGCATGCCGGATCCGCAGCAGCCGCACCCGTCACCGACCGTGACGGCAGGTCACGATCGAGCGACGTATCTGCGGCGGGCGCTGCGGCTGTCCGCCATCAGCGTCGCGCTCAGCGCCGTCACCGGGGGGATCGCGGTGGTCGTCGCGCTTGCGACCGGTGCGTTGTCCCTGCTCGGGTTCGGCGTGGACGCCGTGATCGACGCGAGCGCGTCGGTCGCCCTCATCGTCCGCTTCCGCATCGAGCGTGACGATCCGGCCCGCGCCGCCCGGGCGGAGCACCTTGCCGAACGGGCAGTCGGGGCAGCACTCCTGGCGCTCGCCGCGTACCTCGTGTACGGCGCCGTGCGCGCGCTGATCGGCGGCACCCACCCCGAGCTGACGATCGTGGGCGTGGTGATCCCACTCGTCGCGATCGTGCTCCTGCCACCGCTCGCGGTCGCGAAGTTCCGCACCGCTCGCCATCTCCATAGCGCCGCGCTGCGGGCGGACAGCTTCCTGACCGGCGTGGCCGCCGCCCTGGGCGCCGTGAGCCTCATCTCGCTGGTGCTCGGCGAAGCGCTGGACATCCACTGGGCCGATGCGGTCGGCGCGCTGCTGATGGCACCGGTCATCGCACGGGAGGGCATGGTCAGCATCGGCCTCGCCCGGCACGTCGAGCGCGTGATCGAGCGACTGCGGGTCGGCGACGCGCCCTCCGATCCATCCTGAACAGCTCGACGGACGCCCGCCATCGCGGCACGATGGCGCGCGTGCGCGCGATGCCCGCCCCGAGCCCGATATCGACCAGACCGCGCCACGCACTCGCGCAGCTCCCCGCGGCGCCCGGCGTATACCGCTTCCGCGGCCGGGACGGCCGCGTGCTCTACATCGGGCGCGCCACGGAGCTCCGGCATCGCGTCGCGTCGTACTGGTCGGATCTCGGCGACCGGCGGCGCCTCGCGCCGATGGTGCGCCGCATCGACCGGATCGAGGCCATCGCGTGCGACTCGGTCCACGAGGCCGCCTGGCTGGAGCGCAACCTGCTGGAGACGACGATGCCGCGCTGGAACCGGACGGCCGGCGGCCAGGAGGTCCCGGTGTACGTGCGCCTCGATGCCCGCCCGGCGGCGCCGGGTGTGAGCGTCGTCCACGCGGACCGCCTGGGTGGGGCCGTGCAGGTGTTCGGTCCCTATCTCGGCGGACTCCGCGTCCGGCAGGCGGTCAGCGGACTCCACCGGATCCTGCCGCTCGCCTATACCGCTCGCACCCTGAGTGGCGCGGAGCGCGAGATGGCTCGGCTGCGTGGCGTCGCCGAGGTCGATCGCGACCGCGTCGTCGCGACGATCGCCGGCGTGCTCGGGCGGGAACCCGCGGACGTGGCGCTGGCGCGTACGGCGTTGGAGCACGCCCGCGATCGCGCGTCCGATGCGCTTGCCTTCGAGCTCGCCGGACGCGTCCAGGCGGAGATCGATGCCCTCGACTGGATCACCAGCCCCCAGCGTGTGACGACCGCGGACGCCGGGGATCTCGACGTCTACGGCTGGCACGACGGCCTCCTCGTGCGCTTCGAGGTCCGCGCCGGTCGCCTGTGCACCTGGACGCAGCGGCCATGTGGCGATGCCGGGGCGCAAGCCCACCTGGCCGCGACGCCGGATGCCTGGCGCGGCTTCGCGCAGCGGAATGCCGAGCTCGCCGTGGCGCTCGCTCACGGCGTCGTCTGAGCGCCCGTCAGCGCCCGTCGCCGGGCGACTCGTCGCGATCGTCGTACAGGATCTCGTAGCGCGGAGCGCGGAGCGCGACTGACCGTCCCCGCGTGCGATCAGGGGTCGCGGCGCCAGTCCTCGAGGGCTGCCCGGACTGCGCGGATCCCCTGCAGGTGCATGCTCGGGTTCGTGTCGCGGTAGTAGTCGATGCCGACAACGGCCTGCAGCGCCCAGCCCCGACCTCGCCGCCAGGTCGCGCCATCGACGTCCATCGCGTCCCGGAAGCGGTCGCGGCTCGAGCCCTCGAACACGTGCCACGCGGGCTGCAAGTCACACGCCGGGTCACCGACGTTCAGGCCACCCCAGTCGATGACTGCCGACAGCCGCTCGCCATCGAGCAGCAGGTTACCCGGGAGCAGGTCGCCGTGGACCCAGACGCCAGGACCCTGGTACGCCGGGACGGCCAGAGAACGGTCCCACGCGGCGACGACCTCCGCTTCCTCCATGCCCTCGTCACGCGTGGGATCGAGCCGTGCGGCGGCGTCACGAACGCCCGCGTCGGCCTCGAGCAGCGGTCCGCCACGGGCCCCGGGCAAGCGCGGGTGGGCACCCGTCGTCGGGATCGCCTGCAGCGCGTGGATGCAGCGCGCCAGGTCGAGCGCCGCCTCATCCCGGTCGAACGACGCGGTCGTCGCCGCTTCGCCTGGCAGCCAGCGGTGGAGCGACCACGCGAAGGGGTAGCCGTGGCCCGGAACACCGGTCGACACGACCTCCGGGACAGCGACCGGCAGGTGCGGCGCGAACCGCGGCATCCACGCGGCCTCGGTCTCGGCCTGACGAAGCGCCCACGCGATGCGTGGCAGTCGCGCTGACAGCTCGCTTCCGACGCGATACACATCGTGGTCCGTCCCGAACGACGGAACGAGCTCGAGCGGCAGCTCCGCCAGCGCCGGGAACTGGTCGAGCAGCAGCGCTCGCACGAGCGCCGGCTCGGTCAGGACCTCCTCGGCGTGCATCCGCGTGCGGCCGGCGGGCACGTGGACGGATCTCCTCGCGGCCACGGCCCCCGGCGTGCGCTCGCTCAGGACGTCGGTGCCTCGCCGGTGAGCATCGCCTCGACCTCCTCGATCGAGCGGATGGACTTCTCGCCCGTGGCCCGATCCTTGACCTCGACACCGCCCGCGGCCAGCGAGCGCGGTGAGACCGTGAGGATGGTGGGCATGCCCAGCAGCTCGGCGTCGTTGAACTTCACGCCGGGCGACTCGTCGCGATCGTCGTACAGGATCTCGTAGCGCGGACCCGCGGATGCCGCCAGGTCGTGGAGCCGATCCGCGACCTCGCGGACCTGGGGCTCCTTCGAGGCGCTGAGCGCCACGAGATGCGCGGCGTAGGGCGCGACCTCGCGCGGCCAGATGATGCCCTTCTCGTCGTGGTGCGCCTCGACGATGCACGCGACGTTCCGGCCCAGCCCGATGCCGTACGAGCCCATGACCACGGGATGCCGCTCGCCGTCCTCGCCCAGATACCGGGCGTCGAGCGCTTCCGTGTACTTCGTGCCGAGCTTGAAGATGTTGCCGACCTCGATGCCCTTGCGGAGCGCGATCGCGCCGCCGCAGCTGGGACACGGGTCGCCCTCGCGGACGTTCGCGATGTCGGTGATGACGTCGGGCGTGTAGTCGCGCGGCACGTTCGTGTCCCGGAGGTGGAAGCCGGGTTTGTTCGCCCCGGCGACCAGGTTCGGGGAGGCGGCCGCGATGCTGTCCACCACGACGACGGCGTCGCGCGCCCCGATCGGCGACCCGTAGCCCGGCTGCATCCCGCGCGCCGTGATCTCCTCGACCTGCGCGGGGCGCAAGCCGCCGATGACCTTGAGCGCGTTGACGAGCTTCGTCTCGTTGACCTCGTAGTCACCGCGCACGATGGCGACGACGAAGCGCCCGTCGCCCGCCACGAAGAACGCCGCCTTCGCGGTGCGCGACCGGGGCACGCCGAGGAAGGTCGCCAGCGCCTCGATCGTGGTCGCGTCAGGCGTCGCGATCTCCGCGGCGGGCCGGGCGCTCCTCGGCCTCGATCGCCGGCGCGACGGTCGGCGCGATCTGCTGGTTCGCGGCGTAGCCGCATGCCTCGCAGACCACCAGCGTGTCCTCGCCGTACGGGTTGAGGACCATGAACTCGTGGGCCTCGGTGCCGCCCATCATCCCGACGTCGGAGCTGACGGGGATGGCCTCCAGGCCGAGCCGCTCGAAGATCCGCGAGTACGCCTCGTAGTGCTTCTGGTAGCTCTCGTCGAGCCCCGCCCAGTCGCGGTCGAGCGTGTACGAGTCCTTCATCACGAACTCCCGCACGCGGATGAGCCCGCCCCGCGCGCGCGGCTCGTCGCGGAACTTCGTCTGGAAGTGGTAGACGATCATCGGCAGCTGGCGATAGCTGCGCACGAGGTCGCGGGTGAGATCGGCCACGACCTCCTCGTGCGTCATCGCGATGACCGAGTCGCGGCCCGCGCGGTCCTTGAACCGGACCATCTCGGGGCCGATCTCCTGGTAGCGTCCCGACTCGCGCCACAGCTCCGCCGGATGCACGACCGGCATCTCCATCTCCTGGCCGCCGATCCGGTCGATCTCCTCGCGGATGACCTGCTCCACCCGCTGCGTCACGCGAAAGCCCAGCGGCAGCAGCGAGTACAGCCCCGAGCCCAGCTGGCGGACGTACCCGGCGCGCAGCAGCAGCCGATGCGACGGCATCTCCGCCTCGGACGGATCGTCGCGAAGCGTGGTGAAGAACAGGTGGGACAGGCGCATCGCGGAAGGATAGCCGCGGGCGTTCGGCCCGTCCCCCGCAGGGCCGGATCGTCGGCGCCGGACGTCGCGCGCGACACGCCGCACGATCGCTCCGGCGAGGACGCTGCCGGCGAACGCCGGGAGCGTCCGTGTCCGAACCCTGCGTCGCGTGCGTCAACGCATCGTGATCGAACGGTGAACTCGCGGGCAGGGCGGTCCGGTATCGTCCCGCGCGACTGGGCCCATCCGGCATGGGCGACGCGACATGGAGGCCATCCATCCCGTGGACCCGATGCTCCTTGCGATCATCGTCCTCGCGGTCGCGTTCGACTACATCAACGGTTTCCACGACACGGCGAACGCGATCGCGACGTCGGTCGCGACACGGGCGCTGGCACCTGCCGCGGCGATCGCGATGGCCACGGCCTTCAACTTCATCGGCGCGTTCGCGGGCACCGCCGTCGCGAAGACGATCGGGGCCGGGCTGGTCGACGAGCAGACCACCACACAGGCGGTCGTGGCCGCCGCGCTCATCGGCGCGATCGCCTGGAACCTGTTCACGTGGCGCCTGGGGCTACCGAGCTCCAGCAGTCACGCGCTCATCGGCGGGCTGCTGGGCGCCACGATCATCGCGTCCGGCGTCGGAGCGCTGAAGATCGACGGCATCGTCAACAAGGTCCTGATCCCGCTCGTGAGCTCCCCGGTCATCGGGTTCACCGGTGCGCTGTTGTTCATGATCGTCCTGTACTGGACCTTCCGGGCCGTCCATCGCCGGACGCTCGCGAACGTCTTCCGCCGGCTCCAGGTGTTCTCCGCGGCGTATATGGCGTTCGCGCACGGCTCGAACGATGCCCAGAAGACGATGGGCATCATCACGCTCGCCTTGTTCAGCGCCGGGGTCATCTCGACGGTCGAGGTGCCGAACTGGGTCATCGTCGTGTCGGCGACGGCGCTGTCGGCCGGGACCGCGGTCGGTGGCTGGCGGATCATGCGGACGATGGGCCAACGCGTGGTCGAGCTCGAGCCGATCTCCGGGTTCGCCGCCGAGACGACCGCCGCGACCGTCCTCGTCGGCACGGCCCATTTCGGCATGCCGGTCAGCACGACCCAGGTGATCGCCAGCGCGATCATGGGCGTCGGGACGGCCCGTGGACCGCGCGGCGTCCGTTGGGGGGTCGCCCGCAGCATCCTCATCGCGTGGGTCCTGACGATGCCGGCCGCCGGGGCGATGAGCGCGCTGACCTGGCTCGTCCTGGACACCGTGGGGATCGCATGACGACGCCGCCCTTCACCCTCCGACCGCCTGCGAGGTGCTATCGATGGTCCGCCTGATCCCGCGTGACGAGAAGTTCCTCGCCGCGTTCACCGAGGACGCCGAGAACCTCCTGGCCGCCGCGCGCGCGCTGGAGGCGATGCTCGCGAGCTACGACCGGCTCGACGAGCGTGTCGCCGAGATCCAGACGCTCGAGAAGCGTGGCGACGAGATCGACCGGGACATCGCGGCCCGGCTCGAGCGCTCGTTCATCACGCCGTTCGACCGCGACGACATCCACACCCTGGCGGTCCAGCTCGACGACGTCGTCGATCTCATCCAGTCGGCCGCCGAGACCTGCGTGATCTACGACATCAGCGCGCCGACCCCGGAGATGCAGCGCCTGGCGGCCATCCTCGCCAAGCAGGCCGGATCGCTGCTCGAGGCGATCCGGCTGCTCGACGGGTTCAAGGGCGTGGCCCCGCATCTCGTTCGGATCCACGAGCTGGAGCACGAGGCCGACACCCTGTCGCGCGAGGCGATCGGGCGGCTGTTCCGGGAGCGGATGGACCCGCTCGACGTGATGCGGCTGCGTGAGATCTACGGCACGCTCGAGGACGCGATCGACGGGGTCGAGGACGCCGCCGAGGTGATCGAAGGCATCCTCGCGAAGGGGACCTGACCCTCCCGGTCGCTGAGCGATCCGTCGCAGGGCGCACCGCGTGCACGACCGCCTGGAGGACCGCCCTCGCTCAGCGGCGCCGGACGAACGTCAGGCCGTCCGCGATGGGCATCAGCACCGCGCTGACGCGCTCGTCGCGGACGATCCGATCGTTGAGGCGCTGGATCGCCTGCACCGACGCGCTCGAAGGGTTGGGATCGACCACCTTCCCGTCGGCGAGGACGTTGTCGATCAGCAGCACGCCGCCGGGCTTGAGAAGCTCAAGGATGGCCTCGTAGTAGTCCGGATACGGCTCCTTGTCCGCGTCGAGGAACGCGAAGTCGAATGTCCCGGCCGCGCCCTCTGACTTGAGATCCGCAAGCGACGCCAGCGCCGGTCCCAGCCGGAGGTCCACCTTGTGCTCGACGCCCGCTTCCCGCCAGTAGCGTCGCGCGACGTCCGTGTACTCCTTCGAGATGTCGAGGCAGGTGATCCGCCCGTCATCGGGCATCGCCAACGCGACCGCCAGCGACGAATAGCCGGTGAACGTCCCGAGCTCCAGCGCTCGCCGGACGCCCAGTGTCTCGACCAGCCAGCCCATGAACGCGCCCTGCTCCGGCGCGATCTGCATCTGCGCGTTCGGCATCGTCGCCGTCTCCGCGCGCAGCCGGGTGAGGAGCTCGGGTTCGCGGACGCCGTGCTCGATGAGGTAGGCGTGGACGTCGTCGGGCAGGCCGAGGGTCTTGTTGCTCATGACCGCATCGTCGCACCGTCAGGCGGTCGCAGCGGGCCTCCGGAACACGTAGCCCACGCCGCGGACGGTGTGCAGGAACTGCGGGCTCGCCGGATCCTCCTCGAGGCGCGAGCGCAGCCAGTGGACGTGGACGTCGACCGTCCGCGTCTCGCCCGCGTAGTCGTATCCCCAGACGTGCTCCAGCAGCTGATCGCGGGTGAAGACCTGGCCCGGATGCCGGACCAGGAACGCGAGGAGCTCGAACGCCTTGGGCTTGAGCGGCAGCTCGACGCCATCGCGGAGGAGCCGATGCCCGGCGAGGTCGAGCTGGACCCGGCCCAGGTCGACGTGCATCGGCGCCGGCTCGGACGCCCGCTGTTCGGAGCGGCGGAAGAGCGCGCGGATGCGAGCGGCGAGCTCGCGCAGCGAGAACGGCTTCGTGACGTAGTCGTCGGCGCCGAGCTCCAGGCCGACGACCTTGTCGACCTCGGCGTCCTTCGCGGTGAGCATCACGATCGGCACGCCGGACTCGGCGCGGATGATCCGGGTGACCTCGACCCCGCTGAGCTCGGGCAGCATGAGGTCGAGGAGGACGAGGTCGGGACGTTCCCCCCGGAAGCGCTCGAGCGCTTCGCGGCCGTCCGCGGCGGTGACGACTCGATACCCCTCCGCCTCCAGCGCTTCCGCGAGCGTCTCGCGGAGCGTCGTCTCGTCCTCGACGACGAGGATCGTTCGAGCCATCGGCGCGAGCATCGAACGGCTCCGTTAACGGCGTGTTGTCAGCTCGGCGGTCCGCTGGGGGGCGGCTCGCGGCGGCGGACGTGGAACTCGATGAACGAGCGGCATCGGCCGTCGGCGGCGAACTCGACGAGGTAGGCGTTGTCGTACACGTCCTCGAGCTCTGTCCGGGTCGCGTCGGTCCAGTAGCGGCTCCAGCCGACGATCACGGCGCGTCCCGCGTCGTCCAGCGACCAGGGCTCATAGGCCGCCTCCCATGTCCCGGGCTCGTCACGCGCGCTCGCGAACCCGGTCGGGCGCACCCACGCCTCGACGATCGCATCGCGGCCGACGTACGGCGGGTCCGCCGGGAAGAAGCGGTACTCCGCGTCCTCGGTGAACAGGGCGCCGATCGCGGCCTCGTCGTACGCTCGCCAGGCGGCGATGTACGCGTCGATCCAGCGCTGGACGTCGTCCTTCGTGATCACGGGTCGACCGCCGTCCCGTTCAGCGCGGCGATCGCGCCGCGGTTCCGCCGGATCATCGCGCCCCAGCGCTGGAGGCCCAGGCGCTCGTAGAACGGCACGAGGTCGTCGTCGCACACGAGGTCGACGCTGTAGCGGTCGTCGAGCCGCGCGAGCAGCCGTCGCACCAGCTCCGTGCCGATCCCCCGCCCCTGGTACTCGGGCAGCACCTCGAGGCTCGGGATGAACGCCGTCAGCACGCCATCACCGATGGCATGGATGAACCCGACGACCCGTCGACCCGCGTCGTCGTCGATGGCGAGCACGATCGCCTCGCTGCCGGCGAGCATCCGGTGGTGGACCTCGGGCGACGGCTGGCGTCGGCCAGCCGGCCCAGAAACCCTGGAGATCCGCAGGGGCGACCTCATCGAGCGACTCGGTGTAGCGGATCCTCACGACCCGACCGGGGCCGCGTCGCCCAGCGCGGCGATCGCCGCATCGAGCCGGGCGAGCGTCCGATCCCGGCCCAGCGCGACCAGCGTGTCGAACAGCGGCGGCGTCGCCGTCAGGCCCGTGGTCGCGACGCGGATGGCCATGAACAGGTCGCCGGCCTTCCAGCCGCGCGCGTCCACCAGCGCCCGGAGCGACGCCTCCAGCTCCTCCGCCTCCCAGGTGACGGCGTCGTGGGCGGCGAGCGTCTCCCGCGCGGCCGTCAGTCCGTCGCGCGTCGTTGCCGCGTCCCACCGTTTCGGGACGAGCAGCCCGGTGTCGAGCGTGATCCGGTCGACCCACAGGAACCCGACGAGATCGATGACCGCGGCGAGGGTCGGCAGCCGCTCGCGGATGACCGGCAGCAGCGCGCGGACCTCGTCGTCCGTCGGCATCCGATCGAGCCGGCCGCTCTCGACCGCTGCCTGGAGGAACGGCCGCAGGCGGTCGATGAGGTCGTCGTCGTCGAGCCGGCGGATCCACTGGCCGTTCAGCCACTCCAGGCGCTCGCGGTCGAAGCGGGCTCCGCCCTTCTGGACCTTGCGCGATGTCGAAGCGCTCGATGAGCTCGTCCATGGTCAGCACATCGTCGTCGGTGCCCGGGTTCCAGCCGAGGAACGCGAAGTAGTTGACGAGCGCCTCCTTCAGGAAGCCCTGGGCCCGGTAGTCGGCGACCGCCGTCTGGGTCTTGCGCTTGGACATCTTGGAGCCGTCCGGGTTGAGGATCAGCGGCAGATGACCGAACGCCGGCACGCCGTAGCCGAGCGCCTCGAACAGCAGGATGTGCTTGGGCGTGTTGCTGATGTGATCCTCGCCGCGGATGACGTGGCTGATGCGCATCGCCGCATCGTCGACGACGACCGTGAAGTGGTAGAGCGGCGTCCCGTCGCCGCGCACGATGACGAAGTCCCCGCCGAGGTTGGACGTATCGATCTCGATCCGGTCGCGGACCAGGTCGTCCCACGCGACGACGCCCTCGCGGACGCGGAAGCGGAGGGCGCCCTTGCGGCCCTCGGCCTCGCGCTCCGCGCGCTCGTCCGCCGTGAGGTGGGCACACCGGCCCACGTAGCGCGGCGGCAGCTTCGCGGCCTCCTGGGCCTTGCGGTCGGCGTCGAGCTCCTCGGGCGTGCAGTAGCACGGGTACGCGAGGTCCTCCGCGAGCAGCCGGGCGGCCGCCTCCGCGTAGCGCTCGAGGCGCTGCATCTGTCGGTATGGCGCGTACGGCCCGACGTCATCCGCCCCCGCGACGCCCGGTCCCTCGTCCCAGGTGATGCCCAGCCAGTGCAGCCCGTCGAGGATGTCGCGCTCGAACGCCTCGGTGCTCCGGGCGACGTCGGTGTCCTCGAGCCGGAAGAGGAACGTGCCCCCCTCGTGGCGAGCATGCAGGAAGTTGAACAGCGCGGTCCGCGCGGTCCCGATGTGCAACGGCCCCGTGGGGCTGGGCGCGATCCGGACGCGCAGCGTCGGGTTCGAGGGGGGCATCCCCCGATGCTAGCGCCCCGCGCCGCGGGTCGGTCAGGTGGCCTCCGTCCCCGCGCTCGGGCGGCCCGGCGGTCGCGTCGCTGCGCGCCATGGTGGTGCCGCGGATCGACCCGAGCACCTCGGCGATGCGATCGAGCCGCCACCACGCCTTGAGGTCCCGAACGTCGCGGATCGGGTCGGGTGGGTCGGGCGGCGCGTCCGGGCGGTCGTACAGGCGGCGCACCTGGGAGGTGGGGTCCTCCTCGGCGCGGCGCGCGGCGCTGAGTGCGAGATCGGCGAAGTGGAACGGCGGCATCGGTGGCTCCCCGGCACGACGTGGTCGTCAGGCACGGTGCGGTGACCGCGCCGGGACGTCAGCGACCCGCGTTCGCCCCGGGAGGAACCCAGGTCCCACTCGCCCCGAACGTCTCGCCCAGGAGGCGCTCCGGCGCGAGCAGGAGGATGCCGCCGCGACTGGTCGTCACCAGCCCTTCGTCGCGGAGCTCCCGCAGGACCCGGACGACGACTTCGCGGACGGTCCCGACCGCGGCAGCGAGCTCCTGCTGCGAGATCGGCGCGATGAGCTCCGGGCCCTGGCGCCGATCGGCGGCGAGGTCCAGGAGATGACTCGCCACGCGTTGGCGGACCGTCGCGAAGACGCTGCCGGGGATCCCGCCGGTGAACCCCGCGACGCGCTCGGCGAGCTCCACGTTCAGGGCGTGGGCGACGTCGAGGTCGGTCTGGGCGAGCTGCTGCAAGACGGTCGCCCGGAGCGCGAGGACCTCGCTGTCGACGACCGCGCCGATCGATCCGGGCAGCACATAGCCGCGACGGAACAGCGAGACGGCGCCCATCAGCGCCCCGGGCCGCGCGTAGCGGATGGTCAGCGTGCGTCCGTCCGGCGCGGCGACATAGATCCGGATGAGGCCCCTGATCACCAGCTCGACGTGCGCGCCGGGGTCACCCTCGCGGCGGAGCGTGGACCCGGCCGGCGCCCGGAGGAGCGTGGCGTCGGCGAGGACCCGGTCCAGCGTCGCGGCCGGGAGTGACGCGAGGTGGGATGCCGCGACGGCATCGCGGAGGGCCGGGTTCGTCACGGTGGCGGGAGCGGAGGTCATGGGGTCGACCCAACGGTACGCGCGGCCGTCGGGCGCGGGTCGAGGGGGCTGGCCTCCGCGCAGCTGCGCGGATCGGCGAGCGATGGGAGGCGGTCCGCGGGGTCGGCGCCGTCGCCGACCGGCGCTCGGGTCAGCGTGCCGGCGGGCGGTGGAAGAGGCCCGGGTCGGCCTCGCCGGGCAGGACGCGGATGAGCGCCGCCGGGCGCAGCCCGAGCGTCGCCCGGCCCGCGAGGACCGTCGAGGGTGAGCGAATTGAGCGACTCCGAGCGCGCGAGGATCGTGATGTGGGCGCCGGGGGTCAGCGCCCGGGCCTCGAGGTACGACAGGAGCGCGGCATCTTCCTCCGCCTCCTCGGTGATCCGGTACACGGTCGCGGCCGCACCCGATTCGACCTCCGCGAGCGGGATCCCGGGCGGCCGACGGCGGGCCGTCTCGGCGTCGATGGGATTGCCGTGCGGGCACGTCTCGGGATGTCCCAGCAGCTCGTCGAGCTTCGCCTCGACCCGCGGGCTGATGGCGCCCTGCAGGCGCCCCGCCTCCTCGTCGCTCTCCGCCCACCCGAGACCCACGACGCTCGTGAGCAGCCATTCGAGCAACGCGTGACGACGGAAGATCGCGTCGGCTGCGGCCCGCCCGGCCGGCGTCAGGACGAGGTCGCGGCCGCCCGGGTGCGTGACCAGCCCGTCGGCGGTCAGCCGCTTGAACATCTCGCTCGACGCCTGGGTCGACACGCCCAGATGCCGGCCCACCTGCGACGCGGTCGCCTGGCGCCCGTCCGAGGCCATCACGCGGAGGGCGAGCAGGTATTCCTGGGCGGCCGCCGAGATGTCCGCCGGGTCGCGGCGGCTCATATCGGCGCTTCCTCGCCTGGCGGCTGCGGCGTCGCCGTGGCGCTCCCGCGAAGCAGCGCGGCCGCGAACGCGACGAGGTAGGTCCCGATCGCCGCCGCGACCAGCATGCCGCGGCCCATCCCGACATCCGGCCCCAGGAGCGCGCTCAGCGCGGCCGCCAGGGGCAGCGTCACGAGGAGCGTGGCCACGGTCGCGAACGCGGCCGCGGCTGCCAGCACCGGCACCAGCACGAGCGCGCCCACGATCAGCGGCTGGGCGGCGACCGAGAGCATCGATGCCGTCTGGGTGCAGCCCGGCGAGAAGACCGCACACCCGGTGATGGCGTCGAGCAGCGAGGCCGCCGCGAACCCGATGGGTGGCCACGCCAGCAGGGCCAGGAGCACGCGGCTGCGCGCATCGCCGCGGGCGGCCATCGCGCGCAGGCTCCGCGGGCCGAGTCGGGCGAGGAGCGCCTCGAGATCCGGGAGCGGCTCGGCGTCGGGGGTCGCGGGCCGCCGGCGAACCGCGTCGGGCCGGGTCGTTCGCGGCGGCCGTCGGCTCCTGCGCCTGTTCGGACGCGTAGTGCCACGCGTCGGCGGCCCAGTCGCCGGCTCCGGCGTCGGTCGTCGTCCCGGGCGCGCCGGCGCCTCCGGTCGTCGGGCCGCGCGTCGCGTCCCGCGTCCACGCCCAGCCCGCGCTGGCGCCCTCGGCACCGGTCTCGGGCGCCGCGGCCGCGGTGCGCTCCTCGGCCGCGGGATCGATCGGCCCGTCGTCGTCCACCGGTTCGCCGCGGCGTCGGCGGCGTTCGCGGTCGGCTTCGACCTCGGCCGCGCGGCGAGCCCGCGCCTGGTACTCGGGCCCGTGCTTGCGGGGATCGGCGTACTCGCGCGGGTTGATCGTCCAGTACGTGCCCGAGGCGGGTCCGTACCAGCCCGCGCCCTGCCACTCCGGGTCGAGCGGCGTCTCGGCGGCTTCGTCGTACGTGGTCGATCCGGGGGTCGCGGTCCGCGTCTTCCGGCGCCGGGTCCCGGGCTCTCCGGCGGGCGGCGGCGAGCCAGGGGGACGTGACCGGTCGCCGCTCGTCGCCCATTCCGTCCCGGCGCGTGGTCCGGCGCCATCGGCGGTGCGCCGACGCGGGCCGGTCGTCGATCCGGCACCGGGAGCGGTCCCCGCGGACCCAGCGGCCGCACCTCCCGACGCCGAGGACGTCCAGCCGGCGCGGCGCGCCCGATAGGCGTCACGCGTGGCCCGCGCGCGATCGGCATCGGCGGACCACCCGGCACGCGGCGCGCGCGGGCGCAGCGGATCCGGCCGCAACCGCCCCTCGCCGTCGACCAACCGCTCGTATGCCGCCTGGATGGCCAGGAACCGCGGCAGCGCACGCTCGCCCGCCGTATCCGGGTGGTACTGCTTGGCGAGCCGGCGGTACGCGCTCCGGATCTCGTTGAGGGACGCGCCGGCGGTCAGCCCGAGGACCCGGAACGGGTCGGTCGCCGGCGTCATGACGTCAGCTCGCCGACCGGCGCCAGCTCGAAGTCCGCGATCGACTCGGCGCCCAGGCGGCCATGCGGGTCGAGGATCTGCGGCCGGTGGTAGCGCCCCAGCTGCCGAAGGACCTGCCCTTCGAGGACCCCTGCCTGGCGCAGCGCCTCGACCGAGGCCGCCCATGTCCCGCGGTCGTACCCGTCGCCGTCCTCGATCTTGACGGCCATGCCGGTCGCGCCGCTCGTCGCGCCGCCGACCCGCGGCCCCGGGAGGATCGCGAGCCCACGCAACGCCTCCATGCCCGCCTTGCTGACGACCCGACCGGGGATCGCCTTCATCAGCGAGGTATCGAGCCGGTCGCGATTGCCGCCGACCATCTCCGGATGCGCGAGCATCGCGTCGCGAACGGTGAGCAGGAACGGTGCGAGCGTCGCGCGCGGGTCGTCGGTGGCGAGGGCCGACGGGTCGGCCAGCATCGCGTAGGCCTTCGCGACCTCGCGCAGCGGGAACGCGTAGGTGAGCACGCCACAGCCGTCGAGCGCCGTCCGGAGTCGTTCCGGCTGGACCGCGTAGGCACGCGCGACGGCCTCGCGGTACGCGACATGCGCCGGGTGGTCCGTCTCCCAGTAGTCCTCGAGCGGCCAATCCCGCAGACGTGCGAGCAGGATGAACACCGCATGCTGCCCGGAGCACATGTGGCGCACCGGGCTGGGCCGCTCGCCGTCGCGCGCCAGCCGAGCTGCCGTCAGCTGGTCCAGGGGCATGCCCTCGGTGCCGCAGGCGAGGAGCCCCTGCGAGACGCCCGCGCGCCGGAACATGGCCTGCAGCGTCCGGACGTGGAGGTCCTCGCCGGAATGCGAGCTGCTCAGGAGGGCGATGTCGGCCGGGGTCAGGTCGAACGCCTCGACGCCGCCGGCTTCGAGCAGCGCCACCGCGCCGAACGGCTTGACGGTGCTGCGAAGCGTGACCACCCGGTCAGGGTCACCCAGGACGTGGAGCATCCGTCCGCTCGCGTCGACCTCGACGACGTCGCCGCGATGGACGGACTCGACGATGCCGTTCCGGACATGGCGCACGAGGATCGGCGCGGGCGTCCAGCGCGGGGTCTTCGCGACGCGCGCACCGGCGGGTGCGGGCGAACGGCGCGCGGGTGCGGCGGAGCGCGCGGCGCCGCGAGGGTCGCTGGTGCTCGGCAGGGAGTCCGTCGCCATCTGCACCGCGAGCATACCGCCGCCTCGTGGCGTCCCGGACTGGAGGGCGGCGGGGTGATCACGGAGCGGTGGATCGACCGGCTCAAGGCCGGTCGATCCACCGGGAAGGTCGTCCCTCGACCTGGATGGACCGAGGGAAACGGCTCAGTGGCTCTTGTTGTAGCCCTCGAGCCCGTGCCAGTCGTCCTTGGCCGCGAACGCAGCCTGCGCCGGCCAGGTGGACATGCTCGCCGGCGGCAGGGCGCCACCGCGCGCGACGATCAGCCGCAGCTCCTCCGGCTTTTGGTGGGCGAGCTGGTCGTAGGTCATCACGCCGCCCTCGTTGAGGAGGACTTCCATGCGCGGACCGATGCCGCTGAGGCGCGTGAGGTCGTCGGGCTCCGTGGCTGCCGCAGCGACGGCCGTCGCCGCGGCGGCCTTGGCCGCTTTCGGAGCGGTCGACCGTGACGCTGCCTGCTTCTGGTTGTACTTGTTGAGGCCCTGCCAGTCGCCCTTCGCGGCGTAGCTCGCCTGCATCGGCCAGCTCGACACGCTGGACGGCGGGACCATGTCACCGTCGTGCAGCACGCGCCGGATCTCCGGCTCGTTCGCCTTGGCCAGCGCGTCGTAGCTCGTGAGGCCACCGGCTGCGAGCGCCTTCGCGGCCTTGGGCCCGATCCCGGACAACTGCGTCAGGTCGTCGGCCGGCCCCTGCCCGTTCGTGCGTCCGCGCGGTGCGGCCGCCTCCGGCTCCGTCTGGCGGACGAAGGCGTCGAGTCCGCGCCAGTCGCCCTTCGCGGCGAACGAGGCCTGCATCGCCCAGGTGTTCACGTCCCGGGGGACGGTCGCGTGCGCATCCGTGAGGGTCCGCCGCAGGTCGGGCTCACTGATGCTCGCGAGCGCCGCGTACGTGGTGATGCCCGCGGCGGTCAGGACCTCGGCGCTCTTCGGGCCGATGCCCTTGATCTGGGTGAGGTCGTCTCCTGAGGCCGCCGCCGTCGCAGCGACCGCCGCAGCAGCGGGAGCCTCGGCGACAGGCTCGGGGGCGGCCTCCTCGGTGGGCGCCTCCTCGGCGGGTGCGCCCTCGGTCTCCACCTCGTAGTCGGCGACCGCCTCTTCGCCGCCGAGCTCCTCGACGGCGGGCTCCACGAGCTCACGGAGCGCGGCGGCCTTCTCGGCCGAGAGGGTGCTGTGGATGAGAACGCCGTGCTCGGCCCTGATCGCGTCGCTGACCGCGCCGATCGACGCCGACCAGTTTCCCGTGTACTCGACGAAGACGACGCTCTTGCCCTTGTCGACTTCCTTCGCGACGGTCTTCATCATCTTGTCGTCGATGCCGATGTCGCGGAACTTCGCGTAGAGCCCCGCGAGGGTGCCACCGAGCGCGCCGCCGACGAGCGGGCCGGCGGGCCCGAGGAGCATCGTGCCGACGACGACGCCGACCGTCGCGCCACCGACCGCGCCCTTGCGGCCGCCCATGTCCTTGGTCTGGTGGACCTTGACGCCACCCCGCTTCGTGCGCTCGGCGATGGCGGCGTCGACGATCTCGACGTTCTTGTCGTCCTTGTCGAGCTTCTGGACGACCTCCAGGAACCGACGTGCAGCTTTGCCGTCGTCGACCACGAACGCGGCGAGGGTGTGCTCCAAAGCATGGACCGCCATCGCTGGGACCTCCTACGTACGTCGGCATCACGTTTCGCCGAGATCCGTGCGTCACCGATAAGCCGTCACCCCCAGATCGGAGAGGACGCGGCACGTCACATCCGCCCGTCCCTGGGACGCGCTCTCACCATTCAGATGCATCGACGACCGTACGTCGAGTGCGTTCACACCCCTGCGTCGGCGGCGGGCGCCCGTTTCGGGCGCACGCGATGTGGACCGCATGACCGCGAGGCGGGAGTCGACCTCCGGTCCTCGCGCGCCCGCCGGCGTAGCCAGTAGCCCGGCGTCAGCGCTCTGGCGCCGTCCCGCTCGAGCGGTTCGCCGTCGCCGTCGCGGGCTTGCCGGGCCCGACCGCCGCCAGCTCGTGCGCCTCGTCGGCATCCGGATCGCGCTCGGCCTTGCCCGCCGCCCGTTGTTGCTTTCGCTCGTCGCGCTCCTGCGCGCGACGCGCTCGATCGGCCTCGTCCTGCGCTCGCTTCTCCTC